>DLGQ01000013.1:94941-161816 GCA_002482775.1 Flavobacteriales bacterium UBA7690 | reverse complement strand
GCTCTGAACCAGCTGAGCTAATCGCCCATTCCTTGCGGAAGGGCCGCAAATGTAACCAACCAAGGGGAATTTCCGGGCCCGATCACCCTGGAGGTGACAAGGGTCAGCGCAACTGCCTTCGTGATGACTAAATTCGCGCCGCGTAACGAACGACATGTCAACCGCAAAAATGACCAGTGGCCGAATTTTCCAGAACCCCGTTCTGGAAGGCCTCACCAAGACCCATATCGCCGTTCCATTGGTTATTTTCTATGGACTGGGCGCGGTATCCGGCTATGCTTCGGTACATATGCTGGGCCTGAGCGTGGTGGCTACCCTTTCGCTCTATTTGGCGGGCATGTTGTTCTTCACCTTCATCGAGTACATCGCGCACCGCAACCTGTACCACATGGGCACTGCGGGCAGCCCGCGCAAGGTGCGTATGCAGTACGTGATGCACGGGGTACACCACGACCACCCGCGTGACAAGAAACGCCTCGCCCTCCCACCCGTGGTATCCGTGGTACTGGCAACAGCGTTCATGGGTTTGTTCCGGCTGGTGCTCGGCCCGAACGGGATCGCTTTCGGCGGCGGTTTCATGACGGGTTACGCCACGTACCTCATGGTGCACTACGCTGTACACACCATGAATCCGCCGAAGAACATCTTCGGTGTGCTCTGGAAGCACCACAACCTGCACCACTATGTGGGGGATAAGGGTGCTTTCGGTGTTAGTTCGCCTTTGTGGGACTACCTCTTCGGCACCATGCCCGTGGACCCGAAGGCGAAGCGCAAGACCTCGGTGGCATAGTCTGCCTGCGACGAATTACCTTCACTCCCCATGAGGAAAGTCATACTCGGGGTCGGGATCGCCGTGGTGCTATCCGGCTGCAAGAAAGAGCAGGTGAAGGAATACAGCGCCAACTTGAAGGCCACGTGTTACGATTGTATCGTGCAGTATGCTGCTGGCCCAGCGCGTGGTTTGTACGACACCCTGAGTGGAAGCATCAACGGTACGGATACCCTGCGCGAGACCGGTGTGTATACCCTTACGATGAAGGAGGGTGATGCCATCTTCTTCCGGGCATGCCGGATGGACCTGGATACGGTCTTCGGGTCTATCGACCTGGAGGTGAGCGGCCAGCTACAACCCTTGAGCACCAGTGTGGATACCGCCTCGGATTGCGCGGTGATCAACCAGAACGTACAGTTCAGGCAGTAGTAGTTGCTGGGAAGAAGTAGCGGACGGCCTACCCGGCTCTCGTTCCGGGCAGGGCCATCCGCATTCACTTCAACCTGTACAGGTCCATCAACGGACTCTCATGACCGTCAACCCTCCACAGGTGCTTGCAGGTGCGCGATACATACACGAGCCAAGTGCGCTCCCTCTCACCGGAGCCCTGCGACCTGACCTATTCAGGCATGTGCATCACGCTTGGCAAAAGTACCACCTTCGCGGGCGGTGATCATCAAGGGATCGTCCGTTCAATGTGAACAGTTCATTCGTGATCGCGACCGAACCCTTTCCGGTTCTGATCGAAGAGCTCTTGTTCGGCTCGTAACACGGCCTTCAGCGAGTCGCTTACATCCTTCTGCTCCAAGCGATCCAGATCCGGCTGGCCGGCGACCACCCAAGCACTGTACCACAGGTTACCCAGCGTTGCGATGGAAGCGTTCATGCGCTCTTCCACCATGCCCATCATCGCTTCCTCGTAGGCCTTGGCGAAGTCGCGCGAATACATGCGCATGGCACCACGGCCGCGATCCTCGAAGATGAACTTCTGGTCTTCGGGGAAGGTCGCGCTCAAGCGTTTCTCGATCCCCAACACGCTGTCCAAAAGCATATGGCTGTCATGCACCGCTACCCAGGCCACATCCAGGACACGATCCACATAGGTGGCGCGGCCAACGAGGTGGTCGTAGTTCTCGGCGCTCAACTCGGGGATCCGGCTTTCCCAAAAACCGTGTATGCCGTATTGGTTGGTGAGCTGCCCGTTGTAGTTCTCGGTGGTGTGCAACGGCACATGTGCATCGCCGATGTAGTGGCCCAGTTCAGCACTGTTGACCAGGATACGGTCCACATCGCCACGCTGGAAAGCTTTCACCAACCTTGCGTACATCACTTCGATATGCCAGGGCACGATGCCATACGCTTGAAGGGTATCCTCCGTGAATTTGGACACCGCATCGTTCCATTGCTGAGGCACCACACTGAAAGGATCCACGCCTCCGTGCGCATAGTGGTCGATATCGATGTAATGGCGTTGCGCCTCCCCTTCCACGGCATACCGGCGTTTATCCGGATCCACGGCATGGTCGGTGATGAAATCGATGTGGCGTTTGTAGAAGCCCACCATTTCCGGCGGCAAGGTGAAGCACGCCATTCGGTTTATCCGTTTATGGCCGTAGAACCCCCAGGCATAAGCTGGTTCTACCGAACGCGACGGCCAGAGCAGCACCCACGCCGTGGCCAGCAGAACGGCCAAAAAGAGGGTCTTTCGGATCATGCCTTCGGTGCGGTATCCAATAGAACGAGTTCGCCATCGCGCAGCACCGGGATCTTGGTGCTCTGGTCCGGTGTGAGACAGTACTTCACATCGGGTAGCAACTGCAGTTGTTGGATCCGGCGGCGACGTGGTGCTGCTTTGAGGATACCCATGAAGTTGTCGCGCGCGCTCATGTACATGTACTTGGCGGCGATGCTGCTATCCTCTTCAACACCGAACTTCCCGCTTTCAAGCAGCCTTTCCATCACCGCACCAGCGAAGACGCTATCCTCCAGGTTGAACTTGTCCTTCCACCCGGAACAGAGCAGCAGGATGTTGTCGTCCTGTTGAACCAACCAATCGCTTAGCGCTGTTAGGTTGAGGAAGGATCCGATGACGAGTTGGCGGGCTTCCTTGGCCAGGTTGATGGCTTTGGTGCCGTTGGTGGTGGTCATCACGATGGTCTGCCCACGCAGGTCCTGGCCCACGTATGCCAAGGGCGAATTGCCGTACGCGAAACCTTGGACCACTTCGCCGTTGCGTTCCGCCGCTGCGATGTATCCTTTCCTTCCGATGTACTGGGCGGCTTCTTCGATGGTGGAAACGGGTATGATCCGGTCGATGCCGTTCTCGAAAGCGGCCACCATGGCGCTGGTGGCACGCAGCACATCGATGACCACCACGATGCCCATATCCTGCGCATACAACGGGTACTGCCCCGGCATGAAGCAGACCTCTACACGGTACTTGTAGTCGTTGTTGCGGATCTCTTCCATCTAGGGCTTGCTCAGGAAAGGTAGCTTGACGACGACACCTTTCAAAACCTTGCCGCGGATATCCACCCGGATGGGGGTGCCTTCCTTGGCCATGGCCGTAGGCACATAGGCCATGCCGATGGGCTTCTGGAGCGTAGGGCTCATGGTGCCGCTTGTGACTTTCCCGATGACGTTGCCGGCATCGTCCACCACCACATTGTCGTGGCGTGGGATGCCCCGTTCGGTGAGTTCGAAGCCTACGAGCTTCCGTTCGGTGCCGTTCTCTTTCTGGGCTTTCAGTACCGGCGAATCAATGAAGTCCTTGGTGAATTTGGTGATCCAGCCAAGTCCGGCCTCCATGGGCGAGGTGCTATCGTCGATATCGTTCCCGTAGAGGCAGAAGCCCATTTCCAAGCGAAGGGTATCGCGCGAAGCCAACCCTGCAGGCTTGATGCCATACGGTGCGCCTGCTTGGAACACCGCTTTCCACGCCGCTTCGGCCAATGGGTTGGGCACGTACACCTCATATCCACCGGCGCCGGTGTAGCCCGTTGTGCTGATCAACACCAAGCCTACCCCTTTCATTTCGGCGTACATGGCCGTGTAGTAAGGCATGGAGGCGATGTCCTCCTTGAAAAGTCCCTTCAGCGTGTCCACCGCTTTGGGGCCTTGTACCGCGAGCAATGACATCCGATCGCTGATATCCTCCAACTGCGCATCGAAGCTGTTGTTCTTCTGGATCCAGTCCCAGTCCTTCTGCATGTTACTGGCGTTCACCACCAGCACGTAGTGGTGATCGGCCCCATGTTCCATCCGGTACACGAGCAGATCATCCACGATGCCGCCCTTCCCATTGGGCATACAGCTGTACTGCACTTTCCCCGGGGTCAGTTTACTGGCATCGTTGGTGGTGATCTTCTGGATCAGGTCCAGCGCACCGGGGCCGCGCACGAGGAATTCGCCCATGTGGCTCACATCGAACACGCCCACGCCGTTGCGCACGTTGTGGTGCTCGTCGTTGACACCGGTGTATTGCACGGGCATGAGGTATCCGGCGAAGGGTACCATTTTAGCACCGAGCGCTTCGTGGATGTGGGTAAGGGCGGTCTTCTTCAGATCGGTCGTGGTTTCCATGTTCTCGTAGTCGTTCAGGAACGCGCTTGGTGTTCCTTGATCAGTGTTTTGAAGATGGTGAGGTAGCGATCGCGCCATGCCAGCACCGAGTAGTGTTGCTCCACGGTGCGTCGGGCTTCGGTCCCCATCCGGTGGCGAAGGTCGGGACTGGCGATCAGTTGGCCCAATGCCGCCATCCATTCCTCTTGGGAACCGGCGAGCAGCCCGTTCTTCCCCTCCTGGACGATGGTCTTGTTCACCCCTACCCGGCCCAGCACCACGGCTTTTCCCATGCCCATGTACTGAAGCCCTTTGAAGCCGCACTTCCCGCGGTTCCATTCATCATCGGGCAGGAGCATGATGCCGATATCGATGGGTTCCAGGTCCTTGGCCTCGGTGGCACTGTTCCAACGCACATGCTCCAGCGGCAGGTCCGGCGCATCCAGATCGCGATCGCTGATGATGCGGAACACGATACGGTCACCCCAACGTGCGTACAACTCGCGCAGCAAGGGCAGTTCGCGCCTCAGTGCCATCAGGCTGGGGTAGCTGCCGGTCCAGCCGATGACCACTTTGCCATCTGGTCGCACCGGTGTTGGCCCCGGCACGTAGACCTGGGTGTCGATCACCGTGGGGATGACCTCCACCCTTTTGTTGAAACGCCGCGCATAGTCCGCTAGGTAGTCGTTACCGGCGATCACCAGGTCGGCCAAGGCGATGATCTTGGAGGTCTTCGCGGGATCCTTCAGCCAGCTCAGCTTCTTGTTGGCATCGCTCACGTCCATGTGCCACACCGCATCGTCGAAGTCGTAGATCACCGGCACGCCGCTCTGGGCCAGCTTCCGCTCGAAGCGCGTACTCCCGGTCATGAACGCTTCACGCTGAATGAAGATGAGGTCGAAGTCCTTCGCCTTCTTCACCTGTTGTGCCCGCCGCCACCAGCTTTTGAAGAAGATGGCCGCTTTGGCGGCGATACGCCCGGGCGAGTAGAAAATGCGGTCGTCTTCCGCACCGATCAGCCAGGCATATTCGTAGGTGAAGCCATGCTGCGCCCAATATTCCGTGAACTGTTCGAACCGATACCGCTGGCTGGGTGAACGATCGGGACGGTGGGCGGCGACGAACAGGATCCTTGGCATTGGCGCTTGCTGCAAAGAAAGGCCAGCGTGGGCAAAGCGTGGTGCGGCTATCTTTCGCGCTTCCATGGCAGGCCGACTTTTCCCGCGCTGGGGCATCCTTCTGATCGATGTGGTGCTGTGCCTGCTGGCGTTGGCGGCAGCCTACCTGCTACGCTTCAACTTCCAAGTGCCTGCCGTGGAGGTGGACCTGCTGCTACCCGTGCTGCCGTTGTTCATCGGTGTGCGGCTGGGTTCCTTCCTCTTGGCCGGGCTTCCGCGCATGATGGTGCGCCATACCAATACGGATGATGCCAAGCGGATCTTCCTCACGGTGCTAGCCGGAACCCTGGCCTTCTTGGCGATCGGCGCCGCGCGGTACTTCCTCTTCGATGGCTACTACTTCCTACCCACCTCGGTGATCGTGATCGATTTCATGGCCACTGCCATGGCCTTGATCGTGGTGCGCATCGGCTTCAAACTGCTCCACCTACGTTCGCGCGGTGCGGGCAAGGATGTGGTACACGTGGTGATCCACGGTGCCGGTGAAGCTGGGCTGATCACCAAACGCACGCTGGAGCGCGAAGGCAGCGTGAAATACCATGTGGAAGCCTTCGTGGACGATGATCCCGCCAAGGCCGGCAAACGGCTGGAAGGAAGCTTGGTGATCTCTACGGCCAAGTTGCCGGAGCTACTGGCGGAAGCGGATGTGGACCAGGTGATCATCGCCATCCAACGGCCCGATCCGGAGAACCGCCGCCGCGTAGTGGATGCCGCGATGGCCGCGAAGGTGCGCGTGCTCACCATCCCTCCGGTGAACGACTGGATCAACGGGCAATTGAGCGCGGGCCAGATCCAGGAAGTGCGGATCGAAGACCTGCTCGGCCGGCCGGTGATCAAGTTGGATGATGCACAAGTGCGATCCCGCTTCGATGGCAAACGGTTGCTGGTGACGGGTGCAGCGGGCTCCATCGGAAGCGAACTGTGCAGGCAGCTGGTGCAGTTGGGTGTGAAGCAGCTGGTGCTGGTGGACCTTGCGGAATCGGGCTTGTATGATATCGAGATCGAACTGAAGAGTTCCAGCGATCGGCCGTTGGTAGCACGCATCGCGGATGTACGGGACGTGAACGGCATGCGCGCGGTCTTCACCGAATACAAGCCGGAGGTGGTTTTCCATGCCGCAGCCTACAAGCACGTGCCGATGATGGAAGCCCAACCCAACGAGGCTTGGCGGACCAACGTGCTGGGCTCGCGCAACGTGGCAATGCTCGCGATGGAAAACGGCGTGGAGCAGTTCATCCTGATCAGTACGGACAAAGCGGTGAACCCCACCAGTGCCATGGGAGCCAGCAAACGCGTGGCCGAGATGGTGGTCAACAGCTTATCGCGTCGGCAACAGGGAAGCACGCAATTCACCACCACGCGCTTCGGCAATGTGCTCGGCAGTAGCGGCTCGGTGATCCCGTTGTTCCGCAAGCAGATCGCCGCCGGTGGGCCTGTCACCGTTACTGACCCGGAGGTGACGCGCTTCTTCATGACCATTCCCGAGGCGTGCCGCTTGGTCCTCGAAGCTGCTACGATGGGCAAAGGCGGCGAGATCTTCGTGTTCGACATGGGGCAGCCGATGCGCATCGCCGACCTGGCGGAAAAGATGATCCGCCTGAGTGGTTTTGAACCCGGCACGGACATCGCTATCGTCTACACCGGCCTTCGCCCCGGCGAGAAGCTGTACGAAGAATTGCTGGCCACGGCGGAGAACACCTTGCCCACGCACCACCCGCGTATCCTCATCGGCAAGGTGCGCGAAGATGATCCGCAAGCCGTATTGCACGCGGTGGAGGCCAGCGATGTAAGCTCCGACGAGGACGCCGTGCGCCGCATGAAACAACTCGTGCCGGAGTACCGCAGCCACAATTCGGTGTACAGTAGTTTTGATGCCCAGTAGGAACAGCACATGACACGGGACAAGAACCTCGAGATCGCAGAGTACCAGAAGGAGATCGCTGATCACATCGGCATAGGCCCGGACAGCCTTGTGTTCAACTTCGACGAGAGCGGCACCACCACGAAGCTCACCGTGATCACACTGAACAAGCGGCACAACCAGAGCTTCCTCTTCCACCAGACCACCGGCAGCGACAAGGTGGATGCGCTTCGTGCCATGCTAGACTACGTGAAGACGTACAAGGAGCGCACGAGCAGCTATACCATCCAGTGGAGCGCACGCGGCGATGGCGGATTGCAAACGTCCTATTTCAGGGCGAAGAACATCATGGAAGCGCTGGACAAACTCTTCTATGACCGCGACCCGAACAGCATCACGGTGTTCAGCGTGATGTTGAATCCAATGTCGTGATCAGCGCGGGTGGTTCGTTGCAAGTTCATTTCGGAGAGATGGAGCCTCAGAAGCAAAAGTTGAATATCCCGACTGGCTGGGCGGTGAAATGGAACGAATTCTATGACATCGACCCACTGGACATTTCAAACACAAAGAGCAAAGAGCTTTCCATTTTCCTTCAAGAGGATATGCTGTGGATCGAAAAACAAGAATACAATATTGATTTGGGTTGGTATGGTGGAGAGAACATGAATGACGAAGGCGTGGGGTTCCAGCTTCATTTGTTCCGTGGCAATAGTTGGAATAAATGCGAACTACTTGAGAAGTACAGGAGTAAAGGAAAGGAAGACGTTGTGGAGATCTTGAACGCAATGATCGCCTCTGTTGATAATGGTTCCTACGATCAGGTAGTGGGCTACAAGATCGATGAGGACGATTTGTCCAATGCGAACTCAATGACTGACCATGAAGTGTATTCCGCCAAGAAATAGGCAGAAACGATCGTAACCCAATAACTGACAAGCACCCCATGCCCCGCCTTCCTATCCAGATCCGTTTCGCCGATGTGGATATGGCACGCCACGTCCACAACGGTGTGTATCTCCATTGGTTCGAACTCGCGCGGATGGGCCTGCTTCAGCAGTTCATCGCCACGGACCACGACTGGCGCAAAGAAGGGTTGATCCTCGCGCGCAATGAGGTGGACTACCGCATGCCGATCCACCTGACCGACCGGATCGAAGCAGAGGCTTGGTGTGGTACCATCGGCAACAAGAGCTTCGATCTCGTTTACGCCATCCACCGCATCGGTGGCGACAAGCCCGGCATCTGTGCGGAAGGCCGCAGCGTGATGGTCTGTTTCGACTACACCACCAACAAGTCCATCACCTTGCCCGGACCGTGGCGTTTGGCGTTGGAAAAACTCATCCGAGAATGAAGAAGTCGATCCTCGCCATCACCGTGGTCTCGCTCCTCTCCTGCTCGCCGCAGGACATGCAGAACGTATTGAACTCCATCCCGAGCAGCGCACCGTTGAGCAACGATGAAGTGGTCTCCGGGTTGAAGGAAGCACTTCGGCTGGGCACCGAACGCAGTGTGGAGAAAGCCAGTATCGCCGATGGGTTCTGGAACGATGCCCGCATCAAGATCCCTTTCCCGGCCGAAGCCATCAAAGTCAAGAACACCCTCACCGACCTGGGCATCAAGAAACCCGTGGAGGACTTCGAGCGCACGTTGAACAAGGCTGCCGAAGAAGCGGCGAAAGAAGCAGTGCCTGTTTTCGTGGATGCCATTACAAGCATGAGCATCCAAGACGGCTTCAACCTGTTACGCGGCGGAGAGAATGCGGCCACCAATTTCCTGCGCGAAAAGACGAGCACGGCCTTGCGCGCCAAATTCACCCCCGTGGTGCAAGAAGCAACGGCGAAAGTCGCCCTCACCAGTTACTGGACACCCGTGGCCAACGCGTACAACACCGCATCGCTGCTCACCGGCGGCAAAGCCGTGGACCCCGACTTGAACGCCTACGTCACCACCAAAGCCATGGACGGCCTCTTCCTGCTGCTCGCCGACGAGGAGAAGAAGATCCGCCAGGACCCCGCCGCTCGCGCCACGGCCTTGTTGCAGAAGGTGTTCTCGCAGCAGTAGACGACCATTCCGCGCTACGTCGAAGGCCCACGGACACAGCTCGGGCTCGTAGCTCGTGGCGGCGTTCCACAATCTCGTATTCCTTTGCACCATGCATCCGATCACGCTTACGCCACCCGGCACCGTCATCCCACCCAGCGAACTGATCCTGAACCCGGACGGATCGGTGTACCACATCGCGCTGCGGCCCGAGCAGTTGGGTGACATCGTGCTCGTGGTGGGCGATCAAGGGCGCGTGGAGTTGATCAGCCGCCACTTCTCACGCATCGAACACAAGGTGCAGAACCGCGAATTCGTGGGGCATACCGGCGAATACAACGGTGTGCGCATCACCGCGCTCAGCACCGGTATCGGCACGGACAACATCGACATCGTGGTGAACGAGCTGGATGCTTTGGTCAACATCGATCTGGAGACGCGTTCGCCGAAGGAGAAGACGCGCTCGCTGAAGATCATCCGCTTGGGCACTTGCGGGGCGTTGCAGGAAGACATTCCCGTGGATACCCGCATCGTGAGCGCATACGGTGTGGGCTTGGACAACGTGCTGCACTACTACGCCTACGAGAACACCGATGCTGAACTGCGCTTGCTGAACGCCTTGCTGCAACAGACCGAATGGCCTGACAACCTGCCGATGCCCTATGTGGCTGCGGGCGACAAAGAACTGGTGACGCTCCTGGGCCACAACAACGTGGTGGGGGTCACCTTCACCTCCGGTGGATTCTACGCTCCCCAAGGCCGCCAACTGCGCGGTGTACCCAGCGTGGATGGGTTGAATGAGCGCCTCACCGGTTTCGCGCACGAAGGCTTGCGTGGTGCCAACTTCGAAATGGAGACCAGCGCACTCTACGGCTTAGGCGGATTGCTAGGCCACCGCACGGCGACCGTCTGCACCGTGGTGGCCAACCGCTTGCGCAAAGAATACAGCAAGGACCACCACGGCGCTATTGACCGCATGATCGCGGAGGTGTTGCAGCGGGTGACGACGGTGTGAGCGCACTCTACCGCGAGATGCGGAACTGGACAGGTAGCACGTAGTTCACCTTAACGGGTTTCGCCAACCGCTTGCCCGGAGTCCAAGGTGGCATTCCCTTCACTACTCGAACGGCTTCATTGTCGAGGACAGATGCTACACCGCGCAGCGTGCGAACATCGGTCAAGCGACCATCTGTTTCCACTGTGAAGCCAACGATGACTGTTCCTTCCCGCTCGACGCATACTGGATGCTTCAAGTTCTTGGCTAGGTAAATCATCATTGCCTTCTCTCCTCCTGGGAATTCAGGTTGTACTTCAGGGTTGACGAACTCATAGATCTCCCCGTCTGAAGGTCGCGCCCTATCCGTCTGCGCACAGAGAACCATCGGTAAAGACATCGCCGCGAGAGCGAGTACAGTTCTACCGAGGCTATTGAACATCATGGTCATTTCTTGCTATTGCAGCACGAAGTTCACCGGCAGGTTGTACTGCACGCAACAGACCTTGCCCATGTTCTTGCCGGGGATCCAGTTGGGCATGGACCTCGCCACACGCACGGCCTCGCGGTCCAGAGATGGGTGTACTCCCCGGATAACCCGCACATCGCGCAACGAACCATCCTCCTGCACTACGAAACTCAGGAACACCTTCCCTTGGACCTCCTCTTCCTTGGCGATCTCGGGATACTGCAGGTTGCTGCTCATGTACTTCATCAAGGCCTGTTGGCCGCCGGGAAATTCGGGCATCTTTTCTACCATTGTGAAGACCTGCGGACTCATCTCATCGATGCTGATCATAGCAGGATCTTCCACCTGAGCAGGCGGTATGTCGGGGTCGCCGCTCACTTGAGCAAGAATTGTAAGCGGATATCCCGCGAGAACCATCGCCAATAGGTGTGGAGCTTTCAACGTGTTCATGGAATGAAGGTAAGGGATGCGCTCCAGGCCAACAACATGCCGGACAGGGGGATCGGTCTATGCACAGGCCTTTGTTAGGAGCCTTCAACCTTCGCCGGTTGAAACAACACGGTAGGCCATCGCCCCAGCCCACGACCGTGCGGGTACTTTCGAGCCCGACCAATGGTGTGAGCATTGGTACCTCCCATGAGCGAGACCGAGATCCGTGCGTTGATCACCTTGATAGATGACCCTGACGAAGGGGTCTACAACCAGGTCCGCGACCGTATCGTTTCTCTTGGTGATGATGTGGTGCCCGTGCTGGAACGTGCTTGGGAGTATGATGATCTGGGCGACCTTTTCCGCAACCGGATCGAGGATATCCTCCAGACCATCCATCTCGGCGGCGTTACCGATCGTATGAAAGCGTGGAAGGAATCCGGCGGCGAGGACCTGCTGGAAGGTGCGCTCATCATAAGCCGCTACCGGTATCCGGACATGGACGAGCAGAAGGTGAAGGCGCGTCTGGCTTCCATCCGGCAAGACATCTGGATGGAGCTGAACGACCACCTGACCGCGTTCGAGAAGGTGCGTGTGTTCAACCACATCTTCTTCCAGATCCACGGCTTCAAAGGGAATAAACGCAACTACCACGCGCCGCAGAACTCGTACATCAACGAAGTGCTGGATACGCGCACCGGCAACCCGCTCTCGCTCGCGATCATCTACCAAGTGCTCGCCGAGGACCTGCACCTCCCCTTGCGCGGCGTGAACCTGCCGAACCATTTCGTGCTGGCCTACCTGGATGAAGAGACCATCGGTGGCGTGGACACCGGCCAGCATGCCGAAGAGAACGTGCTGTTCTACGTGAACGCCTTCAGCCAGGGTGATATCCTCGGCCGCAACGAGATCAACGAGTTCCTGGAGAAGCTGAAGATCGACCCGAAGCCTTCGTTCTACACGCCCTGTACGAACATGGACATCATCCGCCGCCAGTTGAACAACCTGGCCAACAGCTACGAGAAGCTGGGCGATAGCGAACGCAGCAAGGAGTTGGAGAAGTTGCGGGATATGCTGGGGCCGGCGGAAGCTGGATCGACGTCAGCGGAATAAGCCGATCGCGGTCCGGCCGATGATCGACAGGTCGCGCACGAAACTCCGGCGTTGCACATACTCCAGATCGAGCGCCAACTTCGCGGGCATCACCTCTTCGATGTACGTGCGATCGGGATCGGTGCTCTTGCCCAGGATCTCGTTCTCGTCCATGTAGGCGATGCTTGCGGCACTGGTGATCCCCGGCCGAACGCTCAACACTTCGCGCTGCTCCTTGGTGTAGAGGGCAACATACTTCGGCACTTCGGGACGTGGCCCAACGATGCTCATGTCGCCGAGCACTACGTTGATCAATTGCGGCAATTCGTCCATCTTGCTCTTGCGCAGGAAGTAGCCGATCCCCGTGATGCGCGGGTCTTTCCCTCCCACGGTGATCTGGCCTTGCGCCTCGCTTCCCGGACGCATGGTGCGGAATTTCAACAACCGGAATTCCTTCCCTCCTTTCCCAACACGCACTTGCCGGAAGAACGCACCACCCGGAGTGCTCACTGCCACGGCCGCGCCTAGTATCAAGAACAGCGGTAAGAGCAAGAGCAGGGCCGTGGCCGAAACGACGATGTCGAACACGCGTTTCACCATCACCTCAGTTCATGACCTCCCCAACGGCAGCCTTCACCGCGGCTACCACCTGATCCACCTGTGCATCGGTAAGATCGAAATAGACGGGTAGGCTGATCTCCGTGCTATAAAGCTTGTACGTGTTCGGGTAGTCCACCATGCGATAGCCTTGGCCCTCGTAGAAACTCAATTTGGGCAAGGGGATGAAGTGAACGTTCACACTGACGTCGCGCTTGGCGATGGCGGTGATGATGGCATCGCGCTGATCCTCGGTGGCCTTCGCGATACGCAACATGTACAAGTGGTAACAGCTCTCACGATCCCCGGTGGTGAAGGCCGGAGCGATGAACCGCGCATCTCCGTTGAACGCTGCGCTGTACCGCTCGCAAATGGCCTTGCGTCGCGGTGTGGTCTCGCTATCGAAACGATCCAATTCCACCAGTCCGATCGCCGCTTGCAAGTCGGTCATGTTGCATTTCCAGCCGGGTATGGTGACATCATACCGCCAAGCGCCGGGCTGTGTCTTCGCCAGCGCGTCCTTGCTCTGGCCGTGCAGGCTAAGCAAATTGAAGTAGCGGTAGATCTCTTCGTTGTCGAACGGCTCGGGCAGGTTGAAGGTGAGCGCGCCACCCTCGGCCGTGGTGAGGTTCTTCACCGCGTGGAAGCTGAAGCCTGTGATGTCCGCTTGTGCGCCGACCTTCTGACCAGCCACGCTAGCGCCGAAAGAATGTGCGGCATCGCTGATCACAAGCGCACGCCCCAAACGCATCTGGGGATTGGATCCATCCACCCGCAAGTTCACTTTCGGGGTGAAGAGCCCACAACCTTCCTCCGCCACGCGCATGATTGCTTTCAGGTTCGCAGGCAGCCCACCGATGTCCACGGGGATGATGGCCTTGGTCCGGTTGGTGAGCACCCTTCTAACCGCGTCGGGATCCATGGTGAAATCATCCAACACATCCACCATCACCGGTTTCGCGCCAACGTGCATCACGATGTTTGCCGTTGCACAATACGTATACGCCGGTACGATCACCTCATCGCCGGGGCCTACGCCGTACCAGCGTAGAACGAGTTCGCAGGCGTTGGTCCAGCTGTTGAGGGCGATGGCCTTCTTCACACCGCAATAAGCAGCGATCCTACGTTCGAACTCCTTGGTACGCGGGCCCGTGGTGATCCACCCGCTGCGCAAAGCTTCTTCCACGGCTTTCACGGTGCGGTCGTCTATTCGCGGCGGGCTGAACGGGATCATGCGTTGGTTCGTTGGTCCTTCGGATGGGGAGAGTACGAAGTTCGGTGGTAGGCCAGCAAACCCGACATGATGCCCACGAGCACCACGCCGGCTTGGACTTCCAGCACCGATTCTACGGCGGCGTTCAACATGAATAATACGGAGAAAAGCGCAAGAAGCACATCACGTCGTTTCACAGCGACTACAAGCGGGACAACAGCAACGAGCAGCGATGACAGCAGGCCGAGCCAGCCCAGTGCCACTCCACCTTGTAAGAACTGGGAGTGGCTGTTCAGCCGCTTTTCCGCCGCCAGTGTTGCGCCTTTGGAGATGTAGCACTCCACCAATGCATGTTTCACATCACCCGTTCCGCTTCCGAAAGGTTGGGCACCAAGAAGTTCACTACTGCATTGCCACGCTACCAAACGCATCTCGCTCCCACCTCCGGAAGCATAAAGCGCAGGATCACCACTGCGGGCGACTTCCACGGCTTGCCAAGCTGCTCGCATACGTTCGGCAACACGATCGCCCCCGACCACCAAGGCGACCACCAACCCACCCACGAAGCATACAACACCAATGATCCGGCGCTTGGGAGCGAGGCGTGCGAAGTGGATAATGCCGAGCGCAAGTGCAACGATCATCAACCCGAGTACACCGCTCTTGCTCGCCAACATGAAGGTGAATACTGAAAGAACGAGTACGATGGCACCCTGAACGAGGAAGGAACGGTGCTGTCGTGCATTCTCCACTGCGCAAAGCCCCCAGTAACCCAAGGCCCAACAGGCGTACCAAGCGGCGTAGCTCGGATGCAGATCGAACGAGAAGGTGCTCTGGGCAAAACAACCGCTGTCTCCCGTGGATCGAAAGCACACATAGCCTTTCCAGAAGCTAAGGACGATCGCCACGAACGTACCCACCGTGAAGGCGACCATGCTACGATGCAGGCCGTTCGGGAATAAGGACATGTAGGCGGCACTGGCCAACGGTAATAGCACCAGTCCAAGTTTGATCTGCAGATCGAAGAGGCCGAAATCGAGGTCACTGCTCCACGCCATGCCGATGATGTGCAGGATGTAGAACACGAACAGAGGCCAAAGCACATCCCATGCGACCATCGGTCTACGGCGCCAGAACACGATGAGCAGCAGGATAACGGCCACCGCCAACGGAACCGGCACGAAACGCCCACTTATGGGGATAATCCCACAGAGCAGGAGCCAGCCCCAACCGGCGGCGCGTTGCAGGTATATGCCCAGCGATGTGCTCACGCGCAGCTACCGCGGCTAGATGTCCGTGTGTTCCAGGGCATGCCGGACGAATGTACGTGCCAGTCCAATTACCCTCAGATGGAGCGGTCGGCCAAGAACAGGTAACGTCCGAGCTTGCGGAGAGTGTAGCGGTAAGCTCTGGCGCGGGGTTCGGTTCTGATCAAGCCCACGAACCCGAACACCAGTGCACGGGAGAACGCATGCAACGCGATGACCATGACCAACAAAAGGGTGATCAAGACGTTCCGATGCTTCCGGCTGAATTTGATGCGGCTGATCAACTGGTTGCTGATCACACGGTCCACGTTCTTCTTGGAGCTTTGGCCACCGAGGTGGATGATCCGTGGGCGATGGAGGAAGTAGCACGTGCCACCGCTCTTGCGGACCCGGACGCACAGGTCCACATCCTCGCACCAGAACATCTGTGGATCCAACCCACCGATGCGTTCGTAGATAGAGCGATGGAAAAGCAGCGCAGCCCCGGAGACGAAGTCGGGCTGGAAATCGGTCCTGTAGGATCGTTCCGGATATGATCCGAACTGCAGGACCTTGTGCAGGAATACCAGTTCCGCCAACGAACTCAACAATCCCGGCTCCTTCCAGGCAGACCGTTGATGTGAGCCATCGGCATTCTGGAGGAATGGACCGGAAATACCAGCATGCTGCGCCTCGTGATCGCGCAACCAACTACTTAGTGCCTGTGGCAAGAGCAGCGTGTCCGGGTTCAGCAAAAGCAGGTACGACCCAGTTGCTTCAGTAAGTCCGATGTTGTTCGCAGGCGAGAACCCGATATTCCCCCCGCTCCGGATCGGCCGGAACGTGGGGAATTCTTGTTCCACCATTTCCACTGAAGCATCGGGAGAGGCATTGTCCACCACGATCACCTCGTACGGCACATCGGCTTCGCGCACGATGGAAGCCAGGCAATCGCGCAGCACATCGCGCGTGTTGTAGCTGACGATGATGATGGATATGACAGGCCGATAGCTCATCGCTCAGGCTAGGACTTGGCGTGCTTTGTAGAATGGCCAGAACGGCAACGCGAGCAGTGCGAATGGTATGACAACAATGAGAAAAGGCACGATACCATCGCGCAGGAGGATCACACGGCCTTTGCGCAGGAAAATGCGATCCAACAGGAACAAGACATAACGCCCAAGGAGGCTCACCTGGTTGATCGCCGAAAGAGGTTCGTGAACCCACAGGTGTTGGAGCACAGGCAGGTAATGATCGCTCATGGCGGACTTGTCCGAGCTTAGGCTCTTGGGGTTGGCGCGGACACCGGAGATCGCCAATGGCTCATCCAGGAACCGGAACATGAAGCCCTTCGCAGCGATGCGTAGCCAAAAGTCCCAATCCTCCACATAGCGGAACCCTGCGCGAAAGCCGACCACCTCGTGCAGTATCCACTTGCGGAAAAGCACCGTGTTCAAACGGAAGATGTTCCCGCGTAGCAGTCGTGAGACGATCATATCCCCACTGCCATTCAGGCACTCGTCCGCACGGTACTCACCTTCGCGATCGAACGAAGGGTTCCCCGTAAAGGCGAAGTAGTTCGAGTAAAGCACACCCACCTCGTCATGTTGATCAAGCCAGGAAACCTGTGCAGCCAATTTGCCCGGTGCGATCACATCATCAGCATCCAGGAGTTGGATAAACTCCCCGCGCACTTCTTCGAAACCCCGGTTGCGCGCGGCCGAAACACCGCTGTTCCGATCCAGTCTTATGTACCGGATCCGTGGATCTTGTGAAGCGTGCTCTTTAACGATACCCGCCGTTCCATCCGTTGAGGCATCATCGATCACCAAACATTCCCAGTTCGTATAGGTCTGGGCGCGGACGGACAGTAACGCATCGCCGATGAACTCCGCGTAGTTGTACGTGGGGATGATGACGGTGATCTTCGGAGCGTGCTGTGTGTTCATCGTCCGAAAAGGCGATTCAGCCATGCATAACCGTGGTAGACCTTGAACCAGATCCAAGGTGCATACCGGCGTTGGATGGAAACACGTTCATCCGCGACGGCCTGTTCCTGGGTCGGATCGGAACTTAAACCGCCCATATCGAACCGGCTGACAACGAAGGGCACCTTGCGCATGCGTGCGTGTTGGACCCAAAAGGCTTTGGCGAAGAAGGCATAGTCCGCCGCGATACGATACTGCTCATCGTAGCCTTCGTGACGCTCCAGCAAGGATCGCCGGATGAATTGTGAAGCATGTGCAACGACCTCCTTCATCAAGTAGCCACCAGTCATCCGCTCTGGATGCATCTTCACCTCACCTGCCCGAGCTCCTCCCGACAATCGAACATCACCGTATGCGATATCCACATCGTCTGTCAAGTAAGGCATTGTCCTCGCGATCACATCTGGAGCATCAAGAACATCTCCTGCGTTCAGGAAAAGGACGAACGTTGCATCAGCGGTATACCACCCTTTGTTCTGTGCGTGGTATATGCCCCGGTCCGGTTCAGAAGTCCACTTATCGATACGGTCCGCATGTGCTTCGATCAATTGCACACTTCCGTCAATGCTTCCACCATCGATCACCACGTACTGGAGGTCTCGCATGTCCTGGGCGAAAACACTCGCGAACGTGCGCGCAAGACCCTCTTTGTCATTGAAGCAAATGGTGACGATGGCCAAACGCTTCTCCATCGGTCACATACTATACTGACGCAGATAAGCCTCTGCAACACGATCGCGGCCATACCGGGCAGCCGCTTCGCGCGCAATTCCATCACGATCCCATGTCAACGACAACACTTCGTCCACTGCGTGGCGCAGTCCCACTTCATCTTTCAACGGTGCAAGTCTTCCATTGCCTGCATGCACTTGTTCTGGGATCCCGCCCACGGCGAACGCTACGACAGGGGTGCCGCACAAGTGGGCTTCGGCGATGGTGTTGGGGAGGTTCTCCGCCACGGATGGAAGAACGAACACGTCGGCCGCAGCATAGAGTGTTGCCAGCCTGCTCGGATCCTGAACGAAACCGAACTCGATGGCCTCTTGCTGGGGTAGCGTTCCACGGTGTCCTACGCTTACAAGTTGCACATCCGGTGTGCCCATGGTCCTGAGAGCGGCCAACAAGTGCTGCATCCCTTTCCGCGGATTCGCCACATCGAGTGCATTGAACAGGATGATCCGCGTATCCACACGCAGGCCCAATTCCTTGCGCGCCTCTACCCTATCCTTCGGCCGGAAGATCCGTGTATCGAAACCGTTCGGTATCACCGTGCAGGAGCGGCCTTTGAACATGGCGCTGACCATGGCTCGATCCGCAAGCCAATGCGACGGTGCGACCAGTCGAAGTTGTTGAGCTGGTACATGGCGCACCGCATCGTACTTGTACCTCCACAGTAGCCGGGCCTTCCTTGTATCCTTCAACTGTGGCGAACGATCCGGGCCGTCGCGGTAGCTTTCATCCTCATCCGTATGATGGCTTCCTGCGGTGAACGGGTTCATGTCATGCAATGTCCACACGATGGGCTTGGTGCATCTGCCAAAAAAGTCGCGGTGGTCCACCATGCCATAGCCGACCCAGTGGAGGTGGATCAGATCGGCTTGTTGCACCAACGGATGGTCAAGTATGCTGAACCAGGAGAACGGAAAACTGAAGATCTCGTGGTCTTTACGGTCCGGGCGCAACATCCGGTTGCTCGGCGAGTTGCTTCGGTCCTGGACCAAGCCAGTACGTTCCAGGCCCCGCAGGATCTTGTAACGCATCCTATTCCAGGTCAGGGAACCGTTCAGCGCGAACGACTCCACCAGGTGATGGCGCTGCACATCGTTGCGGGTGCGTGTCAAAGTCAATAGGTCTGACCCGACACCCTTCTCCAACAAGGCTTGGTGCAACTGGATCGCTGCCACCGCCGCGCCGCCGAAATCACTGGTATTGAGGTGAACGACATTCATCTGCGGAAGAACCGTTGGATCTCCTTGCTGAACTGCGGACCTTCCCAATCGCGCACCAAATAGCGCGGGAAGCTGATCGGGGATCGTCGTGCATGCACCATACCGGGATAGTTCGCTGCCACGTGCAGAAAGCCTGCCTCCCGAGCGAGCGCTTCTGTCGTTGCATTGAAATCAGCACCAGTACCGAAGGGATAGGAAAAGTACTTCACCGGCATTCCTACCAAGACCTCCAACGCGCGTTTGGAACCAGCGATCTCGTGTTGCTGTTCGTTGCTGCTCAAGTGTGCCAGCGACGGATGGCCCAACGTATGCGCACCGAGGACGACGGAAGGTGACCCGGAGAACGCACGCAACTGTTCCACCGACATGGGCAAGTGGGTGGTGCGCGCGACGGCCGAGTTCAACACCACTCTTAGCTCTCCGAGTATCTCCTCGCGCAAAGCCGAAGGGAGCCTTCGCATCACGTTGAGCTGGTTCTCGTAGGTTGAGCCACGTTCTACGCTACTTGCTGCCCCGGGGGCCGACCAGTTGATCCGTACGCGATCCCGTGCAAAGGCAAGGTCCATTGGGAGGTTGTCATTCACCAAGAACATACGCTCCAACTCATCCCACCAGAATTCGCGTCCACTTCCGATGTGATCCGTCGCGATGTAGAAGAGCGCTTGTAGGCCGTGCCTCTCCAGAATGGGTCGCGCCTCCAGATGGTTATCCGCGTACCCATCATCAAAGGTGAGCAGCACAGCATTCGGTGGGAACTTCTTGCGCTTCAGCAACAGCTCATCGAACTCGGTGATCGAAAGCACGTGGTAGTTCTTCTTCAACACGGCCAAGTGCTCATTGAAGTGTGCAGGCCTCACCGCGAGTTGCTGTGGATCGGTGGGGATCTCCGTGACCCGGTGGTAGAGCAGCACGGCACAACTCCCACAGAGGAGCGAATCACGCCGATGCCTCAGCCGATGGACGATAGGCCTAAGCCCATCCTTGATGCTAGATCCGGACGGCATGGATATCGAGTTGCATATCCATCTCCGCCTGCTCCAGACCAGCGAACGGATGCTTGTGATGCACACCGATACGCTCGATGTAGTAGCGGAATCCGGCACGTTGCAAGAGACCGAGCAGCGCATGGAGCTGTTGGGGCCTATCGGGGAAGGAATGGTATTCGACGTACAGGTTGCGCACGCGCGCGAGTTCCATGTCGCAATCCAGCAGGACATCGCACTCCGCTCCTTCGATATCGATCTTCAACAGGTCGATGGACGCATGTTCCACCAGCATATCACGGAGGCGGATCGAAGGCAGCACGGCAGCATTGGTTTCCCGCAGGATGGAGCCGCCATCGGCACCTTCACTGCCGAACCGCACACCTTGGTCATGCACCCAGACCACTTCCTTCCGGCATTGCACATCGGTTATCCCGTTCTCGGCAAGATTGGCTTCAAGGCATGCGAACACCTGCGCGTCCGGCTCGAAACAGACCACCTGTGCGTGGGGGAATATCGATCTGTAGTACAGAATGGATACGCCTACGTTCGCCCCACAGTCGATGATCAATGGCCGCTCCGTGTTCGCCTGGAACTTCATCCGTTCATCCCCGAAGAACTCCTTGATCTGCCAGGCCACGGATAGCATGTCCGTAACGGCGAGGCGCATGCCGCGGTACGCGATGGTCGTCGGCGTATAGCGTGGAAAGACCGATGCTTCACTTATCAGCTTGTTCTCTTCCGAGGGTGGACCATGCAGCACACGGCGGATCAACGCTTTCATGCTTTGCGTGCTTTGATGGTGATGAGCAGCGGGTAATCCGGATCCGCTTTATCCAATAGGGCCTTGTCGCATTCTTCCGTTGCGAAGCCCTTGTGCAAGCAGGCCACGGCATAGGAGTTCCCGAAGGCTTCAACATGGACCTGTGCGCTACCGAACACCTCTTCGAACAAGCGCTGAGCACTCTGCGGCGTGAACCGCCAGAAATCACCCCAACGGTCGGCATCGAAACGCGAGATCTGCACCAAGCCAGCCACGGTGACCAATGCATGACCTCCGGGCTTCAGTGCATGATGCAACCCGACAACAGCTGCTTTCATGTCGTAGATGAAATTCAGGGTCTGGGTACAGATGAAGGCATCCAACTCCCCTTCGGGCAACGTTTCGGGCTTGGTAAGATCCCCGATGCGGATCCCCGGTCCAGGCTCACCGGTGTAGCGCAAACGTTCCGTTCTGGTGGCCCGTCCGAAGCGATCCGAGTAAGTGGATTCCTCGATCTCCATCACGTGACCTTTGATCAGCGGGGCGTTTTTCGCCAAGAAACGTTCGATGTAATACCGGTCTATGGGAAGACCACGATCGAAACCGAAGACGCGCGATACCGGCTCGAACGCCAATGCAGTGGGATCCGCCGAGGACCGGGCTTTGGTGCGACCGTACCATTTGCGCATTCCTTCGGGCATGGCACGCCACACCCGTGTCTTCAGCGATCGGTCACGACCACCTTCGAAATTCATGCGCACATATTCCGTCCAGGCCGCAATGGCGGCTGGGGTTTCCACGGCTTCCTTACTGTCAACGGTCCATGGCACTTCGGCCAGAACAAGGTCCTCGTTGTGGTCCGGTGCGTTCTCGTGCGTAGCATCGGCACCGAAACCCTTGTTCAAAGCCATGGTGATCCGCGGATAGTAGTTCACCTTGCCATGCAGCACGCTTGTGGCTGTCCAGCGGATGGCCCAACTATCGATCGCGCCTTTGATCTGGGCGTTCAACATGGTGGAGAAATAGGAAACCCGGCCGTCGGCATCCAGTGTGTTCCAGAGCCCTTTCTCCTTCAGGCGGGACTTCAGCACCTCGCCATCCTTCTCGAAGAGATCCCAACTACGCTTCCACGTGGCCCATGCCAAGCTATCGGGGTAGCGCAGGAAGAAATCACCCTGGAGGGCATCCGGCTCCGCGAAGTAGTTCCACGAGCCTACCGAATGTACGTTCTCCACCTCTGCGAAACGATCCAGTGCATCGTTCATGAAGCGCAGGAAGTACGGCGACAACACGGCATCATCCTCCACCACGATGATACGGCCATGGGCTTCAACAACGCGTGTCACCCCCTCGATCACGGATCGTGCAAGACCTTTGTTCGCTGGGGCTTCCACGACTTCCAACGAGAGGCTGCCCGATATGGCCTTCGCCAGGTCGCGTACCTGTTGGATCCCTATGCGTTCGGCATGTGATGCACCTTTTCTGGCCCCGTCGCAAAAGACGATGACCGGGCTCTCGGCGAAGCGTTCATTGCGTTGCAACCCCTCCAGCATCCGCTTCAGCGCTTGGGGGCGTTTGTAGGCGAATATGGCGACGGGGGCAGCGCTCATCAACGTTTGCGGTATATGCGTGTTTCCGATGGATCGCGGTTGTAGATCACAGGGGCCATACCAGCAAGTTGCACGGAGAACGCAGCCAATACATCCTGGTTCCTATCCGTGTAGTAGGTGCGCTCCGCGTTGTCCAGGATCAACAATCCATCGCGCTTCAGTTTAGGTATGCATAAGCGGATGCACGAAGTGCGCGCCCTACCATCAACAAGGATGGCATCGAAATGCTCATCGGGATACTGGAGGATACTGCTGACGTACGCTTGGAAATTCATACCCACCGATGCAAGATCCGCAGAGGCGAAGTGTTCGGGAACGGCCGGATCGGGGAAAGGCACCAGCGCGCCCACTTCAGCGGGAATGGCGTGGCCGGTCCAACGTGCACGGTGCTCATGGGCCATACGTTCCTCCAACGCCTTGAACCATCCTGCATCGTGCTCCACGGTGATGACCTCACCCACGCGATCACACCAGAAAAGTGTGCTCCCCCCCCCACCATATTCGAATACGCGATGCTCTGGCCTTGCCCACCGGTCCAACTTATCGAGTGCGGGGAACGTGAGCCAGGCTGAGCGATCCTTCAACGATGATGACCCCTGTTGCAATGAACGTTGCCAGCGGAAGAAGTAGCGCACCTGCGACCACTTCATTCCGTGCGCACGGTTGTACTTGATCTGCCGCAGGAAGTAGATCAAGTTGCTCACCTAGCTCAGGTTGAATGAATGATCCACGAAGAAGGTGCCTTGATCCTCTGCCGGGGTGCGGCCCGTGCCGAAATAGTCGCCGGACTCCACATGGAACCCTCCGGCGTTCAATAGGTAGTCCGCGATCTCGCCGTTCACCGAGGAGAACAGGGTGAAGGTGTAATTCCCGTTGCGCAGCGGACAACGCGGCACGCGGATGGAAAGACGCTTCATCCCATCCGCTTGTGCGAAGACCTGCCCGGCCACCTCGTTGCTGAGGTGGGTGATGCGCTGCCCGTACTGATCATCGATACCCATGGCCACTTTGACATCACGCAACGGTGCTGATCGCGCTTCGATGTCGAAATTGAACACCACTGTGGCCCCTGACTGGGCAGCAGCGAGTTCGCGTCCATCCTCATCAGAGAGGTAGAATCCCGTGAAGCGGATGGCTCCATTGCCTTGCCTATCCGGACGTTCGCTAAGGTCCATACGGGCAGCGGATCCGGTGTCCTTCAAGTAGGCGGTCAATACATCAGCTGTGGCGCCCTGTGTGATCAATTGACCTTGTTTCAGGTAGATCGCGGTGCTGCAGAGGTTCTGGATCGCGGCCATGTTGTGCGAAACGAAGAGCACCGTACGGCCACCCATGGCCACCTCCTTCATCTTGCCCAAGCACTTGCGCTGGAACTCGGCGTCCCCAACGGCAAGGACCTCATCCACCACGAGGATCTCCGGCTCCAGATGCGCCGCCACCGCGAATGCCAAGCGCACGTACATGCCGCTGGAGTAGCGCTTCACCGGGGTATCCAGGAAGCGCTCCACATCGGCGAACGCCACGATCTCGTCGAACTTGGCGGTGATCTCCTTGCGGCTCATCCCCAAGATGGCTCCATTGAGATAGATGTTCTCGCGACCGCTGAGCTCGGGGTGGAATCCGGTGCCTACTTCGAGAAGCGAGGCGAGACGACCTTCGATGGTGACACGCCCCTTCGTGGGATCCACGATACGGCTGAGGACCTTCAACAGCGTGGACTTACCCGCTCCGTTACGGCCGATGATGCCCACACGATCGCCCGCTTGGATGTCGAACGAAAGATCCTTAAGCGCCCAGAAGTCCGAAGTGCTGGCCTGCGACTTGTCCGGCCGGAAAAGTGAACGAGCGCGCTCTGAAAGCACATCGCGCAGCGCGGTATACCGTTCACGTTGCTTGTGGTGCAGGGTAAAGCGTTTCCCCAGGCCCTCGACGCGTATGATCGGTCCGCTCATGCCTTAGATGGTATCTGCGAAACCACGTTCGGTGCGACGGAAATAAACGATCCCGATGATCAACAAGACGAGCGAGATACAGCTGGAGATGCCGAATCCGACCCAGTGGATGGGTTGTGATGCACCGAACAGCGCATAGCGGAAGCCATCCACGGCGGCCACCATCGGGTTGCAGGCATAGAGGTACTTGAGCGCTTCGGGAATGTCGGGGTTGCCGAACACATCCTGGCTGGTGAAGGCCACAGGAGTCACATACAACCCGAACTGCACGATGAACGGGATGAGGTAGCGGAAGTCGCGGTACTTCACGTTCAGCGCAGCGATGAGCAACCCGGCACCGAGCGAGCTGACCAACGTGAGCAGGATGAAGACCGGCAAGAGCACGACTTCCGGCCCCGGCAAATAGGCGTAGAAAGCCATCAGCACGACCATGATCAGCAACGCGACCAACAGATCGATCGCGCTAACGAGCACGGTGCTGAACGGCAGGATCAACCGGGGGAAGTAGACCTTGGTGAGCAGGTTGGAATTGGCAACCAGCGAATTGGCCGTTTCACTGAACGACGTGGCGAAGAACTGCCAAGGCAAGGTGGCCGCACAGACGATGAGGATACGCGGAGTACCCTCCGGAACGTTGCTGCCGAAGAGCCAGCCGATGAACCACATGGCGCCGATGGTGAGCAACGGCCGGACGACGGCCCACAGCACGCCGATGGTGGTCTGTTTGTAACGCACCGCCAGATCGCGCCAAGCCAAAAAGAGCAACAAGCCTCGGTACTGCCACAGATCGCCCCAGTAATTCTGGCTACCGGAACCGGGCTCGATCACCACGCGATGCTTCGCCGTCATCGCCGACAAGGGTTGACGTGCTTCACCTGGGAGACGACGAAGTGCGGTGGCTGCATACGGGAACTGCGGTGGTATGTGCGATCACGCATGGCGATGGCATCCGCCAAAAGTAACAAAGGCGGTGGGTGGCGCGCGCCTTACCGGGTCAGGGTGTGGGACTTCGTTCCAGGCTCGCGACGGAGCACCAGAAGATCCCAGATGCCATGCAAATAACCCCAGCCGTATGAAACGTGCAGGATCAGGAACGCCCAAACGATGCCAGCCACATCCGACAGCCTCGTAGCGGCGCGCATTGCACTGATCTTGGCGACGAGCAGATAGAGCAGGATACCAACAAGATAGAGCCCTGCGAGCGGCGACCAGATCACGGCCGCTAAACCACCGATAAGGAGGTACGCTACGAACACCGCGGGTATCAATTGCCGCACGGTGGTTATACTACCATGGATGCGGTTGACATAGACTTTCCAATAACCGTATTGCCGATACTGCCGAAAGAGCCGCGCAAAACTTGCCCGCACATAGTATCGACTGCGGATCTTGTGCGAGAGGCGGATCTTCCAGCCGGAACGCACTACGCGGTAATTGAACTCATCGTCCTGGTTGCGCACCAACCGCTCGTCGAAAAAGCCGATCCGGTCGAACACTTCGCGCCGGTAGGCACCGAAGGCCACGGTATCCACCTCACCATCTTTGGCGCCCGTGCGGAAATGTGCGTTGCCCACCCCGAACGGATGGCCCATCGCCGCACCTATCCTGCGGCTGGTATCATCGTCGTAGACATTCTCGATGACCCCGCCAACACATCCGACTTCGGGATGGTGAGCCAGCAAGCGGATGTTCTCCTGAAGGAAGGCGTTGTCCACTTCGGCATGCGCGCCCAGGATGATGCCGACCTCGTAACCAGGCGGACGCAACCCGATGTTCATGGCATGGGGTGTGGTGCGCGCGGTGTTGTCCACGCGCATTATCCACGGATGAACGGCACTGATCCGATCGATGATCGCTGGCGTGCCATCATCACTAAGTCCATCGCAAACCCACACTTCCACGGCGAGTCCTGTGCGATCAGCGTTTACAAGCGATACGAGGCAACGCTCGATGTATTTCACCTCGTTGCGGCAAGGGATCACCACACGTACCGTGGGGACCGGTCCAAGGGGTTTGCCAATGCTCATGACCGAGGAGTGTTGAGCGCCTTCGAGCACACGTCGATCATGCGATCCACACACGCCTGCCAGTCAAAGGCGCTCCGTGTCCATCGTCTTCCTTCCGCAGCCATACGCGAACGCTTTCCATCATCGGAAAGAAGCTGGGTGAAGGCATTTGCCGCGGCCTGTGGATCATTCACAGGGACCAACATACCGGTGATGCCATCACGCACCACTTCGGGCAACCCACCAACATCGCTCACTACCACAGGTAGGCCACACGCCGATGCTTCGATCACCGCGACGCCGAAACTTTCGCTCCTGCTCAACGCGGCGAACACATCCATACTGGCCAGTTCCGCAGGTATTTCCGCGTGCGTTATGGCACCCCTGAATTCAACACGATCCGCGATGCCTAGACTCTTGCTCAATGCACGAAGTTCAGCTTCCTGTGGGCCCGTACCCACGATCCGCAACCGCACTTCGCGGTCTTGCATCCGGGTAGGAACAAGGGCGAAGGAGCGCAATAGGATATCGATCCCGTAGGTCTGCGCCAGGGTCTTCACGGTCCCGATCACGAGCGGGCCGTTCTTCGGACGTGCAGAAGCAGGTTTGAAGAGCGCAGTGTCCACACCGAACGGAACGATGGTTATCGGCACATCGGTTCCCAAAAGCGTGCGAACTTCTTTCGCCATGGCCTCGCTGGTGGAGACCAAATGATCGGCACGGCGAAGGTTCCGAACGATCAACCAGTGGTGAACAGGGCTCTTGTGCGGAAAGCTGAAGACATCACTCCCCCACACGTTCAGCACCACCGGTGTTCCACGGATCGCAGCCGATAAAGTGCCGTAACCCGAAGCATAATGTATGTTGATCACATCGGGCTTCAGCCGTGCGACCAACTTGCGCAGCGCTGCCCGGTTGCGGAAATAGCCTAGCCCGCCGGTGTGCGGCAACCTATGGATGTGGACGGCCGGCGCGAAACCGGCGATCGGATCATGTTGCGTGGCCAGGTGTGTTCCGATGTTCCGTTCCGCGAACGCGTTGGCCCAGCGCAGCACATGCACCGAGTTGGCGGCAGCTACCAGCAAGAGCTTCACACCTCCTCTGTTTTGTGGAACGCCACGGTACGCAGGTGGTTCAACACGGCCTGGGCTTCCGCCTCGTGCGGACCAGTGCCCATGACATGCGCCTCGCTCGTTCGCCACCACAGATGCTCGCGCACGATCTCATCCGTACAGATGATGCCCGCTGCGAAGAAGGCCGCGACCTGCGAGAAGAATCCGCCCAAGCGCGAACGCACCACACCATCCACGCGGCTGCGGTCCAGATCATCGCCCATGAAAGTGACCATCACCGGCACCGAACTCGTAAGCACAGTGAACAGCGCGGCCACTGATCCGTAATGCACATGCACCACATCGGGGCGCACCGTGTGCAGCAACTTCTTCAACTCACGGCGCGAACGCAACAACCGTGTGGGCGACGTACGCGACGGCAAGTGGAACATGGTGACCTCCGCACCGTAGCGTGTGAATAGAACGGCCTGATCGCGTGAATCGGTGTAGGCCTCGCCTTCTTCATTGTCGGGTATCACCACCACAACGCCGATGTGTTCTTCGCCACGCACCGCCAAACGTTCCAGCTCGGAACGCACGAAAGCGACATCGCGCCAAGTTGTATAACCCAAGTAGAAAAGCGCAATGTTGAGCACCACGGCCATGGTATACCACGGAGTGGGAATGAACAAGTGGACCGCACTGCCCACCAGCAGGATCAGGAACGCCGCCATGAGGTTGACACCGTTGCGTGGCGTGCGGAAGTAGGCATCCAACAAGCTGCGCATGCCATTGAAATACGCGAAGGGCAGCGCACCGATGAAGATCAGACGCGACATGTCCACGTATTCCGCACCGCTAGGCCCGAGGTAGATGTCCAACACGGGAACGGCCAACAACTCGAAGCTCAGCATCAACCCGATGGAAGCAAGAAGGATCAAGCGTTCCATGCCACGGATGCGCTGCGCCAGCCCCGCATGATCACCACCAGCGAGCTGTGCGGCGGCGGCGGGCAACAACAGCAAGGCCACCGGAGAGAACACCGCTGCGGCGATATTCAGCAACGTTGCGCCGAAGCCGACCTCGCCGCTGGAGTCGATGCCATAGGTGCGCAGCGCGACATATCCCGGAATAGTGAGCAGGGCTCCGAGCGCGACATCACCGGGGACGCGCGGAAGCCCGTAACGCAGTAGCTCCGCTCCTTCCCGGCGATAAGAACCCGTGGGCAAAAGCATGCTACGGCTGATGGAGAGCAAGGCGGAGAACACCCACGCAAGGCCCGTTGCCCACAGCACATGCACCATTTCATCGAAAAGGACGAAGGCCAAACAGGGTGCCACCGCGAGCACGAAGAGTTGCAACGCGTTCGCGATAAGGATGGCTCCACGTCCGCGCAGGTATCCGTAGGCAACCCCGTGCAGCGCGATGCCCAATGTCATGGCGCCGAGCGGTGGAATGAAGGGTATGCCCGCTTCACTGCCGTAGATGCCCCATGCCAACGGACGCGCCAACAGGAAGCACAGCAACCAGATCACCACACCGAGCGGGATCACCCAACTTAGTGCTCCACGTAAATACCGGCGTGCGATCTCCGGCGTGGCGCTCATGGTGGTGAACCGCGTAAGGCCCACCATCGCCCCCATCAACACCACCGGGAACACAAAGGCTATGGTGCGCCGTGCGATCACGTACAAGTCCAGATCCGTCTTGCTGGAATAAGCCGCCAGTCGATAGGTCAACAACATACCCAACAGAGCCCCGGCCTCGGTGGCATAGGTCATGAGCTGGTCTCGCCCCTCGGGAGTACGGAAATGGGCGAGCACGCCGGGTTTCATGCGGTGCCGAAAGTAACCCCGGCGATCCAAAGGCCCGCCGTGCGTTCATCCCACACCACCGCCGTTCATCCGAAGTGGGGGTGTATGCTATGGGGGCGCTTCTATCTTGCGCCGTGTAAGCACGATAGAACCATGGACTTCTTTCAATGGCATTGGTGGGCGGGTGTAGCGATCATCCTCTTCATCCTGGAGATCTTCGTCCCGGGCTTCTTCCTGGTCTGTTTGGGTATCGGCTGTGTCGGCGCCAGTATCGCAGCCGTGCTCGGCTTCGGAGTAGGCGTTCAATTGGTGGGCTTCAGCACTTTCGCCCTTATCGCGTTCTTCACCATTCGCCCGATCCTGATGAAACGCATGTGGAACGGCCCGGACGTGAAAACGAACATGGATGCCCTCGTGGGCCAGCGCGGCAAGGTGACACAGGACTTCGAACCCGGGCTACGCTTGGGCCGCGTGAGCGCCGCCGGAGATGACTGGCGTGCCGAATGTGTAAGCGACCGCGTGCTGCGCGTGGGCGACCTCGTGGAAGTCGTGCGCGTGGAAAGCAATACCCTCATCGTGAAACCCCTTGATGCCTGATCGGCTTCGACTGTTCCCCTCAACAACCCCTCACCACCATGCAAGCAGGAACCATCATACTCTTACTCCTCGCCGTCTTCGTGATCTTCTTGATCGCCAAGGGTGTGCGCATCGTTCAGCAAAGTGAAGCGATGGTGATCGAGCGCTTCGGGAAATACCGCACCACGTTGGTGGCCGGCTTCAACATCATCATTCCCGTGTTCGACAAGCCCCGCGAGATCATCTCCCGCATCACGCGCGACCTTCCCGATGGCAACAAGTATGTCCAGTTCATCAAGAAAGAACGCATCGATCTTCGCGAAGCGGTGTTCGATTTCCCGCGCCAGAACGTGATCACCAAGGATAACGTGATGACGGAGATCAATGCGCTGCTCTACTTCCAAGTGATGGACCCCGTGAAGGCGATGTACGAGATCGAGAACCTACCGATGGCCATCGAGAAACTCACGCAGACCACGCTCCGTAACGTGATCGGCGAGTTGGACCTGGACGAGTGCCTCACCAGCCGCGACACCATCAACATGAAATTGCGCGCCATCCTGGATGAAGCCAGCAACAAGTGGGGTGTGAAGGTGAATCGTGTGGAACTGCAGGACATCAACCCACCGCGCGACATCCGCGAGGCCATGGAGAAACAGATGCGTGCCGAGCGTGATAAGCGTGCGCAGATCATCGATGCCGAGGGTAGCAAACGCGCTGCGGTGTTGCAGGCTGAAGGTGTGCAACAGGCGGAGATCACCACGGCTGAAGGCCAGAAGCAAGGCCAGATCCTAGAGGCTGAAGGTGATGCACAAGCACGTATCCGTCGTGCACAGGGTGAAGCAGAAGCCATCCGCTTGGTGACCGAAGCGATCAAAGGCACCAAGGCCGATCCAACGAACTACCTCATCGCCATGAAGTACTTGGAAACGCTGAAAGAAATGACCAGCGGCCAGAACAACAAGGTGATCTACATGCCGTACGAAGCAACTGGCGTGCTCAGCAGTGTAGGCGGCATCAAAGAGATGCTAGAGGCGAACAAGAAAGGCTGACACCCTCATATCTACCGTCGGGATCCCTGTCGAGGAACATCGGCGGGGATCTCTGTTTTCCACCTGCATCAGGTCGTTCCAATGAAATACCGTGATCCGTAGGGCCGACCATCAACACATTGCTGGCACAGTCGCGCAAGGGTCCATTCGAGCAAGGGTCCCGTCGACCATGCTCTTCATCGCGCTTTGCTGGTGAGGACCGATGTGGTTCTGACCGAAAGTGATCAAGAACGTTCAAAGTCATCCTTGGGCGCATTCGGGCACAACACTAACCGTATGTCCCGGAAATCATGGTCAAGGGCACAATGGAGGCTGACCAGTTGGCCCTATGAGTATCTTGGACTGGCGGTCATGCATTCCTCTCCCCTTGTCATGCCCAGTTCAGGAGCTTCAATAGATATTCCAATGGCGCGTATCCTGCTTGCTGCCAACGACTTGGTAGAGGTGCATATACGTTCCGATGTCCGCATCGATGTGGTGGGACTGAAGGCTTCGTTGAAGGCCCGCGAGGAACTGCTCTCCGGACGCAAGGGACCTTTGTTCTACTTGGCCTCCGGTGATCTGGATTGGGAGCCCGCCGCCTTGCAAACAGACCTGTTCGGAGAGCATGCCGGCACCATTACGGCAATGGGCGTATTGGTGAGCAACAAGGTCTTGGCTCTTGCCGCCAACATGTACTTCGGGCTGTTCCCCGCTGCGTTCCCCACGAAGATCTCCAGTGATGAAGCGGAGATCAGGGCGTGGTTGGCACAACACGGAGCGCTGCGGCTTTGATCGCAGGTGATCACTAGTTTCACATCATGCCAGCACCCACCCCCTACCTCAACTTCCCGGGCACTTGCGAAGAGGCTTTCAATTTCTACAAAAAGACCTTCGCCGGAGATATCGGATACATCGGTCGTTTCAAGGAGATGCCACCGGAATACAGCGTACCGGCGGACTATGGCGATAAGGTGATGCACGTCACATTGAACGTTGATGGAACCCCGTTCCTCATGGGCAGCGATGCACCCGAGGGTCATGGTGATCCGTTCAACGCGGGCAACAATGTCCACCTCTCCTTGAACCCGGCCAGCGAGGCCCAAGCGCGTGCGTGGTACGATGCGCTCCGCGAGGGGGGCAAGGTGACCATGGAATTGACAACCACCTTCTGGGCGAAGCAATTCGCCATGCTCCGCGACCGGTTCGGCATCAACTGGATGATATCCTACGGGGAGCCGGGTGGAACCGGTTAGGCAAACGCATCCCGCACGAAGAACGCCCTTGAACTTGCGATCAAGGGCGTTCTCTAGGGGCGAGGTTCGGCCTACTTGTTCTCCAACTGCTCAGCCTGCTTCAGCCCATCCTCGATCATGCCATAGAACTGGTCCATCTTGGGCAGGATAACGATGCGCGTGCGGCGGTTGGTGCTGCGGTTCTCCGGGGTATCGTTGGCTACCAAGGGTACATATTCCGAACGACCACCTGCGGTGATACGACCGGGAGCGACCGCGTAGTCCTTCTGCAATACGCGCGTAATGGCCACGGCACGCTGAACACTGAGGTCCCAGTTGTCCTTGATGCATTCCTTGCTCACGGGAACATTGTCCGTATGCCCTTCCACCAGCACCTCCATGTCGGGTTTCGCGTTCACCACGGTGGCCACTTTCGCGAGCACGTCCTTGGCACGGGGCGAAATGGTGGTGCTTCCACTGGAGAACACCATTTTATCGCTCAGCGAGATGAAGACCACGCTCTTCTCCACGTTCACCACCACATCCGTATCGTTCAAGTTCCCGAGGGCGCTTTTCAGGTTCACCACCAGGGCGAGGGTCACCGAATCCTTCTTGGTGAGGGCATCGTGCAGAGTCCGGATCCGCAGATCCTGCTCCTTGATCTGCTCCAAGGATTTCTCCAGGTTCTCCGCTTCTTTGGCCGATAAGGTTGCCATCTGGCCCACGTTATTGAGCAGGGCGGCGTTGGTATTGTTCAACTGGCCGATCTGGTCTTGCAGATGCTGGTTCTTGTTCTGGATCTCTGCGAGGCGGGCATCCAGGACCGACTTCTGGCTGTTGCAGTCGCCAAGGGCGCGGTTCGCCTCATCCAACTTGGTCTTGAGCGTTTCGTTACTGGCCTGGATGGCGGTGTATTTCTTTTTCGATACGCAGGAACCCAGCAGTACGACTAGGCCAAGCGACAAGAGGATCGTCCGTTTCATGTTCACGAGGTTGAAGGGCCTAAAGTAGCCAGCGACAGCATTACACGGATAACATCAGACAGCGCCCTTGGTATCATGGTCGGGTTGCCTGCGGGATCCGGTCAACAATGCCGTGAAGTGGATAGGACCTCTCACCCGTGGTGGTATAGGGCGGGATCAGGAAGTTCAAGCCCCAAATGATCAGCATGATGGTGATGGCCCTGTTGGCTCCCCAGCGTCTACCCAGTTCGACCGAACCGATGACCAGTAGCGGAAATGCGAAGCTGAACAAGCGCGTGCTATCATAAGCGACAACGAGCGTGGCGCAAAGCGAGGCCAACAAGACCAGGTTCCAGCCAAGACGCCGGGTATTGAATGCTTTGCGATCCGATATCAGAACGAACAACACGACCAGCCAGTGGAGGCGGAACACGGCGAAGATCCCTGTGATCCATCCCACGAGCCCAACACCAAGGCAGTCCTTGAGGTTCTGTGGGGCGAAGTAGTAGTTCAGGGAAAGTGCCTTCGCATCGTGAAGTGTAACCCACCAGCGGTACGTAGCATACGGGAGCAACAACGCCCCTAACAGCACTAAGCGTTCACGGAACCAGGGGAACTGCCGTTCGGAAGGGGCACCGTAGATCAGCCATGCAGGGGCCATGAAAGCGGATACCTCGTGGTTCATGATGGCCAAGGCCAAGCAGGCTGTGGAAAGTAGTTTTCGTTGCACCTGCATGAACGCCACCCCGAGCAGGAAAAAGCTCACGGCATCCACATAACCCGGTGCGATCAGCGAAAGCATGGTACTTCCGGAGAAGGCCACGCAAACGGTGGTGACCACGGCCAACGTGCTTCCGGCCCCAAGCCGCCTGGCCCAGACATTCACCAGTGCAAGGAAGCCGACGAGGAATGACCACGGCACCCACACGAAGTGGGCACCACGCAGGTGCAGAAGCCATCCGACCAACGGTGCCAGGATGCGGTTACGCATGGCCGCGCCCAGTTCCATTCCGAAGGGAGCTTGGGAAAGGGCCGCGTACTCGGCGCCATGCATGATCGGCTCCACACCACCTCCCAGGTACACGAACACCGTCCCCGCGAGAAGCACCGATATCATGAGCGATCCTGCCCATTCACCGGTTCGCGCGTACCACCCATCCAGGGTCCTATCGATCTGCAGCGTGCTGATGTCCCCAAAACTACCGAGCCTGAACCGCAACGGTGCTTCGGGGCGTTTCGACGTCCTTCCACAGCAGCTTGTTCGCCATTTCCGTAGCGTACACAACGGCTCTGGGCCGGAGGCCCGGTCCTTTGCCCTCCATGGCCCTCAGTCGTTTCTGGACGTTCATCATCCTGCTCAGCATCGCCTATGTGCTGGTGATGCTTGGCACGGGCAGGCAATACAGCTTGGGTAGCCTGATCAATGGCAAGCAAGGTGAAGCGCTGATCGTGGCGGAAGTGGATACGGCCACCATTCCGGGAAGTGCGCTGGTGGCGCGCATCAAGCAGGCAGACCTTGGTGCGGTTCGCGCAGGCGACACTACGTACACCATCAACAAGAACGGGGCACTGGTCACCACGCTGGGCACCCAACAAGCCGACGGCCTCTTCGCCACATGCCGCAACACCATCACCGACCTGTGGCTGCCGCTGATCGGGTACCTCACCTTCTTCTGCGGGCTGCTCAACCTCCTGATCGATTCACGAGCCATGGAGAAAGTGGCGCGCTTCCTCTCCCCTGTCTTTCACCGCGTGTTCCCCGAATTGCGCAAGGATCACCCCGCCTACGGGTTGATGACGATGAACTTCGCCGCGAACTTCCTCGGACTGGACAGTGCTGCCACGCCCTTCGGCTTGAAGGCCATGGAGAGCATGCAGGAGGACAATCCCACGAAGGATCGCGCCACGAACAGCCAGATCATGTTCCTCTGCCTGCATGCCGCGGGCCTCACATTGCTGCCCACGAGCATCATCGGCTACCGAGCTGCACAAGGTGCGGCCAACCCAGCGGACATCATGATCCCGTGCATCATCACCAGCTTCGTGGGCACATTGGTGGCGTTGTTCCTGGTGGCGGCGAAACAACGGATCAACCTGTTCAACCTGCCGGTGATGCTCGGCGTGCTCGGCGTTAGCGCCCTGATCGGTGGGTTGATGGCCTACATCAGCAGCCTCACAGGCGTGGCCAAGTTCCATTTCACGGACAACCTGAGCAACGGTATGCTGCTCGCCATCATCGGGCTCATCGTGGGGTACGCTTTCCTGGTGGAACGCTATTTCACCGAGAAAGGCACCAACATGTTCGACAGTTTCGTGCATGGTGCGAAGGACGGCTTCACCACCGGCCTGCGCGTGTTGCCGTACATGCTGGCGATGCTCGCCGCGCTCAGCATCTTCCGCAACAGTGGCCTTATGAACGTGGTGATGGACGGCCTTTCGTGGACCCTCGCGTTCGTTGGTGTGGACAAGCAGGTGATCGATGCCATACCAGTCGCCCTTATGCGCCCCTTCAGTGCCGGTGGCTCGCGCGGGTTCATGCTGGATGCCATGAAGACATACGGACCCGACAGCCTCACCGGCCAGCTGAGCTGCCTGTTCCAAGGTGCGGCTGAGACCACGTTCTATGTGGTGGCACTGTATTTCGGTAGTGTGAACGTGAAGGACAGCCGGTACACGCTGGGCATCATGTTGCTCGCCGATCTGGCCTGTGTGATCACGGCGGTGTTCGTGTGCCAGTTGTACTTCTGAGGGTTTCGCTGCTGATGGCCTGGCGATCGCGAATGGCGGCTTGGTCTTGCTTCTGGGTGTTCATGTCCACAGATGGCACGGATGGGCGGCCTAATGGCTTTACTTGAACTGCTTCATGTGGTTTGCGCAGATCTCGCAGATGAGCGGCCTAACGGCCTCACTCGAACTGCTTCATGTGGTTTCCACAGATGGCACAGATGAGCAACCTAACGGCCTTACTTGCACTGCTTCATGTGTTGCACGGAAAAGCTTCCTACCATCTGCCTTTTCTGAGAATTCTGTGGTCGTTGGTTGTTACTGGGTCTGAAGATGCTGGTCAGTTATCGGATCGATGGGATCCGTGTACAGAACATCGCTCCGGATCACCATCTTCGCGGCCCGAATCATGACAAAGGTCCCTACTCCCCTCAAGATCAAGAAGCGCCGTTCGCCCATCCATGGCAACGGCGTAGTAGCCATAGCCCCGATCCGCAAAGGAGAAGGCATTGTGGAATACCAAGGTCGGCTGATGACCCATGCCGAGGCCGACGAACAGTACCACGGTGATGTGACGAGTGGTCACACCTTCCTTTTCACGTTGAACGACGAGTACATCCTGGATGCCAATGTGCGCGGTACCGTGGCCCGGTGGATCAATACCAGCTGCGAGCCGAACGCCATCGCGTTCATCCACAGCGAGAAGAAGAAGAACCCGGACCCCAAAAAGGACCGCGTGATCATCGAAGCCCTGCGCGCCATCAAGCCCGGCGAAGAGATCACCTACGACTACGGGTTCGAGTTCGATGTGCCCTACACGGCCAAATTGCTGAAGACCTGGGCTTGCCGCTGCGGCTCCAAGAAGTGCCGGGGTACCATGATCGGCGGCAAGAAGTTCAAAGCCTTCGCGAAAGCGCACCCGAACTGGAACAAGTAGCGCTCCCGTGTGAACATGCGAAGATTGGACCATGTGGACCTGGCCATATACCGCACATGAGCACTTCTCACCATGTTCTTCAGCCGCTTGGCACACCCTTTGCCTAGGTCGGTCGCACTAGTTTTGCACCCATGAAAAGGACCCTTCTGCTTACCGTTTGTTCCGTTGCACTCGCACTTGGCGTTCATGCCCAGGACGATGCCCGCAGCAAAGCCATCGTGGACAAGTTGGTGACCAAGGCCAAGGCGTGGACCAGCTTCGAGGCTGATTTCAGCAGCCGCTTGCAGAACACCAAGGACAAGCTGGACGTGAAACAGGAAGGCACCATGAAGGTGAAGGGCAAGAAGTTCCGGTTGGTGCTGGACAAGAACACCATCATCAACGATGGCACCACGATGTACACCTACAACAAGGAAAGCAACGAGGTGAACCTGAGCGATCCCTCCGAAATGGACCAGGAACTGGACCCCAGCAAGTTGTTCTCCCAGTACGAGAAGGGCTACAAGAGCGCTTTTGTGGAAGAGAAGGCCGATGCAGCCGGTGTCATGGTACAAACGATCAAACTGTTCCCCCTGGATCCGAGCAAGAAAGCCTTCCACACGGTGATCATCTCCGTGGACAAGGCCAAGGTGGAGCCCAAGAGCATCCAAGTGCTGTACAAGGATGGCAACCAAGTGACCTACATCCTCAAGAAGTTCACCGCGAACCCCGAACTGGCCGATGCGCTCTTCGCTTTCGACAAGACCAAGTTCCCCGGCGTGGAAGTGAACGACATGCGCTGATCCATCCAGACCTCCGGGTCTGCCAACAAGAGGAAGCCGTCCGCAAAGGGCGGCTTTCTTCGTTCTACTCCGCGGCGCACACGCTGAGCCAGATCGATACAGCGTTACTTCTCCAAGGACTCATCATTCCTTAACCATGCGCATCCTTCTTCCACTGCTGTTCCTTTCGGCTACCCCGCTCGTTGCCCAACCGCGTGTGGCGCATGTGGTGGTAGCGTTGTGCGACAACCAGTACCAAGGCATCGTGAAAGTGCCCGAAGGCATCGGCAACGGCCAGAAGCCGAGCACCAATCTCTACTGGGGCTGTGGCTATGGCGTGAAGACACATTTCAATCGCTCGGAGGAATGGATCCAAGTGCCTTCCACGAAACCCACTGCGGCCCACATCCTGGACCGCGTGATCTGGAAACACCGCGACAGCGCGGTTTACTTGGTGGCCGATGCCTACGACGGTCGCAACATCCGGGAAGCCACGGAGGACCTTCTACGCTATTCCAGTGGAGCCGGTCCGGAGCGTATCGCGGTGAACGGCACCATGATCAACGCTGGCGGTGGTGCACAGCTTGTCGGATATGTAGGGCACGATGGACTGATGGACTTCGCCCTCGAGAAGGAGTTCCCTGCGAAGGACGATGCCGCCCGCCGCACCATCATCCTGGCATGCATCAGCAAGCGTTTCTTCGCTCCGCACCTGCAGAAGACCGGCGCTTCCCCCTTGGTCTGGACCACCGGGCTGATGGCTCCCGAAGCCTACACGTTGAAAGCTGCGCTGAACGGCTGGGTAGCGCGAGAGACCGATGCCAGTATTCGCGAACGCGCGGCAGCGGCTTACGACAAGTACCAGAAATGTGGGATCAACGCGGCGCGTAGGCTGCTGGTCACCGGGTGGTAGGCTGCCCTGCGCGACTGGTGAGGTACACGTAGTCATTCAGCACGATGCGCAGGAATTGCTCAGGCGAAGGGCCTATGTCCATGGTGCCGATCACCATGCTCACGCGCTCGGCCATCTGGCGCATCAACTCCGCACGGTTGCCCACTTTGGTGTTGTTCAACAGTTCCTTGATCAGCGCGGCTTGTGCATCGCTTAGGCGGATAGCCTCCGGGAAACGTACCTGATGGTCAGCCGCCACGGTGGTCATCAAGGTGTCTTGCAGGCGTAGACGTTGTTTCAGCGAGACAACGGCGGTGCCTGCCGCGATATCCCCCAACCGCTGGCCTTTCCCGTTGATGAGGATGACCACGAGTCCGAGGTAGTAGAACGAGTCGATCGGGCGAAGCACCCAGCGCAACAGGTATTGGCCGATCCGCGGCTGCCCGCCATCCACCCTCACCACCCGGATCTTGCGTGCGCGTTTGCCGATGCTCTGCCCGTCCATGGTTATCTCGCACACCAGGTCGTAGAACATGTATGGAAGCAAGGCCAGCGCCACCATGATCGCGATAGCTACCCCATCTCCATCCATTCCAGCAGTGAGCACCCCGGTGATGAACAGCAGGAAGATCCACGCCCACAGGATCAGGTTGTCCAACAGGGCAGCAACGATGCGGTCGCCCACACTGGCCACCTCGTGCTGCACCATCACGTTCTGGGCGGTCTCTATCCCGAGGGTCTGCATGGCGGAAAAATACGCGTGCGGGACCGATCCACCTGCACGGGGAAGAGCCGGTCCGGATGCACGCGTTATGTTTGACCGAACATGCGCGAGGCCGCCTTCATCCAACGCAACCAAGCCAAATGGCAACGGTTGGAGCACGTGCTGCAAGGACTGGACGGCCTCAGTGGCGACGAAGCCAGTAGTTTGTACATCGAACTGAACGACGACCTCTCCTACGCCCGCACGTTCTACCCGAAGAGCAACATCCCCACCTACCTGAACGGGTTGGCCTCGCGGTTGCACCAACACATCTACCGCAACCAACGCACGCCACGCGGACGTTTCCTCACTTTCTGGAAAGAAGAAGTGCCACTGGCCATGGCCGCCACGCGCACACAGTTGCTGCTGTCATTCGTGGTTTTCGGGGTAGCCATGCTGATCGGTGCGCTCAGTGCAGCGCACGACGAGACCTTCGTGCGGTTGATACTCGGCGACGGTTATGTGGACATGACCTTGGAGAACATCCGCAAGGGCGAACCCATGGCGGTGTACGGCGGGCACGATGAAAGCGTGATGTTCCTTGGCATCACCATCAACAACGTGCGGGTGGCGCTGCTGTGTTTCGCGGCGGGCCTGTTCGCCTCCTTCGGCACAGGCTTGTTGCTGCTCTACAACGGCATCATGGTGGGGGCCTTCCAGTATTTCTTCCACCAACACGGTGTGCTGCGCGAAAGCCTACTGACGATCTGGGTCCATGGCACATTGGAGATCAGCGCCATCATCATTGCCGGTGCAGCCGGTTTCGTGCTGGGCAACGGCATGTTGTTCCCCGGAACCTACACGCGCGTGGAGAGTTTCCGGCACGGCGCCCGGCTCGGGTTGAAGGTCGTCATCGGCTTGGTACCGGTCTTCATCACCGCCGGGTTCTTGGAATCGTTCGTCACACGCCATGCATTGACCATCCCGTGGTGGGCTTCACTGGCCATCATCCTGTGCTCTTTCGCCTTCATCGTTTACTACTTCATCATACTTCCTTACCATGCAGAACGCCGCCCCCGTGCAGCTGAGCCAGGTCCGTGATTTCGGGCAGATCATCAGCACTACGTTCACTTTCCTGCGCCAAGAGTGGCGACCATTGTTCCGGGCGCTGGCGGTGATCTGCATTCCACCGGCTGTCATCGCCGGTTTCTTCATCGGCAAGACCATGGGCGATATCCAGTCACTCAGTTTCGGCGATTCCGTGAACGATCCAACCTGGATGGTGAAGGGCATGTTGAACCAGTGGTTGCCCATGGTCCTCGGATACATCCTGCTCATCGCGGCTTTCCTGTTGGTCGTAGCTGTAACGTACGAATACATCCGAGCCTACCATCTCGGCGAACACTTCGGTATCACACCAGGTGATCTCTGGAAACGGGTCTCCAGCCAACTGGGATCCTACGCTGGCATCGGTTTCCTGTGCAGTCTATTGGTCGGTGTTGGTTTCATGCTCTGTTTCCTTCCTGGCTTTTTCGCCATGACGGTGCTGGGGCTTACCATGGTGGCACATGCGATAGAACGAACCGGTGTAACGGGTTCCATGGGGCGTAGCAACAACTTGGTGCGCGACCGTTTCTGGGAGACGCTTGGTCTGATCATCATCATCGGCATCATCCATTCCTTCATCACGGGTATTCTGATGGCACCGTTCACAATCGTTTCCATGGTAGTGACGATGAACAGCACGTTCGGCGCCATCGAAAGTGGGATCCAGCCTGAGTTGCCGGTCTGGATGGCCATCTACACTGCACTTACCACGGCCTTGCAGATGGCGGTAACGATGCTCACCTACCCCATCGTTTCTGTCGCACTGGCACTGAAATACTTCACGCTGGTCGAAGAGAAAGAAGGCCACAGCCTGCGCCAACGGATGGAAGCGTTCGACAAGGCCTGAAGGCATGCGTTGGTGGTGGCTTCTCCTGTTCTTGCTGGGTGTGCCGTTGGTGCATGCCCAACAGGATAGCCTTGTTCCACCACAGGAGACGGTCGTTCTCCGGAACTTCGATGAAGCCGCCATCGATCAGTTGAAAGCCGATCCTGCCCTGGATTACGACCGCGATCTGCGCAGGCTTCCTTCGCCGTGGGAGCGCTTCAAAGAATGGTTGGCCGAATTCCTCCGCGATCTATTGGGCACGGGTGCAGGGAATTTCATCACCGAGAACCTCCTGTACCTGCTCGTTGCCGTCCTGCTCATCTTCGCTTTGGTGATGCTGAGCCGTGGTGGCCTTCGACGCGTGTTCTACGGTGCTCCACGTTCGTTGGCCGAAGTGATCGCCGTGGACGAGGATATCCGCGAGATGGACTTGGCCGCGTTGATCCGTGAGGCTGAAAGCAAAGGTGATCTGCGCCGTGCTATCCGCTTGCACTATTTGCTCGTCCTGCGGAAACTGGTGGATCAAGGAGTACTGCATTGGAGCCCCGACCATACGGACCGCGACTACATGGCGCAGATCAAGGACGGTGCCTTGCGCGCACGCTTCACCCATGTGGCGTTGATCTTCCAATGGGTGTGGTATGGCCATGGTGATGTCCATGCCGACAAGTACGCCGAACTGCGCCGCCCTTTCGTTGAATTCGAGACCACCTCCGTGGGATGACGCGCTTCGAGAAACGCATACTCTGGGGCTTGGGTCTGTTGATCCTCGCGCTCTCCGTGATGGAGGCCATGGTGCCCAAACCCACGGACTGGAGCCCGTCCTATTCGCGGTTCCATCGGAAGCCTTTTGGTGCGGAACTGCTGTATCAACGACTGCCGGATCTTTTCCCCGAAGTACGCTCGGTGAGCGACCCGCTATACAGCGTTGGCCGCGAACGCTACATCGAGGACGTGTTGGATGCTCCGGTGAACCACGTGTTCATCAACTCCTCCTTCACACCGGACATCATCAGCACCGAACGGCTGTTGGAACTGGTGGAATGGGGTGATCATGCCTTCATCGCAGCGGAATTCATCGGTGGTGCGTTGGCGGATAGTTTGAAGTTGGACATGAACGCCAAGCGCTGGAGCGAATTCGATACGATCTCGGACATCCGCTTTACGGGGGATCCACGTATAGCGCAAGGTGTGTTCCGCTATGCACGTGGATTCCCCGGCGCCTATTTCACCCGCTACGATACGGCGCGGACACGTTCACTTGCGGTGGACGGCAGCGCCCATCCGGTCCTTCTGGAATGTTCGTGGGGCAACGGACGCATCGTGCTGTGCAGTGCCCCCATGGCGTTGACGAATTACCATTTGCTGAAGGACAAGAACGCCACCTTCATTGCCGGTGCGTTCAGCGCTCTACCACGCTTGCCCGTGGTCTGGGACGAAGCCTACAAAGTGGGCCGTATGGAAGCGCGGACACCGCTACGCTACATCCTCTCCCAAACGCCGTTGCGCTGGGCCTGGTTCCTGGCGCTAACACTGGTGGTGCTGTACATGATCGTTTTCGCCCGGCGTCAACAGCGCGCTATCCCGATAGTATCGCCGCCACGCAACTCCACGCGGGACCTGATGCACACGATCGGTCGGTTGTACTGGCACAAGGGCGATCACGCCGATCTGGCCAACAAGATGATCGCGCATTTCAAGGAAGATGTGCGCCAACGGGCCTACCTGCGCACCTTCCAGTACGACAGTGCCACCATCGACCACTTGGCTACGAAAACCGGTCTGGAAAAACAGGAAATGACCGACCGGTTGAACGCCATCGCACGACGCGAGAATGCCAAGCGCTTGAGCGAAAAGGACCTATTGGACCTGAGCAACGAACTTCACGAACTGAGACGACTGATCCGATGAACGAGGACCATTCCCCATACCAACCGAGCGGTACACCACCGCCTGAAAGCGGCTACACGCCCGCCGTGCAACTCACCGAACTGCAACATGCCGTGGAACGCCTGCGCGGCGAAGTGCGCAAGGTGATCGTGGGCCAGGAACGCATGGTGGACCTCTTGCTCGTGGCCTTGCTCAGCGACGGTCATGTGCTGATCGAAGGCGCACCAGGCTTGGCGAAAACGCTCACCGCGAAACTGCTCGCACGCTGCGTCCACACCGGATTCTCGCGCATCCAGTTCACCCCCGACCTGATGCCAAGTGATCTCATCGGCACCAGCGTTTTCGATCCGCGCACTACAGCGTTCGAGTTCCGCCCCGGCCCCGTTTTCAGCAACATCGTGCTGGTGGACGAGATCAACCGTGCACCGGCGAAAACACAAAGTGCCTTGTTCGAAGTGATGGAGGAACGGCAGATCACCACGGACGGAAAGACCTACCCCATGAGCCGTCCGTTCATGATCGTGGCCACGCAGAACCCGATCGAACAAGAAGGTACCTACCGCTTGCCCGAAGCGCAGCTCGATCGGTTCTTCTTCAAATTGACCGTGGGCTACCCTTCGCTGGAAGAGGAGATCTCCATCCTGGATCGCGCTAGCCAAGGCCGCCATCTGCTCAGCGTGAACGCGGTCCAGGCCGTGATCACCGTGGAAGAACTGGAGCGTTCCCGCAGCATCGTCCACCAAGTGATCTGCGACGCCAAGTTGGTGCGCTACATCGCCAGCATCGTTGATCGCACACGGCACGATGGCGCGTTGATGTTGGGCGCATCACCGCGTGCCTCCTTGGCCATCCTCACCGGCTCCAAAGCCCACGCCGCCATCAACGGACGCGATTTCGTTACGCCGGAAGATGTACAGGCGATCGCTCCGCATGTGCTGCGTCATCGCGTGCAGCTCACACCCGAACGCGAGATGGAAGGGCTGGATGCGGACCAGGTCATCGCCATGCTCGTGAAACAGCTTGAAGTGCCGCGTTGATGCTGCAGCTGCGCTCGATCTTCCTGACACGGCGGGCGTTCCTGGCCGGTTGGTCGGTCGTGCTTGTGCTCGTTTGCGGATGGTTCTGGGCACCAGCGTTGGTGATCGGGAAATTGGCGGTGCTCATATGGGTAGCCACCATCGCCGCGGATCTTTTCCTCCTCTTCGGCCGCCGCACCGGGCTTTCCGCAAAGCGACGCACATTGGAACGCTGGAGCAATGGCGACCAGAACCCGGTGACCATCCAGCTGAAAAGCGAATACGCCATGGACATGCAGGTGCGTGTCTTGGACGAACTCCCCGTGCAATTCCAGAAGCGCGACCTGGTCTTCAGTGGAACATTGCCTGCTTGGGGGCATCGCGACTTCGACTATGCTGTGCGTCCGGTGAAGCGTGGCGTCTATCGCTACGGTGCTGTACAGGCCTATGTCAGAAGTACGATCGGTCTCGTGGAGCGCCGGTTCAGCCTTGAAGCTGCCAAGGAAGTGGCGGTGTACCCGAGTTACCTCCAACTGCGGAAGTACGAACTGCTCGCCATCAGCGACCGATTGGTGCTGGCGGGGATCAAGCGCGTACGGCGTGTGGCGCAACATGCGGAGTTCGAACGGATCAAGGAATACATCCCCGGCGATGATCGCCGCACCGTGAACTGGAAAGCCACCGCGCGGCGCGGCAGGATGATGGTGAACCAGTACCAAGACGAACGCGCCCAGCAGGTCTTCGCCGTGATCGATACCGGGCGTGTGATGAAGATGCCCTTCGAAGGCCTCAGCTTGTTGGACTACGCGATCAACGCCTCCTTGGTGATCAGTAGCATAGCCATGCACAAGGAGGATAAGGCAGGCCTGATCACCTTCAGCGACAAGGTCCACGACATGGTTTCCGCAAGTCGGCAGCGGGGCCATATGCAGCGGATCCTACAAGTGCTCTACGGGCAAGGCACGGACCACCGCGAAACCGATATGGAAGCGCTCTACGGGGCGGTGCGGCGCACGGTCCATCAACGCAGCCTGCTTTTGCTCTTCACCAATTACGAAAGCGTGAATGCGATGCAGCGGCAACTCCCCTATCTGCAGCGTCTCGGCCGTCAACACCTGGTGGTGCCCATCTTCTTCCTTAACACCGAACTGGACCAGGACCTGAAGCATCGCCCCGTGGACACCGAAGAACTTTACGTACACACCCTCACCGAACGTTCCGTTTTCGAGAAACGCTTGATCGCCCGCGAACTGGAACGCGCCGGCATGAAACCGATCCTGTGCCGCCCACAAGACCTCACCGTGGATGTGATCAATCGGTATTTGGAGATCAAGGTCCGGGGAGTGCTTTAGACTTCCGTAGCCTTACCTTTTGGATCACCATGAGCAAGGAGCACAGCTACACCAACGGCGAGGTCACCATCCTCTGGAAACCGGAAATGTGCACCCACAGCCGGAAATGCTGGATCGGGCTGCGCGAAGTCTTCAAGCCCGGCGAGCGGCCGTGGATACGACCGGAAGGGGCGGCCACCGAACGGATCGTGGCCCAGGTGAAGGAATGTCCGAGCGGGGCGCTCACGTGCCGGATGAATGATACTGATGAGCCAGAACGGCCCGTTGAAAGCACCTCGGAGATCGAGGTTTCTCCACGTGGGCCGCTACTATTCAAGGGCAGTTGCGTTGTTCGCCATGCGGACGGGCGTACCGAAACGCGCGAGCAGACCACGGCTTTCTGCCGCTGTGGCGCTTCTGCGAACAAGCCGTATTGCGACGGCAGCCACCGGAAGATCGACTTCGAGGGTTGATCCGCACAGGGGCGCAGCGCGTATATCCAACACGCCATAACCGAGCGTTATCCAAGCGCCGCTAGGCCGAAGGGGTTAACTTTACACCCGTTCATCCCCGATGGACCCGACCATGATCCAGCAGGACCCCACACACGTCCCCCTGAGCCCGGCCCAGAAAGCCCGTCGGATCAACATGAACCCGGATCTCTATGGCACCTTCGCCGAGATCGGTGTAGGCCAGGAGACGGTTCGCCACTTCTTCCGCGCGGGCGGCGCTTCGCAGACCATCGCGAAAGCCATGAGCGCCTACGACAAGGACTTCAGCAACGCCATCTACGGCAAGGAACCGGGCAACCGTTTCGTGTGCGAAAGCCGGTTGATGAACATGCTCGGGCACGAGTTCGGCCTCATCAAGGAACGCCTGAACCGCGCTGATCATCCCACCAAGAAGTTCTTCACGTTCGCGAATACCGTTGCTGGAAGCACCTTCGAGCGTCCACACAGCGGTCACGGGTGGATCGGGGTGCGTTTCCAAACGGCTCCTGACCTGCCCTCCAACGATGTGATCATCCACGTGCGCCTGCACGATCCGGACATCAGCCTGCAACAGGAAAGCATAGGCGTGATGGGTGTGAACCTGCTCTTCGGTTGCCTCATGCACCACACCGAGCCGGATACCATCATGACGGCGCTCTACGACAACGTGAGCCGCCACGTAGTGGAAGTGGACATGATCCAGATGAACGGGCCTGCGTTCAACAACGTGGACAACCGTTTGCTCAGCCTGCAACTGGTGAAACGCGGCTACACCGATGCCGTGCTCTTCGGACCCGATGGCCAGAACCTGCAGGCCAGCGAGGCGTTGTACAAGAAGAACATCCTGGCCATCCGCGGTAGCTTCCGCCCCGTGACCAAAGTGAACATCGACATGATCATGAACGGCTACAACATGTTCATCAAGGAACAGCGTGTAGACCGCCAGAACCTCCAGGTCCTTTTCGAGATCACCTTGAACAACCTGCGATCGGACACCGGTGAAGTGGACGAGAAGGACTTCATCGATCGGGCCGACATCCTATGCTCACTTGGGCAAACGGTGCTCATCAGCAACTACCAGGAATACTACAAGCTGGTGGAGTATTTCAGCCGTTACACCAAAGCACGCATGGGCGTGATCATGGGCGTGAACAACCTGATCGAGGTGTTCGACGAGAAGTACTACCGCCACCTCAATGGCGGCATGTTGGAAGCCTTCGGCATCCTCTTCTCGCGTGATCTGAAGGTGTATGTGTATCCAAGTCGCACGTCCGCGTCGGAAGAGATCATGACCACCGGGAACATGCCGGTACATCCGCGCCTCAAGCCCTTGTACGACTATCTGGTCTTCAATAAACGGCTAGTAGACATCAACACGTTCGACCCCAACGTGCTGCACATCTTCAGCAAGCAGGTGTTGGACCTGATCCGCCAAGGCAAACCCGGTTGGGAAGAGCTTGTGCCACCGTACGTGGACAACATGATCAAGGACAACCGCTTGTTCGGCTACGTACCCTCTCCCGTTCCGAAGGCCAACGCTTAGCGTTACCGTGGCCAAGGCGGTGCATTGCAAGGGTATGATCCTGCCACTGCTTCTTTCCCTGCACTGTTGTGCAATGTCACCGAGCACCCCTCCGGCTCCATCTCACGGCGCTGGCTCCAAGATCAACACGCGTTTCGTTCCACCGAAGGGTTTCGTTCGGGAGGTCCATCAGGCAGGCACTTTCGCGCATTGGCTCGGTGAGCAGGAACTGCATCCCGAAGGAACATCCGTAATGCACTACAACGGCGAGCCCAAGAACCGCCAAGACGTTCATGCGGCCGTTCTGGACATCAGCGTGGGCAAGAAGGACCTTCAACAATGTGCCGATGCCGTGATGCGCCTGCGGGCCGAACACCTGTTCGCAGAACAACGCTACGCGGACATCCACTTCCACTTCACCAGTGGGTTCAACGCGGAATACAGCCGGTGGATCAAGGGTGAACGCATCGCGGTGAAAGGCAATGTCTGTTCTTGGAAAAGTGGCGGTATGCCGAAGAACGATCACGCCACCTTGAGCTCATTCATGGAGATCGTATTCTCCTACGCCGGCACGTTGAGCTTGAGCAAGGAATTGAAGAGCGCGGGTACTTCATCGGTACAGCCTGGCGATGTCTTCATCCACGGTGGAAGTCCCGGCCACGCGGTGATCGTGATGGATGTGGCCACCCATGCCGATGGTCGCCAAGCGTTCCTGATCGCGCAGAGCTATATGCCGGCCCAACAGATACACGTGCTGAAGAACACACGGCGACCGGAACTCGGTGCTTGGTTCATCTTCGGTGATGGCGACAAGCTCTACACACCGGAGTGGACCTTCGACTGGAGCGCCCGGAAACGTTGGTGAGGACGGTCACGGGATGATCAGTGGATCCAACGCGAGTTCCTTGACCAACTCGCTGCGCAGTGTTTCACGGGTGATCTCGTATTCGGCAAGCACGGGCCATGGATCCGTGCCCGAAGAGAGTGCCTTGAACAGCGCGGCCTTTCCCTTCCGCCTCAGGATACGCTCGCACAACACACCACCCACGGCATAAGCCACGTTCGTATGTTCGTTGATGTACATCGGATCGTAGGAGTTGCAGAGCGCCACCAGGTCGACCTCCGTTCCTGCTTCGAGGAAACGCTTCAGATTGGACTTGTGCCAAGTGAAGGAATGCTCTGAACTGCCAGCTAACACCGTGGCCAACCCCTCATCCAAGACCCAGGAGCGTTCCGCGAATTTCCTTCCGGTGAAGAGGTGTACGATCTCGTGCGTGTACACATCCTTGTTGTTGCCGGAGAACACGATGTCCTTCCCTTCCGCGCGACCACCCGTGGGGTACAAGTGCATCAACGGATGTTGCTGGTAACCACGAATCCGGAACAGTTCTGTGGGATCGGTGCACGAATAGTAGGTGATGGGGAATGACGGTAGTTCGAAGAACCGCGAAAGCCGTTCGATATCGGCCATCTGCTGCTGCGCATGAACGGCTGAGAACGTGTGCTCCGGCGAAACGATGTAACTCACCTGTCCCACCTTCTTGTGTCCCCAGTGTTCTGTGTTGTGATCCAAGGGAAAGCCGAGCCGAACCCCATCCGCCGTGCGCCGTGCGAGGAAGTCGAAGACGTAACGGACCCGCAACGCCACACCCGCGCTATCCATCAAGGCCCAGCGAACGCTCAGGACCCGCTGATCGGGGATCCCGGTTCCACGGATCGCGAGGAGCGTTGGTGGGTACCGAGCATCACCCACGCTATCGAATTCCGCATAGAGCAGCTCTTGATGGATGCCGCCGAAACGTTCCAGATCGGGCGTATACCAATAGTCGTTGTTGATCTCCGGATGCACCTTGTTCAAGCAGAAACGGCGCAGACAGGCGATGGCTTCGGCATTGAAGACATCCGTAGTGTCTACCGTTGGCCAGATGATCAATTGCCCGAATTCATAGGTGGATGCACCGGTGTGTTCTACTTGCGCCGGTGGATCACTGGGCACAGATGCACCGCACGACACCAGCACGATAGCCGCTAGGAAATGGGATCCGATAGACATCTGTGGCCAAACTAGGCGGCGCTGGCGGACATCCGCAACGACCACTGTTAAACCTTGTTGTCCGGTGGATGCACGGATCCGACGCTGGTGATCGTTCTTCATCAAACCAGCGCACATGCACACGGTACTGCTGCCTACGCTCATGCATTTCCTCTGGCCAGGCTCCTTCATCGCGAATGAGGAGATCCCACTGGACCGCGCCGTGAAGGATGCGCTGGTTACCATCTCCGGCGGATCCACCGGTGGCCATTCCGGAGAATGCCTCGTTGTTGAATTGACCAACCTGAGCGACCAACCGATCAGCACTACCATTCCCGCCGGCTGGCTGATGCAGAACAGCGACCCCGAAGCGCAGGACCTCATGATCGTGGACCGGCAGCCGGTGGTACTTCCAGCGTATGGCAGCAAGAGCGTGACCTGCAAAGCCTATTGCGTGGAGAGTTCGGATAGCTCGCCCGAGCCCGGGGTCGGCCTCCGCTCCATGGGTTTGGCGCAACCCACGTGGGTGAAGTTGGCGGAACATCTTGTGAAGAACCCCGTGGACGAAAGCACCACACAAGCGGCGGTCTGGGCCGTGGCGAACGAACACGACATCGCTGGCATCGACCCCGGCGCCATCTCACTTCGGAAGTTCGTGGCGGAACTCACAGGGCGCAAAGTGCCGTGGTACGCGAAGAATTATGCGCCACCCACCGAAGAAGGCCGTGTGTTCTCCAATTCCGCCACGAGCGTACACGGAGAGATCGACTTCGCGCTGAACACACGTGGTGTGGTGACCGTGCTCGTCCACAACGGCCGGGGCACCTTGATGCACACCATCGGCCACGACCGGCACCTCGGCCCCGGCGAATACGGCATGGAGGTTGACCTCACCGTGCAAGGTTGGCCTAAAGGCGAGTACACCATCCAGTTCTTCCTTGATGGCTCGCGGTTGTTGAAACGGTTGGCCTTCGAGGTGTGAGTTCTAACGGATCACGTTCCAAGAACTAGGCGCCTATGCTGCCATCTTTGTGCATGCGAAATGCGCTGCGAAATGCTCTCGATCACCGCCGTTCCATTCCCTACTGGGCAGCGTTCACGTCGGTCTTGTTCACCGCTGCGTGCCATGATCCGCAACACGCCCCCGCTCCCCCAGTAACGACCGCCGAAGTTCATTCGCCCAACTCAACGTCCAGTCCAGATAGCACTGCGCACGTCAGAGCGGCAGAACCGATCAGCCAGTATATCCGGCGGATGCTCCAAGACCGCGATGGGAACCTGTGGTTCGGCACTACCAGCGATGGTATGGTGCGATACAACGGCAAGGACCTGGAATACCATACCCCGGCCAACGGTTTCGGCAGCAATTGGGTCAGTTCCATGGTGCAGGACGCTACCGGTTCCATCTGGTTCGGCACTGGAGGTGGTGTTTCGCGTACCACCGCGCAAGGGTTCAGGACCTACACCACCGAGGATGGTTTGCCAAGCGACCAGGTATGGTGCCTGCTGCTTGATCGTTCAGGGGTATTGTGGGCTGGAACAGAAAATGGTGTTTCGCGCTTTGATGGTGCACGGTTCATCCCTTTCCCCATCCCTGCAGCGGACCTCAGCAAATTCCCCTACTACCGCTATCCGAAGCAGATCAACTGGATGATACAGGACCGCGAGGGCAACATCTGGTTCGCCAGCAATGGTGGTGGCGCGTACAAGTACGATGGACATTCCTTGAGCAATCTCACCGAGAAGGACGGGCTATGCAACAACTTCGTGGAGACCGTGTTGGAGGATAAAGCCGGGAACATCTGGTTCGGTACGCGCTATGGCGGGCTTTGCAAATACCACCCTTCCGCCCTATCAACATCGGGGAGCACGAGCTTCACCACGTTCACACGAAATGACTTGAGGGGGGATCATATCTGGACGCTCTACCAGACCATGGATGGCACCCTCTGGATCGCCGTTGCCAAAGTCGGTCTGTGTAGGTACGATGGAACTTCGTTCACCTGTTATGATGAGCGTGATGGTGCTGGGATCCGTGTTGTCCAGAGCCTTTTTGAGGATAACGAAGGCCAACTGTGGGTCGGTACGTCCGAAGGAGTCTATCGTCATCGCGATGGATACTTCACCGCGTTCTCCAAGGAGGATGCGTTAAGCGGCAGGTATAGCCATTAGTCCACCTTCCATGCGACCCTGTCGGAATGAAGCCAATGTCAGCAGTCGCCTTTCGGAACCGTTTCACCCGGCCCGTGCCATTCTGGATCCGCGATCAAACCTTGTCGAGTTCCTGCAATCCTACATGCTCAAGCGAAAAGCTAGGGGGCTGATGTGGGGTGAATTCCGCTTAACAGTGAATATTCCGGGACCAGCGTGGAATAATGCGCACGGTCGCACGCCTCTCATCCGATACATTGGGGGCCACGGATCATGTCCGGGACCAGCGGACTCCCCGCTGATGAACGGCCGATGAGCGACCTCAGCGACGCCGAACTGCTCGCGCTCTTCCGCAAGGAGGACAGTAGACACTACGCCTTCAACCTGCTCGTACGGCAGTACCAAACTAGGCTGTACAGCTTCATCCGCCGGATGGTCACCGACCACGACGAGGCGAAGGACGTGCTCCAGAACGTGTTCCTGAAAGCGTGGACGGGGCTCGACGGATTCCGTGCCGATGCACAACTCTTCAGCTGGCTCTACCGCATCGCACACAACGAGAGCCTTAACCATTTGCGAAAGATGAAGCGGGGGCTTTTCGTGAGCGAGGCTAGCGTGGTGGAACGGCTCACCACCACCTTGGACAGCAGCGAACATTTCAGTGGCGACGAGATCCAACGGAAACTCCAACGCGCGGTGATGCGCCTGCCCGACAAACAGCGTGCGGTGTTCACCATGAAGTATTTCGAAGAGATGAAGTACGAGGCCATGAGCGAGATCACCGGCACCAGCGTGGGTGCGCTGAAAAGCAGTTACCACATCGCCGTGAAGAAGATCGAAGGCTGGCTCACCACCGATCAAACCAAAAGCAGTTGAGCGCATCTTACACCCGTACACCATGGAACGCCACGACGAACTGAACGAAGCACCGATCCTACGCAGCATCGCGAAGGAGGATCCGTTCGTTGCACCGCAAGGGTTCTTCAACACGTTCCCACAGGCGGTGCAACAGCACATCCAAGCCAGCACCACTACGGAACGCGAAGGGCTCCTCGCGCGTTGGAGCAATACGCTGTGGCCACGTATCACTATAGGCTCACTTGCCGGTATCGCCGTAGCCGCCATCGTTTGGTCCGTTTGGCCAGCAACGGATACCACGCCTACTGAACTTGCCCTTGCCGAGCCCGAAGAACTCCTCGAGAGCGACGTGGACGAAGACCTGCTCTACGCTACATTGTACACCGAGAACGACCTGATGGCCGCTGTGGCCCTTCCGGAGGACGACACCGAAGTGCTCGCCTACTTGGAGAATGAGGACTTGCCGTTGGACCTATTGATCGAAGACCTATGAGCACCCTGCTGTTCCGCACCCTGCCCCTGGCCGCATCGTTGTTGATCGGCGCACTGACCGTACACGCCCAAGACGATGACATGCCGCCACCCTCGGGCGAACGCATGAAGGAGATCAAGGCCCAGAAGAGCGCGTACATCACCGCCCAGCTCGGCCTTACACCCGAAGAAGCACAACAATTCTGGCCCATCTACAACGAGATGGACGAGAAGCAAGATGCCTTGCGCCGCGAGATGCGCGCGTTGCACAAAGGCGCCAAGGGAGACAGCACGCTGACCGAAGCTGAAGCGAGCCAGGTGTTGGATAAAGCCCTGCAGAACCGCCAGAAGGAGCTGGACCTGGAGAAGACCTACGCGGAGCGCTTCAAGAAAAGCATCGGCGCGGTGAAGACCTTGCAGCTGAAGAAGGCCGAGCGCGACTTCAACAAAGAAGTGCTGAAACGCTTCCGCGACCGCATGGACGACCGCAAAGGCCCGGGTAGCGACGGCCGACCACATCGCCGCTAAGCGGACCGTCCCCACCTTTGCGTCCACCGATGGACGCCTTGCATTCCGCCTTCGCGAGCCACCTCGCACAAACCAGCCCCTATCCCATCGCCTTGGATGTGGTAGGCGCAGAAGGGTGCTACATCCATACCCGTGATGGCAAGCGCTACCTGGACCTGGTCGCTGGCCTAGCCGTGAACAACACCGGGCACCGCCACCCGAAGGTGGTGCAGGCCATCAAGGACCAGTGCGACCGGTACCTGCATGTGATCCCTTACGGCGAGTTCATTCAGGAGCCCCAGGTGCGTTTCGCGGAACGCCTCACCGGCTTGCTCCCCGATGGCATGGACAGCGTCTACTTCGTGAACAGCGGCACAGAGGCCAACGAAGGCGCCATCAAACTCGCCAAGCGCATCACCGGCCGTACTGGCTTAGTGGCCTGCCACAAGAGCTACCACGGCAGCACCCATGGTTCATTGAGCATCACCGGCAACGAGAACAAGAAATACCGCAACCGACCGCTGCTCCCGGATGTCCACTTCATCACCTTCAACGAACCGGAAGACCTTCACCGGATCGATGAACGGACGGCCGCCGTGGTGATCGAACCCATCCAAGGCGACGCCGGGGTGCGCATCCCTACCCGTTCTTGGATCCAGGACTTGCGGAAGCGTTGCACCGAAGTGGGCGCACTATTGGTTTTCGATGAGGTGCAGACGGGCTTCGGGCGCACCGGAACGCTCTTCGCCTTGGAGCACTTCAGCGTGGTGCCGGACATCCTCGTCCTTGGCAAGGCCCTCGGCGGCGGGCTGCCGATGGGAGCCTTCGTGGCTTCGCACGACCGGATGCGGCTCTTCACCCACGACCCCGTCCTGGGACACATCACCACCTTCGGAGGGCATCCGCTGCCCTGTGTGGCCGGCCTGGCGGCGTTGGAAGTAATGGTGGATGAAGGCTTGACCGGCAATGCAGTGGAAATGGGGCGCTTGTTCAAGGAACTTTTGGTACACCCCGCCATACATGAAGTACGTGGGGAAGGCCTGATGCTGGCCGTGGACCTGGGCGACCCGGAAAAGGTGCAGCAAGTGGTGCATACATGTTTGACCAACGGTGTCCTGGGCTTCTGGTTCCTCTCCTGCCCTATGGCGTTCCGCATAGCGCCACCCCTGACCATCAGTGCAGTAGAGGTGCGCAACGCTTGCGCGGTCATCATCGCAGCTTTGGATGGAACAAGCAGGAATTGACACTCGTTATTCGATGTGGAACGTCCATCTTTGGGCATGCCTCGGCTAAAACCCTATTCTGATACATCCCTGCCGTTCCCGGTCCCTGACCACCCGGTCGCCGGAGCAGACCGGCCAATGCATGGTAGCGCCTTGAACGCGAGCCATCCGGTTGTACTTTAGGCCCGCTTAGGAAAATGAAACCCCTCGTTCAGCGAACCCTATGAAAAAAGTTCTACTTGGCCTTGCTGCCTGCTCCCTGTCCCTGGCGGTGAGCGCCCAGCAGTTCCACTGCGCTGCGGACGCGATGCGCGCAAAACTCATCGCCGAAGACCCCACTTACCTTGAACGCGAGGCAGCCTACCGGGACGAGATCCGGCACCTGATCGCGAGCAACACGGTACAAGGCACCCGCGATGTGTTGGTAACGATTCCGATCGTTTTCCACGTGATCCATCTCCAGGGTGACGAGAACATCACCAACGAGCAGATCTTGCGGCAGGTGGAGATCCTCAACGAGGATTACCAGGCGCTCAACCCCGATCTGGGGAACGTACATCCGGCCTTTGCCGATATCACGGGTGACGTCCAGATCCGTTTCGTGCTACCCACGCTTGACCCCAACGGTAACTGTACCAACGGTATAGACCGGATCAAGACACCGGAAACGATGAAAGGGAATGACCAGTCCAAGATGAACGGCTGGCCACGCGATCAGTATTTGAACGTATGGATCGTCACCTCCATGAACGAAGGAACGGCCGGGTATGCCTATTACCCTAGTGCGCAGGAAGGCATTACCGGGCGTTTGGTGGACGGTATCATCATCCGCCACCAGTACATCAGTGATATCGAGACGGGAAGTCCCAACAACTCCACAGCGCTCACGCACGAGGTGGGGCACTACCTCAACCTGCAACACGTATGGGGCAACAACAACGGCGAGGACGTGGTGACCGATGGCCCCTACATGTCCAACACATGCGGCGATGACGATGTGGAGGACACGCCGAAGACCCGTGGGTGGGATGCTTGTCCTGTTCCCTACAATAACGCACAATTCCCATGGACCTCTTGCAACGACACGGATATCCCGCTGAACCAGTTCCCCTATCGGTTCGACGCGGTGACCACGGGTTCCGGGACCGCTGACCCGACGCCATTGACCAATCCAACGGACGTCCTGCATGGCGAAGACCGCACGCGCACGGTGTTCAACCCGTTCAATGCTGTTGGTGTTTCGAGCAATTCCGCACGTGCAGGTGTGTTCGCCTTCACCGGCTGGGATGAAGAGAACGTTGACCAGGAGGGCGACTACACATTCTTCCCAGGAACACTGAATACGGGCAAGTACTATTCCTTCTCGTTCGATGCCCAGTTGTCGGACATGCTCACGGTGGATTCGATCGGTTTCAAAGTGGGACGTACCGCCAATGGGGCCCGCACGTTCGCTGTGCGTTCCAGTGCGGACAACTACAGCAGCAATCTTGTTATCCGCAATGGCGGCAACAGCAACATCAGCACCCAGCCGGGCAACGTGGCTTTCTTCACAGGGGACATCGAGGTGGAAGTGCCCACCATTTACGTGGACCCGCCTGCTACCGGATATACGAGCTTGGACCAGCCCATCACCTTCCGCATCTATGCGTGGAACGCCGAAGGACCGAACGGGGTGTTGCGCATTTGCGCGAACGAAGTCCCCGTGGACCTGTTCGATCGTTTGGGCGGCTCGCCACAGCCCGGCGGCACATGGAGCGGCCCTAGCGAGGTGATCAACGACCAGTTCGATCCTGCCACCATGGAGGCAGGCATTTACACCTATTCGGTGGACGCTACCGGAACCTGCAACGCCTACTCGGCCGAAGTGGAGGTCACCATCATCGCCCCACCGAGCATCCCTACCATCGACGGACCTTCGGCATTCTGCTCCAATGCTTCAGTAACGCTGACCAGCAGCAGCGCCACGGCGAACACCTGGTCGCCCGGTGGCCAGACGACGCCGACCATTACAACCAACAAAGCCGGCACCTATTCGGTAACCGTGGCCGCCAACGGCTGCAAAGCGACCAGCGAGCCCTTCGTACTGGATGTTGTGGCAGCAGCCAACGCAGGCACCGGCACCACCGACGCTTTGGCAGTTTGTGGCGAAGGTGCTAGCGCGCCACTGTTCAATGCGATAAGCGGTAACCCCACCCCGGGTGGAACCTGGAGCGGCCCGAGCGAAGTGATCGACGGCCTCTTCGATCCTGCAACGATGACCGCTGGCGAATACCAGTACGTGGTAGCGGGCAATTCGCCTTGCCCCGATGCCACAGCTACTGTGACGGTCCAGATCGTCGGCACCTCCAGCGCGGGCACCAACGGTACATTCCAGATCTGTCGCAACGCGGCCCCTGCTGACCTGTTCGACCGGTTGGGCGGTACCCCACAGTCCGGCGGAACATGGAGCGGCCCAAGCGCCACCGATGGCATGTACGACCCTACCACCATGGAGCCCGGGGTGTACACCTATTCCTTGGATGCCGGTGGTACCTGTGGCACGCCGAGCGCTACCGTTACCGTCTTGGAAACGAACGTGCCAGCCACCCCCACGATCAGCAGTCCTTCCCCAGCGATCTGCGCCGGAGGTACACGTGTGCTCACCAGCAGCAGTTCCGGTGGCAATTCCTGGCAGCCCGGAGGACAGACCACGCCGAGCATCACCGTTCGCGATGGTGGTACCTATACCGTTACTGTTTCCCAAGGGGGCTGCAGCGTAAGCAGCGAACCTTTCGTGCTCACGGTACAACAACCGGTGAGCGCAGGAATGGATGGCTCGATGTCCATCTGCTCGGAAAGTGGCGCGTTGCCGCTCTTCAACACGCTAGTTGGAACCCCTGACCAAGGTGGCGCATGGACCGGCCCCAGTGCGGTGACCGATGGCTTGTACGACCCCGCAACGATGAACCCGGGCACCTACACCTATGTGGTAACTGGAACGGCTCCTTGCCTGAACGACACCGCCCTTGTTGTCGTTAACGAAACGGTGAACTATGCGCACGTTAGTGGTGCGTTCTCCATCGATGACCTAAGGGTCTACGGCGAAACGCGCGTCATCGAGAACGTGGAGAACTACATGGAATACTCCTATTGTTCCAAGATGTTCACGGACGACCAGGTCATTCGTATGCGTGCGGCCCTGAATTCCCCCACGGGCGAGCGTAACGAGACCTGGACCGAGGCGAACCTGCAAGCCACGGGCTCCGGCGAATACGCGGTGCAGTGCCCACCAACGGCTGATTTCTATGTCCGTACGGTGGAGCTTGGATCGGGCTTCAACCAGGAGATCCCCTACAGCCCCACTGTTTGTGCCAACACCCCTGTCCAGTTCGTGGACAATTCGCGCGGTGCGTTCCCCACGGCATGGTCCTGGAGCTTCCCGGGTGGAAACCCCAGCACGTCAACGGAGCGCAATCCAGTTGTGACCTTCGACACTCCGGGATGGAAAGCGGTGACCTTGACCGTGAGCAATGGTGTTGGAAGCCACACCACGGTGAATCCCTACGCGGTCATCATCGGTGGACCCACGTACGATTTCGTTGGAGGCTACAATGAGAGCTTCGAAGTGGATCCAGGGATCTACCCATGGTTCACCATGAACTACGCCGACAACAACACCTCTTTCCAACGCACCACCACGGCAGCATCTGCGGGCAACGCCAGTGTTGTGCTCAACAGCGGTGCGCGGAACCCCTTGGATCTGATCGATCCTGACAATTCGTTGGACTACGACGAATTCATTTCGCCATCCTTCAATCTGGATGCCTTGCAAAGTGGAACCACCTTCAGCTTTGATTTCGCCTATTCCACGGGTGCAAGCGACCTCAGCCTGGTGAGCGAAGAACTGCTCGTTTCTTCAAGCGTGGACTGCGGCAAGACCTGGTCAACCCTGTTCGGCGGCCAGATCACGGGTGCTGCGCTCATCAACAACGGCAACAACCCGCAAACGCCTCCACCGGCTTGGACCAACAAGTCCTTCACCCTGCCCAACTCGCGACTGGCCCCGGACGTTCGTTTCCGTTTCCGGTTCGTAAGCAGTGCATACTCGGGGAATCTATACATCGACAACATCCAGATCAGCGGCCCAGTGGGCATTGAAGACCTGAGCTCCGAGCACTTCATGAGCCTGTTCCCGAACCCGACGAACGATCGTTTCTCGCTCGCCGTGTATGGAATGGACCGTTACAACACGGATATCGTCATCACCGACATCCGCGGTGCTGTGGTGTACCGCACTACCCATCGCCCAGCTGGTCTTACTGGCATCGAGTTCAGCGGAAGCGAGCTCGGCCTCTCTGATGGATTGTACTTGATCCGTGCTACGAACGAAGAGGGTGACAACACCCAGCGTCTCGTGGTGGGCAAGTGATCCCCGGCCTTTCAACGAAGAAGCCCTCCCGAAACGGAGGGCTTCTTCGTTATCGAGCAGTTCCGTTCAGTATTGTCCGGTGCTCAGCATCACCAGGGTGCAAGCCTCCAGTACCTCTACCCCGTGTGCGGCCGCGCGTTTGGCGAAACCGGGGTGCTCCGTTCCAGGGTTGAAAATGATGCGACGTGGGGCAAGTTGAAGGATACGGTCGTGCCACGCTTCCTGCACCACGGGGTTGAGGTACAACGTCACCGTATCCACACGTGTATCGCTGGGTATGTCCTGCACGATGCCCACCCCACCGATGGCTCCTGCGCGTTTGCCCACCAACAACACGGGATGGGCATGCGCCTGCAATTTCAGCGCGGCGAGGTTGGCATAGCGGCTGGGCTCCGGGCTAGCACCCAGCACCAAGGTGGTCAATGGTTCCATGTGGCAAAGATCGGGCTATCAACAGGCCTTGTTCGCGGGGGTGTTGGACTTCATGTTCTGGAAAGGTGAACGAAACATGACCGGTGGACCTTTGCATACGAAATGAGCAAGAACCCAGCCCCCCAACGCAAGCGCCCTGTTGATGTGGTTGTTATCTCAGACGTTCACCTAGGTACTTACGGCGCGCGGGCCGAGGAATTGAACACCTACCTCAAGAGCATAAAGCCGGGCATGCTCATCCTCAACGGCGACATCATCGACATCTGGCAGTTCCGCAAATCGTTCTTCCCAGCGGGCCACATGAAGGTGGTGAAGCGGATCATGAAGCTGGCCTCGAAGATCCCGGTGTTCTACATCACCGGCAACCACGACGAGGCCTTACGCCGCTACAGCCCGGCCACATTAGGCAAACTGCGGTTGGTGGACCGGTTGGAACTCACCCTTCACGGCGAACGCTATTGGTTCTTCCACGGCGATGTGTTCGATGCCAGTATGAAGCACGCCAAGTGGTTGGCCAAGCTTGGTGGATCCAGCTACGACCTGCTGATCCGCTTGAACAACGTGGTGAACTGGTTCCTGGTTCGCACCGGACGGCCGCGCATGAGCTTCAGCAAGCGCATCAAGCAGAGCGTGAAACGCGCGGTGGCCTACATCGCTGACTTCGAGGAGACCGCCGCTACCATCGCCATCCGCGAGGGCTTCGATCATGTGGTATGCGGCCACATCCACCAGCCGCAGATCCGGCGCATCACCCTTCCAAGTGGTTCGGTGAACTACATGAATTCCGGCGACTGGATCGAACACCTGAGCGCGTTGGAACTGGTGGACCAGAGCTGGAGCCTATACGTACACGGCGCTGAACAGGTGAACGCTCCCGTACGCGTCGCGCGCGAAGTGGCCTTGGTCTNNCCCGCCATTCCCTTCCGCAGATCATCCACGGTGCGTTCGGGCAGCTTCGTGAGGTCGAGCACCATCAGGCCATCAAGCGCATCGTTGAAACGCGGGTCCCGGTTGAAGCCGATGATCCGGGCGTTCAGCAGCAGGTACTTCTTCAGTAGCACGGGCATGGAGGTCTCGTGCGGGTCCACCTCGGCGATGAGGCGGTCCATCTTTTTCAGATCGGCCATGGAAGCCTGTACCAATGCCTCACTATCGCTCTTGTCCGGCTTGATCCGGAACTTGTTGCGGGGGCGCACCGAAGCCGCCATCACGTGATCGTAGTGGTGCTGTTGCACGAACTCCATGATCAGTGTGCGGGAGAACCGGCTGTAGGTGCCACTGATGCTGACCGGGCCGATGAGGTACTGGTGGTCCGGGTTGGCGGTGATGTGGAGCAAGAGCCCGCGCCATAGCATGTAGAGCGGTAGACGTTGGCGTTGGTATTCAAGGGCGATGAACGAACGCCCCAGTTCAAAGCTCTTACGCAGCACGCGGTCCATGGGGCGATCCATGCGGAACAACGTGTAGGTGTAGAAGCCGCGTTTGCCGTAGCGCGACATGATGCGCTTGCCATCGCCGATGCGGTAAGCACCCACGAGGCGTCGCTTCTCGCGATCCCACAGGAAGAGGTGATCGTAGTAGAGGTCGAACTCGTCCAGGTCGATGCTCTTGTTGGTACCCTCTCCCGCGGCCCGGAAGGTGAACTCACGCAACCTCCCGATCTCGCGTAGCACGTTCGGGATGCGTGAGCTGGGCGCGAGGTAGAGATCGAATTCAGCCTGTGTGTTCAGCTTCAGGTCGGCGATACCCGCGAGTTCCTTCTCCAACTTGTCGGAAGGGAGCGGCTCCACGATGTCCTTGGGCCGTTGCGGGAAACGCAGAGGGCTGAACAATTCACGTTTCACCTGCAACCCGCTTCCCAGCGCGTAGGTTTTGGCACGGAGGTAGCGCCCTAGCTGGTCCGTGGAGGAGAACGCAGCGATGTCCTTCGCAGCGATGGGTTTGCCGATACGCATCCGCACCGAGCGGCCACGCATACGCAGCATCTCATTGGGCAACGCCAGAGTGCGCAGGTTGGGGTGGATCATGCCAAGCATCTGGAAGATCATGCTGTTGGCACCATCGAACCAGACGGGCACCACCGGGGCTTTCACATGCTGGGCCAGCTTGATCACGGGTGTCTTCCAACGGGGATCGGCCACGCCCTTCACACCGGTGCTCCAACTGCTCACCTCCCCTGCCGGGAAAATGGCCAGTGCATGGCCATCCTTCACATGGCTCATGGCCTGTCGCATCCCTTGGAAGCTGCTCAAGGAGGTGAGTTGCTCGAAGGGGTTGACACCGATGAACCGATCGCGCAAGGGTTCCAGCTGTTGCAGCAGGAAGTTGGCCATCACCTTCAGGTCCGGGCGTACTTCACCCAGCACATGTACCAAGGCCAGACCATCGATGGCCCCGTAGGGATGATTGGAAACGAACATCAGCGGGCCCTCCTTGGGCACGTTGGCCAGATCCGCCGGGTCCACTTCGATCTCCAGTTCCAAGTTCTTGAACACGGCGGCCACGAACTCGCGGTCGTGGAGGTCTTCAATGGCGTTGTAGAACCGTTCCAGCTTCTTCAATCCGCTCACTTCCGTAAGCAGGGCAAGGCGCGGATCGCCCTCGCGCATATGGCTGGCCTTGGCCAGTTCGGCAGGATGTACGAGCCTTTTCATGGGAACGCTCGGCGAATGTACCCAACCCAACGATGGTACCTCGCCTGGCCGCCCTCAGATCTCCAGAATGCCCACGATACGCTCGTTCATGAGCTCTCCGCCGGGGTACGGGCGGGTGTAATCCAGGTTGATCCAGTGCTGGCCGTCCGCATCGGTATGGTGGTACAGCGGCGCATCACCTACCTCCTTGGAGAAGAGTTCCTTGCGGATGAGGTATCCGGCACGTTCCAGCTGCTTTTCGTCGCCGATCAGGAGTTCCGGGTACACATGGCCTTCGGTGCGCACCAGCCGCACTTCCCCACCGATGGCCTTGATGCAAGCGGCCATCAACAAAGCGTGGTCGTCGCAATCGCCAGCCATCAGGTCGATGCTTTCCGCGGGCGTGGCGAAGTACTCCCCACCCTTCACATCGGAAACATAGTGCCATCGGGAATTGATCTCCTTGAAGATGGACAATGCCTGGATCAGAGTGAATTCCGTGGGTCCTGCTTTCACTTCGGTGAAGTTGGCCGTGGCCATGCGCACAGCACCTTTGCGGACCGTTCCATTCGGGTCGGCGACCAAGGCTTTCAACTTTTCAGCATCGTGGAACGGGGCCAGTTTCTTCGCAGCTAGTGGGGCGTTCACCGCTGCTTCGCGCAAGGTGGCCAGCCAACCAGCGTAGTCCTTGTAAAGATCGCCGAACCCGTAGCGGCCAATGAGGCTGGTGATGGTGAGCGCCACCATGCCGGCGATCAACGTGCCGTACACAACCACTTGGAATTTGCGCACGAGTACGATGAAGGCAAGCAGGACCGCCCCGAAGGTGATGAGGTGATCCACGCGTACACCCTCACCGATCGGCAGCACCAATTGGGGTACGAACGGGTATAGGATGATGAAGAGCGGAAGCGCCAACAGCACTGCCACGAGGTAAACAATGACCACATGGGCCATCCGATCACCGGTGCGTACGACGTGTTCCGAACGTGCTTCCTCCTCTGCCATGGCGTTCATACGTTCCTGGAGCCGAACTGTTCCCGGGTTCGGGTTCCAGCTAAAAGACGCCACAAAGGTCGGTCCAAGGTGACCATGGTCCGTTGGTTAACAGACTTTAACTCTGCCGACAAGATGTGCGTAATAGCCGACCGGCGGACAATACTTGCCGACGAACACCTATCCCATGCAAAGTGTTGAAAGAGCGCGGGTCGAGGGGTTTGGTGCGCTGGGCGAGGCGGATAGATTTGCCGACCTATGCATTCAACCTCACGACGGAACACGCTGATCGCCTGCCTATTGAGCAGCGGCGTTCTGTGCGCTCAAACTGGTACTGCGGACATCGGCGGTCCTGAAGGATTGGATCTGTTCGAAGAGCTTACTGAATCCACCCTTGGGTCCGACCTCCCTACTGCGGTCTGGGATGTGAATGATTCGCTAACGTTCATTCCGGGGTACGATATGTACTGTCATTGGAACACCGACGTGTTGTTCGACCGGTTGGGTGCAGCACGTTTCGACCATGACACCTTGCGGCTACAGTTGGGCACGCACGAGTGCGACATCATGATGCCATGCGAAGGCAAGCTCACCTCGCCATATGGCATGCGCCGGGGTAGGATGCACTACGGCGTGGACCTGGACCTGGAGACGGGCGACCCGGTGATGTCGGCATTTTCGGGCATGGTGCGCATCGCGAAGTACAACAAGACCTTCGGCAATGTGGTGGTGGTGCGGCACTACAATGGCTTGGAAACGGTCTACGCTCACTTAAGCAAACTGATGGTGGCCCCTGGGGGCTTGATCGAGGCTGGCGATACCATCGGGCTCGGTGGGAATACGGGCCGCAGCTACGGTAGCCACTTGCATTTCGAGGTCCGTTTCCTGGATCAGCCCATCGATCCTGCTTTAGTGGTGGACATCGAGAACGGCTCATTACGGGCGCTGAACTTCGACATCCACAAAGGTTCCTTCGCCGCGATCGCAGCTGCGAAGGCCGCATCCCGCACCACGAGCACCACGCGCAAATACCATGTGATCCGCCGGGGTGATACGCTCTACGCCCTGTCCCGTCGCTACGGAGTGAAGGTGTCGGATCTTTGTCGCATCAACGGCATCAGTGAACGTGCGACCTTGTCCATTGGGCAACGGTTGCGTTATGACTGACCGACCCGGTCAGCGCAGCTTCCTCCGGTTCAGGACCTCCACGAAGGATTGCGCGTGTACGGGCGAAAGGACGAACGCTCCTTCCTCCCTTGAGCGAAGAAGGACCAGATCATATTTCGCGTCCGGAAGGCGATCGATCAGGATGCGACCTAGACCGAGGGTGTAGCTCACAAAACCCACGTCCACGCTACAGAACCGTTGGAAGGAGGCCGCTAGTGCGCCACGATCGCCCCCAGATCCATATCCATCCACCTGCTCGCGGAGGTATTCCCGAGCGGCGGCGCGATCCAACAACGTGGCATCAGCGATATCCGCCATGGCGAACTCCTTCCTGAACACACCTTGTACGATGGTCAAACGGTCATCGTCCAATTCGTAGATGAAACTCTTCTTTCCGTCGCGCACAAGAGCCATCACCGAACCCATAGCGCAAAGCGACAAGAGGCACCACAGTAAGATGAAATTCCCGGAGGTTGCCGTGACGATGATCCCAGGAAGAACGATGAACGGTACTCCCCAGAGCATCACGAACGTGTTATGCCAATAACGTGCAGAGCGAAAACGCTTGATGGCCATGTTCGGTGCCACAAAGCTATCACCATCGGCACACCGCTTCGAGTTCTCCCGCGCCGGAGGGGAAAGCACCACCGTACATCTGGAACACTCCACCGCGATACGTCCGGGCGATCCTGGACAGGTGCGTGATCGGATAGGGTTGCTCCACGGAGATGAAAGGCTGAATGCCATTGGTCCGGTGTTGTTGATCCAGCATCGCACATGAAAGGAACCGTTATATTTGCACCCCCTGAGAAGAAAACACTTCTTCGAATACCGAAGTGGCGGAATTGGTAGACGCGCACGTTTCAGGGGCGTGTGACCGTAAGGTTGTGCGGGTTCGAGTCCCGCCTTCGGTACCCAAAGGAGCGGTTGAAGCCGCTCCTTTCCTTTTTAGGTGGGTCGAGAAGTGGGATCCGATAGGACTTCAGGACTATTGCGGTAATGCCTCCATCGAAACTTGATCAAATGGGACCCGCTGTAGTCACATTGTCGCAGATCCACATTCAGGACCGAGCAATGCTCGCCGCTTTTCCTGGTCAGGAGCAAGCGAGCCTCCCTGTATCCAATGCACAGTCCGACCTTTGATGGCATGTTGCGTCGTTTCCTCAGCTATCTCTGGCCCATTGAAGAAGTGCAAGCACAGGGTCGTCATGGCGAGCTCACCGTACGTTGGGAAGCGGGGGTCAAAGTGCTCAACTCCGAACAAGGCAACCAAAGTTTCGGAGCACTTCACCGGGTATGGCAAGACGTCTTCACGCATTTGGAACTTGCCCGGAACCCACCGCGGGATGTGTTGCTTTTGGGATTAGGCGGAGGCAGTGTTCCTGCGATCCTGCGCGATGAGCTGGGGATCGAGACACCCATCACGGCCATAGAACTGGACCCCGCGATGATCGACCTGGCGCAGACGCATTTCGGTCTCCGGCGCCACCAAGGCCTACAAGTGATCCTGGGCGATGCTACCATACAGGTCCATGCATTGCGCATGCGTTTCCAGCTCGTTCTGGTAGACCTGTTCGACGACCTTGACCTGGCCCGCGGAGTGGATGCACGCACCTTTCTCCACGGCCTTCGGGACCGATGCGCCGACGATGGCACGGTGTGCTTCAATACCGTGGCTTATGACGAGGCCAGCGAACTTCGTTGCCAAGCTGTTCACGATCAAGCCGTTAAGATCTTCAACAAGGTGTATGAACTGCGGCTGGAGGGTATGAACCGGGTGTTCATAGCCACGTGAGCAACGTTCGCCGCAATGGCCTCGTCTTCCCGGTCGAATGGCCCGAACTTTGGGCTCTGATGCGCTATTGCCAGAAGTGAACGGTCGTTGGTCCATAGTTGTCCTGATCTTCAACCTGTTGCTTCTTGGCGAACGGGTGATGGGACAGGCTTGCTCCATTGACCTTGGTGCCGACACCACGATCTGCCAAGGCCAGTCCGTAACGCTTACGGCGCCACCCGGATACCCGGACTATTCATGGAGCACGGGTGCCACCACACAGTCCATCAGTGTAGGTTCCGCAGGCACCTTTTGGGGTGAGGCGAGCTACACGAGCCCGCAATTGTTCGTGAACAGTGATTTCAACGCCGGGGCTACGGGGTTCAGCACACAATTCAACCAATCCACCACGCTGGTCACGGATGGGAATTACTGGATAGGTACCAACCCGGCCAGCTATCACCCCCAGTTCTTCGGCACCGGCACGGGCAATTTCATGATCGTGAACTCCGGTTGGCCATCGGCTTTGTTCAACGTATACTGCCAGGATGTGGTGGTGTGTCCGGAACAGATCTACACGCTTCGTTACCGGGCACGTACGCTGTCGAACGACATTCCTGCGCGCCTGCAATGGTGGATCAACGGCTCT
>DLGQ01000013.1:24922-94917 GCA_002482775.1 Flavobacteriales bacterium UBA7690 | reverse complement strand
AGTGAACCTGCCTGCATTCAATGCCGGGTGGCAGGCGATCACCCAACCATGGACTTCGGGTGTAGGCGTAACCAACGCCAGCATCTGCCTGCGTGTGATGTCCGGAGATGGCATCGGCAACGATTTCGGTCTGGATGATGTGACCATGCAGGGCACCATGCGTTTGCGTGATGAAGTGAACGTGAGCGTGACCCCGCTTCCTGTGGTGGACCTGGGGCCCAATGCCACATTATGCAACGGGCAGAACCTGGTGCTGGACGCCGCCGTTCCGGGCGGCACCTACCTGTGGCAAGACGGCTCCACCAACCCGGGTTTCGTGGTGAGCGGTCAGGGAACCTACAGTGTAACGGTCACCGCCAACGGGTGCTCCGCCACCGATGCGATCACGGTGAACTACAACGCATTGCCCGCGGTGAACCTGGGGCCGGACCAAACGCTCTGCGTAGGCGAGACGGTGACATTGAACGCTGGGCTGCCGGGTGCGACCTACGTATGGCAAGATGGTAGTGTGAACAGCAGCTACACGGTCACCGGCCCAGGAACCTATTCGGTGCAGGTAACACGGAACAACTGCCCGGCCAGTGATGCTGTGGACATCGCGTACACGCCCCTTCCTGTGGTGGATCTTGGTGCGGACGTCGACGTTTGTGCGGACATCCCGGTGTTGCTGGACGCAACCACACCAGGAGGCAGTTACGTGTGGCAGGATGGTTCCACCGGCGCGACCTTCACTCCCACTACCAATGGTACGTACAGCGTAACGGTAACCGTGGATGATTGCGGCGCGAGCGATGCTGTTGACGTCAACTTCAGGCCACTTCCGGTGGTGGATCTCGGCCCCGACCAGACCGTTTGTCCCGGCACCACGGTAACGCTCGATGTAACCACGGCGGGCGGATCCTATGTCTGGCAGGATGGATCCACCCAACCAACATTCGATGCAACGGCGGAAGGCCTATACACCGTAGCGGTGACCGTGAATGGCTGCACCACGTCGGACAGCTTCACGCTAACGCACCACACTTTGCAGACCGTGGACCTGGGACCGGACGTACCGATCTGCGCAGGGCAAGCGACCACGATCGGCGCCGTTGTAGCGGGATCGACATACACATGGAACACGGGTGCCAGCACCGCCACGATCGGTGTTTCCACCGGAGGAACATACTGGGTCGATGTCACCTTGAACGGTTGCGTGGTTCGCGATTCCATCGACGTGATCGTGACACCGTTGCCCGTGTTCGACCTCGGTGTTGACCAGACGATCTGCCCCGGGACGCAAGTGACATTGGATGCCACCACGGCGGGGGCGACATATTCCTGGAGCACCGGCGTGCAAACGGCCACCATCGATGTAGGACCGGGGAGTTATGATGTGACGGTGACCGCCAACAACTGCAGCAGCACCGATAACATCATCGTGAGCGCTTGGCCGGCAGCGTCGGTGGTCCTGGGTGCTGACGTGACGCTTTGCCCTGGAACCCAACTCGTACTGGATGCCGCGCAGACGGGTGCGAGCTACGTATGGCAAGACGGCTCTACGAATGCCACCTACACCGTGACCACCGACGGCACCTACGATGTACAACTCACCGATGCCAACGGCTGCATCGCTACCGACGTGATCGATGTGACGTATGCGGCACCGACACCGATCGATCTAGGCGCGGACACCACCATCTGCCAAGGCACATCGATCACGTTGGATGCTACAACAGCGGGTGCAACTTATGCCTGGAGCACCGGGGAAGGCACGCCCACCATCACCGTGGCCGCTGGAGGAAATTACTCCGTCGTGGTGACGCAAGGAACCTGTACGGTGAATGATGCCATCGCAGTTACCGTCGCCGCATTGCCCACCGTTGCACTTGGCAACGATGTGTTGTTGTGCCCCGGTGAAGATGTCGTTCTGGATGCCACCGGACCCGGTCTCTCCTACGCGTGGAGCAGTGGTGCGGCCACGCCCACCATCACCGTGACAAGCGGCGGAACATACAGCGTAACCGTTGCGAACGCTGCCAACTGCACCGCCACGGATGCTGTGGATGTTTCCTACGCCTCACCTGGGGCTGTTGACCTTGGTGCTGATCTCGTTCTCTGCCAAGGTGAGAGCGCAACGCTCGATGCCACGTTGCCGGGTGCGACGTATGCATGGAGCACTGGCGCGGCAACGCCCACGATCTCCGTCAACACATCCGGAACGTTCTCCGTGACTGTTACGCAAGGAACATGCAGTGTTGCCGATCAAGTGGACGTGCTGGTGAACCCCATGCCGCAAGTGGATCTTGGCAACGACGTAACACTGTGCGCGGGTGAAGACATCACGCTGGACGCCACATGGCCCGGCGCTTCCTACGACTGGAGCAACGGTGCTTCTTCAGCAACCATCACCGTGACCACCAGCGGCACCTACAGCGTGGATGTGGACCTGAACGGATGCATCGTTTCGGATGCGATCACCGTCACCGTGCTTTCTGCCACCAGTGTGGATCTCGGGCCTGATCAGGATATCTGCGAAGGCGAACAAGTGGTGCTGGATGCCACCACGCCGGGCTCTTCCTACGTATGGAACAACGGCGCCAGCACATCCACGATCACCGTGACAACTTCGGGAACGTATTCTGTCACGGTTTCAACGGGGCTATGCAGCGTAACTGATCAAGTGGACGTGCTGGTGAACCCGATGCCGCAAGTGGATCTTGGCAACGACGTAACACTGTGCGCGGGTGAGGACATCACGCTGGACGCCACGTGGCCCGGCGCTTCCTACACGTGGAGCAACGGTGCTTCTTCAGCAACCATCACCGTGACCACCAGCGGCACCTACAGCGTGGATGTGGACCTGAACGGATGCATCGCTTCGGATGCGATCACCGTCACCGTGCTCTCGGCCACCAGTGTGGATCTCGGGCCTGATCAGGAGATCTGCGAAGGCGAACAAGTGGTGTTGGATGCCACCACGCTAGGTGCGAGCTACCTCTGGAGCACCGGGGAAACATCGGCGAGCATCACGGTGGTGGCCAGCGAGACGTATTCCGTTACCGTTTCAGTAGCGCAATGCGATGTGAGCGATGAAGTGGATGTGCTCGTGAACCCATCGCCACAGATCGATCTCGGTGCGGACCAGATCTTCTGCAGTGGGGAGACAGGAACCACGTTGGATGCCACCTGGCCGGGTGCAACATACTTGTGGAGCACAGGCGCCACCACTGGCACGATCGATGTGACCAGTAACGGAGAATACACCGTGGATGTGGACCTGAACGGCTGCACGACCTCCGATGCCGTTACCATAACCTTCGGATCCTTCAGCTACGACCTCGGTGCCGACACCACGCTGTGCCCGGGCGGAACACTTCTCCTGGGCACAGGTCTTCCCAGCGGTACCGCCACATGGAACGACACCGAGGTGAGCAACACCTTCATGGTAGGAACGGCCGGAACGTATCGGTTGCACTTCACCAGCACGAGTGGTTGTGATGTCCGGGATACCATCGTTGTGGAATACGTTGATCCCGGACCGTTCGACCTTGGCCCGGACCAAACACTTTGTGAAGGGGAGCAACTTCAACTCGATGCCACGTTGAACGGCGCAACGCACCTATGGGAAGATGGCGCGACGGATCCTGTCCGCACGGTCTCTACTACCGGCACGTATAGCGTTGAAGCTTCCATCGGAGAATGTGTTCTTGCAGACGCAATCACGATCACCTTCGACCCATTACCCACCGTGGACATCGGCGCGGATGTGTCGCTTTGTCCCGGAACCACGACCACGTTCGATGCCACTACGGCCAACGCAACGTACACCTGGCAGAATGGGACCACGGGTGCTACGTTCACCGCTTCATCGGCAGGTTTGGTCACTGTTGAAGTCACCGTGAACGGATGTTCTTCAACGGATGAAGCCGTAGTGATCCTGCTCGATGGCCCGGACCTTGCCCTTGGTAGCGACACCACCATCTGCGCAGGAGCCGATCTTTTGCTCGTGGTGAACGAACCCGGCACCACGTACGCCTGGGACGATGGCTCACAGACCGACCAGCGTGTGGTAGGAAGCGAAGGTGTTTATTGGGTCGATGCCACACGCAACAGCTGCACACTGCGCGATAGCATCTACGTGAACGTGTTCTCTCCCGATGATCTCGATATCGGCGCTGACCGCATGATCTGTGCAGGATCCACAACTACGCTCGATGCCACCTATCCCGGTGCGAACTACCTGTGGAACACCGGCGCATCATCATCCACAATCGTGGTAAGTACTGCCGGGATGTATTCGGTAACCATGGAAGTGAGCGGCTGCGTGGCGGAAGATGAGGTCTTGATCGACGTGCTCACGATCCGCGCGCCGGAACTCGGGGCGGACCGTACCATCTGCGAAGGCGGTTCACTGGAGTTGAGCATCGAACCCACGGCAGCGAGCATCTTGTGGTCCACTGGGGAGACGAGTTCTACCATCACCGTGGATGAAGCGGGCACGTACACTGTGACCATCGATAGTCTGGGATGCACGGCAAGTGATGTCGTTCTCGTGCGCACCACACCGATGACCACGCAACTCGACCTGGGCCCGGACCGCGAGCTCTGCAGCGGTGTGATGGACATACTCGGGACACCGGCGATCCCCGGAGCGACCTTCACCTGGAGCACGGGCGCGATCGGTCCATGGATCTCCATTGATGCACCGGGAACGTATAGTGTGCATGCCACTGGCCAGTGCATCGATGCGAGGGCTTCCATCGTTGTGGAACCTGCCGATTGTGGCACCTATGTTTTCGTACCGAACGCCTTCACGCCGAACGGCGACGACGACAACGACATGTTCTTGCCCTCGATCTCAGGCCCCTTGGATCAGTACCGGTTGGACATCTTCGATCGGTGGGGTGAACGGATCCACACTTCGACCGATCGTTACGCCGGTTGGGATGGAAGCTACAACGGTGTGGTTTCGCAGGATGGTGTTTACGTGTGGACGTTGAACTACCGTGTGTTGGGCCCGGAAGGTGTGAAGAGCGAGCGCCTCATCGGGCACGTCACCCTACTCCGCTGACCCGGCGATGAAGCCTTCTTCTTTCCAGATGTAAGTGCCTTCAGGCAACTTCCGGTAGGCGAAGCGCTCGCCATTCGTCACCTTGGCCACCGTAGCCGAGATGAGCGTGATGCTCTCGTGTTCAGCGGGGATCACGGTTCTTCCTGTCCGGTCGAAAACACCCACACGCGAAGCTCCGCCCACCATGTAGCCGAATTGCGCATCGGCCAAGGTGGTATTGTTCAACGCGATCACTTCGCGCCCGGTGGTGTCGATGGCTCCGAAGAACTCCCCTGCCTTCACCCGCGCAAGGCCATCGGAATAATCCCAAACAAGGTCATATTTCGAGTCGATCACCATGGTGCCCCGTACATCCACGAAGCTCCACTTCGCTTTCTTCTTCACCGGGAACAACGGCCCTTTCGTTCCACCGATGTCGGCATACTGGCAAGCCACCACGCGTTCATTCCGCGTATTGATCAGGCAGCGTTTGCCGTTCACCTGGACCTCTGCGCGGCCGTTGCTGAAATCACCCCACGTGTTCACATCGGTAACGGCCTCATAGTCCTGGGCAATGATGAAACGTCCTGTGGTATCCACATATCCACAGCGCGCACCATCCATCACCAATGCGAGTCCATCCTTGAACATACCGATATGGTCATGCGTGGGCTGCAGCACCAACCGCCCGAAAAGATCCGCCAAGCCCATTTTCCCGTTGCGTCGCACCCGCGACAACCCCTGTCCATAGCCTTCCACCCATTCGTATTCCGCGGGTAGCACGGCCATTCCCGTACGATCGATGACCCCGAAACGGCCTTGGTTCTCCACCACCGCACGGCCACGCTGGAACGATGCTGCCGAGGAGAAACCCGTGCCGATGACCTTTTCGCCACGGGCGTTCACGTAACCGTAGCGGGCATGATCCTCCGCATAGGCGAGGCCTTCGGAAAAGTCACCCAGATCGGTGAACACCATTTCCACGACGAGTTCTCCGTTACGATCCACGGCGCCCACTCGGTTGGCGCGTTCTACCACGAAGGTTCCATCGGAAGCGTCGTTCACCTCATCGTATTCGATCGGCACCACCACCTTGCCTGAACGGTTAACCGTGCCAACGCGTTCGTTCAGGCTTACCACGGCCTGGCCCACCTGGAACGGCTCCACCCATTCGTAATCGGCCTTGATCCGCTCAACGCCGTCCGTATCGATGAAGCCCCACTTCCCTTCGCGCCGGAAGGGCAACAACTCCAGGCTCGCCGTCTTGTAATCGTCCACCAGTTCCTCCATGAAGGGATAATCCGGATACTCGGCGATGAACCGCGTGATGGTGCCGACACTGAGATCGCGGCTATAGACCTCGTAGATGCTGCGCCACGCATCGGGTACGCGGTGATTATCCGGGTTCGAGGCGATGAACCTTTCATACTCTTCGATCGTTCTTTGCGGTGTGCTCAACCGGAAGATCGCATCCTCGGCCACGCGGACGTTGGGGTTCTCCGGGTATGCGGCGATAAAAGCCCTGTAAGCTTGGATATCCTTGCTTGGCGTGGCTTCTTCGAAGACGGCATCCTGCAACCGGGTGCGCGCCTCGTACACCTCCCGGGCTTGCGGGAATCCATCGATGAAGCGTTGATAAGCCTGGGCCGTATTCGCGTCACGTGCCTCTTGGAAAGCAAGATGGTGCAAGACCGTTCGCGCCTCTTCGGCACGCGTGCCGGACGGATAACGATCCAGGTACGCTTGGTACGAGGCCACCGTGTTCTGCCCGCGCGCNNGCCACGTTCCACGCCTGATCGTAGATATGATCGCGTTGGGCTTGGATGGATGTGTGGCTCACACCCAACGCGCCGATGATGACGCGCTCCTTGTCCGGCGTTCCGGTGAATGCGAGATCGGCCTTCACGATGAACTGGTAGGCCGAATCCAAACTGAAGAACGGGTTGTTGGCCCTTCCGCTGATCACGCTCAAACCGTACCACGCCGCGGCCGGGTGCTTCTTGGCCTCCTTGCGGAAAAGCTCGCGAGCCTTGAAATAGTCATGTTGTTCCAGCGCCTTGAACGCCTTCTGCAACTTTCCGGCATGCACCGGGACATTCACCAGAACGAGGGTCGACACCAAGGCCGCCCGGAAGAACGATCGCATTTCCACGGAACAAAAGTAGCGGCGCCTTACACCGCCCTTGCCCACCTTTGCGCACCGCGATCGACCACCTCCTGTTGATGAACGAACGCACCGCCCGGCTCGAACGCCTGCTGACCCCACGCAATGCTTGGACAGCTTTGTTCGTATTGGCCCTGATCAGCGTCTGCGCCGGTATCGCCATGCGCAACGTCCGCGTGGACTATGACTTCGAGAAGTTCTTCCCGAACAACGACCCCGAGCTGGACCGTTACCTCGAATTCCGGGAACGTTTCGGGCACGACAACGACTTCCTGCTGTTCGGCATCGAACGGGAAGATGGGGTCTTCGATCGTGAGTTGCTCACGCGTGTGGATACGTTGGCTGCACGCCTTTCCCGCCTGCGCCGTGTAACGAAGGTGCTGTCCCCCACGCGCATGAGCGAGCCGGTGATCACCCCCGTGGGTGCGTTCGAGACCCCCTACCTGCGCTTCTGGAACGATACGCTGATCCCGATCGATTCAGCCCGGATCTGGAACGACCCACGGATCAAGGACTACTTCTTCACCGACGATGCCAAGGCGATGTTGGTGGTGCTGAACGCTGAACCGAACCTCTCCAAAGCCAAGTGCGACACTTTGTTGAAGGACGTGCGCGGAACGTTGGATGGCAATGGCATGAGCGATGTGCGGATCGTGGGCCGTATCGTGGGCCAGGACCACTACATCCATACCATGGTGAAGGAAACGCTCTTCTTCATCACCGCTTCCATCTTGTTGCTCGCCGTTTTCCTGTGGATCGGATTCCGTAGTCGGCTAGGTGTGATCGTGCCCATCGCCGTGGTGGGCTTGGCCATCCTGTGGCAGATCGGGCTGATGACGGCGTTGGGCAAACCCATCGGCATACTCACCATGTTGTTGCCCACGATCCTTTTCGTGGTAGGCATGAGCGATGTGGTACACATCCTGGAATGTTACTTGGACGAGATCCGCGCTGGCGTTCCCCGGATACGTGCGATCGCCAATACCTATGCGGAGGTGGGCCTCCCCACCCTGCTCACCGCGATCACCAGCGCCATCGGTTTCGCCACGTTGGGCACGGCGAACATCCCACCCCTGCAGGAGTTCGGGCTGTACACCGCATTTGGTGTCCTGCTCACGTTCNNTTCGCACTGGCCTTCACCATGCTACCTGCGCTGTTGGTGCTCACCGATCCGAACAAGTTGTTGCCCGCCAGCAACCGGGTCTCGCCGTGGAGCACGCGCCTGCCCCTCCTGTTCCAATGGACCATCCGCAACCGCCGCACGATCATGGTGGTATTCACCGGCATCGTTCTGGTTAGCGCATGGGGCAGCTCGCGGATCAAGGTGAACAACTACCTCTTGGAAGACCTGCCGAAGAACGACCCATTGAAGCAAGGTTTCGTCTGGTTCGAGGAGCGCTTCGGTGGTGTGCGGCCCTTTGAAATGCAGATCGCCGTAGAGGAAGGTCGTACCGTTTGGGACCTGGATGTGCTGCGCCGGATCGAACGGGTGCAGCACTATGTGGATACCGGATACCATGTCAGCGGCATCATTTCGCCGGTGACGCTGATGTGTTCCATGAACAAGGCTTTCAACGGCGGCGATCGGTCGTTCTATCGGCTTCCGGACGACAGCATGGAATGTGCGCGGATGGCGAAACGGATGCGTTTGCTAGGCAAGGAACTGATCGGCGGGATCGTAAGTGCCGATGGCCGCAGTGCCCGGTTGAGCGGCCGCCTGGTGGACGAAGGCGGCTACATCCACAAACGGAAGAACGCGCAGTTGGATGCCTTCATCGCAGCGAACGTTGGTAAGGTGCTACGGATGGAACAGACGGGCATGGCCTACCTGATCGACCGCAACAACGAAACACTCAGCGCCCAATTGATGCGGGGCATGGGACTGGCCGTGCTGCTCACCGCGCTCATCATGCTGTGGTTCTTCCGCGACTGGCGCATGGTCTTCGTAGCGTTGATCCCCAACCTGGTGCCGTTGGTCTTCATCGCCGGTGTCATGGGTTTCGTGGGCATCGACCTCAAGGTGAGCACCGCCATCATCTTCAGCATCGCGTTCGGTATCGCGGAGGACGATACCATCCACATGCTGGCCGCACTGCGCCAACACTTGCGCCGAGGTCTCTCACCGGCATACGCTCTTAAGCGCACCTACCTGCGCACGGGCAAAGCGGTAACGGTCACCAGCCTGATGCTGCTTTCCGGCTTCATCACCTTGATCTTCTCGGATTTCGCCAGCGTGTACTACATGGGCGTTCTGATCACCTTGACCTTGGCCTTCGCCTTCGTAGCGGAACTGTTACTGTTGCCTGCGCTGGTGATGGCGTTGGTACGGCGGAAATGAAAGAAGCCGCCCCGAAGGCGGCTTCCCGATCCCTTTTCGCGAGCGATCACAACGACTCCCACATGCCTTTGAAGTCAGGTTCTTCCATAAATACGTCCTTGCCCACCTCCGCGTATTTACGTGCCCTGTCGCGGTTGCCTTTGGAAACTTGAAGATCCGCGTAACGGATCAACGCGTTCTTCAAGAGCTTCTGTTGGTCCTTCGGGAGCGACTTGATATCGCCAGCAGCAGCAATGGCCTTGTCGTAGGCCGCCACGCTCAAGTCACCTTCTTTGGTCAGGTTGCTCTTGTATTGAACGATGGCGAGCATCAACCACGCGCCGGGATTCTCCGGGTAGTAGCTCGTCATGGCGTCAAAATTCGCCTTGGCCTTGCTCAGTCCTTTGGGGTCGTCGATCAGGTTCTCCCCCGTTTCAGCGGCCATGGTATTGAGGCTGGTCCAGTAATCCTCGTAGTTGTTGAAGAACTCCTTCTCCTTGTCCTTCTTGCGGTACTTCTCGGCCCATTTCAGGGCATCGCGGCCGGCCTTGGGATAGTCCACCGCATATTTCTCCTGCTTGGACATTTCGTAGTTGCACATGCTCACGTACAGGAAGGGCAACGCGTCCTTCTTGGTGGCGTCGTTCTCCGTGTAGGTCAGTGCCTTTTCCATGCACTTCTCGTACTTCTCATCCACGTAAAGGACCAGGAGATCCTCGTAAACATGCTTCTGGGCTTGGGTGGCCACGGTGGCCAAGAGCCCGGCGGAGAATAGCAGTGACTTCATTTTCATGGTAGTGGTGACTTCATTGGCAACTTGCATGCCGAAGGTAATCCTCTAACGCAGGAACGGCGAAAAGGATAGGGCCGGAAGATGTGCAAGCATGGATGTGGACAGCCGTTTCCGCACCTTCGCACCGTGGTACGTATCGATATCCTCAGCGCCGTTCCCCGCCTGCTGGACAGTTGGTTCAGCGAAAGCATCTTGGAGCGCGCCAAGAAGAAAGGCTTGGCCGAAGTGCATGTCCACGACCTGCGGGACTGGAGCACGGACAAACACCGCCGCCTGGACGACTACCCTTTCGGTGGTGGTGCGGGCATGGTGATGACGATAGAGCCGATCCACCGGGCCATTGCGGAATTGAAGGCCCAACGCGAATACGGCGAGGTGGTCTACCTCTGCCCGGATGGTGAAATGCTCAGCCAGGGACTTGCGAATGAACTGAGCCTGAAGGGCAACCTGATCCTGCTTTGTGGGCACTACAAGGGTGTTGATGAACGGGTCCGGGAGCAATTCATCACCCGGGAAGTGAGCATTGGCGATTACGTCCTCAGCGGCGGCGAATTGGCGGCTGCCGTGGTAAGCGATGCGGTGATCCGCTTGCTTCCGGGTGTATTGGGGGATGAGACCTCCGCTTTGAGCGACAGTTTCCAAGATGGGTTGGTGTCCCCCCCGGATTACACACGCCCAGCGGACTACAATGGCTGGAAAGTGCCCGATGTGCTACTAAGCGGCCACCCGGCGAACATCGATGCTTGGCGGCACCAGCAGGCGTTGGAGCGCACCCGGCAGCGGCGGCCGGGACTGCTTGATGACCAAGGGAGTTAACTCGGCGGTCGCTTATCGGGGAAAGTTCCTTAATATTGCGGCCCCAAATCCAACGGGATCCGAATCCTCCGACGTGTCGTAGGCGCTGGGAACTCCCTCAAAATCAGAAGGCCATGGACCGCATTAAGCAGCTCGAAAAAGAGATCGCCCCACTGAAAGCACTGCCCGACTTCAAGGCAGGCGACACGATCACGGTACACTACAAGATCGTGGAAGGAGCCAAGGAGCGTATCCAGCAATTCCAAGGCGTGGTGATCCAGCGCAAAGGCAGTGGCAGCACCGCCACGTTCACCGTGCGGAAGATCAGCAACAACATCGGCGTGGAGCGTATCTTCCCGGTTGCCTCCCCGTTCATCGACAAGATCGACGTGAACAAGCGTGGTGACGTGCGTCGTGCACGTATCTTCTACCTGCGCGGTCTGCGTGGTAAGAGCGCCCGCATCACCGAGAAGCGCCAAGTGGTCACCGAGGTGGCCGTGGCGAAATAGGCTGAACATCCGAGTATCAAAAAGGCCCCGCGCAAGTGGGGCCTTTTTTCATTCCCTGCCGTTATCTTTCAGGCATGAACATCCTTTGGACCTTGATCGTGGGCGGCGTTGCGGGATGGCTTGCCGGCCAGTTCATGAAAGGCGGCGGCTACGGCCTGCTGATCAACATCATCCTCGGACTGATCGGAGGCTTCGTTGGAGGCCTGGTCTTCGGACTGCTGGGGCTGGATGCCACTAACCTGCTGGGGCGGATCATCTGCGCCACGGTAGGTGCTGTGCTGGTGATCGTGGTGGCGCGTGCCATCCGCAAGTGATCACCACTGCACTTGCAGCACGGCTAGCACGACCATCGCGATAGCCGCCACCACCAGTACCGCAACGAAGATCCCGCGTGTGGCAGGCATGTCCGTGGGCTTATGATCCTCTAGCGGCTCGGGCATTCCACCCTGTTCGTTATAATGTTCATCGGTGCTCATGCCAACACCATGGCAAGCTCCGTTCCGCCGGCTGTGGTTCGCTCCTTCGCCCGCGTCCGTAGGGACAATTGAACGTTCGGCCCCTGCGTGATACCTCCTGCGAGCGGGTGATCCGTTCCCCGATCCGGGAAATCCACTGGACGGTCATCCGTCGTTGCGCGGCACATGCCTATCACGAACCGATCAATGTTCATCGATAGCTGTCGGAGAACGGGTCTTCGTGGGTGACATTTGACGTCTGCTTCGTCCAATTCAACATGTCGTTCCACGTTCTGCCTTTTGCTCCGGGCGCAACGCTGCTCTCCGCATTCCATGAACAGGTCTTGCGGAACGGCCATCGCACGGCACTTCTTACTCCGGAAAGGTCTTGGACCTACGCCGAATTGGACCGATGGGCCGATGGCATCGCAGCGGCGATCCTCGAGCGTATTGGACGCGCTCCATCACAAGTAGCGCTGCTTTTCGACCAAGGCGCACCAAACGTTGCGGCTACGCTTGGGATATTGAAGTCAGGCAACTGCTATGTGCCACTGGATGTGACCCATGCTCCAGCGCGGTCGAAGGATCTGTATGACTTCGCCCAGGCTGCCCTGTTGCTCACCGATGAGGAACACGGGCCACTAGCCGATACCATCGCCGGTACAACGGGGCAGGTGCTTCGGGTCGATCGGATCGCATCAGAGAACTCACTGCAACCTCTTTCGATCAGCGAGAACGATCATGCCTACATCTTCTTCACCTCGGGCACCACGGGCAAACCGAAAGGCGTAGTGGACAGCCACCGCAACGTATTGCACAACATCTACCGTTACACCAGTGCGCTCAGCATCACGGCCGAAGACAGGTTGACGATGATCCAGTCGCCCACCTTCAGCGGCACGGTATCCAGCTTGTTCTGCGCCCTGCTCAACGGTGCCACGCTCCTGCCCTTCGATGTGCGCAAGCATGGTTTCGCAGCACTAGGTCAGTGGCTGATCGAGGCACAAGCCACCATCTACCATTCCGTCCCCAGCATCTATCGCGGCGTGCTCGAGGCTGCACCGGACCAGCGGTCCATCCGGGTCGTGCGGCTTGAGGGTGATGGTGCCACGCGTAAGGATCTGGAGCTTTTCGGTCGTTCCTTCTCCCCTGAAGCCGTTCTTGCGCATGGCCTTGGTGCAACGGAAACAGGCCTCTCCTGCCAGTGTAGGATGAAGGCTGATGCGGTCTTCGAAGGCGAACGTTTGCCCATCGGCATGCCCTTGCCGGATATGGATGTCCGTGTGGTCAGGCCCGATGGGATCGCGGTCGAACCCGGAGACATCGGCGAATTGCAGGTGCGCAGCGAATTCTTGGCCACCGGATACTGGCGCACTCCGGAGCTAACGGCCGAGCGCTTCGTTCCTGTTGAAGGGGGTATTCGTGCGTACCGCAGTGGGGACCTTGCACGGGTTGACGATAAAGGCCGTTTGGTACACCTCGGTCGCAAGGATCTGGAACACAAGATCAGCGGGCAATGGGTGAACATCGGTGAAGTGGAGAACGCCCTGCGTGCGTTAGGTACTTTCCGTGATGCCCTTGCTGTAACCCGTCAGGACGGGGAAGATGAACCACGCCTCGTGGCTTACGTGGTGTTGAAGGAAGGCGCAACGGGTAACACCAGCACGTGGCGTGACGCATTGCGGATGGGCCTTCCGGATCATATGGTCCCGCGCCATTTCGTGGTACTTGATGCGCTACCCATGACGGACCACGGAAAGGTGGACCGTCGGGCACTACCAGCGCCTTCGCTACCCCTTGCTGCCAGCTCTGTGGACCCCATCGATCCCCAAGAGCGGGAAATGGCGCACATCTGGGAGCGGGTGCTTGGCGTGAAGCACGTTGGGCCAACCGACGACTTCTTCGACCTCGGTGGCATGAGCATCAATGCGCTGCGCATACTCACCCTCGTTAGCCAGCGCTGGAAGGTGGATGTGCAACTGGCCGAACTGTATAAAGCGCCCACCGTACGCCAATTCCTCGCGGTGATCGCGGCGCACGGCGGAGTACCACGCTGGACCAATTTGATCGATATCCGTTCGGAAGGCAGCGGTATTCCGATCGTTTGTGTGCATGGCGATGAAGGGAACCACCACCTTGCCAAACTCCTTCCGCAACAACATCCGTTCATCGCGTTCTTTCACCAAGGCGAGGACGGTAGCGCGTTGAAGTACACCACCATCCCGGCCATGGCGGAGCACTACCTCCGTGAATTACAAGAAGCCCTACCTGAGGGTCCCGTGGTCTTGATGGGCTACAGCATGGGCGGCAACATCGCAGTGGAAATGGCGCATCGCCTGCGGGCTGCGGGGCGGCATGTGCCCCTACTGGTGCTGATCGATACGTTCGGCCCGGACCGCCCGAAACCACGCTGGACCGCGAAGGGAACACTGCTCGTGGTTCGCGATGCCTACGATCGTTGGCGGTGCCGCCGCTACTTGGCACAAGGGAGGCTGGTGCCCGAACAGCTCCGGACATTCCACATCATGGACACCTATACGCGCGCATTCCGCGACTATCGATCGCCGGGTTGGGACGGGCAACTGCTCTTGATCCGTTCGCAGTATGAAACACGTGAAGTGAGCGGGTGGGACGGCCATTGTGCCCAAATGTCCACGGTAGTCGTTCCGGGCGACCACCTCACGATCGTGAAGTCCGGACGCATCAACGCTGTTGCCCAACACATAGAAATGGCATTGCAGCAAGTGGCCCATGTAATGGTGTGAGCAGCCCATTCCGGATGCTTTCCGCCTTGCCATGTTGGCGAGCGTCAAAGGCAGTTAACCGACTGGTATCGTTCAATACCGTACAACGAGTTCGGCTTCCTCGATGGAAAAGGAGCGCCGTGGTGAGGCACGTTCACCAGCGAAGCAGGATGCATAACTTCGGTTGGAATTATAGTGCAACGGTGGCCAGGGCGACTTCTGGACCGTAAGTTTCCCCTCGTTCCTCGGGAGACCTTGCGGGCCTGAAAACTTCCGATAAATATGACATTCTTCCTAGGGCTTAATATTGGTCAAGAAATTTTAGGGTTGGCCCAACCATTCCACAACGTCTCTACGAGAATTGATACCGCAATGCGTCATCATGATTTCGAAGGAGCGATCGACGAGCTGTATATTGGCATCATATGCGTCCACCCTCGTTTTGATTCGGTGTTCAAGCCAAGAAGACCAAGATATGTTGTATCAGTGGACAAGAATTCTGATACAGGAGAAGTTCTGAAATACACAAGAACACTGGAATATGAGATAAAACTCGATTTTGAATCGGTTCGAGCAGCTGATGAAGGATCAGCTGTTCGGATATTGATCAAGTGCATATTTGACTCGATCGACAATATCTCGCGCGTAAAGAAGCTTGCTAATTTTGACATGGTCTTTCTAAGAAAGTCTATCGAGAATGTTTTCACGCTCACCGGGGCGGATATAGGTGAGGATGATCCTTAGCTTTAAGGTACCCGCCGAGCTCTAACCCACCGACAAACTCCAAAGCCCGCCGCCCATGGATACCTTCGCGCCGCCGGTGATAGGAACGGCGCTACCATGAGCAAAGCCAGCAAGATCAAGTCCTTCGACCCCAACAGTCCGGGCAGCCCCAACGCGGATATCTACGGCCTGCCTTTCTCCGCAGAAGAGGCGGACATCGTGCTGGTGCCTGTGCCGTGGGAGGTGACCACGAGCTATGGCGGCGGCACTTCGCACGGGCCACAGGCTATCTTCGATGCGAGCTTCCAGGTGGACCTCTTCAACCCGGAATTCCCAGAACTGTGGAAAAGAGGCATCGCGATGGACGAGATCCCCGCAGCGCTACTGGCGCAAAGCAAAGCGCTGAAGAAAGAGGCACAGCAGGTGATGCAGGTGCTTGTAGAAGGCGGCGACGCGAAACACAAGACCAAGGCAGCGAAAGCACTGGAACGCATAAACGCGGAATGCGCGGTGATGAACGACTGGGTGGAGCAGCGCACGGCGTATTGGCTTGACAAAGGCAAGCTGGTGGGCCTCGTGGGCGGCGACCACAGCACTCCGTTGGGATTCTTCCGCGCACAGGGCAAGCGGCACAAGCAGTTCGGGATCCTGCACATCGATGCGCACTTGGACCTACGGATCGCTTACGAAGGCTTCACTTACAGCCACGCGAGCATCATGTACAACGCACTGCCCATCAAGCAGCTCACCAAGCTGGTCAGCGTGGGCATCCGCGACTTCTGCGAGCAGGAGAACCAGGTGTTCTTGAAGAACAAGGAACGCGTCCGCATCGTGCGCAGTGCGGATGTGCGTCGCCAGCAGTACGAGGGCATCACGTGGCGCGAACAGTGCGATGCCATCATCGCGGGTTTGCCGGACAAGGTCCACATCAGCTTCGACATCGACGGGCTGGACCCCACGCTGTGCCCCAACACGGGAACACCCGTGCCCGGTGGTTTCCAGTACGAAGAAGCCACCTACCTCCTTTCGCGTCTGGTGCAGAGCGGCCGCACCATCATCGGCTTCGACCTGGTGGAAGTCTCACCTGGCAAGGACGAGTGGGACGCGAACGTGGGTGCGCGGCTGTTGTACCACTTGTGTGGTGTGTTGGCGGCGAAGAAGCGCTGATCACTTCACCGCGCTCCGCTCCTTCCACGCCTGTTCCAAGGCACCGAGGAAGTGTGCGCTCTGCTGTGCCCCACTTATGCCGTACTTCCGGTCGATCACGAAGAAGGGCACACCCCGGACACCCAGCTGTTGCGCCTCACGTTCATCGGCACGCACCTCTTCGGTGAAGCGGGTGCTGGCCAGCATTTCCTGCACAGCGGCTCCGTCCAACCCGATCTCCTTCGCCAGCCCCACAAGGCTTGCATGATCAGCGAGATGGACACCTTCCATGAAGTATGCTTTGAACAGCCGTTCTTCGGCCTCGGCACCCTTGTTCATCGTCTTCGCGAACTGGATCAGCCGGTGTGCATCGAACGAATTCCCGATGACGGCTTTGTCCATCTGGTACTCCAGGCCCACGGCCTTCGCGCGGTCCACCACGCCTTTCACGCGGGCTTTCGCGTCCTCGCGTGTGCCGCCGTACTTGCTCACGAGCATGCCGTACATGTCATGCTCGCTGCGGGCGGGCGCGGCGGGGTCCAGCTCGAAGCTCTTCCATTCCACGGTGACGTTGGCTTTATGCGCGAAGCCTTCCAAGGCTGTTTCGAATTCGCGTTTCCCGATGTAGCAGAAGGGGCAAACGACATCGCTCCAGATCTCGATGGTCATGTTGGGGGATGGTGTGGCCTTGTTGGAAGCCTTACCGGTTAAGGGTTGTAGGAATTGGGAAGCGGCTGGTGTGCATACCGTTGCGCAAAGGCCAGCGGCGAGCACGGAACGCAGGGTCGTCTTCAGCATGGCACAAAGATCGTGCGACTGAACATGCGCGCGTGGAGAACTACACAGGAGGAAAGCCCGTTACCCCCGCGCCACCCCCTTGTTTTACCGGTTGATGTTCCCTGCACGGTCCATACCCATCCTCCTCTGCGCCTTGCTCTGCGGCAATGCGGTAGAAGCGCAGCTGACGTGGCGCACGGACAGCCTGATGAACACCTGGGCCGTGAAACAGCGCATGGCCGAAGTGGGCTCCAACGTGGGTCGTGGTGTGGTGCGTGCGGTGGACACCGACAACCTCTACGCCGATCTGAAGCGCGAAGCACCGGGCATCCCCGTCTTCGCCGACACTAACGTGGTGATGTACGCGGACCTCTACGGCGAGCCGTTGCGCGAACAGTTCCGGGTGCTTTTGGGGGTGAGCCAGGTGTACTTCCCCATGATCGAGAAGGAGCTTTCGCTGCAAGGCCTTCCGCAGGAGTTGAAGTACCTGCCCATGGCGCTCTCCGCGATGAACACGCAGGCATCTGCCGTGAACGGTCGCGGCGGTCTGTGGATGCTCACCTACCCTGTCGCGATGCGGTACGGCCTTACCATGACCGGCAATGTGGACGAGCGCCACGACGATGTGAAGAGCACGATGGTGGCCGGCCGTTACCTGAAGGACCTGCATGCACGGTACAACGATTGGGGCATCACCATCATGGCGTTCGCCTGCGGCCCAGCGAACGTGACGCGCGCACAACAGCGTGCCGGTGGTGCCACGGACTACCGCTCGCTCTATCCGCACTTCACCGAAGGTGAGCAAGAAGTGCTGCCGTTGCTGATGGCCTTCATCCACCTTGCTGCGAACGCCGAGGCGCTGGGATTGGAACCCATCGAGGTGATGCCGTGGGAAGTGGCCGACACGCTTACCGCGACACGCCCCATCCACCTGAAGGCCTTGGCCCACGTGATGCAGTTGCCGCTCGCCCGCGTACAGGCGTTGAACCCCACCTTGTGCAGCGGTCATGTGCCGGAAGGCCACACGTTCCACCTACCCCGCCTGATGGCCCCACGCTTCGCCCTTCTCACCGATTCCATCCAGCGTATGGAGACGGCGATGACCGCGGCTACAAGCCAACGGACGGAGGCGGAGGCAGAGCAACTGGTGAGCGTGGTGGTGGAGAAGAGCATCCGCTACAAAGTGCGCAGCGGTGATAACCTAGGCAGCATCGCGGCCAAGCACCATGTCACAGTCCGCCAGATCAAAGCGTGGAACAATTTGCGCAGCGATCGCATCAACGCAGGACGGACGCTGATCATCAAAGTGAAGAAGCGCGAACTGGTGAAGGCCACCGAACCGGAACCGCAATTGCCCGAAGATGAAGGTCCGGTGAACAGCACCACACCGACCACGACCGAAGAACGTGCGGAACAACCGGCACCGATCAGGCCTTCGCCCTTCACCTCGTACACGGTGCAACGCGGCGACACCTTGTACCGCATCGCGCAGCGTTTCCCGGGGCTCACCGCGCAGAACATCATGGAGGTGAACGGCATCAGCACCGCCATCAAGCCAGGGCAGAAGCTCAAGATCCCCAGTCGATGAAGCCGATACATGTGCTCTTGTTCCTGCTCGCGGTACTGGCCGGCTTGGGGATCATCGGTGCAGTGCTACCGGCAGACGGAGTGGTACTTGGTGATGGTCTCACCCTGCGCATGCCTTCGCCGAAAGAAGTACTGTTCCCGGTGGAGGAAGCAAAAGTGGACATCAGCGACATCCTAGCCGTAGCAACGGATTCCGCTGCGACAACCGACACCGGAGCCCTCGCCGATAGCTTGACCGCCGATACGGCAACGGAAGCCGTTCAACCCTTCGTGTTCGACACCACGAAATTGCGTCCGCTGGAAGAACGCATCGCGCTGCACTACCCGAACGGCGACAAGCAAGTGTTGTGGCCGCTCTTCGCGAAGTTGGAAGCAGCGAACGGCGGGGGGCATCCACTTCGCATCATGCACTACGGCGATTCGCAGTTGGAAGGCGATCGCATCACGGCCTATTTGCGCAACAAATTGCAGTCGCAGTTCGGTGGCTCAGGGCCGGGCTTGGTAGCGGTGGCGGACATCGTTCCCAGCTTCAGCATAGACCGTGTGATCAGCGACAACTGGATACGCTACAGCGTGATGGGGCGCAAGGATCCCACGCAACACCATACGCGGTATGGCGCACTGTCGTCGTTCTCGCGCTTCACGCCGATCCTGCCGGATACCGCGGCGTTGGACACCATCGTACGCGAAGCAACAGTGTCGCTGAAGCCGTTGCGTCGTGCCTACGGAAAGGCGCAGCAGTACAACGAAGTGAAACTCTTCTACGGTTGGCATCGCGCCCCGGTCACCTTGGAACTCAGCATCAATGGCGTGGTGCTCAGCAGCGAAGAGATCGCACCGGCGGATCGTTTGCTCGTACGCGAATGGAAGCTCACCGAGACGCCGGCCGAACTCACCTTCAGCTTCAAGGGCGTGGACAGTCCGGATGTCTTCGGCATCTCGTTGGAAAGTCGTACGGGTGTAGCGGTGGACAACATCGCTGCGCGCGGTGGTGCGGGGTACGAATTCCGCAAGGCGGACCAAGGGTTGCTCAGCAGCATGTACAAGGATCTTGATGTGGAGCTGTTGATACTGCAATACGGCGGCAACGTGATCCCGAATTTGAAGAGCGCCGAGGAAGCCGCGCAGTACGGGCGTTTCTTCGGCGCACAGATCGCGCGGTTCAAGAAGATGATACCCGGCGTTGCGGTGATCGTGATCGGCCCCAGCGACATGAGCATCAAGGAAGGCGAGGACTATGTGACACGTCCATTCTTGGAAGAAGTGCGCGATGCGATGAAGACCAACTCCTTGGCCCAGGGCGCGGTGTTCTGGGACATGTACGAAGCCATGGGCGGCCGCAACAGCATGGTGAGCTGGGTGACAGCCAACCCACCCCTCGCCGCCACGGACTACACGCACTTCAGTCCGCAAGGCGCGAAGAAAGTGGGCGAGCTTTTCTACACGGCACTGATCAACGATTTCGCGGTGTACTACGGATCCAAGCAATAACATGCGACGCAGCCTCCTCTCCTACTTCCCGACCTTTTCTCCCGTCGCTGTTGTCCTTCTAACGTTCGTGATCGGTCCACCCGTCGCTGCGCAGGAGAATCCGTTGCGCATCCCGGAATTGAACTTCATCGATGCCACGGCCAACAAGCTCGTCTTCCCCGGTGACAAGTCAGCGTGGACGCGCTACCACGACAAGTTGGACAAGCTGCTGTTGGAAGGCACGGGGCAAGTACACATGGCGCATTTCGGTGGGTCGCACATCCAAGCCGACATGTGGAGCATGCAACTGCGGCATCGTTTCCAGAACGTGGTGCCTGGTGTGAAAGGCGGACGGGGCTTCATCTTCCCCTACACCATGGCGAAGACGAACAATCCGTGGTGGTACAACCCGGAGTACACCGGCAAATGGACGAGCACCAAGAACCTCACGCGTGTGGATACCGCAGCTCTGGGCATCAGTGGCTACTCCGTCACCACTACAGACACGTTGACCACCTTGAAGGTCAGCTTCCGCGGCGAAGTGTACAGCGGCTACCAGTTCAACCGGGTGAAGGTGATTCACCGCATGGACAGCAGCTACACGGTGACGGCGTACTCCAAAGACATCCACGTGCATATCTCGCGTGAAGTGGATGCACCTAAAGGCTACACGGAATTCGAGTACGACCGGTATGTGGATACGCTCTACCTGCGCTTCCACAAGACAGCACCCGGCCAGAAGTCGTTCACCTTGTACGGCATCACGTTGGAGAGCGACGACCCCGGTTTCTTCTACCACGCGAACGGCGTGAACGGCGCGAGCACCACCAGCTGGTTGCGTTGCCAGCATTTCACCAGGGAACTATCGGTGATCAAGCCAGACCTCGTGATCTTCTCCATCGGCATCAACGATGCGCACGATCCGGATTTCAGCGCGGAACGTTACGAGCGCAACTACGAACAGCTGATCGCGCGCACGCTACAAGCCTCGCCGGGCGCGGCCATCCTGCTCACCACGAACACGGACAGCTACATCAAACGCAAGTACCCGAACAAGAACGGCGCGGCGGTCCGCGAGGTGATGATGCGCCTAGCCGCGAAGCACGGATGCGCGGTCTGGGACACCTTCGGCGTCATGGGTGGTCAAACGTCCATCGCCCGTTGGGAAGAAGCCGGCTTGGCGAAGAAGGACCGCATCCACCTGACGCGTCCGGGCTACGTGGCCTTGGGCGATCTGCTCTTCAGTGCCATGATGGAAGCTTATGGTGATCACGTGAAGACCGCGACGAAACCCTGATCGATGAGCAGCGCTCTCCCCCTGCTCAACATCTTCGCCACGGCTGACTGGGCCAGTTTGTTCGGCTACGACCCGACAGCGCCACTGATCTTCACGCGCTTCCTGTTCTGGGGATTCTTCGTTGTCGTTCTTGCGATGCTTTCGGTGGTGTACAAACAGCATCCACTGCGGATCGGTTGGCTCACGCTAGCGAGTCTCTTCTTCTACTGGAAGACCAGCGGCATCTTCGTCGGCCTATTGTCCTTCAGCATCGTGATGGACCATTTCATCGCGAAGGCCAGCGCTTCAACGCCTGATGTACGGCGCAAGAAGTTGCTGCTCGCGCTCAGCATCACGGTGAACCTGTTGTTGCTGTGCTACTTCAAGTATGCGCACTTCGTGGTGGACACCATCAACGCCACGTTCGGCACCTCGTTCCAAGCGGTGAACTACTTCGCGCACTGGGCCAACGCCGCGTGGGATGCGCACTTCATCGAGAACAAGGTGTTGCTACCTGTCGGGATCAGCTTCTACACCTTCCACTGCATCAGCTACCAAGTTGACGTCTACCGTGGCCATGTGCAGCCGGTACGCAGCATCACCGACTTCGCGTTCTACGTGAGTTTCTTCCCGGCGCTTGTTGCTGGGCCTATCATCCGTGCATCGGTCTTCCTGCCACAAATGGCGAAGGAGTTCAGTTTGTCCCGTGCGCAATTCGGCCTCGCGGTCTTCTGGATCCTCAATGGCTTGTTGAAGAAGATGCTCATCGGCGACTACATCGCGGTGAACTTCATCGACCGTGTCTTCTCCGACCCGATGCGCTTCACCGGCTTCGAGAATTTGATGGCGGCGTTCGGCTACTCGTTACAGGTGTATGCTGATTTCAGCGGCTACACGGACATCGCGATCGGCCTATCGTTGCTGCTCGGCTATACGTTGCCTGCCAACTTCGACAGTCCGTACAAAGCGCGCAGCACAGCGGAATTCTGGAAGCGTTGGCACATCAGCCTTAGCACCTGGCTGCGCGATTACCTCTACATCCCCATGGGCGGCAACCGGGGCGGTTCGCTTTTTTCATGGATCATGACGAGCATCGTATTGGCTGTGTTCGTGCTGCTCACCGGCAACGTGATGCTGCCGTTCGTATTCCTGATCATCGGTGCCACGCTCATGCTCCTCGCCCGCTTCTGGCCACCCTTCCGCAACATGATCACCACTAACATCAACCTCATGCTCACCATGCTGATCGGCGGGCTATGGCATGGTGCTAGTTGGATGTTCGTGATCTGGGGTGGCCTCAACGGCATCGGCTTATTGATCTACAAAGGCTGGTCACGCATCAGTCCGTGGGGCAAGAGCACGCACTGGTTCGCGCGTTTCCAAGCGATCGCCATCACCTTCTCGTTCATCACCTTCACGCGCTTCTGGTTCCGAAGCCCAACGCTGGAACACGTGAACCTGATGCTGGGCCAGATCGGTGGCGACTTCGGTTGGCATATTGCGGGGGATGTCCTCTGGGGCTTCCGCACGGTGTTCGCCATGATGCTGCTCGGCTTCGTGGTACACTGGTTGCCAACGAGCACGAAGAACTGGTACCGCGAGAAGTTCGTTGCGTTGCCGCTGTGGGCGATGGCCCTGGCATGTGTGGCCGTGGTGGGTGTGATCTACCAGACGGTCACGGCGGAGGCGGTGCCGTTCATCTACTTCCAGTTCTAAGGGGTAATGCGGTCCGCAGATTTCGCAGATCACGCCGATTGAGATCCAAATCCCAAGGGCAGGTGACGGGGGGCGTTGCATTGAATTGATAATGAGGAAGGAGGAAGACCGTTCTACCTTTCGCCAATGGCAAGCATGCCGGTGAAAGCAATGGATGAGACAGGCCGCCAGAAATTGATGGCGGGCTGGGTGAAGTCGCACACCGGCGATCTGTTGCGGTATGCGCGTAGCCGGGTGAAGGATCCGGCCGTGGCCGATGACCTGGTACAACTCACTTTCGTGAGCGCGTGGCAGACCTTGGACCGCTTTGCGGAGGAGAGTTCGCCACGCACGTGGCTGTTCTCTATTTTGAAGCATAAGCTGGCCGACCATTACCGCAAGGTGTACCGCGAAGGCAAACATGTGTCAGGTTTCGAAGTGATCAGCGACGACCCGGCATCGAACGAATTCAACCCCAGCGGACATTGGCACCGCGACCACACACCGAGCGACCTGTCCGATGCCTTCCGCGAGGAGGAGAGCGAGCGCTTGGACCGTGCCCTTCAGCATTGTTTGGACCTTTTGCCGGACAATCTGCGCGGCGCCGTGGAAATGAAATACCTGCTGGAAAAGGATGGCGAAGCGATCCAGAAAGCGTTGGGCATTTCGGCCACCAACTACTGGCAACAGCTGCACCGGGCCAAGTTGAAACTGCGTGCTTGCATCGAGAGCCGCCTATCCCGCGATCCTTCGGGACGCATATGAACCCATGGCCTTGATGAAGACACAGCGCGTTTCTTGCCAGAAAGCCACCGAGCTGATGGAGCGGCGTGAATTCCGTGCATTGGGCGTGGGTGAGCGGGTGGGCTTGTGGTTCCACATGCGCATCTGCACCGCCTGCAAAGCCTACGAGCATCAAAGCGAAATGCTGGATCGGCTACTGAACGAGCGTTTGGCAAAGGCCGAGGATACCAATGTTCTCGAGGAACGGATCCTGCGCGAACTTCAGCGCTGATCCTCCGCCACCGGCTCTGCGAGGATCGGCGCGCGGCGCTCCGAACGAGGTGGGAAGAAGAAGCTCATGGGCTCTGCGCGCAGGCGTTCCCAGACAGAACCGAGGATCGCGAACACATCGGTGAACGGGATCTTGCGTGATCTCAGCGCGAGCGACAATGACAAGCCGAAGGATACCACGAAGTTGAACAAGCCGATGAGCGCGATGCCGAGCACGGACATCGCCATGGTCCACTTGTCCACATGCCAGTCCGCGCCCACCATGCCCAGTCCCATGTTGCCCGCAGCGAAGGTGATGTGGCGGATGTCCAGTGGTAGTCCGAAGATGATGCCGATGGTGCCGATGGATCCCATGAACACACCGAACCAGAAGTTGCTGATGACGCCACCGGCGTGGCGGGCATAACCCTTTGCCAGACGATCGCGCCACTTTTCTGATAGCGTGAGTTTCAGCACCGGATGCTGCGCGATGCGATCAGGGATGCGCAGGTGGATGGAGCGGTTGACAACGCTTCCCGAGATCAAGCCGCTGAGGAAGAGGAACACACCGGCGATCGCCGCATGCGGAATGGCGAGCGATCGGAACGGATCCAATTCGTGCAACAGCTTGGGCGACTTCTGTGCGAAGAGTTCTGGCCCGAACACCGCACTCCAACCGTAGGCCAGCGCCACGCACACGGGGAAGGCCATCAGCACATTGCCGAGGAAGGCCACCAACTGTGAGCGGCTCACACGCGCGAGCAACAAGGCTAATTCATCGTAGTGGTCCTCTTCGTGTTGGTTGCGGCCACGATCCAATGTGGCAGCGATGGTAGCCGCCGTCATCGCCGGTTGTTTGGTGGCCAACGTGAAATGCAACAAGTAGATGGTGATGAAGGCCCACGCGTAATTCAAACTGTAGAGCGCGGCATGTCCGATCAAGCTGACATCCAACGTACCCATCCATGCTTTGAAGAGACATGCGAACGCTACGATGAAGCCGCCACCGAGCGCCGTGCGGAACATGCGCAGGAATTCCTTGAGGTTGGTGGTGATGTAATGCTCCCCTGCTCTGCCGGTGTGCTGCGTCACCTGCCGTGCCATCACGGACGTGCTGTGATCGATGAAATCCAGCACGCGGGTACTGCCAGAATTGAAACGCACCAGATCCTTCACCAGTCCCACCGTGCGTTCCCGTCCGTCCTGCGCGGGGTCAACGCCAAGGGCATCCAACGTCACCTCCAGCCGCTCCAACATCCGCCGCATGGTGATCAGGTACTGGTTCACCCGGAACCCCATACCCACCTTGGCGCTGTTGCGATACGCCTTGTTGATGAGCTCTTGGCAATGCCCGACGAGCACATGCAACTGACGCGAACTCTCCTCGCTCACCGCACGTGTCACCGATCCGTTCTGCAATCCTTCGATATGATCGTTCAGCGCATCGCCAAGTGCCACAAAAGGGTTGTGCAGATTCTCATACTCCGGCACCATGCGCAGCACTCCGCTATCGAACGCCTTTCCGGAAATACGCAGGCCCAACACCTTCGCCGCGAAGAGCAGTTCAACCACGGGCGTGTCCTTCATCGCCCACTTGTCGGACCCTTTGCCACCTAGGAGGTCGAGCAGCTTGATGCACGTCGCCATGTCCATATCCTGCACCCATTCGGCATCGCCTTCGCGGAAGAACACGTTGGTGAGCACATGGTCTATAGTACCGCGTTCGGGCTGGTTCGGCAACAGTTTGAAGGTCAACCGGCGCCGCAGTTCATACCAGAACGCTTCACCCGGCATGCCCTGATCGATCAGCACCCGATTGAAACGACGGCCCTTCACCAACCGCTCCACATACAACGCAAGACCCACGCAGTACACCGGATCCGCTTCGAGCAAGGAGATGAGCTCCGTGAGCCCCGGCGCTCGTTTCGCAGCCCTGTCCTTCTTCCCCGGCCTGATAGCGACCACCAACTGGGCCAACAGATCCACGTCCTCGCCGGGATAAGCCGCGATGGCCTTCAACGTATCCCTGATCGGCAAGCGGCGCATGTGGGCAAGATAGTGTTGGTATTCATCGCTTCGCGCGGAAAGATCAGCTGCGATGCATGAACGATCTTTGGCACCGCATGGCTACTCACCTAGTTACCGGCGGCTGCGGATTCGTAGGCCGCAACATGGTCAAACGGCTCTACGCCCAAGGCGCGCGCGTCCTTTTCATAGATGACCTCAGCGTTGGCACGCACCCCAGCACTTGGCTCGGTCACGAATTGAACTTCGAGCACAAGGAGCTCCAGATCTACGGACAGGATGAACGGCTGCTCTTCTTGAAAGCCGACCTGCGCGATGTGCTGCGCGAGTTGAACAAGGATCCGCAGTACTTCCAGAAGCGCTACGGGCTGGACATCGTGATCTTCGACGACATCTTCCACTTCGCCGCCATCGTCGGTGGCCGCAGCAAGATCGATGGCGACCCCATGCTTGTAGCGCAGGACCTCAGCATCGATGCCGAGATGGTCCTCTACGTATGCCGCAACAAGCCGCGCCGTTTCCTCTATCCCAGCAGCAGCGCCGCGTATCCGATCGATCTACAGACCGAAAGCAATACGCTGAAGTTGAAGGAGACCGACATCGACTTCAAGAAGATGGGCGAGCCGGACATGACCTACGGCTGGAGCAAACTCACCGGCGAGTTCCTGGCGAAGATCGCTGCGAGCCACTATGGCGTGCATGTCACGTGCATCAGGCCCTTCAGCGGATACGGCGAAGATCAGGACCTCTCCTATCCTGTGCCTTCACTTGCAAAGCGTGCCGCGAATAAGGAGAACCCCTTCGAGGTCTGGGGCAGTGGCAAACAAGGCCGCGACTTCGTGCACATCGATGACGTGCTGGACCTCACGCTCCTCGCCATGGACAAGATCAGCGACGGCCGCGCGATCAATATCGGCATGGGTAAGCTCACCAGCTTCCTGGAACTCATCGATGTCTTCACCGGCTTCGCGGGCTACAAGCCGACCATCAAGCCCTTACTGGACAAACCCGTTGGCGTTCACAGCCGCTACTGCGACATGACGTGGGTGGAAGAGAATCTCGGCTGGAAGGCTAAGATCAGTATCGAGGAAGGGATGCTGCGGGTGTATGAGGCGGCGTTGAAGAAGATGTAATCTGAACCGCGACGACGCAACGACGCGACGTTAGCTCATTGCTCGGACAAATGCGGGAGAACGAACTGGATGATGAGATCATCGAGGCTGCATTCAGGGTTCATCGGCACTTTGGACCAGGGTTGTTGGAAAGCGCATATGAAGCCTGCCTTGCCTATGAACTGGTCGGCATGGGCCTGAGCATAGAAACCCAAGTCGCTCTTCCGCTGGTCTACCGTGAAGTAAAACTCGACGTGGGCTATCGACTTGATATCTGGGTGGAGCGAACGGTCATTATCGAAGTGAAAGCCGTTAGTGAACTTCATCCCATCCATCTCGCACAAATGCTCACCTACCTCAAGCTTACCGGGAATAAACTTGGGCGTGTTATCAACTTCAATAGTCCACTTCTGAAGCACGCCATGAAGCGCGTGGTCAACAACCTCTAAGCATATGATGCGCATTCAACACCACACTTCCTGCGTCGCGTTGTCGCGTCGTCGCGGTTAATCAGCATTCGTATTGAGCACCCCGCACATCATCTGCTTCGGCCCCGGCCCCAAATTCAAAGGCGGCATTGCGCAGTACAACACCGCGCTGGCGCGCTCGCTGAAGGATGGAGGGGCGCTGGTCACCATCGTCAGCTGGACGCAGCAGTACCCGGCGATCATCCCGCGCGAGTTCGTGGACAAGACCAGCCGCAGCAGCTTCTTGGAGGGCTACGACATTCCAGTTCAGTACCTCACCAACTGGAACGATCCGCGCACCTGGAGAAGCACAGCCCAGGCGATCGCAGCGCTGAAGCCGGACAAGGTCATCATTCAGTGGTACAACCCCACGCAAGGCATTCCGCTCAAAACCATCGCGAAATACCTACGCAAACACACGAAGGCCGAGATCCTGTTCGATCTACACTTCGTCGCCGCGAAAGAACAGAGCTCGCTGGATGCCCGGCTCACGCGGATGGCACTAAGGCACGGCCACAGCTTCATCGTACACGCGTACAAGACGGCGGAGGAGTTGAAGGCGTTGATGCCGGAGAAGGAGTTCGAGGTGACGTTGGACGGCAGAAGAAGTGGCAAGTGGCAAGTCGGCCAGCGGCAAGTGAACTCACTCGCTGACTTGGAAATTGGCCGCTCGCCGCTTGCGATCCTCAAGCTCTACCATCCCATCTACACCCTCTTCAAGCCCGACCCCACCTTCGACAAGGAAGCTTGGAAAGCACAGCACCACCTACGCAAACACGTCTTCCTCTTCTTCGGCTTCATCCGCAAGTACAAGGGACTTCACTACTGCATCGAAGCCTTTGCGGAACTAGCGAAACAACGCGACGATGTGAGCCTGATGGTCGTGGGCGAACGCTTCTGGCAGACAGTCGACCAGAGCAAGCTGAGCACCAAATTGAAGAACGCGGTGTTCGGCACGGTAAAGAAGATCTTCCTGAAAAAGGCCGACGACGAACGCGACTACGACCCACTTGCACTGATCGAGAAGTTGGGCCTGAAGGACCGCACGCTTGTGGTGGATCGTTTCATCCCGAACGAAGAAGTACCGCCCTACTTCCAAGCGGCGGATACCATCGTTCTCTTCTACGAAACCGCTACACCGAGCGGCGTGGAAAGCCTGAGCTACAACTTCAAACTACCGGCGGTTGCCACGCGTGTGGGGCATTTCCCCGAGACCATCACCGACGGTTTCAACGGCTACATGGCTGAACCGAAGAACATCGCCGACATGGTGCGGGTGATGAACGCGAGCATCGAAAGGCCCATCCCGCGCGAGAACGTGGTGGAGGCCACGAAGAACATGAGCTGGGCGAATTATGCGAAGGCGATCTTGAGGGGGTAACGGGTCACCTTTGATAGATTTCGGCATGAAGGGTATGGTACAACACCTCGTCATCCTGTTCACCTGCACCGTTGCAAGCTCCGTTCCTGCACAAGAGATCCAGTTCAACGGTGACGTGGAGTCTGCTATGAGCTACTACGCGGACCTTGAACCGCGTACGGTGGGGCACTGCGTAGATAGTCTGGTATTGGACACAGTATACGTTGAAAACCTCGCAAGCGGCGAAATGGAAATGGTGGTGCATGACTATCCTCTTGCACGATATGAATTCTATTTGGATGGGGCGATCTTTCGAAGGGTCGATATCAACCGGAATGTTGCTCGATCCGATACGATGATGACCGAAGACCTGGAAACAGGAGAGATGATGATCGTGATCCAAGAGGTATTGTCCGACATCCCCAACGGCGCCTACCATGAGTTCTTCCCCAACGGCAACATCCGCATCAAAGGCACGCTGGATGGCTACAACGAAGACGGCACGCTGAAGAAGACAGGCGAGTGGAGGGAATGGGATGCGAACGGCAACGTGATCCGGCAGGAGACCTATCCCTAACGCACCACCGAGAACCGCCGTACTTCACCATTGCCGGCACGGAGCGCGTACATGCCATCCGCTTCCGGTAGCGGGATATGCACACTGGTTCCAGCATGGCTCCCGGTGTGGACGACACTTCCCTTGGCATCCACGATGGTGATGAGACCGAGGGCGGCATCGCTGGAGATATGAACCGTGCTTTCCTGGACGGTGATCCTAAGGGTATTCGAAAGCGCTTTCTCGTCCACCGCGGTGCCCACGAAATTCAACTGCCCGCTGCACTGCGAGTTGGTGGAAGCGTTGAAAATGGTCAATTGCGGTGAGTAGCTGCCAGGGCTAGCATACTGCTTCCACGCCCAGCGCCGGGTGATGGTATGGCCGTCGCCGCAGGTATGCGAATAGCTCGAGGCACCGATGGACAGGCACCATAGGTAAGCAAGGTGTGGCGCACCACCGCTCCCGACCTGCTCGGCGTAGTACTCGCACCGGATCGTGGTGTTCACGTTATTCTGCCACTGTCCGTTCGCGGTGTATCCATAGCGTTGTTGGCCGCTGCTATTGGTCCAGAGCACGGTACCACCCACGATCGTGGGCACGGTGTTGGAGGAGGATGAACTGAATTGTGAATCGTCCCACGAGTTGTTCGTCCAGTTGTATGCGGCGCCACCGAGAATACCGCTCGGGGACTTCCACGCGACAACACCCTGGCCCACTACCAACACATTCCCGCTATTGGAACTCAACTGATCATCCATCCACTGCCCGAGCGACGGATCATAGACCGCAGCACCAAGGATGCCCGATGAGGAGACCCATGCCACGATGCCGTCGCGGTTCTGCACCACATTCCCACTGTTGGAGCTCAGTTGATCTTCCATCCATTGGGCGGTGCCCGGATCGTAGACCGCGGCGCCAAGGATGCCACTTGCAGAGACCCACGTCACCACACCATCGCGGTTCTGGATCTGGTTGCCGCTGTTGGAACTTAACTGCTCATCGCGCCACGTCTGCGCATCGGGGTCATAGATCGCTGCGCCTACGATCCCCGAGCCCGTCACCCATGCGATCACACCATCGCTGTTGATCACCGTGGTTCCGCTGGTGGACGTCAACTGATCCGATCGGAAGCTGGCCAGGTTGATGTCGTACACGATGGCCGTGAGCACACCGCCGCCCGAAACGGCCGCCACCACACCGTCATCGTGCGTCCAGCTGGCCACGCTGGTGTAGCTCTGCGTGCGACTGGTGTTGAGGATCGGATCCCACACCGTGCAGGTGATGGTGCTGCCGTTCTGGTTCACACTGATCTCGGGACCCCAGCCCCAATTGTAGAACTGTGCAGAACAGGTGGTGGCCGCAAGAAGCAGCACAAGGGAGAGTGTGCGAAGGAACATGGTGGTGGTTGGTACATCGAAGCTAACATTCCGTCCGATCGGCGAATTAAATGGACCATTCGTCGGGTGCAGAATGCGTTACGTCCAGAAACTTGAAGCATTTAACTACCGTAGAAGACCACCGTGTTCTCGGTAACGTTTACTTCACCGCCCCGTTGGCCTTACCGCGAACTGGAACCTCGCTTGATGGTAAGGCAACGGAAGAACCTGTAGGAAGGAATGATGCACATGCCAATGCTCTTGGCATTGCTCTTCTCTTGGCTGTTGCCAGGTGGAGGGGACAATGCTGCTGAACGGACCGCTGACGCGGCCCCTGCGGCGTCCGTTGCGGCCACGGCCAGCGGGCTCTACACGGAGTTGTGCTTGGATGGTGAGTTGAAGGAAAGCGTGTTCAACGCCTGTTACCGCCGCATGGAGAACAAGGGCATCAAAGGCCATGTGATCGCCATTGCGGACATGACGCAGCCCAGCGATGCCAAGCGTTTCTACATCATTGACCTGGACAAGAAGGAACTCGTCCTCCGCACCTACGTGGCGCACGGCCAAGGCAGCGGGGAACGCATGGCCACCAGCTTCAGCAACAAAGAAGGTTCGCATGCAACGAGCCTTGGTCTATACCGTGTGGGTGCCGAGATCGTGAGCCCGAAGCACGGTGCCGCCCTCCTGCTCCACGGCTTGGAGCGCGGTGNNGAATTGCCAGGCCGAAGCCCGCGAGGTGATCATGCACGGTGCCGATTACGTGAGCGAGACGTTCATTGCCGAGCACGGTCGGTTGGGCCGTAGCTGGGGCTGCCCCGCCGTGAGCCGCGCCGACATGCCCCGCATGCTGGAACTGCTCGCCGATGGCGGGTTGCTCTACGTTCACGGCAGTAAGTAGAACTTTACGCGCCTTGGGCTCGTATGCCCACTCCCCTCATGCGCGCCCGTCCCCACCTTTTTGCCCTGTTCCTCGTTGTTGGTTGTGCCGAACAAGCCGAACCACCGACTGAACAGGAAAAGGCCCAGGAGATCAACGCGGTGTTCGAGAGCCGCGAACAGTACACGGTGCGCACGATGGATAGCACCGACATCCTCGCCTACCTCGCGAGCCATCCCGAGACCCGCCTGGATTCCGCCGGCATCCGCGACTTCTACGCGCGACGGAAATACCAGTACGCGTGGTTCGTGAACGATAGCCTTTCGCAGGCCGCAGCTGGATTCGCTTCGCTGGTCAACAGCACCGAAGCCGCCTATCGGGAAGGCGCAGCCCTACGCGAACGCCTGAACGGATTGCTGAGCAACGGACACCGCAGCCGCGCCGATAGTGCCGCTTGCGACAGCTGCCGCACCGCGTTGGAACTCGCCCTCACCGCGCAGTTCTTCCGCTTCGCGGACAAGAAGTACGGCGGCATGGTAGGCAAAGACCTGCACGAGCTGGATTGGTTCATCCCGCGCAAGAAGAAGAACTACGACCGCCTGTTGGATTCGCTCACCGCTGGCCGCATGGACCTGCGCGCCATCGAACCCATCCATCCGCAGTACAGCAAGCTGAAGGACGAGTTGAAACGCTACGCCGCATTGGACACCTTGGTCCGGTGGGACGTGCTCTCGCTGGGCGAACGCAAGAAGATCGTGCCCGGTGATACCGCCGGTGTGATCCCGGACATCCGTCAACGCTTGATGGTACTGGGCGACCTCGTAGGCGGCATGGACACCATCGTCCTCAGCTCGGCCGCGTACGACAGCACCTTGTTGTTCGCCGTACAACATTTCCAGGAACGTCATGCCTTGCTGCCCGATGGGGTGATCGGCAACAGCGTGATCCGGCAGCTGAACGTCACCCCGGCGCAACGCGTGCGCACCTTGTTGATCAACATGGAACGGCTGCGGTGGGTTCCCGAAGCCTATGCCCCGGACCTGATCCTGGTGAACATCCCGGAGTACCGCATGCACATCTTCGAGGGCGGCAAAGAAGCGTGGAACATGAAGGTGGTGGTGGGCAACGAAGCCACACGCACGGTGATCTTCAGCGATACATTGAGCAACATCGTCTTCAGTCCGTACTGGGGTGTGCCGCAGAGCATCGTGCGCAACGAGATCCTACCAGCGATCAAGAAGAACCCGAATTACCTCGCCAGCAAAGGCATGGAGCGCATCGGAGGCAGTGATGCGAATCCGGTGATCCGCCAGAAACCGGGCGCTGGCAACGCGTTGGGCAAGGTGAAATTCCTTTTCCCCAACAGCTACAGCATCTACTTCCACGATACGCCGAGCAAAGGCGGATTCGCACGCGAGAGCAGGGCCTTCAGCCACGGCTGCATCCGCTTGAGCGAACCACAGCGCTTGGCAGAATACCTTCTGCGTAACGACACTACGTGGACTACCGAGAAGATCAGGGAGGCCATGAACAAGGGCAAGGAAACGTGGGTGACGCTAAAGGAGAAACGTCCGGTCACGATCGGGTACTTCACCACCTGGGTGGGCGCTGATGGCAGGCTGAACTTCTGCGACGATGTTTACGGCCACGACGAGAAGCTGGCACGTGAGCTCTTCTTCGACCCCACACCTGCCCCACCAACGCCCACTGCCGCTATTCCTGCGGAACCGGAGCTGGCTCAATAAGGCGGAGGCCCGGCCGTTCGAAATAGTCCGCCATGCTCAGGTTGATCCAATGCCCGGATGCGGTATCCAGGGGCAGCACCGTCAAGCTCGTTGGCCACGGCACGGCGGGCAGCACCAACTCATCGTCTGGACTTTCGCGGATAGCATCGTAGCGTGCATGCATGGCGCGATCGTAGCGCGCTAGGGTTCCGTCGAAAAGTTCTCCGGTCAGGTGCGAACCGCGGCCGGTAAAAAGGGGCATGGCTGCCACAATAACCAAAGACCATGTCCAACGGAACGCGCCCGCTTCGCTGGTCCCTACGTTGCGGGGCTGCAAAAAGACCTGATCCCAAATGACCAATGCGAAGAACCACGCCAACACGAAGTAGAACAAGCCCATGTTCACCGTGCGATGCTGGCCCAGCAGGCCTGTGGGCCAATACGTGACCACCATGGCCACGAACACACAGGCGAACGGTAGAGCCAGCGCCAACCACTTGTTCAGCGGGAAATGGAACGGTTGAAGAATGCCTTTTGCAAGAGCTTCCCTGCGGATGTTCGGGATGTTCAACGCGAGGATCATGACGGGGAACGAGATCAATGCAAGCCCACCGAAACGGCCGGTCTGCACGGCACTGTACCCCAAAGTGCGGAGCAGGTCATGCTTCATGGCGAAATGCGCACCGCGCGTGGCGTTGCCCGGAGCAGCAGCTACAACGATGGCACACAGCACGGAGACCGCGAGCATCACCAGGACCGGGCGCGCGAGTCGACGTTCATTCAACCAGCCATGCACAAGAAGTCCTGCGTGCGCGAGCACCAAGAACGCCATGTGTACCTCGTTGCAACCCGCGATCACGACCACCAGAAGTACCTGTGCGGCATACCAGCTCCAGCCCAACACATCTTGCGGAGAGCGTAGGTAGCGCACCCAATTCGCGAGCAGCAGCAGGCTCAGCGCATTGGGCAGTTGGTAGGTCATGGCGCCGGTGTACCAGTAGAACCCTTCGCTGGTGTTCGGCATCACATGGAAGAAGAGCAGCAAGAAGATCAACGAGATGGTAGCAGCCAGCTCACGCTTCGCCGCAGGCAACAGCACACGCACGAAGCGATAGGCCGCGAACCACGTGAAGAGTATCAGCGCCGCGGCCACCGCGCGGTAAAGCCACAACCCTTCTTCCAGGCCCATGGTCAGCGGACTTCGCAGCAGCAGGATATTGGAGAAGTAGCGTCCGTTCCACGAGGTGTATTCTTGGATCAAGCGCGCACCAAGATCGGAGCGCATACCAGCTACGGCGTAGCTGAAGTCATCGGCGTACGGATGCACGAAGAAGGCTACGGCCAGGTGCCGCACGAGCGCGAGCAAGAACAGGCACTGGGCGATACGGATCGGCAGGCGGTCCTTCATCTCCAACAAAGATGATCCGAATGTGGGATCAGCAACCCGTGCGCTCGCTGATGCGGTAGCGGTTGCGGTCGGTGCCATTGCGGCTGACCAGATCGGCCACGAAACCCGCGGTGAAGAGCTGGACACCGATCACCATCGCTGTGAGGGCCACGAAGAACAAGCCTTGATCGGCCACGCGGGGTGCAGGTTCGTGCAAGATGAAGGAATGCCAAAGCTTTTCCCCGATCACCCACGTGGCGCTGAGTGAACCGACCAGGAACATGAGCGTGCCAATGCCCCCGAAGAAATGCATCGGCTTCTTCGCGAAGCGGAAGATGAACGTGATGGTGAGCAGGTCAAGGAAGCCATTGATGAAGCGGCTGAACCCGAACTTGGTGTGGCCGAATTTCCGCGGATGGTGTTTCACCACTTTCTCACCGATGTTGCGGAAGCCTTCCTTCTTGGCGATGAACGGGATGTAGCGATGCATCTCACCGAACACCTCGATGTTCTTCACCACGTCCTTGCGGTAGGCCTTCAGCCCACAGTTGAAATCGTGCAACTGCACGCCGCTGGCCTTGCGCGTGGTCCAGTTGAAGAGCTTGGTGGGGATGGTCTTCGTCAGCGGATCGAAACGTTTCTTCTTCCAGCCGCTCACCAGGTCGAAGCCGTCCACGGTGATCATCCGGTACAGCTCGGGGATCTCGTCCGGATCATCTTGCAGGTCGGCGTCCATGGTGATCACCACGTTGCCTTGTGCGGCCTTGAACCCTTCGTTCAGCGCTGGGCTTTTGCCGTAGTTGCGGCCGAAGCGGATGCCTTTCACGCGGTTGTTCGCAGCCGAAAGCCGTTGGATCTCCGCCCACGAACCATCGGTGCTGCCATCATCCACCAGGATGATCTCGTACGCCTTGCCCATGCCACTGATCACGCGATGCAGCCACTCCACGAGGTGCGGCAACGACTCTCGTTCGTTGACCAAGGGGACTACGATGGAGATATCCATGGGCTGCGCGAAGATGCGGTGCAAGGATACGCAGCCTACGCCAACCGACTTCCGATCCGATCACCGGATCACAGCCACTCGTCGGGCGATAAGACCTGTAGCCGTCCGAACGAGGACAGTGTAGGCACCCGTTGCATGTGCGGTAAGTGGAAGTTCCATGGAGCCCTGACCTTGTTCCTGCTGTACTGTTCTACCGGAAGCATCCAGTACCGTGACATGGAAAAACGGGCTGCCTTGCGCGATGAAACGCAGGGTCCTCCCATCCTGCACCATACCCACCACATCATCCATGGCGGTGATCCCCGTGGTGGCATCCACATTGACCGCACACGTGGTCATGGTCTCACCAGCACCAGCAGAATTGTACGCGGTCAACCGCACATCATAGCAACCAGCGGTAGCATACGTGATGCCTTGCGGGAACTGGTCGGTGCTCGTTCCATAGAGGCACCTGGGAATTCCCAATACCATCCGTACGGATCGTTCGTCGAGAGATCCACGAACGACACTTCCTCCCCTACTCCGACCGTTCCAACGGAAGGCTCGAAGGCGGCCTCCGGAAGACCAGGACAGCTCAATGCGGCACCATCTTCCAATTGCCAATGGAGGTGGAACCCGATGCCGTTCAAGGAATAGTTCCCAACGTACAGCACATAGTGCTGTCCAGCATCCACGCTCACGTGACGCACCCAACCATCACCCGAGGCGGATTCGGAAATATCCAGGGCTTGAAAGCTGAGCCCGGTAGCTCCGGACAGTGCAGCATAAGAACACCGGATCGGGGAGCCTTCCAAGGTATCCACGGCCTCGATGAACGGCCCCCAAAGCGCAAAGTCGTAGTCAGAAGGTTCCGTCGGTGTCACCGCGAATGCGAGCAACCCAGCAGAGGCCACCGAGAAGCGCACGAACACGCTCTGCTGCTCATTGGCGAGCAGGCATCCCCGGTTAACGGCTGAAAGGTCCTGTACCTCACCGATCATAGATTGGTCCTGCGCAGGGATGAATGCGGTATCGGAACAGAGGTGCACGGCGTAGCGCAGATCGGTGAGCTCGAAGGTGGGCTGTGCATGAATAGCACAACAGGCGGCGCATGCCAGCCAGATTGAGAACGACCTTTTCTTCATCGCAAGTAGAGGTGCTTCAGCAAGATAGGGCGGCTTACCGGATCCGGGCCACCACCCAACCATCGGCGTGGGAGCCGATCCGGTCAACACCTTGGTCTTCCATGCGTTGCCAGTTGATCCCGGGCGGTAGGCCGTCCCATTGTTCAGAAAGGTTGGCGGGCTTCACCACCACAACGGCTCCGTGTTCAAAGGTGTCGATAACCCCATACCACAGCTCGGTCACAAGTACTGGTGCGCAGTAGTTGGTCAACGCCGCGCCCATGCCATGTGTGTAGATGCGCTCGGGGTGCAGCGCGTTCACCTGGGCCGCTAGCTCTCGTTCTGTCCTGGCCTGATCCATGAAGGGCTGCATTGCACGAACGAACAGCCCGAATTGCAGCAAAGCCATCGCCGAGACCCACAACGCTGGGCGAAGGCCTTTCACCACAAGCCAGTCCCAAGCCCGTAGGAACGCCGGATAGAACACCACTGCTACGAAAGGCAATGCCATCAGCAGAACACGGTCGTTCTGGAACGGCATGCCAGCGATGAACAACAGGTAACAACCCACGCACCAGGCCGCGATGCGTGCGCGTGCTGAAGACAGATCATCCTTCCGGACGAACGGCAACAGGAGAACACCGATCGGGAAAAAGCCAGGGTGGACGAAGATGCTCAGCACATACACGATGTTCGGCACGCGGTAGATCAACACGCCGTCATCGGAATGAAGCACGCGCCGGAAGAGGTTGAAGGGAGACCATTCCGCCAGCGGCGACCCCTGTAAGACTGTTCCGAGCAGTTCATCAACCCCGAGGAATGGACCCAGTACGAGAAGTGATAGCACGGCACTGGTCATGAAAGCCCAGAGGGTCCGTCGTTCCCGCGTGCGCTCATAGAACATGGCGATGACCAACGCCCCTATCAACGGCGCTACGGCCATACGAACCGCCATCGCCACGGCCGCCAGTACGATCGCGATCAACACGAAATGAATGCGGTTGTTCCCCTCTCCACGTACAAGCCAGGCGTAGGCCCAGAAGATCAATGCGATCCCGGGGACATCGCTCATGCTCATCATGGCGTAGCGTAACANNAACAAGAACGGGCAGGCGGCAAGCGCAAGTAGGACGTAGGAGAACACAGCTCCACTGCGCTCCGATGGGCGCGACAGCACCGAACGCAGCGCGAAGGCGATCAACAGGAAAGACAAGGCGCTCACCACACGCAGGCCGAAGAGCTCACCCCCGAGCACGCTCCCGAACAATGCTCCTGCGATGGGATATCCGTGCGGGTGTTCGGCCATCACCGGGCGCTCCCCACCAGCCCAGAAGGCCGTCCATTCACGGGCGATGCGCCAATAGTCGTGGGCATCTTGGCCATTGACCCCATGGTAGCCCGAAGCCCAGGTCCAAAGCAGGGCAAGACATAACGGGAACAGCAAAAGAGTGAACATCCACGGTCTTCGGGCCCCTGCCATGCGCCGAAAGTAGTCCGAGGGCACTTTGCCGGTGGTTTATCCGGAACACTAACGATCTTCGCCAAGCCAGCCTCACCTGGCCCACCACCGGTATGGCCCAGAAAGATCTTCCGAAGAACTACGAACGCATCGAGTGCAGCTTGGTGCTGATCGACCTCAGCGGCTTCACGCAGTTGCTCTACAGCGCTGCGGTGAAAGAAGAGGTGATGCGCACCGTTGTGATGGCCATGACGCGTTTGTTCGAGGAATCGGTGCGCGCTGCTGAAGGCGCATCGGACATCCAGATCATCAATACCACGGGGGATGGGTTCATCGCTATCGCCAAGGGGAAAACCCCTTCGCGCACAGCCTTGCGGTACGCGTTGGAGATCAAATCGCACTTCCAGCAGTACGTACGCTCGTTGATACACTCCGTCCCGTTCCGGCAGCGTGTGGACCTGCGTATCGCGCTGCACCATGGCGAGGTGTACGAGATCCACATCGATGGCCTTGGCGACAAGGGCTACCCGTTGTACATCGGGGACGACATCAACCTGATCGCGCGGGTGATCAACAGCCAGGTGGCGCGGCGCACGGGTATCGCGCTCACGCGAGCGTTCTACCGGCGGCTGATGATGTCCACCAAGGAGCCACCACCGGCGGACGAGGTGATCCTGGACCGCAACCGCTACCCCGAACCGGTGGAGATCTACAAACTCCCAACGGAGATCCCTGAACCGAAAAAGGCGAAGAAGCCTTAAGGAAAGGGCGGGATATGGATCGGCTATTGCCGTTCCTTTGCCGCATGTCGCTCTCTTCGGCCCTGCTGGAACAAGCCGTGGACCAACTGGCCACGTTGCCGGGTATCGGCCGTCGCACGGCGATGCGGTTGGCCTTGGACCTGCTGCGCCGGGAACAGCACGAGGTGGTCCGTTTCAGCGATGCCATCCGGCGCATGCGCGATGAGGTGCGGTTCTGCGAGGTGTGCTGCAACATCAGTGATGAAGCCAAGTGCGCCATCTGTCGCGACCCGAACCGCGACGAAGCCTTGATCTGCGTGGTGGAGGACATCCGCGATGTGATCGCCATCGAGAACACCCGGCAATTCAAGGGGCGTTTCCACGTTCTCGGGGGCGTGATCAGCCCCATGGATGGAATTGGACCCGACGACCTGAACACGCGGCAGCTGATGGACCGTGTGATGCCCGGCGGAACGCGCGAAGTGATCCTCGCCTTGGGTACTACTTTAGAAGGCGACACCACGGGATTCTACCTGAACCGCAAACTCGCCGAACAGGGTGTTACCGTTACCATGCTGGCACGTGGGCTTAGCGTGGGCGGCGAACTTAGCACCACCGATGAGCTCACCTTGGGCCGCAGTATCGCAGACAGGAAGCCTTACGAACAGAGCGTGAAACGATGAAGTGGACATGTTACCATGCGAACATGTGGCCATGCGACCATGGAATGCTTGGCCTGGGGCGTGATCCGCATTCCATGGCCACATGGTGTGTAAGCATGGTGTGCGGAACACATGACCACGTGTCCACATGAAACTCTCCGTCATCATCGTCAACTACAACGTCCGGGCCTACCTGGAGCAGTGCCTGCGTACGGTGCAGGAAGCGCTCAAGGGCATTGATGGCGAAGTATTCGTGGTGGACAACCAGAGCACAGATGGTAGTGTGGAAATGGTGCGCGAGAAATTCCCGCAGGTGAAACTGATCGCCAACACGGAGAACGTGGGTTTCAGCCGGGCGAACAACCAGGCCATCCGCGCAAGTGCCGCGGAGTACGTGGTGTTGTTGAACCCGGACACGGTCGTTGGGGAAGACGTCTTCCACAAGGTGATCGCGTTCCTGGATGCGCACCCGAAAGCAGGTGGCCTTGGTGTGAAGATGATCGATGGCACGGGCACCTTCCTTCCGGAAAGCAAACGTGGATTGCCCACACCGGCGGTGGCGTTCTACAAGATCATCGGCCTCACCCGTTTGTTCCCGCACAGCGAGACCTTCGGGCGCTACCACCTGGGGCACCTACCTGAGGACCAGTCCGCGCCCATCGAGATCCTTTCCGGTGCGTGCATGTTCTTGCGGAAGAAGACCTTGGACGAAGTAGGCCTGCTGGACGAGAGCTTCTTCATGTATGGTGAAGACATCGATCTCAGTTACCGCATCACGTTGGGTGGTTACGAGAACTGGTACTACCCGGAAGCGCGCATCATCCATTACAAGGGTGAAAGCACCAAGAAGAGCAGCGTCAACTACGTGTTCGTGTTCTACAACGCCATGGCCATCTTCGCGCAGAAGCACTTCACGCGCAAGCGGATGGACCTGCTTGGCTTGCTCATCAATGGCAGCATCTACCTCAGCGCTGCGGGCGCCATCGTATCGCGTTTCTTCAAGCGGGCGTTGTTGCCCATGTTGGATTTCGGGCTCATGTTCGTGCTCGCTTGGTCCTTTTCCTCGTGGGTTGGTGCTGGCGGTACGGCTCGGGGGCCTGTTGGCATGGCCATTCTTGTAGCCGGGTTGGTGGGGCTGATGGCCTTGACCGGGGCTTACGACAGACCGGTGCGCCTGTTGAACGTGTTGAAAGGGATGGTGCTGTGGTTGCTGTTCTTCACCGGCCGCAGGCTGCTTTCCGGAATGGACAGCCACTTCGAGGTTGATCTATTGGCCGTACTTTTCCTGGGCATGGCGCCATTGGCCGCCCGTTTGGCGATGCACATATTGCGGGTGAGGGGGTACAGCCTGCGCAGCATCGACCTGAAACGCGTGCTGTCCATCGGCAGTGCGGAAGAGAACAGACACGCGCTCGCCTTGTTATGGCAAACACACTTCGGCCTGGGCCGCCAGAAACAGATGAGTTTGGAAGAAGGCGAAGCGCCCGAAGCGGTACAGGAGATCCGCCGCAAGATCAAGAAGCACGGTATAGATGAAGTGGTGTTCTGTGCCAAGGACCTGCAATGGGGCCGCATCATCGAGTTGATGGAACAGCTGCGTTCCACCGGGGTGATGTTCAAGATCGCGCAGCCGGCCCGGGAATTCATCATCGGCCCCAACAGCATCGAGAGCATCAACGACCTGTACATCATGGAACGTTATGCGGTACACAGTTCTGCCGCGCGGCGAAGCAAAAGGGTGATGGACCTCGTCATAGCTTTAGGTCTTCTGGTAGGCATGCCCATCGTGCTCCTCATCGTCCAGGATCGCACCGGGTTCTTTCAGAACTGGTGGGCCGTGGTGCAGCGCAAGAAAAGCTGGGTCGGTTATGGGCCGCACCAGGAGGGGCCATTGAAGTTGCCGGGCATCCGAGCAGGTATCGTGGACCCTGGTGGCGGTGCCGGCCCCAACGACCCGCTCTCCATGCACCGGGCCAACGTGGTCTATGCCAAGGATTATACCGCCTGGACGGACCTGCGTGCCGTGCTGCGGGGCTTGCCTTTATTGGGTCGCGGATAAGACGCGCGCCCTTCAGCCCCCATCGCTACCTTTGGCCGCCTCCCTTAGTTGGAGAAGTTGCCCATGTCCCAGATCGACATCCTGCTGCCCAAGATGGGCGAAAGCGTGGCCGAAGCCACCATCATTAAATGGCTCAAGAACGAAGGCGACCGCGTGGAAGCCGATGAGCCCATCGTGGAGATCGCCACGGACAAAGTGGACAGTGAAGTACCGGCACCCGAGGCTGGTATCTTGCTGAAACGGTTGGTGAACGATGGTGATGTGGTGAAGGTGGGCCAGCCCATCGCCCAGATCGGGTCTGCCACGGCAGCTGCACCGGCACCGCCGAAAGCCGCCGCTTCCAACGGAGCGCCAAAAGCAACTCCTGCGCCTACTGCCGCACCGGCTGCTGCTGCAGTTCCCGCGCCAGTGGCATCGGGCCCTGTGGAGCGCACCGGTCCCAGCGGCAAATTCTATAGCCCACTGGTGCGCAACATCGCACAGAACGAAGGTGTATCGCTTGAGGAGTTGGAAGCCATCGCAGGTTCTGGCCAAGGTGGACGGGTGACGAAGAAGGATATCCTGGACTACCTCCCTAACAGGGAAGCCCAAGCCACGAGCCCTGAGGTACGAGCCGTGAGCCAGGCTTCGGCTACCCCTCCCGCCGTCCCAACGGCCAAGATGGAGACCCAAGGTTCGAAGCTCGAAGCTGCTCAAGCACCTAAAGTGACGCCCGCCCAAGGCGACGAGATCATCGAGATGGACCGCATGCGCAAGCTGATCGCTGACCACATGGTGATGAGCAAGCACACGAGCCCGCACGTCACAAGCTTCGTGGAGGCCGATGTCACCAACCTGTGGTTGTGGCGCGAGAGGGTGAAGAAGGCGTTCGAACAGCGCGAGGGTGAGAAATTGACCTTCACACCGGTCTTCATCATGGCCATCGTGCAGGCCATCAAGGAGATGCCCATGATCAACGTGCAGGTGGACGGGTATACCATCATCAAGAAGAAAGACATCAACGTAGGCATGGCGGCAGCCCTCCCCAGCGGCAACCTCATAGTGCCGGTGATAAAGAACGCAGACCAGTACAACCTGGTGGGTATGGCCAAGAAGGTCAACGACTTAGCGAACCGTGCGCGGCAGGGCAAGCTCACCCCGGACGAGGTGAGCGGCGGTACCTACACCATGACCAATGTAGGTACCTTCGGCAATGTGCTGGGCACTCCGGTGATCAACCAGCCGCAGGTGGCGATCATGGCCACAGGTGCTATCCGCAAGAAACCTGCTGTGATAGAAACCCCACAAGGCGACGTGATCGGCATCCGGCACCAGATGTTCCTGAGCCACAGTTATGACCACCGGGTGGTGGACGGAGCGCTCGGAGGCAAGTTCGTGCGCCGGGTAGCCGATATCCTCGAAGGATGGTCGATCGACCAGAGCTTCTGAACAATAACCACCCCGGCAGCGGGAAAATTCTACATTTAGCCGCTCTATCCGGTTCTTAACGAATGTGTTCTGTCATGAAGCACGGCTGCGTCGCCTTTACCATCCTCTGCTCCTTCTTCCTCCAGTTCTCGGCTAGTGGCCAAGGAGATAACACCTCCTTCACTTGGAAGTTCGAGGAGGCGAGCAAGCTGATGGAGGAGAAATTCTACAATCAGGCCGCCGATATCTGGAGTGAGCTACTATCCGCTGATGGGGAGAACGCGAACTTGAACTATAAGCTGGGTGCCAGCTATTTCAATTCGTACAACCAGAAAGCCAAGGCCCTACCCTACTTGGAGCGCGCTGCGGCCCTGCGGAAGGCCAACTTCGGCTCCTTCAACACCGCTGGCTACGACCCCTTCGACCCGCGCGAACGCAATGCACCTGCCGAAGTGGACTACTACCTCGGACGGGCCTACCACCTGAACAACCAGTTCGACAAAGCGGACATGGCTTACCAGAAATTCCTGGACGAAGCCGACCCCAAACACGACCTGCGCGACCAAGCCATGCGTGGGAAGGAGCAGACCGCCAATGCGCGCGTGCTGCAAGCTTCACCTGTGGAATACCTGATCTCCAACGTGGGCCAGACCATCAACTGGGCCGGTCCTGATTTCAGCCCGGTGCTGAGCGTGGATGGTAACGCCCTGTTCTACACCAGCCGTCGTGTACGTCCGGATAGTTCCAACAGCTCGGTGATCGACCCCATCGCGGGCCAGCCTTACGAAAACGTATACGTGAGCTACAAAGACCGCGAAGGAACGTGGCAGAAGCCCGAAGTACTGAACATCAACCCCGCTGTTGGGCACCTGGCCACGATCAACGTAGCGGCCGATGGACAGACGCTCTTCGTTTACCGCGATGACGGCGGCGACGGCAACATCTACGAAAGCAAGCTGGTGGGTGAGATCTGGAGCGATCCGGTGCTCATGGGAAGCGACATCAATACCAAGGCGTGGGAAACGCACGGTGCCCTTACGGCCGATGGGAACACCTTCTATTTCGTGAGCGACCGCAAGGATGGTGGTATCGGCGGCCGCGACATCTACCGTGTAGTACGGTTGCCTAACGGCGAGTGGAGCAAAGCCCAGAACCTGAGCCCGGTGATCAACNNACAACACCCGGTACGATGAGGATGGCCCCTTCATCCACCCCAATGGTCGTACGCTGTACTTCAGCTCCAAAGGCCACAACTCCATGGGCGGTTTCGACATCTTCTACACGGAGATGAACGACGATGGGACCTGGACCTTGCCGAAGAACCTCGGTTCCCCGCTGAACACCACCGATGACGACGTCTTCTTCGTGACCACGGCCGATGGTCGTCGCGGCTACTTCAGTTCCGACAAGAACAGTGGCTACGGCGAGAAGGACATCTACTTCGTGGACCTGCCGAGCGAAATGGAGGCTGAAGGCCTTACCGTGCTGAAGGGCTACATCATCCCCGCACCGGGCGAAGAACTTCCGAACTCCACCATCCTCTACGTAACGGACAAATCCACCGGCGAGGTGAAGAGCTACAAACCGCGCCAGCGCGACGGTGTGTATGTGGCCATACTTCCGCCGTGCAAGGAGTACAACTTGGACTACCGGGTGAACGACAAGACCGTACACACCGAGGACATCTTCGTGGAATGCGAAAGCAGCTACCAGGAGATCAACAAGGAGATCTACCTGAGCCCTGTATCGCTGGCCGGCCCTGCCAGCATCGTGGACCTGCCGAAAGGATCGCCTCCTGGCAAGAAGGAAAAGGGTGAAGTTGTGCCGCCTGCCGGATCAGTGGCTGCGGCACAGAAAGAGAAAGAATTGGCGCAGGCAGAAAAGGAAAAGGCCCTCACCGATGCACAGGTGAAGGAGAAAGGTGGTAAACACGTGACACCCGATGCCAGCTACGCCGATGTTTACGCCAAATTCTACGTGTACAACGCCAAGGACATCGACCAGAACGAGCAACGCTGGAAGGAGTTCGTGGATGTGGTCGTTGGCTTGATCGACAAGAATGGGAAGGCCAACATCGTGATCGAGGCCAGCGCATCGAAAGTGCCCACCAAGACCTTCGGCACCAACGAGAACCTGAGCCGCCAGCGGATGGAAGATGCGCGCGCCCGTTTGCTGGAAGCCGTAAAAGCACGCGGTAAGGACGAGACCAAACTCTACCTCGAGGCCGTGAACAACCTGGTCCAAGGCCCCAAATACGCCGGAGACTATAAGAACACGGACAAGTACGGCAAGTTCCAATACGCCAAACTGAAGGTCCGTTAGGCCACCTGTTCAGAACTTACATGGACCCCGGCCACAGCGCCGGGGTTCTTCTTTTCTACATTTCGGCAGATGGCCCTTACACTTCAACGCCCCCTCGCCTTTTTCGACCTGGAGACCACCGGAGTGAAGATCGGACGCGACCGGATCGTACAGATCGGGATCGTGCGGCTACTCCCGGATGGCACCCGTGAGAACTACCAAACATTGGTGAACCCCGGCATGCCCATACCGCCGGAAGCCACCGCCGTGCATGGCATCACCGACTTGGATGTGGCACTAGCTCCTGCATTGGATGCCGTGGCGCGCGAGGTCTTGGACGAACTCGCCGGATGCGACCTCAGCGGCTTCAACCTGTTGCGCTTCGATATCCCTTTCCTCACCGAGGAGTTGCACCGTGTGGGCTTCGAATGGAACACGAACTCCCTGCGCGTAGTTGATGTGCAACGCATCTTCCACAAGATGGAGCCGCGCGATCTGGGTGCAGCGCTCAAATTCTATTGTGGCCGCGAGCATACCGGCGCGCACGACGCCCTTGCCGATGTGGAAGCCACGGCGGATGTGCTGCTCGCCCAGTTGGAACGGTATCCCGAAGCACTGCAAGGCGACGTCAGCTTCCTCGGCGAACTATGCGGTGATCGTCAACGCAGTCCGGACGCTGCAGGCAAACTGAAATTCGATGACCGCGGTGCCATCTGCCTCTCTTTTGGGAAATACGCAGGTTGGTCGTTGGAGAACATCGGCCGCAACGACCCTGGGTATCTGCAATGGCTGATGACGAAAGCCGAACTCCCCGGCAGCACCCTTTCCGTAATGCGCAACGCACTAGCTGACCTACACCACTGACCCATGAAGATCGTCTGCATCGGCCGCAATTATGGCGCACACGCCAAGGAACTCGGCAACACCATCCCGGAAGAGCCGGTGGTATTCCTGAAACCGCAAAGTGCGTTGATCCCGGTACACGGCCCCATCACCCTGCCCAAATTCAGCCGCGATGTACACCACGAGATCGAGCTCGTCTTCGTCATCGGCCGCAAGAACGGCAAGGTGATCGCGGACAAGGTGACCATCGGTCTGGACCTCACCGCACGCGATGTGCAACTGCAACTGAAGGAAAAAGGCCTGCCGTGGGAAAAGGCGAAAGCCTTCGATGGTTCTGCCTACGTGTCCGATACCCGCAGCGCCATGGAGTCCTTTCCAGCCGGGCACCACATCGACTTCATGCTGAAGAAGAACGGACATCCGGTGCAAAGTGGGCACAGTGGTCAAATGATCTTCGATGTGGCCACCTTGATCGTGCACGTGCAGCAGTACATGGCTTTGGAAGCTGGTGACCTGCTCTTCACCGGAACACCCGCTGGCGTGGGCCCCTTGGCGCCGGGCGACCGGCTGGAAGGGTACATGCTTGGCGAGTTGCTGTTCGATCTCACAGTTGAAGGCGGCGCTTCGGCCCGCTAGGATACCTTTGCAGCCATTCTTCCAGAACGCATGACCCGGATCGTTAATGTTGGTAACATCGCTTGTGGTAGCGATCAGCTCTTCCTCATCAGCGGCCCGTGCGTGATCGAGACGGAGGATGTGATGCTACGCACCGCCGAAACACTGAAGCGCGTTAGCGAACGGCTGAAGCTGCCGGTGGTGTACAAGAGCAGCTTCACCAAAGACAACCGCAGCAGCGTGGACTTCTACATGGGTCCCGGGTTGGATGAAGGTTTGAAAGTGCTGCAACGCATCAAGAAGGACTTCGGCTTCCCTGTTCTGACGGACATCCACTACCCTAGTCAGGCCAAGCCCACGGCCGAGGTGTGCGATGTGCTCCAGATCCCGGCTTACCTGTGCATGCAGACCACCTTGGTGACCGAAGCGGCGAAGACCGGCGCGGTGATCAACCTGAAACATGGGCAGTTCTTGGCACCGGATAACATGATCAAGCCTGCGCAAAAATGCGAGAGCGTGGGTAACAGCAACGTTATCCTCACCGAACGCGGCTACACCTTCGGCTACAACGACATGGTGGTGGATCCGCGCGCGTTCTACCACATGCGGAAGACCGGCTACCCGGTGGTGTTCGACATCACGCACAGCATCCGCAAATACGGCATCCCAAGCGCCGACCCACGTGGCGGAAACCGCGAAGTGATGCCCACGATCGCACGCGCTGGTGTGGCTGCCGGTGTCGACGGCGTGTTCATCGAGATCCACCCCGATCCACCCAATGCCCGCTGCGATGCCGCCAGCCAACTGGACATGACGCAGCTGGAAGAATTCATGAAACCCTTGCTCGACCTTCACGCTGTGGAGGTGAAGCACCGCCGAGTACCTACCCACGCCTGATCGAAGCACTCGTACCGTCGACCCAAAGGGTCGACACTACATGTGCCAGGAACACGATTATCTGATCCGACCAACGCACTACCCCGCACCATGGAACTTTACCTCGACAGCGCAGACATCAAGGAGATCGACGAAGCCTTCAAGCTCGGCTTCCTCACCGGCCTCACCACCACCCCCACCTTCATGCACCGTGGCGGTGTCACCAACATCGACAAGATGATCCTGGACCTCGCCAAGAAGGTACCCATCCTGCAGGTGGAAGCCTTGGGCGAGACCGCAGAAGAAGTGGTGAAAGAGGCCAAGCGCCAGCTGAAGATGGGCCTGAAGAAGGACACCACGGTGTTCAAGATCCCCGTGAGTTTGGAAGGGCTACGTGCCTGCAAGATGTTGCGTAACGAAGGCATCATGGTGAACGTTCACTTGGTGTACACGCTGCAACAAGCGTACATGGCCATGCAGGCCGGTGCGAGTTATGTGTGCCCGCTAGTGGGTCGTTTGCAGGATCAAGGTCACGATGCCCTCGCCCTCGTGGAGCAGTGCGTGCGTGCGGTGAACTACTACGGCTACGACACCAAGATCATGTTCAGCAGCGTACGTACGGTTGAACACGTGCGCAACGCGGTGGACATCGGTGTACACACCATCACCGTGCCTTGGAAATTGATGAAGCAACTGACCGATAACCACTTCACAGCGATCGGCACGCAGCAGTTCTACAAGGACACGTACTTGATCACCAAGAAAGTGAAGGACGTCCTTGGCCGCAGCAACCCCGTGGTGAAGGACAGCGCTACGATCAGCGAAGCGTTGGTGGAGATGACCAAACACGGCTTCGGTGCTGTGATGGTGGTTGATGCCAAGGGCAAGAACGTAGGCGTGTTCACCGATGGTGGCCTGCGCCGCGGCTTGGAGAAGGAAGGCAACAAGTTCCTCGCCAAGAAGCTGAGCACGTTGAAGTTCAATGCGCCCTTCACTATTTCGCCGGAAGCATTGCTCGATGAAGCACAGAAAGCCTTCAAGGAGCACAAGGTGGATACACTTAGCGTTAGCGAGAACGGCAAACAGCTCGGCATGCTGGACATCCAGGACTTGATGAAGGCGATCTCGGCGTAGAGCCCCTTGGATGAACGATGGCAGCCCTGCCCCACCTCATCCGTGATCTTATTGAGTTAGCACTCGATGCTGATGAAGTTCCTCAAGCCCTAGTCGAGCAGCTCGATGACCTTTGCGAAAAGTCAAGGCACAATACCGGAGTTGGCGTCTTTGTCGATATTGTGAGCTGCTTTGGGCGAGAGTATGACGGGACAGACTGTCTATTGGACGCAGCCCTGATCAGCTGTCCGGAAGTTCCGGGCGGCGCAGATTCCATCGTTCATGTTAGAAAAGGCAGGGTTGTTCAGGTTGAGATCCTCGCTCGGTCAGGGTCTTTTCCAACCGAATTACCACAGTCCTATCATTTGCATCAACAGTGGAACGGAGCCGCTGGAAAATGGATCGAAGTGAAGAACGGCACTCGAACGCACGGAGCTGGCAATTCATTGGATCGATGAGCACCTTCAGATCATTCACCGACAACGGCCTTCGGGTTGTAGGCTCTGATAAAGACCTCCTGCGGCGCCTCGCCCGCACCAAGGCCGTGCTCTTCGATTGGGACGGTGTTTTCAACGACGGCTTCAAGGATGCTGAAGGCGGCAGCCCCTTCAGCGAGGTGGGCAGCATGGGTGTGAACCTCTTGCGTTTCGCGTTGTGGTTGCGCAATGGTTCGTTGCCCAAAGCGGCGATCATCACGGGCCAGCACAATCCCTATTCGGAACGTTTCGCCCAGCGCGAGCGGTTGCACGGCGTCTACATGGGTTTCACCAACAAGCCCGAAGCCTTCGATGCTTTCCTGAAGCAACACGGCTTGGAAGCTGATGAGGTCGCGTTCTTCTTTGATGATGTTCTGGATCTGCCCGTGGCGGCGCGTTGCGGTTTGCGCATCATGATCGGTAGCCCGGTGACGGCATGGCTGGTGGAACAAGCCATCGCGCGCAGCGAAGCGGACATCGTAACGGCGAACAGCGGAGGTGAGAACGGTCTTCGCGAAGCCACGGATGCCGTGATCGCATTGCTCGGCAATGGTGCCGGTGTGATCGAGCACCGCGTGAAGTATTCCGAAACCTACCAGCGCTACCTGAGCGAGCGGCAGGCGGTGAAGCCGGAGATCGTGCGCAACCCGCGCTGATCAGCGCAACCGGATACGCGTCGTCAGGGGCTTCTCGCCAACCGTGATCGCGGCAAGCCGGAACGAGGGTGGCCCTGTGTTCACCGGTGCGTCGTTGCTGAAACCGTAAGGCTCTTGGGGCCAACCGATCCACGAGGTGTTGAGCTGGTTATCGCTATTGATGTCGTGGAAGACCTTCACGGCGTAAGTACCAGGCTTCACATCGGGGAAAGCACAGCGGACCGTCCTACCCGTGGCATCCACGCTCAACGTGCGGCACCCTTGTTCGGAATCGTAGGCCTCTTTGGAAGGGCACAGTGCAAGGCGAAGCACACCCCCGGCCTCCGGCTTGTTCAACATCAGTTCCACGCTCAGGTCTACTTGTGCGAACACACGTTGACCGCAGCAGGCGAGCAGAATCGCCGCCGCCGCGATGGTGGACCTAGAAGTTGACATCGAGGACAAGCGCTGCTTCCAACCGATCACGGAACAGCGCGCGCGGGATCTCGACGGCACCGAGTTGCGCAGTGAAGTCGTTGATGTACTGTGTATCGAAGAGGACATGTCCACGGGACTGCAAATGTGCAACCAAGCTGAAGAACGCCGCCTTACCCGCATTCGTTCGCTTGCTGAACATGCTCTCGCCGAAGAAGGCTCCCTTCAACGCCACGCCATATATCCCTCCAACGAGTTCGGGGCCTAGCCACGCTTCCACGGAATGCGCATGCCCCGCTTTGTGCAAGGCCACGAACGAAGCCATGATCCGCGGGTCGATCCAGGTCTCCTCGCGGTCCGCACATGCGGCGATCACGGCCTCGAAGGCTTCATCGTGCGTGATCCGGAACCCTGCACTACGGAAGGCCCGCTTAAGGCGTTGGTTCGGCGCTAAGCCTTTCAGTGGGAACACCGCACGTGGATCGGGGTCGTGCCAATAGAGTTCACTATTTTCATGGCACATGGGGAAACAGCCGTTGCTGTATGCGCCCAACAGGTGGCTCACGGGAATGGAGACCGGTGGCGGTCTGCGGCTCACGGCGTGTGCAGGACATGTTGCTGTACCACCCTATCGCCCTGTGCCACTTTCAGCACCAGGTCTCCTGTGGGTAACGCCTCAAGTCCAGTGAGTTGCAAGGTTCCTTGGGGTTGTACCGCCACACGCATGGATCGGACGTGCCTGCCAGCCCCATCGAAGAGCGTGACGTATGCCGTTCCCGGTGCCAGACGATCGTCCTGCACATGGAGGATGTCGGTGAACGGGTTCGGCCAGACCTTCGTGGTGCCTTTCGCCTTGTCAACGATGGAAGCGGTCATCTGTAACCAAGCATGTGCGGCAGCGAAGTCGGGCACGCCATGGCCCAAGGAATCGGTCGGCGTATTGAAGAATGAGGCGCTTCGGCGCACCGCATCCATGATCTCTGCTGCGGTGCGGTCCGGATGGAGTTGCCACAAGCATGCTACCAGCCCGGCCACGATGGGTGAAGCGAACGACGTTCCGTTGGCGTACATCACGCTGTCCGTATCGGCTCTCAGGATGGTGGTTCCCCACCCCATCGCGCACACATCGGGTTTCACGCGGCCATCTGCACTGGGACCGTGCGAACTGAACGCGGCGTAGTTCTCCACATCACCTACGGCACCCACGGTAAGCACATCAATGGCATCGGCAGGTATGCTGATGTAGTACCATTCATCATCACCGCGGTTGCCCGCGCTGTGGACCGGGATCATGCCCTTGCGCGAGGCGATGTTGGCGGCGATGCTCATGCGGATGGTCTGCCCATCCAACTGATCGATGGTATGGTCCATGGTGCTGTCGTCGAAAACGGTGTAGCCCAAGGAAGTGTTCAAGACATCACATCCCAAGCTGTCCGCCAGTTCGGCCCCGCTTATCCAGTGATCCTCTTCCACGGGGTACTCACTGTTCACATCTTCGGTGCGCAGCAACACATAATCGGCTTGCGGAGCGGTGCCCAACAACTGCCCCTCTAGCGCGCCTGCCAGGCAGGAGAACACCGAACGGCCGTGCCAGTGGTCGTCGAAGACATCACCATCATGAACAACGAGGTCGCGCGTGAGCTTGATCCCGTTACGATCGCGCACACCGGCAAAAGCCAGCGAAGAGTCCACGCCTTGGAAGCCGGAATCCAGGATACCGATGAGCATGCCTTGACCTTGCGCACCCAAGGCATGCAACTGATGCCCGTTGAGCATGGCGATCTGGGTGAACGATGTGCCGTAGTCTTCGGGTTCGCCATCACGGAACTCCAGCACAGGAGCCGAAGCGAACTTGTCCCGTCGCGGGGCCGATGCGATGCCGGAACTGGAGGAACGAATGGTGGAAACGAACGGCAAGGCCTGCACGGCAGCGAGCACACCCTCTTCGGATGTACGAATGGTGACGGCGTTGAACCACTTGCTGCGGTTGAGCACCTCGGCTCCTGTGGCCGCTACCAATGCGATGTAGGCCGGGTCCACGGGCAGGTCCAGTTCATCGTAAGCTATGCCCTGCGTTGTGCGACGCTGGATAGCACGTTGCGAAAGGAATTCATCCGGCTGCGCAAGCGAATAAGGCGTGGTGTTCTTATCCGTGAACTGCACCCAGTAGGTGTTAGGCGCTGTTTGTGCGTGAAGGGCGCGAGCGAAGAAGAGCGGGATACAGAAGAACAGGACAGGCGGTACGCGTAGCCAGACCATGGTCAATCGGCTCCGTAGGCCACGGCTACCATATCCAAGCGCCAGCCGACAACCTCCAACTGTCCTTGGACATCGAACTGCGTGTTGGTCTCTTCGCGGTACTTGGAGACCATCCCCACCCCATCCGCGTAGCGCTCCTCGTAGTTGCGCTTCACGATGATGTTGGCCGGGACCGTGTTCTTGACGAGCACGGTGCGGTCGAATACCAATTCACCGGCGCTCCAAGGGGTATCCTTCTCGCGGTACGCCACCTCCAGTTCATCCTCGGTATTGAACACGTTCAGGTCCCAGGAAACACCATTGTTAACCGGGAAGGCCAACTTCAGGAGCCGCACGTTCTCTTCGGTCGTTTCTGCAGCGCTGTTGTTCCGCGTACAGGTCCAAACATCGCGGATCACCCATTCTTCGTTCGCGTCCTTCACGAAGCGGTGGATCATCTGGCACGCGCGGCCTTCATCGTCGGTGTAGTTCTGGACTACTTTCTCCAACAGCCGATAGGAGACGCTTCCGCTCACGGCCGAAGGATCATCACGCCAAGAGGAGTCCACTTGGTATTCGATCCAGCTTCCTAGGGTCTTCGGGAAGTACCCATGACCGAGGTCCGGGGTCTCCACTTCACCCTTCTTACACCCGGAAAGGGCGATGACGAGGCTTGCGGCGTAGAGTATCCCGTGGCGTAGCATGGTCTATGTGCGTTCTCGATCGATGAACCCTCCACCGATGACATCGTTGCCCGCATAGAAGACGGCGCTCTGCCCAGGTGCGATGCCTGCCACCGGTGCATGGAACTCAACTTTAACACGTTCCCCGTCCATGGAGAGCGTGCTGGGGGTCCCTTTGTCCTTGTATCGGATCTTGGTCACGGCTTCGAGTTCGCCTTCTAACGCATGGATAAGCTGGAAGTTCGGCCGCCGCACCCACATGGAGGTCTTCTGGAGGTCGTCTTTGCGGCCCAAGACCACGGTATTGGTATCTGGCCGGATGTCCGTGACATACAACGGTTCGCCCGTGGCGATCCCCAGGCCTTTGCGCTGCCCGATGGTGAAGAAGGGGTAGCCGTCGTGCTCGCCGAGTTCGTCCCCACCTACGCTCACCAGCTTGCCGTGGGCCAGTTTCGCGGTGGCTTCGGGCTCTTTTCGTTTGAGGAAGCCGCGGTAATCGTTGTCCGGGATGAAACAGATCTCGTAGCTCTCGCTCTTGCTGGCCAGTTCGGGGAAGCCGCTATCCACGGCCATTTGGCGGATGGCGCTCTTGTGGAACTGCCCGATGGGGAAGCGCGTACGGGCCAGGTTCTTCTGTTCCAAGCCCCATAGCACATAGCTCTGGTCCTTGCCGGGATCCAGGCCACGGCTCACCACCCAGCGCCCCTCGTTCTCCAGTTGCCGCACTTGGGCGTAGTGGCCGGTGGCGATCAGGGCGCAGTCCATCATATCGGCGCGTTTCAGCAGGGCTTCCCATTTGATGAAGGTGTTGCACAGTACGCACGGGTTGGGCGTACGGCCGGCCATGTACTCACTGGTGAAGTTGCCGATGATGGCATCGCCGAACTCCTCGCGGATGTCGATGATCATGTGGTGGAAGCCCCGCGTCACGGCCATGGTACGGGCATCGTTGATGCTATCCAGATCGCAACAACCGGTGATGCGTTTACCACCGCTGGCGTCGGCATAGTCCCATGTCTTCATGGTCACACCGATCACTTCGTACCCTTCTTCATGCAGCATCAAGGCGGTAACGGAGCTGTCCACCCCGCCGCTCATGGCCACCAATATCCTTCCGTGTTTGCTCATTCTCTGGTTGTCGCACTTAGCCCGAAGTAATGCTGCCCGGTCCATGGTCCTTCGGGCCCACCACGCCGGTTGATCGGATCACTGCTCCACGCCTGCCGTGTACTTCGTGGTCTTCAGGAGCTTTCCCTTCTCGTCGTACTCCTTCACCACCCCTTCCAGCAGGTCGTTCAAATAGGTTCCCTCCTTCTTCTTGGTCTGGCCCAGGAGGACACGTTCCATGTCCGAGGGCGTTCCCATCACCGGATCGGAGGCCATCTGTTTCAGCTCCCAGCGTCCATTATCGTAGTACTCGGCGAAAGCCCCTTCGCGCTTGCCTTTCTTGTAGATCACCTCGGACTTCAGTTGTTCATCGTCGTAGTACTCTTTGAAGACACCGTTCTCCTTGCGTTCCTTCAGCAATTCACCCTTCGCATAAAGCACTTGGAGCTGCACCGAGCCATCCTCATTGAAATAGTACCACGTGCCGTCGCGGTCGCCGTTCACCATGTTCCCTTCGATCTCTTTCTTCCCACTGAGGAAGTAGAAGGTCATCTTCCCTTCCGGTTCGCCCGCTTGGTAGGTGGCTTCGGACTTCAGTTTACCGTTGGGGAACCAGCTTTTGCTCGGGCCTTCCAACGAACCGTTCTTGCGGGTCTCCAGTTCAGCCACTGAACCATCGGGATAATAGGCCGATTGCTCACCGTTGAGCTTACCGCCTTGGTAGCGTTCCACTTTGCGCAGCTTGCCATCGGAACCGTAGTAGTTCCATGTACTATCCTTCTCCTGGGCCACGTACTTCCCAAGAGCCATCAGGGTACCATTGGGGTGGAAATGGCGGGCACGGCTGATCACTCCATCGCCAGCATGCACTTGGAGGGTCACCAGCTTACCCTCTTCGTCGTAATGCTTGAAGGTGCCCTGCGGCTTGTCGTCCTTGAACTGTCCGAGGTAGCGTGTCTTCCCGTTCGGCCAGGTCTTGCTCCAACCACCCTGCTTGCGCCCCTTCGCATCGGTGGAATTCAGCGGGGGACCGGCATCTGGTTGGGCCAGGCTCGGCAGCACCATGGTGGCTGCGAAGAGGAGGAACAATAGGCGATGGCGCATGAGGGTGGCAAAGGTATGGGCGGTGGTCAAGGGGCGTGCCGAATGTGGCTATGGTCCATAACGACTGCACCCGGCAGGTTAGCATCTACCTTTGCCGCCTTATACCCTACCCAGCCCATGAAATTCTTCATCGATACCGCCAGTTTGTCGCAGATCAAGGAAGCCCAGGACCTGGGTGTTCTCGATGGTGTTACCACCAACCCCAGCCTGATGGCAAAAGAAGGCATCAGCGGTACGGATGCGGTGATGAAGCACTATGTGGCCATCTGCAACATCGTGGAGGGCGATGTGAGCGCCGAGGTGATCGCCACCGACTTCGAAGGCATGGTGCGCGAAGGCGAGAACCTGGCCGCGTTGCACCCCCGCATCGTGGTGAAACTGCCCATGACCCGCGACGGCGTGAAGGCGATCAAGCACTTCTCTTCCAAGGGGATAAAGACGAACTGCACCTTGGTGTTCAGCGCTGGACAAGCGTTGCTGGCTGCCAAAGCTGGTGCCAGTTATGTATCGCCATTCGTGGGCCGGTTGGATGATGTGAGCACCGATGGCATCGCCCTGATCGACCAGATCCGGGTGATCTACGATAACTATGGGTACGGTACCGAGATCCTCGCCGCCAGCATCCGCCACCCGATGCACATCATCCAATGTGCGGAGGTGGGAGCCGATGTGGCCACCTGCCCGTTGAGCGCGATCACCGCCTTGTTCGATCATCCGCTCACCACCCTCGGGTTGGAGAAATTCTTGGCGGACCATAAGAAGGCGGCGGCCCAAAGCGCCAAGGTCTGATCGCGGATGATCCTGAGCATACATCCGAAGGATCCCGAACCGCGGAAGATCCGCTCGGTGGTTGAAAAGCTGCTGAACGGAGCCGTGGTGATCTGTCCTACCGACACCGTGTATGCCTATGTATGCAGTGCACATAGTGCCCGTGCGATAGAGGAAGTGGCCCGGCTGAAAGGGATCAAACCCCAGAAAGCGGATCTCTCCCTGATCTGCCAAGACCTCAGCCAGTTAAGCACCTACGCCAAAGCCATCGATACGGCATCGTTCCGGATCATGAAGAAGGCGTTGCCAGGCCCTTACACCTTCATCGTACCGGCCAGCAACGAGATCCCCAAGCTGTTCAAGAACAATAAGCGCACTGTGGGTATCCGTGTTCCGGCACACCCCATACCACTGGCCTTGGTGAAAGAGCTTGGGCACCCCTTGGTGGTAGCCAGCGTGCACGATCCGGACAAACTCGTGGACTACACCACGGACCCGGAGCGGATCGAAGAACACCTCGGCCACCAAGTGGAGTTGGTCATAGACGGAGGGATCGGCGGTTTGGAGGCCTCTACGGTGATCGACCTGGCCAACGGGGAACCGGTGGTGCTGCGCGAGGGAAAAGGCACCTTGGACGGACTATTCTAGCTCCGGAGCATTTGCCACGCGGCTGGCAGGAATGCGACGAGGTCGCTGGCGCGCATGGCATCCATCCCCAAGGAGGTTCCGGCAAGATCACCGGCCGCCCCGTGAAGATGCGTGCCGATCAAGCTGGCCTCTAAAGGGCCATATCCCTGGGCCAAAAGACCCGTCAGCAGTCCGGTAAGTACATCGCCGCTTCCCCCTTTGGCCATGCCCACGTTGCCGGTGGAATTGAAGAACACCCTCCCGTCCGGTGTGCAGATCGCGGTGTAGGCTCCCTTCAGTACCACATGGCAGTTGTGCTGGCTAGCGAAGGCTTTGGTAAGCAGCAGCCGATCGTACCCACTGGGCGATGGTTGGCCTAAAAGGCGGTCCATCTCTTTCGGATGTGGGGTCAGGATGGCCTTCGGCGGGATCCGTGCTGCGAGATCGGGCCTAGAGAAAAGAATGGTCAAAGCATCCGCATCCACCACCATGGGACCCGTCCAATGGGTGAGGACCTCCTCCACGAGCTGCACCGCACCATGGCCGGTTCCGATGCCCGGCCCGATAGCGAGGGCGGAGAAACGCGCCAGATCGGGCAGGCTGCTGAAGTCGGCTTCGGCCACCGAGGTCATGGCATCGGGTAGGGCGATGTTCAAGGCTTGGATGGTCGCCAGTGGAGCATGGACGGTGAACAAGCCGACACCGCTTCTAGCACACCCTTGGGCACTGAGGACTCCGGCGCCATGGAACCCTTCCCACCCTGCTACAATGAGGCCATGCCCGAACGTGCCCTTGTGCCCGAAGCGAGGCCGTGGACGAAGCAGTTCAGACACGTCCTTGGCCTCTACCCAGTTTCCGACCTGATCCACAAGCCCAAGGGCGGCCTTGTCCAGACCGATAGGCACCAGTTGCCAAGCGCCAAGGCACTCGCCCGCTTCAGGGAACAAGAAGTTCAACCGTGGCAGTTCGAAGGTGAGCGTATGCTGGGCCTGGATGCACGCGTGCTCCACAAGAAGGGCACCTACATCGGGCATCCCTGTCGGTAGATCGATCGCGATGACGCGGTTATCGGATGCGTTCACCTTGGCCACGAGATCGCGCAACCAGCCTTCCAAAGGCCGATCGGCCCCGCTGCCCAATATCGCATCTATAACCACTTCATTCTCTAGAAATTCCACTCCCCCGATCAGATCCTTCACAACCAACGGATCGATCCCCATCTTGGTTAAACCTTCTAGCTGGGCCACCTGCTCTGGCGATGGGGTTGAACGGTGCATTACCAGAACAACTCGAACGTGCTCTCCTGCTTGGAGGAGGTGCCGGGCCACCACAAGTCCATCCCCACCATTGTTCCCCATCCCAGCAAGCACCACATAGCTCGGCTCGTGGCCAAGCCTTCCGTCCTTCTCCAGGTCCAAGATCCTTTCCGCACATCCGTGGCCTGCTCGTTCCATCAGTTCCAGTGCGCCTATTCCTTGGGTGTGCATGGTGATCCGTTCCACACGGCGCAGATCCTCATTGGAAATTATCGGCTTCATGTGTGACCTGTTCCTTGATCGGCGTCTAAACCTACGCCGCAGATGGAAGGGAGTGAAGAACGTCGATCCACCGCAAGGTGCGCGAACGGGATCTGGAGGGGGATATTATTCCTGCCAACCCGTTGATAGATAGCGCAGGAACGCGGATGTCAGCCTAATTTCACAGCCTCTCCCGGCTTACGATCAATGACGAAGAACCACAAACCACAATTGAATATGAAAGCAGCCTTACCACTGGCCCTTGCGGGAATGATGGCACCCTGCCTGGCATTCGCACAGGAGCCCGGCCCGAATCTGGTGAATAACGGAGGTTTCGAGACCCGCTCCCCCGAGGTGAAGACCTGGGACGAGTTGGTTCGCGCGACCGGATGGAGCAACGCCAATGGCGGTTCCGTTGATATCTTCAGCAAACTGGCCAAGAAGTCCACGGTCGGGATCCCGGACAACGAGTTGGGTTCCAGCACCGCCTTCGAGGGGGAGAACTACGGCGGTTTCGTCGCTTGGAAAGACGATATGCGTCCGAACTTCAAGCGTTTGGTGAATGGCCGTGATGAGAAGCCTCACAAAGCCGCTTGGAACCAATACAGTGAATACTTGCAGGCCGCGCTCAGCAGCCCGCTCACCGCTGGACAGAAGTACGATATCAGTTTCATGGTGAAGCTGGCCGATAAGAGCGACCGTGCTGTTGGTGGTATCGGAGCATACGCTTCCCCCACCCAGCTGAACTACGTGCATCGCCACCACTTGGCCGAACTGGCCGATGTGAAGAGCGAAGGAGTTCTGGAGAACAAGAAGGACTGGGTTGAAGTAAAGGGCATGTTCGTAGCGGACGGCGATGAGAAGTTCATCGTGATCGGTGCTTTCGGCCCGAACATGGAGAAGAAGAGCGTGATCGAAGGAGGAGACAACCAGCGTGCTTATTACTACATCGATGGCATTTCCCTGCGCCTGCATCCTGAAGATGACCGCGACAAGGATGGGGTGATCGACAAAGAAGACAACTGTCCGGATGAATTCGGTCTGAAGACCTTGGGTGGTTGCCCCGATCGTGACAACGACGGCGTGGCCGATAAGATGGATGCCTGCCCGGACCTGGCCGGCCCCGTGAACCAGCAAGGTTGCCCCGATAGCGATGGCGACGGCATCACCGACAACGTGGACAAGTGCCCGAAAGTGGCTGGTGTTGCTTCCATGAAAGGCTGCCCCGAGATCAAGGAGGAGACCAAGAAGCTGTTCGAGAAGGCCCTCACCGGTATCCAGTTCGAAACCGGCAGTGCTGTGATCAAGAAGTCGAGCTTCAGTATTCTGGACCAGGTGGTTGCTGTAATGAACGAGAACCCCGAGTACAACTTGGAGATCCATGGCCACACCGACAGCCAAGGCGATGATGCCAAGAACCTGAAACTGAGCGATGACCGTGCCCACTCGGTGCGCGATTACCTGACCGGCAAGGGTGTTGCTGAGAAGCGCCTCCGCTACGAAGGCCATGGCGAGACCATGCCTGTTGCCGATAACGCTACCAGCAAGGGCCGTGCGCAGAACCGGCGCGTGGAGTTCAAGGTGATGTTCTGGGAGTAAGTATTCCCACATCCAAAGCGAAAAGCCGTCTCCTCAGGAGGCGGCTTTTCGCTTTGGAACCCACCTGGACCTTGCTGCTGGAATGATCCCATATAAGAACAGCAGCGGAACGCCGTGCAGAGGATGAATGAATGCCTGATCGATAAACGGACATTACACTGAAAATCAGCGATATACATCGCATGCACCTTCCACGCCATACAGTAACTACAACGCTCTGAACTCCTCCCAAGAAGTAACGCTCGAACGGTTCAATAGGACAGGACCCTTGGGCTGGGCGTGCAGGGTCGTGCGTCGCTATCTGATCCAGCATAGCCTTGATCCTGAACCTGAGATCACGATCGGATCTGCTCTTGGAAGGGGAATGGTGATCCATGAAGATCCGATCCAAGCATCCGGTCAAAGTAGACCAAACGCTGGGGATCAAGTTCTTATCCCTTTATGGAAGCCACAGTACTTTTGAGTGAGCGCACTTGAGGGATAGGCTCTCTCTTATAAGACTTGGCCGAACCGGTTTGGATCTCGGCCATGGATCCGGAATGGCAGTACTGGGGTGTGATATCCTTGGACTAGGCTAAGAAGAAGATAACGGACCCCAATGGAGATGCCTTTTCGCTGGGATAGCCAGCAACGAGAAAGGGCGGCCAGAGGCCGCCCTTTCAACAGGATCAGAGAAACGACTACTGGAAGTAGAAGTTGATGCCCAACGAACCACGCAACTGCGTGTCGATGCTGAAGGAGCTGTTCTTGTCCGACAGGCCATCGTTAGGGTTACCTTCCACGGTGGTGGTCACAACGGCGTTGTTCACGAAGCTCTCGGTGGTGGACTCGCCAGCGCCGGTGGAGTTCATGTTCACACCCCAAGCGTATTCGCCGCTCAAGGAGATCTTCGGAGCGCAGAACCATTCCACACCAGCGAAGGCGTTAACACCGAACTGGAGGGTGCTACCTTGCTTGGACTCCGTGGTACGTGGAGCACTGTTGGTAGCGCTAAGTGCGTTACCGTACTCGTTGGTCGTTTTGCCGCTACCGAAGCCAACGTGAGCTTCTGCACCGTAGATACCTACGACACGGGTAGAACCGACACGCTTCTCCAGACCGAAACCGAGATCAACCGCCATGAAACCGTTCTTGGTCACATCTTCCACGATCGCAGGTGGGGTGGTGGTGGAGGTCACGTCATCCACGAATTCAGTCTCCTTCGTGGAACCGAAACCGATACGCAGTTTACCACGGTAAGCCGTGTTCGCATCGATCAATTTCTTACCGCCGATAACGATGCCGCTACCGTTGTTGCTATTGCTGTCAAAGAAACCGTCCAAGGTTGGAGCCGTGTTGGTTCCAGCATTGAACAGGTTGCCTGCGTAACGCAAAAGAGGATCAGCTCCGAAGGTCAATCCCCAGTCACCGCTCTGGCTGAGCCAATTTTCACCGCGGTTGCTGGTGATCTCCCCCGTTTGAGCGGAGGCCGACATGGCAGCTACCATGGCTGCCGAGAACAGTACATGCTTCTTCATTGTTTATTGATTAGGTGCGTGTTTGGTTCTAGGTTGTTGCCCTAAAGCAGGACGAAGGTCGCTGCGAAAAGCGGGGCAAGTTTATGAACTTTTCTACTCTCTGTACACAGAGGTTTGTTGATGACGTCAAAAATTTCACCGGCGCGTTCAAGTCAACCATCGTGCCAGATCGGCGTTTCGACGGCGCAAATATGCACTCTTTTCTTCGTTCTACGGTGATCAACCTACCCGATCTTGCAGCATGGGCACGAAGCGGAACGCTCCCCGGTCGTCGGTACGGTAGGTCCCATCCTCGGTCCGTTCCATACGGAGCATGCGTTGTTCCTCCCCTTCCCCCACCGGGATCACGAGAAGCCCTCCCACCTTCACCTGTTGGAGAAGGTCTTCCGGCACCCAAGGAGCACCACATGTCACGATCACCCGGTCGAACGGCCCCTCTTTGGGCAGCCCTTTGAATCCATCGCCGGGGTAAAGGTTCGGGCGGAAGCCCATGCTGGAGAGCCTTTCCTTGGTGCGTAGGTACAGGGGGCGGTGCCTTTCGATGCTGAACACTTTACACTCCAAGGTACAGAGCACCGCGGTCTGGTAGCCACTTCCGGTACCGATCTCCAGCACCTTCATGCGGGGGCGCAAGTCCAGCAATTCAGACTGGAAGGCCACTGTATAGGGCTGACTGATCGTTTGCCCACAGCCGATGGGGAATGCGATGTCCTGGTAGGCGAGCTCCAAGAAGGCGGAATCGTCGATGAACTGGTGGCGGGGGATCTTTCCGATCGCGGCCAGTACGGTCTCGTTCTTCACCCCTTTCGTCTTCAACACTTCCACCAGCCTACGTCGGAGTCCCTGGTGGCGATGGTCGTCGGTCTGGCGCATGCTCACGCGGCGAAGTTAGCCTTCGGCCCCTCCCACCGGTCGCCCACGCTTACTTTCGCAGCCCTTTCAGCAAAGGCCGCCCTCTATTCAGACAGATCACGACATGCCAACGCCACTTCGCATAGGTGTTCTGGGCGCAGGCCATTTGGGCCGCATCCATCTTCAGCAACTCCTTCAGATCCCCGAGTGGGAGGTGGTGGGTTTCTATGATCCGCATCCGGAGAAATGCGCGGCCATAACCCAGGAATTCGGCATACGGCCCATGGCGAGCGTGGAAGAAATGCTGGAAGCGGTGGATGCCTTGGACATCGTGACGCCCACCACAACGCACCACGAACTAGCTACACGGGCTTTGCAGAAAGGCCTTCACGTGTTCGTGGAAAAACCCCTGGCGCGCACGGTGGCCGAAGCGGACGATCTGCTCCTACTGGCACAGCGGAGCGGTAAGTTGGTACAAGTGGGCCACGTGGAACGTTTCAATCCCGCCTTTCAAGCCGCTCTCCCCTACTTCGCCGACCCCATGTTCATCGAGACACATCGGTTGGCACAGTTCAATCCGCGGGGAACGGATGTGAGCGTGGTGCTGGACCTGATGATCCATGACATCGACATCGTGCTGCACGTTGTGAAAAGCCCGGTGAAGGAGATCCACGCCAGCGGGGTTTGCGTGGTAAGTGATACCCCCGACATCACCAACGCACGTATCGCCTTCGAGAACGGCTGCGTGGCCAACCTTACAGCCAGCCGCATCAGCCTGAAGAACATGCGCAAGAGCCGGTTCTTCCAACGGGACGCTTACATCGCTGTGGACATGTTGGAGAAAAGCACGGAGATCGTGCGGATGCGCACCGTGGTAGGCGAAGCGGATCCGTTCGCGGTCACCATCGATCTGGGCGAAGGCAAGGGCGTTCGCGAGATCAGTTTCGAGAAGCCGGAGATCCCCACGGTCAACGCCATCCGTGAAGAGCTCCGGTCTTTCGGTGACAGCATCCGGAACGGCACCCGGCCGGTGGTCTCCATCCACGATGGTGCCGAAGCCCTTCGCGTAGCACACGCGATCTATGATGGCATGACCGTGCAGAAAGCCTAAACGGGGCATACTGATCGAGCGTGATGATGCGTTGGCCTCTTTGGATGATGAGAACCCTGTCGGTTTTGGCATGCCCACTTTTCCTGCTTTCGGGTTGCAGGAAAAGCGATGCCGTACCCGCCTATCTGGTGATCCCCGCAGTAGGGTTGACCGCCACGGACGCACAAGGAGGCAGCACAAGCAGGATCACGGACGTCTGGGTATCGGTGAACGACAAGGACCTAGGCGTTTGGGAGCTACCCGCTCGGGTACCGGTCATCGCCGAAGGTCCCCAAAGGATAAGGGTAGCAGCCGGGGTGAAAAAGAACGGAGCATATGACGACCGTGTGCAGTACCCTTATTACACCGCATGGCAGGGTACGGCGGAATTAAGCCCCGAGCGCTCCACGACGATCGATGCGCAGGTGCAATACACAGGGGCCAACATCTGGGCAGAACGGTTCGATGAGGTGGGCAACCTGTTGAACACTACCACGGACAGCGATACCTCGTTGATCCTCTACAACCCGGACGAACATCCGGGGGTCTCTCGCGATGGTACCACCTGTGCTGGATTCGTGCTGGAGCCCGGCAGGGAGCACATCCAATTGTACACCGACCAGGACTTCGGCCCTGCATTCGGACCCGTCTATCTGGAACTGGATTACCGCACGAACGTGAACTTCACCGTGGGCTACACCTATGTGCAGAGCGGCACCACGGTTTTCGAGCCACGGATCGTGCTGGTACCTACCGGAAGTGGCGGTAACACGGTGTGGAACAAGGTCTATATCGATGTGACCACCTATTTCAATGTCACCAGTGTCTCCAACCGGGACTTCTTCATCCAAGCGGATCTACCCAGTGGGCAGGCATCGGCCAACGTTTACCTGGACAACTTCAAACTGGTGCGTGCCGAATGATGGATCGTAGAAAACTCGTTGCCTGGTACGTGCTTGCCGATCTGGTGAGCGGTGCTGTGGCATGGACGCTTTTCTACGTGTACCGGAAAATGGTTCTGGAACCCGCCAAATTCGGGTACGATGTTCCGGTGGAGTTCGATACCAACTTCTACAAGGGTCTGGTCCTGATCCCGCTCTTCTGGTTCGGGCTCTACACCATGATGGGCGGTTACCGGGAGATCCATCGGCGGTACCGCATCATGGAATTAGGGCAAGTGTTGTTGGTGAGCTTGATCGGGGTCATAGTCATCTTCTTCGTGCTGCTGCTTGACGATGAAGTGGCCAACTACACGTTCTATTATCGTTCCTTCTTAGCCCTGTTCGGCCTGCACTTCGGCCTCAACTTCGTTCTACGCTTCCTGCTTACCAGCAGCACGGTCCGCAAGGTGCACGACCGCCGCATCGGGTTCAATACCATCCTGATCGGGGGCAACGAACGTGCCTTGGCGATCCATGCGGAGATCGAGGGCCTTACCAAATCGCCGGGGAACCGTTTCGTAGGGTTCGTGAACGTGAACGGAGGCGATCAGCTGCTTACGGCCGTTGGTCTCCCCCGTTTGGGCAAGTGGAACGAGCTCCGGAAAGTGATCGGCCAGCACGCTGTAGAAGAAGCCATCATCGCAGTGGATTCAGGAGAGCATGAGCACATCAGCCGCATCATGAACGAGTTGGAGGGCACCGGAGTACGCATCAAGATCATCCCGGACATGTATGACATTCTCGCCGGATCGGTGAAGATGACCAGCATTTTCGGGGCACCGTTGATCGAGGTGAACCCGCAGATCATGCCCGCGTGGCAATTCTCGTTGAAGCGTGGAGTGGACATCACGGCCAGCGTACTGGCCCTCCTTGTTCTTTCGCCCCTCTTCCTGATCCTGGCGGTGTGTGTGAAATTCTCATCCCCAGGCTCTGTCTTCTTCCTGCAGGAACGCATCGGGAAACATGGTCGGCCGTTCCGGATCGTGAAATTCAGGAGCATGTACGCCGATGCGGAGCGGAACGGACCCCAGCTGAGCAGTTCCACGGATGCACGGATAACACCCTTCGGACGTTGGATGCGGAAAACACGGATGGATGAACTACCCCAGTTCTGGAACGTGTTGAAAGGAGATATGAGCCTGGTGGGCCCCCGTCCGGAGCGCCAGCACTTCATTGATGCGATCATCGAGCTAGCGCCTCACTACCGCCACTTGCACAAAGTAAGACCCGGCATCACCAGTTGGGGGCAGGTGAAATTCGGGTATGCGGAGAACGTGCAGCAGATGATCCGCCGGTTGAAGTACGACATCCTGTACATCGAGAACATGAGCCTGGCGATGGACCTGAAGATCATGGCCTACACGGTCCTCATCATCTTCAAAGGCGATGGCAAGTAGGGGCGGATCGTGATCCTCCCCTACCTTGCCGCCACATTCTCAACGCATGAAAATTTCCGTGATCGGTGCAGGCCAGATGGGCAACGGCATCGCCCATGTCTTCGCCCAGAGCGGGCACAACGTCACGCTCATCGACATCTCCCAAGCCAGTTTGGACAAGGGGATGGCCACGATCGCCAAGAACCTGGACCGCCAAGTGGCGAAGGGATCACTTTCGGAAGACCAGAAGACGGCCACGCTCAGGAACATAACTACGGCCACCGACATGGCGGCTGGAGTGCGGAACGCCGAGTTGGTGGTGGAAGCCGCGACCGAGAACGTTGACCTGAAGTTGAGGATCTTCCGTGACCTGGATGCCAGCGCACCTGCCGGATGCATCTTGGCAACGAACACGAGCAGCATCAGCATCACGCGTATCGCGGCCGTTACCAAGCGACCTACCCACGTCATCGGGATGCACTTCATGAACCCTGTGCCGGTGATGAAGCTGGTGGAGGTGATCCGCGGTTACGACACTTCCGATGAGGTGACGAGGACGGTCGTGGACCTGAGCACGGCGATCGGCAAAGTACCTGTAACGGTGAACGATTATGCCGGTTTCATCGCCAACCGGATCCTGATGCCGATGATCAACGAGAGCATCGAGGCGCTTTTCCAAGGCGTAGGTGGCGTTCTGGAGATCGATTCGATCATGAAGCTCGGGATGGCCCACCCCATGGGCCCCTTGCAACTAGCGGACTTCATCGGGCTGGATACGTGCCTGGCCATCCTACGCGTTCTGCAGGACGGTTTCGGTAACCCGAAGTATGCTCCCTGTCCGCTCCTGGTGCAGATGGTCACCGCCGGAAAATTGGGTGTGAAGAGCGGCGAAGGGTTCTACCAGTACGCTTCCGGAAGCAAGGAACTGGTGGTGGCACCGGCCTTCAGGTCGTGAGCATCCGCACTGCGGTGATCGAGGACATCCCGAGCATACGGGCGATCGCACTGCGTACTTGGCCGATCGCATACGGCGGCATCCTCCCCCCAGCCCAGCTCGCATACATGCTGGACCTGATGTATAGCGAAGCGGCCTTAGCGGACCAACTGAACGTGAAAGGGCATCACTTCGCACTATTCGAGGTGAGCGGGGAAGTGCTCGGTTTCGCGGGGTACGAGCATCATCATTACCACCGTGCGTGTACGCGATTGCATAAGCTCTACGTAATGCCGTCAATGCAAAGGACCGGAGCGGGGAAAGCGCTGCTTCAACACGTCATCGCGTCGGCGCGTTCGGCCAGGGATGTGATGGTGGAACTGAATGTGAACCGCTTCAACAACGCCCGATGGTTCTACGAGAAGAACGGATTCCGGGTGGTGCGGGATGAGGTGATCGATATCGGCAAGGGCTATGTGATGGATGACCATGTGATGGAGCTACCGATCCATTGAGCGGCTACCTTCGGGATACATGACGGATCAGTGGAACATGCTTCTTTCCATCGGGCTGGGGATCGGGCTGGCGGCCGCATGCGGGCTCAGGGTGTTCCTGCCGTTGTTCATCGCCAGTCTGCTGGCGCACTTCGACCTTGGCGACGTTGGGCTGCGCACCGGTTTCGGCTGGCTGGCAGAATGGCCAGCGATGATCGCGTTGGGTGTTGCCACCGTGGCTGAATTGCTGGCGTACTACATCCCGCTGGTGGACCATGCGTTGGATGCGGTGGCTGTTCCGCTTTCCACCATGGCAGGTACAGTGGTGGCGATGAGTTCCTTCGTGGACCTGCCGCCCATGCTGGCCTGGGGGCTTGCGCTCATCGCGGGGGGTGGCGTGGCCGGGCTGATCAGTGCGGGTACGGCGGCAACGCGATTGGCGAGCACGGTGAAGACCGGTGGGCTTGGCAATCCGGTGGTGGCCACGGCGGAGACCGGTGGGGCTATCGCACTAAGCGTGATCGCTTGGTTCTTGCCTTTCGTAGCGCTGGTGTTGGTGCTCGCGCTGGTGGTGGTGGTTGTGCGATGGCTGTTGGCCCGCAAGCGGCGGATGCCCTAGTTGGCACTGGTGGACTCCAGCACCAGCCCGTGCTTCTTGTACAAACGGGCTTTGCGCCGTTCCAACTTGGCCTGTGCTTTCGCTGTTCGGGCCGTGCGTTCGGTGGTTTGAAGTTCGCCCCGTTCGATGCGCTGAACGATAAGCTCGATGGTGGCATCCACCCCTTCGGGATCGTATTCGGATCTCAGATCCTGATCGAACAGGCGTGCAAGTCCTTGCCAAATGAAGGCGACGAACGCACCGCGCAGCTGCTTCACCAATTCGTAGGAGGTTTGTCCGGTCTGCCGGTCGATGAGTTTCACCAACACTTTGCCCTGGCCCACGGTCAAGTCTTTCACTTCGGCTTCGAACTCGGCGCGCAATTCCGCTTCCGCGATCTTCACATACAGGTCCTGATCGGCTTTGCTTTCAATGGTCTTCAACTCGGCTTCGTACTCTGAAAGTAACTGGCCGGTGATCTTGGCGTAAGGGTACACCTTCACCACTTGGCGCATCAGCTTCGTGTAACGCTCAGCCTCTCGCCTATCCTTCGGGGTCCATCGGCCAGTGACTTCCGCTTCACCCAAGTACAGCAACGGAATGGTGTCACCGTCCACTACTACGGCGTGTACCACATAGGCAGGGCCTTGTCCCTTCACCTGGAAGGGGATCAATGTGGCGCACAATGCCACCATGGAGAGGGCCTTACTGAACATGGACCAGACCTTTCGGCACGTGAAGTTACAACGCAACAAATGCGCCGATATTCCCTTGTACTGGATCAGCGACGGTTTAGTTTCCAAGCACTTAGGCCAGAAGCCGCGCTCGCCAATGGCTTGGGGCGTTCCTTTTGCGTTTGTCCCAGTTCAGCGGCTACCAGTGCAGCCACCAAATACTCTTCGGGGTCGCTTCCCTCCAACACCGATGGGCTGAAATGATCCCGCACGAAATGCGTGTCGTACTTCCCGCTGCGGAAGGCCTTGTGCCCCATCACGTAACGGCAGAAACCGAGCGTTGTTTCTACTCCCGAAATGGCATAATCATCGATCGCTCGTTCCATGCGGTTGATCGCTTCTTCGCGTGTGGCACCGTGGGTGATCAGCTTGGCGATCATGGGGTCGTAGTGGATCGGGATGGTCATGCCTTCCTCAAAACCATCATCCACACGGACACCTGGCCCCTGCGGCGGACGGTAGGTGGTAAGCGTACCGATATCGGGCAGGAAGTTGTTCGCAGGATCCTCAGCGTATACACGCACTTCGATGGCGTGGCCATTGATCTTCAATTCATCTTGCGTGAAGGGCAGCTTCTCCCCTTCCGCCACGCGGATCTGTAGTTTCACGAGGTCCAACCCGGTGATCATTTCCGTTACGGGGTGTTCCACTTGCAGGCGGGTGTTCATCTCCATGAAGTAGAACTCCAGGCTCTCGTCCAGCAGGAATTCCACGGTACCGGCGCCG
>DLGQ01000013.1:0-24871 GCA_002482775.1 Flavobacteriales bacterium UBA7690 | reverse complement strand
ACCCATGCGTTTGCGCAAGGCTGGTGTGAGCACCGCGCTCGGTGCTTCCTCCACCACTTTCTGGTGACGGCGTTGGATGCTGCACTCGCGTTCGAAGAGGTAGCAGGTGTTGCCGTGCGAATCGGCCATGATCTGCACTTCGATGTGGCGCGGGCCAGCCACGTACTTCTCGATGAACACGCTGCCATCGCCAAAGGCGTTCTGCGCCTCGCTGATCGCGCGTTCCAAGCCTTCCTTCAGCTCGCTCTCTTGTTCAACGATCCTCATCCCTTTACCACCGCCACCGGCAGCGGCTTTGATCAGGATCGGGAAGGTGATGGTCTTAGCTACTTTGATCGCTTCCTCCAACCCGCTCACAGCGCCTTCCGTTCCCGGAACAAGCGGTACACCGTGGCCTTTCACGGCTTCCTTGGCTGCGAGCTTATCGCCCATCACCTTCATGGCGTGGGGTGAAGGGCCAACGAAGATCACGCCCGCCTTTTCCAGCGCGCGGCAGAAATCGCCGTTCTCGCTCAGGAATCCGTAACCGGGGTGAACGGCATCCACCTTCAGATCGGTGCAGACCTTTATGATCTTGTCGAACACCAGATAACTCTCCTTGCTGGGCGCCGGACCGATGCAAACGGCTTCATCCGCGAAGCGCACGAAAGGCGCATTACGATCGGCTTCGGAATAAACAGCCACGGTGCTGATGCCCATTTCGCGGGCGGAGCGCATCACGCGCAGGGCGATCTCGCCACGGTTGGCGACGAGGAGTTTTTGGATACGGCGGGTCTTTGTGGCCAAAGTCTTCGGGTTGAAGGGCGAAGATGCGAAGGGTTAGCGTGATCTTTACCGTTGGATGAAGATGCGCACCCTCCTTTTCATGGTTTCGGTGGTCACAAGCCTGCTTGCCCGGGGCCAGAACGAAGGTGATAGCCTAGCGCGCCGGGATTCCTCCGAGCGACCTTCGTACTTCCACGACATCTTCGTGACAAACGCCTCCAGTTGGGTTATACGGATAGAGGTCGTTCCCAAGCATCAATCCATGGAAGGCAAGGGCAGCCAGTTCATGATGCAACCGGGTACAACGACCAAGGTCGCGAGCTACAGCGATGAAGCGGGATTCGTTTCGCCGGTGCAGCGCATGAAGGTGATCGGAACGGTGACCACCCGGAAACGAAAGGAGAAAGTGATCGGCGTATTGATGATGGAAGACCGGAGGATCGATGCGCTCCACCACAACTACGTGTACCACGTTATGGGCAACGGCGGCAGCGTGGGCTTCGGCTTCTGACGATCATCTACTGAATTCAGCATCTTTCCAGAACGCTTGAAGTTCGGGTACGAAGGCAGTGAGATCCACATCCTCGAACGGATGTCGCGTGTTCGGCAAGATCATCGTTCGTGCGTTCTTCAAGCGCGAAGCGAATTGGCGTGTGCGCTCCGGATCCGCGCTGGTGTCGCCATCACCCACGCAGCATAGCACGGGGCATTGAATGTATTGCACCACTTCATCCGTAAGCAATGGGGATCGTGCAAGATCGGTCATGCGATCGGCGACACCAACCACCACCTTGCGCCAATCGCTTTCGCCGTGCCATTCGGACAACATGCGTGCGAATGCGGGGACTTTCTGTTCCATCATAACGGGATCCAACTTTCGGAGTTCCTTCTGAAGTGCTTCTTCATTCCAGACCAGGATGGAACCCAATGTGATCACCGACAAGACACGCTCCGGGAACTTCCGGGCGTAGAGCAAGGCTGCATAACCACCCATGCTGTAGCCGAAGAGGTGAACTTGCTTCGCCCCATCACGTGCGACAACAGCATTGATGTCGTCCACGAAGCGCATGAAGTCCAGTGGTTCCGTTGTACGATCGCCATGTCCGCTGAAGGTGAGTGAGAGCACGTTGTGATCGGGTAGCAGCGCTTTCAAGGAAAGCATTTGGCGCTCGGTTGCAAGTGCACCGTGGAGAAGAAGGACCGTGGACATGGGGCGAAGATCGCCTTCACTGAAATTAACGGAATGCCAAAATGGTGGCGGTTATCTTCGCGAAGAACGCTGGCCACCCGTGGTAGCGTGTGAAGTGTGGCGTCCACGCGGCCTTCACAGCACATATTGTCCCGAACAAGACCGAACTGCTTTTCTCCCTGAATGACACATCTCCCCGCGCTGATCGCTGACCTCGGCCTGATCCTTTCCGTTGCCGCCGTGACCACGTTGGTCTTCAAGTGGATCAAGCAGCCGTTGGTATTGGGGTATATCGTAGCCGGTGTGTTCGTGGGGCCATACATCGGATTCATTCCCACGGTGCTGGATGAGAACAGCATCAAGACCTGGTCGGAGATCGGTGTGATCTTCCTGTTGTTCAGCCTGGGTCTCGAATTCAGTTTCAAGAAGGTGGCGAAGGTGGGCGGCACGGCGAGCGTAACGGCCATCACCACCGTCGTGTTCATGCTCGCTGCGGGTTTCGGCACAGGCCAAGCACTGGGCTGGTCGTTCATGGACAGCGTGTTCTTGGGCGGGATCCTATCCATTTCATCCACCACCATCATCATCCGCGCGTTCGATGAATTGGGTTTGAAGACGCGCGGTTTCGCGAGCGTGGTGGTGGGTGTGTTGGTGATCGAGGACCTGGTGGCGATCCTGCTGCTGGTGATGCTGAGCACGGTGGCCGTAACACGCCAGTTCGAAGGTGGAGCGCTATTGTTCGAGATGGGCAAACTCGCAGCCTTCCTCGGCGTGGTGTTCTTCGTGGGTATCTACTTGATCCCAACCGCTCTGCATCGTACACGAAAACTGATGAACGAAGAGACCTTGTTGGTGGTCTCCGTTGCGTTGTGCCTGACAATGGTTTTCCTTGCGGCGCAGGCCGGTTTCAGTGCGGCATTGGGCGCCTTCATCATGGGGTCGTTGTTGGCGGAAACGGTGTTGGCCGAGCGTATCGAACACTTGATCAAACCGGTGAAGGATCTCTTCGGTGCCATCTTCTTCGTGTCGGTGGGGATGATGATCGATCCGTTGATCCTGGTGGACCACTGGATGCCGGTGCTGGTGATCTCGCTCGTTGTGGTGTTGGGCCAACCGATCAGCAGCATTGCCGGTGCCTTGCTTTCCGGCCAACCGCTGAAACGCGCTGTGCAAGCGGGCATGAGCCTTTCGCAGATCGGTGAATTCTCATTCATCATCGCCACGTTGGGTGTTACGCTGGGCGTGACAAGCCCCATCCTGTACCCCATCGCCGTGGCCGTATCGGTGCTCACCACCTTCACCACGCCCTACATGATCAAGGCTTCTGCAGGTATGGCGAACTGGCTGCAAGGTGCGTTGCCCGCGCGTTGGGTAACGGCCATCGACCAGTATAGCACACAGGCGGAACAAGTGAAAGTGACCAGTGATTGGCGGATCCTCTTGCGCGCGTATGGCTTGAACGTGCTCGCGTTCTCGATCCTCTGCATCGTACTTATCCTGATCTCGTCGCGCAACCTCGTGCCCTTCATCGCGGAACGTTTCCCGGATTTCAACGCACGGCGCATCGCAGGGCTGATCACGCTGATCCCGTTGTTGCCACTGATCTGGGCGATGTCCATCCGCCGCATCAAACGGGCAGCGTATCGACACCTGTGGTTGAACAAGAAACAACTGCGTGGTCCCCTTGTCTCCATTGAGATCGCGCGCGTGATCGTGGCTGTGTTGATCCTCGGTTTCTTGGTGAACCAGTTCTTCGGTACCGGATCGGCATTCCTGGTCACGTTGCTTTTCACGGCGGTGGCCGTGGTGATCTTCCGTCGTCGCTTGAACCTGTTCTACCACCGGATCGAGAAGCGCTTCATCACCAACCTCAACCAGCGCGAAGACAACAAGCGCAGGCCACACTTAGCGCCGTGGGACATGCACTTGGCCGAGCTGGAAGTGAAAGTTGATTCCATCGCCGTGGGACGCAGTTTGGAAGAACTTCAACTACGTGAAAAGCACGGCGTGAACATCGCATTGATAGAACGCAACGACCGGAACATTCCCGCTCCGAGCCGTGACCAGCGCCTACTACCCGGCGACAAGTTGGTGGTGATCGGCACCGACGAACAACTCGCCGACCTCAACAAGACGATGGACGCCACCGTGCCCGAGAACGACGACTATGACTTGGACAAGGACGATATCGCGTTGGAGAAATACCGCGTGCTACCACGTTCCCCGTTGATCGGCACCACGATCCGCGCATCCCGCTTACGGGAAGAAGCCATGGCCCTTGTCGCAGGCATCGAGCGCGGCGATCAACGCATGATGAACCCCGAGAGCTTCACCACCTTCGAGCAGAACGATCTGGTTTGGTTGGTAGGGAATACCACGCGCATCCACACTTTCATGGATGGATGGAAGGCCATGCGGGAGTAAACCACAGTTTTGTTCGTTCCAATGGAGCGAACTTGTACGCACAAGCAACCAACACATGTCCACACGCCTAACCGAAATGCTTCAGCTGGAGCACCCGCTCATCATGGCACCGATGTTCTTGGTGAGCAACGTGGCCATGGTGCAAGAAGGCATGCGGTGTGGCGTGGCGGGCTGCATACCGGCGCTCAACTACCGCACCATCGAAGAACTACGTGCGGCGGCTCGTGAATTGAAGGCCGCAAAAGCCGAGATCGGCAAGGGTGCGTTCGGCTTCAACCTGATCGTGAACAAGAGCAATCCGAAAGCACAGAGCCAGTTGGAAGCGTTGTGCGAAGAGGGCTGCGACTTCATCATCACATCATTGGGCAGTCCGGAAACCACGATCGAACATGCGCACCGCGTCGGCATCAAGGTGTTCTGCGATGTAACGGATCTGCGGTTCGCGCAAAAAGTGGAAGGCCTCGGCGGAGATGCGTTGATCGCCGTGAACAACGAAGCGGGCGGGCACCGCGGTGAACTTTCTCCCGAGGCATTGATCAAGCTGTTGAAGCAACACTGCAAGCTGCCCGTGATCTCAGCTGGTGGCGTGGGGAACAAGGCCGAAATGGACCGGATGCTGGCCTACGGTGCCGATGGTGTCTCGGTCGGAAGTCCGTTCATCGCTTCCCTGGAAGCACCGATCACCGATGCGTACAAGCAGGCTTGTGTGGACTTCGGCGCGCAGGACATCGTGCTCACCGAACGCATAAGTGGCACACCGTGTACGGTGATCAACACGCCGTACGTGCAGAAAGTGGGTACCCGTTCACCGTGGATCGAACGCGTGCTGAACAAGAACCGCCGGCTGAAGAAATGGGTGAAGATGTTCCGGTTCTACATCGGCATGAAAGCCACAGAGGTAGCTGCCCAACAGGTGACCTACAAGACCGTTTGGGTGGCGGGGCCGAGCATCCAACACACCAAAAAGGTGGAGCCGGTGAAGGCGATCATCCAGCGGATGGTCGGGTAGTGATCATTCCGAATGGACATTCTTGGACTTTAATGATCGCTAACGCAGCGTTCATTTAAGTCCATTCTTAGACCATGCTCTGTGTTGTTACAAGAGCAGTACTCAGCGATCAAACAATGTGTCGATCTTACCGCTGAATGATGATCACCGGCAGGTCCAGCTGCCGTTTGCGGTCGCTGTGCGGCATACCTTCAATGCTAACGAACGCCTTCTCGGCATCGGGATCAATGGCACCGTCCTTTATCAAGCGAGCTTGGTTCAACTTCTTGGCGAGCATCTTCTGCGTAAGCCCGTTGGTCTCCGCCTTGGCATTGCTTTCAAGGAACGTCCATTCGTAGTAGAACACACGGCCTGTCTTGTTCGCTTGGCTAATCTGGCTTTCGTCGATGTAGTCGCGACCGTTCAGGTGGATCAGCGCTTTGCCCTCCAGCGTGAGTACTTTGAAATCCCAGTCGCCGCCGCCGCGCACCTTTTCCAGTTTGCAGATCGGCTGTCCATCGATGGTCATGATGTCATCGTCCACATCCACCTTTTGGGCCATGGCCATGGAAGTAGCAACGAACGTGAACGCGAGGGCGGTAAGGATGCGCATGGGGCTGGAGCTTGGGGAATTGTGACGTGCTGGCGTAGGGAGGTCACAGATTTACCCGTCAGCAACACACCGATAAGCCATCAGCTAACCCTTCAAATCCGCTAATCAGCTAATCCGCTGATCGCACCCCCTACGCCAACACCTGCTTCACCCGATCCGCAGCTTCCTGCAGGGCCACAGCGCTGAGCACTTTCAGGCCGCTTTCGTCGATGAGCTGTTTGGCTTCCACGGCGTTGGTGCCTTGTAGGCGCACGATGATGGGCACTTGGATGTCGCCGATGTTCTTGTAGGCGTCCACGATGCCTTGGGCTACGCGATCGCAGCGCACGATGCCACCGAAGATGTTCACCAGGATGGCTTTCACCGTGGGGTCCTTCAGGATGATGCGAAAGGCTTTCTCCACGCGGGCAGCGTCGGCGGTCCCACCTACGTCGAGGAAGTTGGCGGGCTGGCCACCGCTGAGTTGGATGATGTCCATGGTCGCCATCGCGAGGCCGGCACCGTTCACCATGCAGCCCACATTGCCGTCGAGCTTCACGTAGTTGAGGCCTGCTTCACCGGCTTCCACTTCAATGGGATCCTCCTCCGTCTTATCGCGCATTTCTGCGTAGTCCGGGTGGCGGAACAGGGCGTTGCCATCGAGGCGCACCTTGGCATCCACGGCGATCACCTTATCGTCGCTGGTCTTGAACACGGGGTTGATCTCGAACATGGCGGCATCGCAGCCTTCATAGGCCTTGTAGAGGTTCGCCACGAACTTCACCATCTCTTTCTTCGCGGCCCCGGTAACGCCTAGGTTCGTCGCGATCTTGTTGCACTGGAACGGGCGCAGGCCCACGCGGGGGTCCACCACTTCCTTCTGGATCTTCTCCGGGTGATGCTCGCTCACCTCCTCGATGTCCATGCCGCCCTCGGTGCTGTACACGATCACGTTCTTGCCCGTGGCGCGGTCCAGCAGTACGCTCATGTAATACTCCTTGTGCTCGCTGGCACCGGGGTAATACACGTCCTCGGCGATCAGCACCTTATGCACTTTCTTGCCTTGTGGCGGCGTCTGCGGGCTCTTCAGCATCATGCCGATGATGGCCTCGCTCTTCTCGCGCACCTCATCGTAGTTCTTGGCCACCTTCACGCCTCCGCCTTTGCCACGGCCACCGGCGTGGATCTGGGCTTTCACCACGAAGAACTTGGTACCGGTCTCGGCGGCGAGGCGTTTGGCCTGGTCCACGGCCTCATCGGCGTTGTAGGCCACAAAACCACGTTGGATGCGGACGCCGTATTGGGCGAGGATGCTTTTGCCTTGGTACTCGTGCAGGTTCATGGTGCGCTTTGCGGATTGAAGGTGCGAAAGTAAACGCCGTGGGGTTATGGTCCGGGATGCTTCCTTTGCCGGGGATGATCAAAGCCACCTCCCTCCGCAAGACCTTCGGCGACCTTGCTGTGCTGAAAGGCGTGGACCTGCACGTCGCGAAAGGTGAAGTGGTGAGCATTGTCGGGGCCAGCGGCGCAGGCAAGACCACGTTGCTGCAGATCCTGGGAACGTTGGAGCGGGCGGATCAGGGTACACTTTCCATCCACGGTGAAGAGGTGACGAAGCTGGGCAGCAAGGCGTTGAGCGCTTTCCGCAACCGGCATATCGGCTTCGTGTTCCAGTTCCACCACCTGCTGCCGGAGTTCACCGCGATCGAGAACGTGATGATGCCGGGGCTGATCGCGGGGCGCAGCATGAAGGAATGCGCACCGCGCGCCGAGGAGTTGCTGGCCCGCCTGAACGTGCTACCGCGCAAAGAACACAAGCCCAATCAATTGAGCGGCGGCGAACAGCAACGCGTGGCCGTGGCCCGTGCGCTCTTCAACAACCCCAGCGTGGTGCTAGCTGATGAGCCCAGTGGGAACTTGGATTCGGCGCATGCCAAGGAACTGCACCAACTTTTCTTCGACCTGCGGAAGGAGCTTGGCCAGACCTTCGTGATCGTGACGCACAACGAGGAGTTGGCGGAGATGGCCGATCGGCGGTTGGTGATGAAGGATGGGGTGATCTGAGGCTATCGACGGATCGGATGACCCGATGATGGGGTCACGGCTAGTATCCTGAGCCTTCCCGGATGTATTTTTGTGTCCATGGACTATCTCTTGGATGTACCAAAGGAGAAGCAGGCTTTCCTTGAAGAGCTTCTGCGTGGTTTCCCGTTCATCAAGGCGAAGAAGCTTTCCATGCAGAAAGCGGAACGCATGCGCGACTTGCTGGAAGCCGTGGAAGAGATCCGGGATATCGAGGCAGGCAAACGGAAACCTCGGTCCATGAAAGCCCTGCTCCGTGAGCTTTGAGATCATTCCGCTGAAGCCGTTCGAGCGGCAACTGAAGCGACTGGTCCGTAAGTTCCCCTCCCTGAAGAACGAGATCATCGGCTTGGTGGGCGCGTTGGAGACCAACCCGAACCAAGGCACCAGCATCGGTCAAGGATGCTGGAAGATCAGGTTGTCCATTGCTTCCAAAGGAGGCGGAAAGTCCGGTGGCAGCAGGGTGATCACGCACGTAAGGGTAACAAGTGAACGTGTCTACCTGCTCTCCATCTACGACAAAAGCGAGCAGGATACCTTGACCGACAAAGAACTGAAAGCACTGCTGTCTCTCATCCCGAAAGAATAGCGTTAAGGGACGTCGCTACCCACTCCATTTGTTTCCTGTTTTTTAGCAAGTCACTGGCCCGATAGTTGCCAACTGCCCTGCTCTTCGTTGCCAACTTCTTATGCGCTTCCCGCTCCTCGCCCTTCTCCTCCCCTTCTTCTCCACCGCCCAAGACCTCCCCAGCGATCTGGACAAGATGCCCGCGTGGATGGTCACGCTGCTGACGGACCAGAAACCCGCGAAATCCTACAAGCCCGCAGGCAAACCGCTGCACACTAACAAATTCACGGGTACGTGGGCCATGCAGACGGCCTACACGCGCCGGTACGAGGGATGGAGCGACGCCAACCGCATCGTGATCCGCGAGTTCGATGGGCCGTTCACCATGCAAAGTGCGCTGTTGATCGACTTGCACGCGAACATCAAGCTGAAGGTCCGTTGGGGCGGGCAGGTGCCACGCGTGGAGATCGAGGACCTGTACATCCCGAAAGCTGGCTACTACCAAGAATTGTTCAACGACACGGTGATGCCAACGGGCAAGACCGAGAAGATCATGGGCGTGGAATGCACGTCGTTGATCGGCACCAACAGCAACCGGGATACCACATGGTATTGGAAAACGAACGTTCATCCGGCGCTCTTCGCGGATCTGAAGGTGTGGGCCTCTTGGTTTTGTCGCGATGGCGAATTGGAATACCTGAGCGCGTTGAGCGATAGGAACGCGGGCGGCTCCTTGAAAGTGAGTTGGCGTGGGCGCCAATACTCCACACCGGAAAAAGGCAGCATGACCTTCACGGCGATCACACCCGGTGCGGTGCCGATGCCCGAATCCGACCTTACGCCCAGTAGCATTTCCGAACAGCGTAGGTTGTGGGTGAACAACACGCGCCTGGGTCGTGTGCCCGATTGGATGCGCGCGAGCATCAACCCCTTGCCGCCGCATCCGTTGCCGACCGCCTACACGCCGTCCGCAGAGGCACGCAACATCCCGGACAACCAATTCATCGGCACCTTCACCGCGGAAACGAAAACGCTGGAGATCAACGAAAACAAGGACACCACCGAACGCATTGCCACCTACAGCTACTGGGCCGATGCACGCCGAGCGGTGTTGCGTTTGGATGATCCCGATGACGAAGGCCACATCGCCTACATGGTGGATCTGGATGCGGATGTGATCGCTCTTGCGCGGGATGAGATGAGCAGTGCGTTGCCGCGCTTGTACATCACCACCTTGAAAGATGGGGGCTTGGATGAGTTCGGGAATGGCTTGGAACTGGACTTCCAACCACAGGGCAAGTACCACACCTTCGTTGGAAGGAAGTGCGAACTCTACATCGCGCCGGACCGCATGCTCCGGTTCTTCTGGTTCCCGGAAGAGCAGGTGTTGAATCCGATCTTCGACATGAAGAACTGGATCGAAAAGCGAGCTGCACAGGCCTTTCAGGATGTGATGTTCTTCGGCGCAGCGGACAAACCCATGCCGATGGCCGTGATGGGCACGTACATCACCAGCTACAAACCCGGCAAGGCGAAGCCACCGGTGCTGGACCTTTCGAACTATAGCATCCGCGATGAGCGGCTGAGCGACCGAGGCGATGAAGACCAGCAGTCACAGCAGATCGAGGTTCGGACCATCGACATCAACGACATCCATGGCGAACATGTGGCCGTGCCAGAGATGGAGCCTGTTGCCGTGGAAGAAATGCCGGTGGACATCAAAGCAGCAGAAGATCCTGCGCCGCCTGTGACCGAAAGCCAGTGGCACGACATCGCACCGCCCCCGCCGCCCCAAGCACCCGTGGACCTGGCTGCACCGAAACAACTGGTCGAAGACTTTCCGCTACCTGCTACACCCGTGGAACCATCGCTGTTGATACCAGCCGAACTCCGCAGTTACTTGGACCACCCTATGAACCGGTTCGCTGGCTCGGCCTTCTTCACTTTTCAAATGAAGGAAGAAGAGAAGTTGAAGGTGTGGAATGTGATCTACTATGCCACGCCTGATCGCTGCGTATTGATCAGCAAAGGGCATGAACCACTACCCAACCGGCGCTCCGGGGCATGGATCATCGATCGCAAAGCAGGAACGGAAACGCACTACGCGCTGAACGCCGATTCCACATTCACGGTAACCGAGCGACGATCGGAGAGCACCTACACCGCGATCACGGAGTCCTTCTTGTTGGACAAGCCACAGAACAGCGTTCGCGAGATCCTCGGCCACTCCACTACGCACCGGAAGCACGAGAGTGAAAGCGTGTGGCGCGAAGCCTGGGTTGCGAAGGACATTCCTTCGATCTACCTCGATCTGTTCTCCGCTCGAAAGACCTGGGAGGGCATTGATGAGGCCATACTTGGGAACCGACTTGGTGTGACCGATCGCGCTATGCCGTTGTCGGTGACTTTCAATTCGATGCAAGCAGACATTAAAATGCGTGTGATCAGTATCACGCAAGGACCGATCGATACCGGCATGTTCACCATCACCAAGGAAATGTTCCGCCGATGAATTCTTCGTTGATCGCCGGTCGCTTCGCGTTGCTTCTTCTCGGCGCGTTGTTCAGTGCAGGGGTCTTCGCTCAGGACTTCCTTCCCTGCGAGCTGAACACCTTGCCCACGTGGATGCAGAGCGCGATCACCGATCAAAAGGCCGTGCCCAACGTGCTGGCGAAGCGGACACCGGAGCATACCAACGCGTTCATCGGCACGTGGAGCATCACGAACGATCGCGGCAAACGCTATGACTTCTGGAGCGACAAGCAGCGTGTGGTGATCACGGAATTCAACCCAGCAGGTGAGCGTAAGAGGTTGTACTACATCGATCTGGCCGCGAACGTGCGCATCAATGTGGGCATGGAAAAAGGACAGACGTTCGCCGTGGTCGAGGATCTGCACATGCCACAAGCGGGCTACTTCCGCGAGGTCTGGAGCGATTCCATCCACGCCACCGGTCGCACGAAAGAACTGCTCAACACCACGTGTACCGAAGTGCGCGGCACCAACCCGAACGGCGACACGGTCCACTACTGGCGCACCGAGAAGCACCCTACCCTCTTCGCCGATCTGCGGGTCTGGGCACCGTGGCTATGCCGCGAGGGCGACCTTGAATACCTCACTGCGCTCTGCGATGAACCGGCCGGTGCCAGCCTGCGCGCGCAGTGGGCCGCGGGTCGCCACACCGGATCGGCGGGCACCATCGAGTTCCTTTCCATAACACCCGGTGCCGCACCGATGCCCACGTTGGAACAGAAAGCCACGTTGATCGCCGAACACCGCTTCTATTGGATGAACAACAGCGGCATCGGCATACTGCCAGCGTGGATGCGCGCCTACGTGAGCCCGTTGAAGCAGGACAGCCTACCCGCAGCGTACACGCCGAAGCCGGTAAAGCGAGACATCCCCGACAACAAGTTCATCGGCACGTTGACCGCCGAGCGGCCTTCGATGATCATCGGTCTACCCGACCCGAAGACCGGCCGCGACACCACCTTCATGCTCGCGAAATACAGCTACTGGGCCGATGCACGTCGCGCGGTGCTGATCATGGACGACGCCAACGACGAAGGCTACCTCTTCTTCGCCGTGGACCTTGATGCCGATGTGGTGATGGCCGCGCACAACGAAGGACACAGTCATGTGNNCATGTGGTGCCGAAACTTTACATCCACGATCTGGAAAAAGTGGGCCTCGCCGAATTCGGTCGAGGTGTGGATGTGGAACTCACGCCAACGGGAATGATGCGCAACATCGTTGGCCGCGAATGCGAGTTGTACACTTCCAACGAACGTTACCTCAGCCGCTTCTGGTTCCCCAAGAAAGAGACTCTGAATCCGGTCTTCGACATGAAGCATTGGATGGTGCAAGGCATCGGCCAGAAGATGAAGGACCTGATGATCTTCGGTGTGGNNGCCGACAAGCCGATGCCGATGGCCGTAATGGGCACCGAGATCACCAGTTACAAACTCGGCGTGAGCAAACCTCCGGTGGTTGACCTGAGCCTCTACCGGGTGCGTGACGAACGCATCGAGCAGCAAGCACGTCGGCAACGCAACGAACCGATGGTGATCCCCGAAGTGCGTTACTCCGAGCACAGTGAAATGGTAGAGATGGCGATCGAACCCGGTGAACAGCTGGTGACGGATGAGCCTATGATGATCCCCGAACCAGTGGCACCGCGGGAAGTAAGTGGAAGCGGCAGTGGCGTTGGGAATGGACCGGTTAGAGCGAAACTCTCTCCTGAACTGGAGACCGTGATGGCGCGCACCACCAACCAGTTCATCGGTTCGGCTTTGATGGAATACAATCTCACCACCAACGATGGTATCCCCTACGCATGGACCGTCCGCTATGCCAGCACGGCCGATCGCATGGTGATCATCGGGCACCAACCGGGCGCACTGCCAGCCAAACGCACCTACGCCTTGGTACTCGACCGATCCGCAGGAACACAGACGCGCTACATGTTGAGGGCCGATAGCACCGTCGCGGTCCATGAGAGCAAGTTGGGAACACAGTACACTTCTCCCCGCGTACCAGCGCAGTCTGATTCGATCACCACCATCCGCCGCAAGATCCTCGGACGACAGGCTGTACGTGGTGTGTACGAGACGACCGGCACCCGGCGCGAGACATGGGTGGATAGGAAGACACCTTCGCTTTTCCTGGATATCCTTAGCGCGTTGAAAGGCTGGGGCGAGGCTGATGAAATGGTAGCTGGTGGTTCCTTATCCAGCACGAGCGGCGGCATGCTATTGGAAGCGGAGTACGAGAATGACCACCAACATGTGAGGATGCGTGTGCTTGAATTGAAGCCCGGCGCGGTGGAACCGAAGATCTTCGAGATCACGAAGAACAGTTGGGAACAATGAAGGGCCTGCGCACCATTCTATTGCTCACACTACCCGTGGTGAGCACCCTGCCGACCATGGCGCAGGAGGAAGAGGAAGTCGCACCGGTGATCATTCAGGTGGACCCTGAGCAGTCGCGCGACCTGGTGGCATACCCCTCCGAAGCACCGGCCACACCTTTCGTCGCAGCTGTGCTGGCGCGCACCACCAACCGCTTCATCGGCACCGCAACCATCCACTACACGCGGGTGTACCACGGCACCACCACCAACTGGACGGTGAAGTACGTGAGCACGGCCGACAGCATGGTGTTGATCAGCCATAGCGATGAACCGCTTCCCACGGTGCGCACAACAGCGATCCTGATCGATCGTACCACGAAGAGCGAAGTGTATCACCACATCGCATTGCCCGACTCCACGCTGAAGCATTGGACACGAAGCTTGCCGATCTCGCCCTATGGGGAGCTGTTCCTTCGGGATTCACTCGGAAGTGGTACACGGGAATTGCTCGGGAGATCGTGCGTGAAGCGGGTGCATGAAGGCAACATGTTCAAACGCACGGCCTGGTCGGATCCGGCGATACCTTCCTTGTACATGGACCTGTTGAGCGCTCGTGGATCATGGGATGCCATAGACCACATCGTTGTCGGCCACGCCCTGATCAGCGCGGACGATGCCATGCCGATGCTGGTGGAATTCGCCTACGGAACGGAAGATCGGTACACCATGCGCATCCTGGACATCCAACCCGGTATTGTGGCCCCAGAGGCGTTCGCGATCGCCAAGGACAGCTGGAAGTGATGAACACACGCATCCTGCTCATCGCAAGTGCCGTTTTCACGGGTGCCATCGGTCTGGCGCTCACCTTCGCTCCGGACGAGATCGCGACGGTCCGGCAAGGATCGTACACCAACGATCTACGGATCGTGTTGCAGTTGTGCGGTGCCCTTTACTGCGGCTTCGCGCTGACGGCTTGGATGGCGAAAGGTGCTGCGCTGGGTGGCATCTACGGTCGCCCCATCGTGATCGGCAACCTCACCTTCTATACCATTGCGGCACTCGTTCTTGCCAAGACATGCATGGCTTCACCTTCCATGGACCCGATGCTGCTGGCCTTAGCGGTGGTGCATGCGAGTTTTGCCTTGCTGTTCGGCTATACGATGTACACGCACCCAGCACAGAGAACCTGATCCATGCGCACATCGATCCTCCTGCTCCTTTTCCCACTGGCGCTGCACGCTTCGGCACAACACGCGCTGCCGAGTTGGATCACCGCATTCTTCGCCGAAGGCAGCACCACGGCCATGCCCGAAGGCGTGCGCGGTCCGGTGAAGCACAACACCTTCATCGGGTCCTACACCGCACAACTCACCATCCGCGATACCACCGACGGCATCACGCAACGGCTCTACCTGAGCGCTTGGCAGGACAGTACGCGGGGCATCATGCAATTGGAACTGATCCGCGGTATCCCGCACACCACCTGGTTCGCCGACATCGAAGCGAACATTGGTGTGGTGGCGAACGTGATCGGCCGCAAAGCCGTGGTGAGCGAACTGAAGGACGTATTGCTCGTAGACCGCTTGCGCGAACCGGGGAAGATCCGCGAATTCGCACCGCCGCGTTTGGAAGCCACCGGCAAGCGGGAGGACATCGCCGGTGTGCCGTGTACGCAATTCAATTTGATCGAAGCACGCGACACCATGGACATCTGGACGGCCGACCTCTCCCCTTCCCCCTTCGCCGATGGCCCCGCGTGGATGCCGCTGAACCAAGGCCCGCTGAAGACGTTCCGGCTCCTGTTCAAGTTCGGTGATCTGGTAGCGTTCCGGTTCGCGCTGCAGCCGCTGTTGGAACTGGAGGTACTGGAATTCACTGCAGGACCCACACCTCCGCCATCACCAGACCTTTCCTCCTACGAGGTGGTAGGTGTTGCTCCGGTAGACAAGCACTGACCGCTCACCGTTACGCTGCTGGTCACTGGCTGTCGACAAAAGTCGGGAGCTGAACCGTCCTTATCGCGGTCCCTCGGAAAGAGTTCATGTTTCGGGTGCGGTACGCCTGAAGGAAGTACCCATTTAGTGTTACTACCCCGTAGTTTTTAGGGCTTTGGTGCGGTGTGTGAACACGTTATTGACCACCTTCGTTCAGTACGGAATTCAGTCCAGCGCTGACCACAAAACCCACCCTTTGTCGCTCGCTGATCGAAGTGAATAACCGCGCATGCCACCGATCGTTCCGTTCACAGGATCCGAAATGGAACCTGGTGAGCACCACCAAAGCACAACCACCAAGAACATGAGCCCCTCTTTCAAATTCAGGATCACGTTGATCTCGGCATTCCTCCTGTTCGCTCACCTTTCCATCGGGCAGTCACTGTTAGCGCCCGTTCGCGTTGCGGACCTGAACCCCAATGGGGCCTCTTCGCCGTCGAACCTCACCGTGGGTGGAACGAACAAGGACCATCTCTTCTATGTGTGTGACAATGGAGTTCCTGGGGGTAGCGCACGCAGAGTATGGATCTATGACCTGGCTGCCTCCACCGGCATACAAACAATGTTGCGCGAGGGGCCAGAAAGTATGCGCATCCTTTCGTCAGCTGGGGATCGATTCTTCTACTCCTATAGCAGCTCTGGTTATAGTAGCCAGGCTGAAGTAAAATGGCATGGGATCAACGGGACTGTTGCAGGAAATATCTTTGCTGGACAGTTCAGGGCGCCGATCATCGGTGTTACCATCGGCACGAATCTCATCACCTCCGGTAATTTTCCTCAGGGAAGTCCATCCGCGGGCATTGAGCCTTGTGCCATAGACCCGATCGCGCGCACCTCCACCTTGCTGCGGAACATAGCTCCAGGAAGTACGAGCAGCGAGATCACTGGGTTCACACTGCACAACAACAAAGCCTACTTCGCGGCCACCAACACCGCAAGCGGAAGAGAACTGTACACCACCGATGGCACTCCGGCAGGCACGCTCATGCTCAAGGATATCATCGCCGGTGCCACAGGGAGTGAGCCAGCGGACATGCGCAGCGCGGGAGGCCGATTGTACTTCAGTGCACTATCTGTAATTGGCAACCGCGAACCCTGGACCTGCAACGGTACCACAGCTGGTACCGTGAAATTGAAGGAGATCAACCCCTCCACAACGGTCGGCTCAGACCCCAAGGAATTCACGGCCATGGGCACCAAGGTCTTCTTTTCGGCGAACGATGGGACCAACGGTCGGGAGTTGTGGGTAACGGACGGCACGGCGAACGGAACGGTGATGGTGAAGGACATCATCACGGGTTCCAGTGGTTCCAACCCGCACGACCTGGTCGTGTTCAACAAGAAGCTCTGGTTCGTGGCCAGTGATGCGCTCGGCCGCATGCGTAGCCTGTATGCCACGGACGGCACTTCCGGCGGCACCGTGAAAATGCTCTCGCTCCCAGCCAACAGCGACGGCGAGCACCTGAACGTATGCAACGGCAAGCTCTTCTATGTGAGCCGCGATGCCACCAGTTCCAAGATGTGGTGTACCGATGGAACGGCGAAAGGGACCAAGCAGGTGCAACCGGCCATCTCGCCCAACATCAACCCCATCGGTACGGGTCCCATGGTCGTGATGGGCAATTGGCTCTACTTCAACGGCAACTTCGACGGCACCGGGGCAGAGTTGTGGAAGGTGCAGTGAAGGCACGAACAGGACCGAACAACACCCACGACAATGAACAACAAACTCACACACACTCTGCTTAGTTCACTAGGGGCGATACTCGTGCTGGGGATCGCACCCGAACAGTGCTTTGCCCAGACCCGGCAGACCATTGTTCCAACGCGCGTTGCAGACCTCAACCCCACTGGAGGGTCGAACCCAGTTGACCTGCACATTGGCGGCACGGGAAACAGCACCATCTATTTCGTGGCTGCAGTTCCCGGCAAGGCCAGCATTCCAGTCCCGACGCTCTACCGTTCGGACGGATCCACAAAGGGAACGGTGAAGCTGGATGAACACCCCAGTGGAATAGAGATCATCGCGGCCAACATAAAGGCCATGGCCTACGTGAAGAAGAACGCGGCCGGTAAGGCCGTGAACCTCATCATCCACAGGGGCACTTTAGGGAATCTCGAGCATCCTCTTCTGCCGGTGCATGACTACAAGGGCTACAACGCCACATTGACCAATGATCTATTGCTGAGTGGTGCGGCTCTGACCACCGATATCGGTTTTGAACCATACACGTTCAGCCTAACTGAACGAAGGAGTACGCTCATTCGCGACATGGCCACAGGAAGTGACCATAGTCAAGCAAGTACCTTTTTCTACACGGGCACCAAATGGTACTTCTCCCCATGGTCAACGACCTTATGTAGAACGGACCTGACACCGACTGGAACGAAATGCAGTACCGACCCGGCCTCAGGCTTTGCGAACTATTACAAATTCGAACCCGGCAGTTCCGGCCAGCAAATACTACACACGGGAGCCGCGAGCTATCTCCCAGGTTGGATGATCCTCGGCAACCAACCATTAGGCGGCCAAATACTCCAAGAAGTCGTGATCAGCATATCCGATCAATGGACGAGCAGCTACATGAGTGCTCCCCAATATGAGAGTATGGACCCACAATACCTGACCAGTTTCAATGGAAAGACGTACCTGTATGGCACAGCATTCTTCCCGAGCGGCGAATTCGAGTACTTGTGGGATAGAAGACCAGGAGTGATCACCCGAGGTGTGGATGGGACCGAACTCGTCTCGGAAGGCAATTGCAAACACCTGATGGCATTCAATGGGGCCATGTGGTTCTTCCGATACAACAATGCACAGGGTGCTTTTGCTCTGTGGTCCAGCGACGGCACCTCGGCAGGTACCAGATCACGCTATGTACTGGAAGCGGGATACGAGCCATCCACACCGATCGGATGCAACGGCAAGCTCTACTTCACGATGACCGCTGGCAGAGCCACCAAGCTCTGGCGCGTGGACGGGGGTGCGCTCGGGCCGCAGCAGGTAGCGCCAACCAATGCTGTTGCACCCAACTCGATCTCGAGCGAAGCGATGAAGGTGATGAACAACGCCCTCTACTTCGTCGCCGATTTCGACGGCACCGGGGCAGAGTTGTGGAAGGTGCAGTGAACCTTATCAGGACATCCACCACCATGCGCACCATCGTACTGACCCAACTCGTGGCGTTCGCGGTCACCTGCACGGCACAATCCACGCTACTACCCCAACGTGTAGCGGACCTCAACCCCAACGGCGCATCCAACCCGTGGGACCTTACGGTGGCCGGTACAGCTGCGGACCAGTTGATCTTCGAGTGCGGCAACGGCATTGCAGAAGGCCCGGAGCGTCGCGTACACCTTGCACGGTTGAATGCTACCACCGGCGCCGTGGACATGATCAACACCACTGCGGGCTACCAGCAATTGATCGCTGCTGGTGGTGACCATCTCTATTATTCGTTGGCGGACCCACCTCTTGCAGCAGGGTTGGAAGTCCTGAACGCCGGAGTACGCTGGACCCGACTTTCCACAACAACATCCGCTACGTTCCCCACCGCCCAGGTACGTGGTGTTTTCGGGAACAACGGGATCGTGTTCGGCGAGAAGGCCATCGTCTCGGCCATCCATACCGATGCGAATGCGCGCCCCTTCGTGGTGGACCCCACTTCCGGCAGTGCCACCTTGCTGCAGCTCATCGGCACCCATTCCTACGGTACGGAACGATGCGAGCTGACGGCGCACAACGGGAAGGTCTATTTCCCCGGGCGCAACACCAACGGTGTGGAACTGTGGGTCACGGACGGAACAGCACAAGGCACGCTCCTTATCAAGGACATCATGCCACTCGCCGGACGCAGCGAACCGAAAGAACTCTACAGCGCGGGCACCCGACTATATTTCAGTGCCAAGGATTCCGCGAATGACTTTGAGCCATGGTACACCGATGGCTCTTCGGCCGGAACAGTGAAGTTGAAACAGATACACCCCACCGGTGCGTTGGGCTCCGACCCCAAGGATTTCATCGCCCTGGGCAGCAAGGTCCTCTTCACGGCGACCACTGGTGTGCACGGGCGCGAAGTGTGGGTCACCGATGGTACCGCTGCGGGAACAATGATGGTGAAGGACCTGAAGGCCGGTGCGGCAAGTTCCGATCCCGAGCAGTTGGTCTTGTTCAATGGCAAAGTATGGTTCGTTGCATCCGACGGGGTTACCGCGACGCGGAACCTCTACGCCACCGACGGCACCGCAGCCGGCACCGTGCGCATGGGCAGCGCGCCGAAAGGGAGCTCCCTCGGCGATCTGGTCCCGTGCAACAGGCGTTTGTTCTATGTAACGCGCACCACGGGCACCTCTCGCTTGTGGAGCATCGATGGCACGAAGACGGTGCGCGAAGTGAAGCCCGCGAACTCGCCGAACCCCGACCCTATTGGAAGGACACGCATGGTGGTTATGAAGGATCGGCTCTACTTCAATGCCGACTTCGATGGTACCGGCGCTGAGCTCTGGAGAGTACAGTGACCACCACCCCAGTTAACACGATCAACCACCCCACCATGAGCAGCAAGAACCTCATCGCACTGTGCATCACGCTGATCGCAGTGGCGCCGGCGCCGATACTCGCCCAGCCCACCGTAGCCCCCACCAAGGTGTTCGACCTGGCTCCTTACGGCACCACAAGGGCGCATTCCATGGCCCTTTGCGGGCCCACGAAAGAGAGCATCTGCTATGCCACCACCACCAGCTTCGGTGCGCAAGGGTACACGGGGGCCATCTACACGACCAATGGCGCTTCTGCACCGTTCAAGATCCACGAGGGCCAGCATGCAACCTACATCGAAGCCACGGACGGCAATGTGGTCTACTACTGGATGGGCTCGGGCATGACGGGTGCCTATGACTTCACGTTCAGCACAGCGAACATGCTGCAGTCGGTCATCGCGCCCGCTCCGCAGCCGCTGATGGTGATGGCCCCGCAGCACGTCCCCACGGCCAAGAAATTCGATGCGCAGGTGCTCAACGGGAAGCTCCTCTGCTCCATGGACCAAGGCCCTGCTACCGGCGTGGAACTGGTCTCCATTCCTTCACTGGGTAAGCCGAAGACCTTGGTGAAGGACATCGATCCCGGCCCACCTTCAGGGTGCATGGGTGCGGAAGAGGGCAGCACCTGTGTCCTGGGCGGGAAGATGTTCTTTCCTGCACGCTCGGCCACAACGGGGAACGAACTGTGGACCACCGACGGCACCGCTGCAGGCACCCAGCAATTCTCCAATTTCACCTCAGCAGCCGCGCCGGACTTCACCGCGTACCGGATGCTATCCACCGGCTCCCGCATCTTCCTCAACGCGCACAACGTGCCCGGCGACTACGAACTCTGGACCTGCACGGCGGAAAGCGGTTCGTTGACCATGCTGAAAGACATCGCCCCTGGCACGACGAAAGGTTCCAGCCCGTTGTACTTCACACTGGTGGGTTCCAACGTCTACTTCACGGCCGACGACGGTACGAACGGCCGGGAGTTGTGGGTGACCGACGGCACTGCTGCTGGCACACGCCTGGTGAAAGACATCCGCTCCGGCGCTGGTGTGGGGTCCGATCCGGAGGGATTGACCGTCTTCAAAGGCCAACTGTACTTCTTCGCCAAGGACAACAGCGGAACATTGGGCTTGTACCGCACGGATGGTACCGCGGCCGGAACGGTATTGTGCCATGCACTGGCATCATCCAACTACATCTCTGGCACCTACACCACCACAGGACGCTTGTACTACCTACAAGCAGACACCAAGTCCATGCTCTGGCGCACGAACGGTACTGCAGCAAGTTTAGAGAAAGTGATCCCTCCAGGGCGCACCGCAGGCCTGTACCCGTTCCTGGCCAGTACCATACTTGCCAAAGGGAACACTTTGTATTTCACAGCGGACTTCTTCGGCACAGGACACTCGTTCTGGAAACTAACGGACCCGAAAGCGGTGAAGTAATGCGGTGCACTGGCGACATCGGATCCGTGTTCAAGGTTCACCTCCTGCACCGGCGTGTGGGATCGGACAATGATCCGTATGTTGATCGCCTGGAACACCGTGAAGAGGACATGCCCGAACAGAAAAAGCCATCGAAGTTGGATGCGTTACCACGCGTGGAAATGACCACCCGTGCCCAATGGCGCGCCTGGCTGAAGAAGAACCACACGCGCACCACGGGCATCTGGTTGATCTACTGGAAGAAGACGCATACCGAGAAGCACATGGGCTACGACGCTATCGTGGAAGAGGTGCTCTGCTTCGGCTGGATCGACAGCACGGCGCGCCCGCTGGATGCGGACCGGTCCATGCTCCATATCTGTCCGCGCAAACCGAAGAGCGTGTGGAGCAAAGTGAACAAGGCCCGCGTGGAAAAGTTGATAGCCACTAAGCGTATGACCGCCCCGGGGCAAAAGGTGATCGACGCTGCCAAGGCGAACGGCTCGTGGACGGCATTGGATGCTGTGGAAGCCCTCGAGATGCCCGCCGACCTCACCAAAGCGCTCGCGAAGAACAAGACCGCGAAGAAGCACTTCGAGGCCTTCCCGCCCAGCGCGCGCAAGTTCATCCTCTACCACATCGGCAGTGCGAAGACGGAAGCCACGCGGGAGAAACGCATTGCCAAGGTGGTGGCGTTGGCCGCGCAGAACCTGCGCCTTACGCCGTGAAGAAGGCAGCCCTGAAGTCGCTTCTCGACGAAGCCTACGACCGCCACGCGCACCCGGGCTTCATCGACGCCGACCCCATCCACATCCCGAAACGATTCACCGACCGTGCCGATGCGGAGGTGATCGGTTTCCTCACCGCCACCATCGCGTGGGGCCAGCGCAAGACCATCATCGCCAACGCCAACAAGCTCGTCGCGCTGTTCGATGAACGGCCGCACCAGTTCGTGATGCACGCCAGCGAAAGTGAGATCGACACCGTGGAACGTTTCGTCCACCGCACCTTCAACGGAACGGATCTGCGGCATTTCATCTTCGCCCTGCGCCACCTCTACACCACCTACGGCGGGTTGGAAGATGCTTTCCTGCCGGAGCAGCCACGAGCCTTGAGGCGCGAGCCGCGAGCCAACGCGGCCCAGCTCGAGGCTAGCGGCTCATGGCTCGCAGCAAGCGCGATCCCCCTTTTCAAACAACGCTTCTTCGAGATCGATCACCCGGCCCGTACGCGCAAACATGTAGCTGATCCCGCCAAAGGCAGCAATGCCAAACGCATCAACATGTTCCTGCGCTGGATGGTGCGCCCCGATGATCGCGGCGTGGACCTCGGCCTTTGGGAACGCATCACCCCCGCCGGCCTCATGGTGCCGCTGGACGTCCACACCGGCCGCGTAGCCCGCGAGCTCGGCCTGCTCACCCGCGCCCAGGACGACTGGAAAGCCGTGGAGGAGCTCACCGCCGCGCTCCGGCAGTTCGACCCGCTGGATCCGGTGAAATATGATATCGCGTTGTTCGGGATCGGGGTGGGGGAAGCGGCGAGTCGCAAGTCGGCGAGCGGCTAGGAAGAAGTGACAAGTCCTAAGTCGGAAAGCTCCGAATTGCGGCAGTTGTCCTTCTTTGTCGCGGTTCGGGCATTTCACTTGCGACTCGCCACTGGTCGCTTGTCAATTTGAGCATTGAGACGTGCTACTTGACACGTGTCACTTAACTAGCCGCTTGCCACTCGCCGACTTAGGACTTGATCCCCCTCCCCTCCGCTATCTTCGCACCCGATGTCCTTCCTCCACCCGGCATTCCTCTGGGCGCTTACGGCCCTTGCGATCCCGGTGCTCATTCACCTCTTCCAGCTCCGGAGGTTCAAGAAGATCGATTTCCCCAATGTGCGCTTCCTCGCGGAAGTGTCGCAGCAGACGCGCGCCCGCAAGAAGGTGCAACACTGGCTGGTGCTGCTGGCAAGGTGCCTCGCCATCATCTGCCTGGTGCTCGCCTTCGCGCAGCCCTACCTGCCCGGTGCCGGTGGTGCGGTGAAGGCCGGACAGCGGGCGGTATCGCTCTACCTGGACGACAGCTTCAGCATGGACGGCCGCAACGCCCAAGGCCGCTTGCTGGACCAAGCCCGCAAAGGCGCACAAGATGCCGTGATGGCCTACAGCGCCACGGACCGTTTCCAAGTGCTCACCGGCCAGTTCGGCGGGCGCGAACAGGTCTTGCTCGGTCGAGACGAAGCGTTGGATGCCGCTGCCGTCGCCGAAGTGGGCCCCTACTCCCGCGCGTTGAGCAAGGTGTTGTTGCGCCAGCGCGAAGCCTTGGCCAGCAGCGATGCCAAGACCAAACGCGCCATCCTCTTCACCGACCTGCAACGCTCCATCACCGATGTGGAGAACTGGACCAACGACACGCTGGTGCCCACGGTGATCGTACCGCTAACGGCCAGCGCGCCGGACAACCTCAGCATAGACAGCGTGTGGTTCGCCAGCCCCGTGCGGCGTGCGGGCCAGGACGAAGTGCTGCATGTGCGCATACACAACCACGGCGATCAGGAACTGGTGAACGTGCCCTTGCGCTTGGATGTGGACGGAAGGCAACGCGCCGTGGCCAGCTTCAGTGTGGCGGGTGGCGCGGCAATAGACACCACGTTGAAGTTCTTGGGCGATGGCCCCGGCGACCATGTGGGCGTGGTGAGCGTGAACGACCAGCCCGTGGTGTTCGATGACAAGTTCCACATCGCCTACCAGGTGAGCGACCGTCTGCGCGTGCTGCTCGTGAGCGCCGGCGATGCAGCGGGCGACCGCGCCATCACCAGCGTGTTCGCGGGGGACAGCGTACACACCTTCACCACCCAGCCCTACCGCGCACTGGACATCGCCGCGCTGAAAGACCAGGACCTCGTGGTGCTCAACGCCCTGCCCGATGTGCCCGGTGGCCTCAGCCGCGCGCTGCTGGACTTCGTGGAAGCCGGTGGAAGCATCGCCGTGTTCCCACCCACCCAAGGCGACCCATCGCGCTACTCCGAGCTCTTCGCCAGCCTCGGCGCCGCAGCACCCATCCGCATGGACACCGCCACGGTGAAGGTGGACCGCATAGACCTGCAAGAGCCCTTCTACCGCGCCATCTTCCAGACCATGCCGCGCAACGTGGAACTGCCCGTGGTGCGCGAACGCTGGAACATCCGTCCGGCCGTGGGCAGCGATGTGTTGCTGCGCCTGCAGGATGGTGCCCCCTACCTCTCCCGCAGTTCCCGTGCGGAAGGCAGCGTCTACCTCTGTGCATCGCCCCTGGCGGAAAAGAGCAGCAACCTCACGCGCCATTCGCTCTTCGCCACCAGCTTGTTGCGCATGGCCGAGCTCAGCCGCCCCATGGGAGCGCTCTACCACATCATCGGCGACGAAGCGCGGATCCCACTGGCGGGCATCGAGATCCCCACGGACGAACCACCGCACCTGCGCGGCCCCGGCGGC
>DLGQ01000035.1:100504-116034 GCA_002482775.1 Flavobacteriales bacterium UBA7690 | reverse complement strand
GAACACGTTGCCGTAGCCGCCGGTGCAAAGCAGCACCGCGTGTGCGCCATGCCGTTCGATCTCGCCGGTGATGAGGTTGCGTGCGATGATGCCGCGCGCCTTTCCATCAACGACAACGACATCCAGCATCTCGTGGCGATCATACATCTCCACAGCGCCTTTGCCCACTTGGCGCATCAGCGCGCTGTAGGCACCGAGCAACAATTGCTGACCGGTCTGTCCGCGGGCATAGAAGGTGCGGCTCACCTGCACGCCACCAAAGCTGCGGTTATCCAGCAATCCACCGTAGTCGCGGGCGAACGGCACACCTTGGGCCACGCACTGGTCGATGATGTTCGCGCTCACTTCCGCCAGGCGGTACACGTTGGCTTCACGCGCACGGTAGTCGCCACCTTTCACGGTATCGTAGAACAGGCGATAGGTGCTGTCGCCGTCGTTCTGGTAGTTCTTCGCAGCGTTGATGCCACCCTGCGCAGCGATGCTGTGCGCGCGGCGGGCGCTGTCCTGGAAGCAGAACGCCTTCACGTTGTAGCCCATCTCGGCGAGCGATGCAGCGGCGGCACCACCGGCCAAGCCAGTGCCTACTACGATGATGTCGATGCGCCGTTTGTTCGCCGGTGCTACGATGCGGATGTGGCCCTTGTGGTCGGTCCACTTCTTGTCGATGGGGCCGGGAGGGATCTTGCTGTCGAGCTTGCTCATGAATGCTGAACGTTCAACGGATCAATTGATCCAACCGAGGAAAATGGAAACTGGCATCAGTGCGAACAACACAGGCACCACGATGCTGAAGGCGGTACCGAGGAAACTGATGATCGGGTTGTAGCGCTTGTGGTTAAGGCCGAGCGATTGGAACGCGCTCTTGAAGCCGTGCAACAAGTGCCAGAAGAGGCTGAAGCAACCCAGTACGTAGATCACAACAACCAGCGGGTTCTGGAACACCTCCACCATCACGGCGTAGAGGTTCTCCTGGCCTTCGGCATCCACGCCGTAGTGGTGCAGGCCGGTAATACGGCTCTTCACCCAGAAGTGCCACAAGTGGATGATGAGGAAGAAGAGGATGAGCGTGCCGAGGATGCCCATGCTGGCGCTATACCACGTGCGGTTGGCGCTGCCTTTTTCTTTCGCGTACTTAATGGGGCGGGCTGCGCGGTTCTGGCTCCAGAGCATCAGGCCATCCACGATGTGCGCGATAAGGCCGATGAACAGCACGATCTCCATGGTGCGGATGATCGGGTTCTTGGCCATGAACTCCGCGCCGGTGTTGAAGGTGACCCCACCATCGTTGAAGAAGATGAAGGAGTTCAACGTAACGTGAACGAGCAGGAAGCTGATAAGGAAAAGGCCCGTGAGGGCCATCCAATACTTCTTGACGAGGGAGGAACCGAAAAGTCCTGGACGGGCCATGCTGATGCGTTGGAGGCGTGTGGTACGCGGTTTCCGGCGGCGAATTTACGGGCCACGCCGCAGAGTGGGCCGCCGTATAGCGAACGCTCGGTTGTTTGGAATTGTTCTGATCGCGGTCCTTCCGGCCCTCCACAGGCGCTGCACGTTACCTCCAGGTAACCGGTTTCCCTTCGGTAAGCCACACCCCACGCGGCTTCCGGTGATCGAAGCTTTGCGGCGTCGAACCCACACCCATGAAACGCACGAACATCATCTACTGGGCGGTCACTGCCTTGGTCGCCCTCCAACTCATCATGGCCGGGGTCATGTACTTCACCAACCCGGAGGTGGTCTCCGGCTTCGTACACCTCGGCTTCCCCGACTACTTCCGGCAGGAACTCGGTATCGCCAAGCTTATCGCTGCCGTGCTGATCATCGTGCCCATGGTGCCGCTGCGCGTGAAGGAATGGACCTACGCCGGGGTGGCCATCACCTTCCTTTCAGCATTTATCGCACACACTTCCGTGGATGGTGTTGCCACCGCCATCGCGCCAATGATCTCGTTGGTGCTGCTGGTGGTCTCGTACATCTACCTGCACAAGCGCAACGCCACGTCCGCCCTGGCCGGTGCCTGAGCATCTTACCTTCGAACCACCATGCGCCCAAAAGCCGCCGCTCCCTCACTTCCTGCTGGCCATGATCCGGCCGCCTGCACCGGGGTCTTGATGTCCTTCCGCGATGCCATGGAGACCATCGGTGGCAAATGGAAGAGCCCGATCCTGCTCAGCCTCGGCTACATGGGCACCATGCGTTTCGGCGAGCTGCAACGTGTGCAGCACGGTATCGCCGCCAAAACCCTGAGCAAGGAGCTGAAGGACCTGGAGCAGAACGGCTTGGTGAAGCGCACCGTGCTGGATACCATGCCAGTGACCGTGCAATACGAGATCACGCCCTACGGACGCACGCTGGAAAAACTGCTGATGGACCTCCGCGCTTGGGGCATGGATCACCGGGCGTACATCCGCACCGGGAACGTGCCGAAGAAGACGGCCAAGCGCGTGGCGAAGTCCGGGAAACTGGAGGTGGTCGGCTGACACTACTTCTGCGGATACCGTTTCCTCGTAGCAGCAATCGATTTCTTGATCATCGACTTCAGCACCTTCAGGTCGATGTCGGCCAGCTTCTTCACATACAGGCAGCCTTTGGTCGCCCGGTGTTTGCCCAGCTTGTCCAGTTGTTCCGGCTCTTGCGCCTCTTCGCCGAGGTAGATCACCAGCTCCGGTTTCCGCGGACTGAACGCGGCCAAGGGCGCACTGCCCGAATGACCGCTGGCATAGGTGTAGTGGTACGTGCCGAAACCCACGATCGATGGCCCGTACATGTGCGGTTCCTCGCCGGTGAGTTCCTGCATCATGGCCATCAGCACTCGGCTGTCATCGCGCATCTGCTCCTTGGGGTGCTTATCGACGAAGGTGTTGACGTCCGCCTTGGTGGCGCTGGTCTTGTTGGGGGTGGGCATGGACTGTGGAACAGAGGTCAGAACTGCTTGTCGAGTTCGAAGTACTCCACCCGGGACATGAAGGGGAAGTACGGCAAGCTGCCGATCAGCTCCTTGGTGCGGTCGCCTTCCACACCGTTGAAAAGGAGGAAGGCCCCGGTGCGGTTCGTTGTGATGAAGAAGCTCTCTAGGATGCCCTCTTCCTTCCAGGTATTGATGAACTTCATCTCTGCCTGCTGCAACTCGGGCGTAGCCTTGATGGTAGCCATGCCTTCCGGAGAGAGTGTGATCGATACGAGGGTGCGTTTCATGGCGTGTGGTTGGCGAGGCAATTTTAGTGAATGGCCCGGATTGCCAATTGGATGACCTCTGCACCGACGGCTCGGGTGGACCAAAGAGGTACATGTCCCACGCCAGAGTGCTCCACTTTCCAACAGGCCCAAGAAAGGTGTGAGGTTTGATCGCGGAGCTGAAGGGCGTGATGTGGCATTACTTCACAACTCACACGTCACACCTCACATTTCGCTCCACTACATTCGCATCATGCGTTACGCCCCCCTTTCCGCCGCCACCTACCGCGAGCACCGCAACCGTTTCCGCCAAGCCATGGAGAAAGGCGGCCTGGCCGTGTTCCATAGCAACGACATCATGCCCACGAGCGCCGATGGCTCGATGCCCTTCAAGCAGGCCAGCGATATCTTCTACCTCAGCGGGATAGACCAGGAGGAGACGGTGTTGCTGCTGTTCCCCGATGCGGCGGACCCGCGCGACCGCGAGATCCTGTTCGTGCGCGAGACGAACGAGCATATCGCGATCTGGGAGGGCGCCAAGTTCTCGCCGCAGGAAGCGACGGAGTTGAGCGGCATCGCCACCGTGTTGTGGACGAGTAGCTACGATGCCACGGTGAAGCGGTTGGCACCACAGGCCGAGCACCTCTACCTGAACAGCAACGAGCACCTGCGCCAAGGCAACGAGGTGGAGACGCGCGAGGTGCGCAAGAACAAGGAGCTGTGCGGGCTGTATCCGCTGCACAACGTGAAACGCAGCGCGCCGATCATGCACCGCATCCGCAGTCGCAAGACGCAGGAGGAGGTGGCGCAGATGCAACGGGCGATGGACATCACGGGCAAGGCCTTCGAGCGGGTGTGCGGTTTCGTGAAGCCAGGTGTGAAGGAGTACGAGATCGAGGCGGAGATCACGCATGAGTTCCTGCGCAACGGTTCGCGCGGGCATGCTTACACGCCGATCATCGCCAGCGGGTACAACGCGTGTGTGCTGCACTACATCACCAACGACCAGGTGTGCAACGACGGCGATGTGATCCTGATGGATTTCGGTTGCGAGTACGGCGGCTACGCGAGCGATCTGACGCGGTGCATTCCCGTGAACGGCCGTTTCACCCAGCGGCAGAAGGATGTCTACAACGCGGTGTTGCGCGTGCAACGGGCGTCGATCGCCATGCTGCGCCCCGGCACCCTGCTGGCCGATTACCACAAGGAAGTGGGCAAGGTGATGGAGAGCGAACTGATCGGTCTCGGTCTGCTGGACAAGGCCGAGGTGGCGAAGCAAAGCCCCGACCGTCCGCTGTACAAGAAGTACTTCATGCACGGCAACAGCCACTTCCTGGGCTTGGATGTACACGACGTGGGCCTGTGGAACGAGATGATCCAGCCGGACATGGTCTTCACCGTGGAGCCGGGCATCTACATCCGCGAGGAGAAGCTGGGTATCCGCTTGGAGAACAACATCCTGGTGACGCGCGACAACCCTATCGACCTCTTCGCCAACATCCCGATCGAGGTGGAGGCGGTGGAGGAGTTGATGAGCAGGAGGAAGGTGGTGGCTTGATGGCTGTAGGTCTGGATCGGCTAATACCGAAACCGCTTCGAACAGAGAAGGTGCGTTTCGAGAGCACTCTTTCGCCGGAGGAACTGAAGTTGTTGATGCAACTGGAGTTCCGACGCCAAGTTCACTCCAAAGAGGAACGGAAGCTGATAGGCGAGTTCGCCGCCGATCGTTTCAAATTGTGGTGTTCTTGTCACCTCAATGAAGTGGACGAGGGCCGCAGCCTTGTACCAAGCGTTCTTATGGAAGGCGTTGTTCTCCTTGGCGGAGCAGGTAGTGTTGTCCAAACAACACTCCGTCCCCACTGGTCAAGCTATCTCATAGTGGTCATGCTTCTAGCAATAGGCCTTGGGGGATTTCTCCATCTAGACGATGATTGGATGAAATTCCTACCCATCATCCCACTGGTGATACTCCTTTTGATGTTCCGCAATACGGCGCAGAATAAGTATCAACTTAGATCTTTCTTCACGCAGTGTTTTGACCTCAACGAGGTTGATCGGCCACATTGATGTCCGATCTGAGTAACGGCAGCTCATCCGGACAATGACCCGGGGTGGAATGCAGTTCTCTTGCCAAGCACCACGCCATGGCAGAGATCCCCACCTCCAACACCGGCTGCCGCAGCAACGGCCGCCGGTCCATTGCGCCGATCCAGATCGACATGACACCGATGGTGGACCTCGGCTTCTTGCTGATCACCTTCTTCATGCTCACCACGCACCTGATCGATCAGCGGGTGATGCACCTATCGCTTCCCCTGCCCAGTCCAGCGACACCGGCGAACAATACGCTCACCATCCTTCTTGATGGGCAAGGCCGACGCTATGGTTACCAAGGTGAATTCACCGAGACCACGATGCTGCAACCGCTCGGGGGCCGATCGTTACGCAACACGTTGAGCAGTTTCCACGCGCTAAGCATCCAGGTGGAACAAGATCCCGTGTGCATCGTGAAAGCGAACGATGGTGTACGCTACCAACAGGTGGTAACGGCCATTGACGAGATCCAGCATGCGCGGATCAAGCAGTTCAGTATCGCGGACAGTGTCTCATTTGGAGAGCGCGAACTACTTCTTGCGATGACCCGATGACATTTCTTCGGTTCGGCGGCGGTTGGCGTTACGTTCCCGTCTTGCGCGCATTCAACCACCAAACCCCATCACCATGTACATCCGCTCCATCGGTATCGCCGCCCTCATCTTCGGCACGCTCTTCAAGGTACTGCACTGGCCAGGCGCCAATTTCCTCATCCTTAGCGGTGGTGTAGTGGCCGCTCTAGCTGCGATCGTGGTGCTGATCGCGAAGCCCGGCCCCAAGCCGGCCGGCTCGGCGCTGCGCACGTTGACCGGCGCATTACTGATCACCTTCCTGATGTTCAAGCTCTTCCACCTGCCCTTCGCGGATGCTTGGGCGCTGGCGGCCGTGGTGTCAACAGCGGGTTTGCTCTTCGTGGAGCGTGATAGTGTTCCGATCCAGCGTGTACTGTCGTTGCGCTTCTCCGCGCTCTTGCTCACAGGCATCGCACTGGTGGTGGGCGGAAGCATCTTCAAGGTGATGCACTGGCCCGGAGCGAACATCCAGCTATTGCTTGGTATGTCGGGCTGCGCAGTGTGGTTCCTGCTGGCACCGTTGCGCACCCCAGTAAAGACGGCCTAGGGGCCTGACCAATGGGAAAGCCCCTCGATCGCTCGAGGGGCTTTTACTATCGGGTATGTTGCTCGTCACTAAACCGCCTTGCGGAGCTGGAAGGGTTTCACGGTGGAGACTTCGCCATCGAGCACCATCAGGTAGTATTCCTCACCCTTCAGGTCGGTGATACGCACCCGTGTCACGGGGCCATGTACTTCACCCGTTTTCACGATGTGGCCTTGTTGGTCGCAGATGTCGAAAAGCGCTTCTTCGGTGCCGGGTTCGTAGTCGAACATCAGCAGCCGTTCGATCTGGTCTACACGGACGCGGATCTCGTTGGTAGGTGTGTTCATGGCTGAGGAGTTGCCCCGTTGTACGTGAGCCCGGACCGCAGGTTACACGAAGCGCACGGAACCTCCTGAAAGCCAGAGCCCGGGCTGCCATTCAGCAGTCCGGGCTCCGCCACCAAACCAAAACACCTACCACCTAACCAGATTCGACTTGTCCTTCTTCCCACCTGCTCTCCCCATCGACCGCCGACCTGGTCCTTCAGTCTTTCCTCATGCAAATTACCACCCTGCCAGCCGTTGGGTCTGGGATGAACGAGCAACGGACGAGGAACGAAAGAGAACGGTACGATGGGGATCGCCCCGCCCGGATCGCACGATGGTCGCGGATGTTGGCGGCTTTGCACGAACAAGAACGGCATCCCCGTTGATCCGATCCAATCAGCCGTTGTCCGTTCCATCCGTCCCGCTTCCTCCACTTCGCCTAATTTTCGGCAAACGAACCACCATGGCACTGCGCGCACTGATCGTGGATGATGAAGCCGATGCACGGGACAACCTCCGCCTGATGCTGGAAGAGCACTGCCCCGAGGTGCAGGTGGTTGGACAAGCGGGTAGTGCGGCCGAGGCACGCGAGAAGATCCAAGCCCTTCAACCCAACGCCTTGTTCCTGGACATCAAGATGCCGGGGGAAGATGGCTTTGCGCTGCTCGCTTCCATCGCTGAGCTCGATCTGCCCGTGGTGTTTGTGACCGCCTACGATGAGTTCGCGCTGAAGGCTTTCCAGCAGAACGCACTGGACTACTTGGAGAAACCCGTGGACATCGATGCCCTGCAACGTGCGGTGAAGAAACTGATGCGACAGACCGATGAACTCGGTGGTCACCAACCATCGGCCATCGCCGCGTTGATGAAGGACCCGGCGTCGCCATTGAGTTCGCGCGTGGCAGTTCCTGGAAGGGAAGGATTGGTCTTGTTGAAGCACGAGGACATCATGTACCTGGAAGCCAACGACAGCTACACGACCATCCACTTGAAGGACGGCAAACGCAGTGTGAGCAGCAAACACATCCGCGTATTCGAGACCAATCTGGACCCGAAGACCTTCTTCCGCGTACACAAATCGTTCATCATCAACCTGGCCCATCTCAAAGGCTTCAACCGCGCCGAAGGCAACATGGCCGTGCTGGATAGCGGTGCCCTTATCCCCGTCTCGCGCCGCCGTTTGCCGGATTTCCTTGGGCTGATCAACACCTTCTAGCGACCTTCGGGGTCGATGCTGCGCGCTTTTCTCGCCCTCTCTTTCGTGGTGCTCACCGCGTTGGGCGCGCGCGCGCAGCAGCACAGCTTCAAGCAGCTCTCCACCAAGGACGGCCTTGCCCAGAGCCAGGTGCGTGCCATGGCGCAAGACGCGCAGGGCTATCTCTGGTTCGGCACATTGGGTGGCGCCAGCCGCTTCGATGGCATCGAATTCACCAACTATGCCATCGGCGACGGCCTGCCAGACCCACAGGTGAGCGCCATGGTACGCGATCCGCGAGGCACGCTATTCCTTGCCTCCGGAAGCCAACTCGTACAGTGGACCGGCAATTCCTTCATGACCGAGCCGCTGCCCACTTCCAACAATGGTGCGCGCATCGCGGTGCTGGTAGCCGACCCGCGCGGACGCATCCACATCGGTACGGATGGTGGGGGGCTCTTCCTGCGCGACAGTACCGGCATCCATCCAACACCGGGTTTCCCTTCGGACACCGCGTCCAGCATCCGCTCGCTACTGGCTTTGAAGGATGGTCGCCTGCTCATCGGCCTGCGTAATGGATTGCTCTTGTGGGAGAACGGGGAATGCCGCAGCATCCCGGTAGGTGATGAAGAACCGAAAGCGATGAACGCCCTGGCCGAAGGAAGTGATGGAAGCTGGTGGGTGGGTACACTGATGGATGGGCTCTATCGCCTGCGTCCCGATGGAAGGCAGGACGAATACGATGAGGAGAATAGCAACCTGCTACGGAACAACGTGCGCTGCCTGTTGGTGGATGACCGCGATCGTTTGTGGATCGGAACGAAGTTCGGCCTGAACCTCCTGGACCAAGGACGACTGCGTGTGTTCACCATACACCAAGGCCTGCCGAACGACAATATCTGGGGCGCGTTCCAAGATGATGAAGGTGACATCTGGTTCGGCACCGATGGAGCCGGTGCCATGAAGTATGCAGGCGACCGCTTCATCACCTTCACCGTGAAAGACGGCCTATGCAGTGACCTGGTGATGAACATCACCGCCGACAAGAAAGGGGACCTCTGGCTGGGCACCTACGACAATGGTGTTTGCCGCATGGATGGCATGGCCGTGGTGAGTACGCTGGACGGATTGCCGAACAACACCGTTTGGAGCGGCCTATGCGCGCGCAATGGCGACCTGTGGTTCGGCACCAGTGCGGGTGTGGTGCGGCTTGTGAACGGAACGGTACAACCTGTTGCTGGATTAGGCCCTACTGAAGAACAACCCGTGCTCGCTTTGCGCGAAGGCCCGGACGGTACCATTTGGTGCGGTATGCGCGAAGGGCTCCTTGGCATAGCACCAGACGGAGGTGTTACGCACCATGCAACGGGACCCGATGGACCCGGGCGCTCGGTGCGGAACATCCAAGTGGATCGCAACGGGCACCTGTGGCTGGCCACGGATGAAGGGATCATGCGGTTCGATGGCCGCACCTTCACACGGTGGACCAAAGCGCAAGGGCTTGGAGACAATACCGCCATGTGCCTGCTGCACGATCGCGAAGGCCGCACGTGGGCCGGAACAGCGAACGGGATCTCGTGCTTGGATGGTGAGAAGCTGCGCACGTTCCGGTTCGCAGAGGATTTCGGATCCAACTACATCGGGCTGCTCGTTGGGGATGGTGTGGGTCGCATCTGGGCCGGTACCAACAACGGACTTTATGTCTTCCATCCCGATAGCCTGATGAACGACCCATTGTCCGCCGAACACATTTCGCTGAACGATGGCCTGAGCAGCTTGGAATTCAACCTGAATGCTGCCATCCTCGACCGTGGCCGCCTGATGTTCGGCAGCTCCGCCGGGTTGGTCTACCACGAGATCAAGAGCGGTCTGGCACTTGGACGAGAAACGCCTCCGCGCACACGGATCACCGGCATCCGCTCTTTCCTGCAGCACACGAACTGGGCATCGCGCAGCAAAGGCACCGGTCCTGATGGATTACCCATCGGACTGAGCCTGGACCACCGCCGTAACCACCTCACCTTCGACTACCTCGGGATCTCGCTCGCGCAACCGGACAAGGTCGTCTATCGCTATCGGTTGGTCGGCTTCGATCAGGACTGGCTGCCCCCCACGGAAGCCCGTTTCGCCAGCTACAGCAACCTTTCCCAAGGCCAGTACGCCTTCGAGGTGATGTCTTCCACCGGCAATGGACAGTGGAGCGCACCGGTCTCCTTCCCCTTCGAGATCCTGCCACCGTTCTGGCTTCGCTGGTGGTTCTTCGTGCTCTGTGCTTTGGCCTTGGCCGCCGCGGCGTTCGGCATTCTTCGCTACCGCGCCATCCTGCGTGAAAGGCGCGAACGCACCCGCCAACTGATGCTGCGCTCGCGCATGCTGCAACTGGAACAACAAGCGCTCAACGCCAACATGAACCGGCACTTCGTGTTCAACGCGCTCAACAGCATCCAGTACCACATCAACAAACAGGATCGCGCAACGGCCAGCCGCTACCTCACCAGCTTCGCGAAGCTGATCCGCAAGAACCTGGATGCGAGCCAGAACGACACGACCTCCCTTGCCGAGGAACTGGAACGCTTGGAATTGTACCTCGTTCTGGAGCACATGCGTTTCAAGGACAAGTTCGAATACCGGATCACCGTGGAACCCGGCGTGGATATCGGCCAAGCCCGGCTTCCGGCGATGATGCTACAGCCCTATGTGGAGAACAGCATCTGGCACGGCATACTACCCATGGAAGGCACGGGCACGGTCCACATCGAGGTGAAGCAAGCCCCGAGGGAGCGGATCGAGGTTCGTATCACCGATGACGGCATTGGCATGGAGCGCAGTATGGAAGCCAAACAGGGGGCCTCCGGGGATCACATCTCCAGGGGGATCGAGATCACCAAGGGCCGAGCGGATGTTCTTAGAAGGCTGGATATCAATGATATACGAATTACAGGACCCGAAGACCGCCTGGATCCTACCACCGGAAAGTCCATAGGAACGCAGGTGACCGTACTTCTCCCGTTGACGGACAGTTGGAAAAGGCCCGGGGGGGATTTGCATTCCGCAGACGAACCGCTTACTTTTGGCGTTAGTTAGTGTGTCTACGATGCGCCGAATTCTCCCAACGCTCCTACTTTTCGCCCTGCTCGCCACCTCGTGCAGCAAGGATGAATTGGTGCAACCCGTTGGTACGGATGGCGTTTCCTTCAACCCGAAGAATGCGCCGGTCGTAACGCCTCCCACTACCGACCTCAATGGGAACCTTGGTGGTCAACAAGGTTTGGATGGTGGTGTACCGAAGCCGACCCCGGAAGACCAACCCGATGGTAGTATCAGCGATGATGGTGAAGACCTTTCTGATAGTGAGAAGTCCCGCAAGAAAAAGCGGTGACTACCGATCTAGATCACATTGTGAACGCCCCTCCTAAGGGGCGTTCTTCATTCACGAACCTTCCCTTGGAATTCAGCGCTCCAACAGCGCATCCCACCCTTGTGCCCGCAAGGCATGCAAGCCGCCTTGTTTGTCCACCAAGTGGTATCCACTGGCCGCATCCATCATGTGCCCGATGATGCTCAAACTCGGATTCCCCTTGATCTTCTCAAAATCACTTTGCGCAACGGTGAACAGCAGCTCATAGTCCTCTCCACCGCTAAGTGCACACGTGGTCGGGTCCAGGTTGAAGTCGCGCGCCGTGCTGTATGTGGATGGGTCGATCGGCAGCTTGTCATCATAGATCCGGAGCCCGAGCCCCGAACTACGCGCGATATGCAAGGCTTCGCTCGCCAAACCGTCGCTCACATCGATCATGCTGGTCGGCTTCACCCCCAGCTTCTTCAACAGGTCGATGATGTCGCGCCGTGCCTCGGGTTTCAATTGGCGCTCCAGGATATAATCGTGGCCCTCCAGATCAGGCTGGGCACCCGAATCCGCGTACACCGCCTTCTCGCGCTCCAGGATCTGAAGGCCCATGTAGGCACCGCCCAGATCACCGCTCACCACGAGCAGGTCCTTGTCCTTCGCACCGCTGCGGTATACGATATCCTCTTGCGCTGCAGCACCGATGGCCGTTATGGAGATCACTAATCCGCTGCGCGAAGTCGTGGTGTCGCCACCTACAAGGTCCACACCATAGTTGCGACAGGCCAGCAACATGCCTTCGTACAGTTCATCGACCGCTTCCACCGGGAAACGATTGCTGAGCGCAAGCCCGACAACCAACTGTTTCGGTGTGGCGTTCATGGCATACACGTCGCTCAGGTTCACCACGATGGACTTGTACCCCAAATGGCGCAGGGGCACGTAGCCCAGATCGAAGTGGACGCCCTCCACGAGCATGTCCGTGGTAACCACCTGGTGTTCTGCTCGTCCGTCCGTGCTCGTTGTAGGAGCGATCACCGCCGCATCGTCCCCAATGCCCTTTACCGTGGTAGGCTGGGTTAGCTGGACACGTGATGCGAGGCGGTCTATCAAGCCGAACTCGCCCAAGGCGGAAAGTTCGGTCCGGGAGGTCGGTTCCAACATGCCGCAAAGCTACCAGCCTTGACCAGCCAGACCTTCCGAAAGGCCTCTACAATTCAACGACCCAAGCCCAATAGCCCGTACCTTTGTGAACCTTTTCGTTTAGACAGATTCTAAATAAGGGCCGTCATGATCAAAGTCTCCGAGAACGCCAAAACCGAGGTCACCAAACTCCTTGGTGCCGAAGGCCGTGGGCCGAACCACTTCGTACGCGTGGGTGTTAAGGGCGGAGGGTGTTCCGGCCTGATGTACGACCTCGACTTCGACGACCAGATGAAGGACGGCGACAAGGTCTTCGAGGACAACGGCGTGAAGGTGGTGGTGGACAAGAAGAGCTTGCTCTATCTGTTGGGCACCACGCTCGATTTCAGCGGTGGCCTCAACGGCAAGGGCTTCCAATTCGTGAACCCGAACGCGTCGCGCACTTGCGGTTGCGGTGAGAGCTTCAGCATCTGATGGCACAGGACACCGACGATATCCTCCGCGAGGTCACCGAGAAGGAGTACGCCTACGGCTTCATCACGGACATCGAGAGCGAGAAGGCCGCGAAGGGCTTGAACGAGGACATCGTTCGCTTCATCAGCGCGAAGAAGAACGAGCCGGAGTGGATGCTGGAGTGGCGCCTCGAGGCCTACCGCATCTGGCTGAAGATGGAGGAACCGCACTGGGCGCATGTGCACTACCCCAAGATCGACTACCAGAACAGCTACTACTACAGCGCGCCCAAGAAGAAGCCGCAGCTCAACAGCCTGGACGAGGCCGATCCCGAATTGGTGAAGACCTTCGAGAAGCTGGGCATCTCGCTGGAAGAGCAGAAGCGCTTGGTGGGCGTGGCCGTGGACGTGGTGTTCGACAGCGTTAGCGTGAAGACCACCTTCCAAGCGGCGTTGAAGGAGAAGGGCATCATCTTCTGCAGCTTCAGCGAAGCGGTGCACAACCATCCCGACCTGATCAAGAAGTACCTCGGCAGCGTGGTGCCCCGCACGGACAACTACTTCGCTGCGCTCAACAGCGCCGTGTTCAGCGATGGCAGCTTCTGCTACATCCCGCCCGGCGTTCGTTGCCCCATGGAGCTCAGCACCTACTTCCGCATCAACGAGGCCATGACCGGCCAGTTCGAGCGCACGCTGCTGATCGCTGATGAAGGTGCGTACGTGAGCTACCTCGAAGGCTGCACCGCCCCCATCCGCGACGAGCACCAACTGCACGCCGCCGTGGTGGAACTCGTCGCGCTGAAGGACGCGGAGATCAAGTACAGCACCGTCCAGAACTGGTACCCCGGCGACAAGGAGGGCAAGGGCGGCATCTACAACTTCGTCACCAAGCGCGGCATCTGCCTGGGCGATCGCAGCAAGATCAGCTGGACCCAGGTGGAGACCGGCAGCGCCATCACGTGGAAGTACCCCAGCTGCGTGCTGAAGGGCGACCACAGCATCGGCGAGTTCTACAGCGTGGCGGTGACCAACAACCGGCAGCAGGCCGACACCGGCACCAAGATGGTCCACATCGGCAAGGGCACGAAGAGCACCATCGTGAGCAAGGGCATCAGCGCCGGGTTCAGCAACAACAGCTACCGCGGCCTGGTGAAGATCGGCAAGGGCGCGAAGGGCGCGCGCAACTTCAGCCAGTGCGATTCACTGCTGCTCGGCGACCGCTGCGGCGCGCACACCTTCCCGTACATCGAGAGCGAGAACCCCACCGCCATGGTGGAGCATGAAGCCACCACGAGCAAGATCGGCGAGGACCAGATCTTCTACCTGAATCAGCGCGGGATTGAGACCGAGAAGGCGGTGAGCCTGATCGTGAACGGCTATTGCAAGGAAGTGTTGAACCAGTTACCGATGGAGTTCGCGGTGGAGGCACAGAAGCTTCTAGCCGTATCACTTGAAGGCTCTGTCGGCTGATGAATTTGTCAATGCCTTCCAAGATGGGCGTCCTCTCCAAGCTGCTCGGTTCGTTGCTTCTGCTAGCAGGATGCGGCGATATCAAGCGCAACCCAGATGGGAGCACTGAGCTCAACTACTTCTATCCCGATGGGAAGCTGAAGAAGCAGATGACCAAACGGGTCGGCGAGAACGGCGCAACCATCGAGTACTGGAAGTTTTTCAGTCCAGATAGTATGCTTGTCAAGGAAGGAGAGAACCGAGGAGACAAGTCAGAAGGGCTTTGGAAGTTCTACTATGAAACCGGCGAGCTCAAGTCCGAGACGTTCTTCATAGATGGTGTCCGAAATGGCGAGGCCAAGTACTACTGGCCAAGCGGTCAAGCACAAGGGGCAGGCACTTACAAGAACGGAGAGTTGGACGGTCTTTGGACCGCATGGCACGACAACGGACAGATGGAGCGCCAAGGCCGGATGCTTACAGGCAAGGAAGAGGGCGAGTGGAAGACCTGGAATCGCGACGGCGGTTTGAAAATGACGGTCATCTATAAGAACGGAGAACAAGTCGAGACGAAGATCCATGTCGCCGAACTCGACTCAACCGATCTCAATTGAAACGGAGACAATGCTGAAGATCCAAAACCTGCACGCCCGCATCGAGGGCAAGGACATTCTCAAGGGATTGAACCTTGAGGTCAAACCCGGTGAGGTCCATGCCATCATGGGTCCGAACGGATCCGGCAAAAGCACACTCGCGAACGTCCTCGCCGGCCGGGAAGAATATGAGGTGACCGAAGGAACGGTAACCTACCAAGGCGCCGACCTGCTTGAGCTCTCACCCGAAGAGCGCGCTTGGAAAGGCATCTTCCTCGCCTTCCAATACCCGGTGGAGATCCCCGGTGTGAGCAACATGAACTTCCTCCGCACGGCGATGAACGAGACGCGCAAGGCCAACGGTCTCGCGGAGCTCGGCGGCAAGGATTTTCTCACGCTGGTCCGCGAACGTGCCAAGCTCGTGGAGATGGACGCCGACCTGATGAACCGCAACCTCAACGTGGGCTTCAGCGGTGGCGAGAAGAAGCGCAACGAGATCTTCCAGATGGCGATGCTCGAACCCAAGCTCGGCATCCTCGACGAGACCGACAGCGGCCTGGACATCGACGCGCTGCGCATCGTGGCCGGCGGCGTGAACAAGCTCCGCTCGAAGGACAACGCCTTCATCGTGGTGACGCACTACCAGCGCCTGCTGGACTA
>DLGQ01000035.1:99934-100463 GCA_002482775.1 Flavobacteriales bacterium UBA7690 | reverse complement strand
CGCATCATCAAGAGCGGTCCGAAGGAACTGGCGCTGGAACTGGAGGCGAAGGGGTATGACTGGCTCAAGGAAATGGTCTGATGGCAACAATGACCGCCACCGACGCCAAGGCCAACGTGCTGCCGCTGCTCGAAGGCTCCACCTGGCCCAACGCCACGGAAGCCCTGGCCCAGGTACACACGCTGCCCATCCCCACCACCAGGACCGAGGCGTGGAAATACACCCGCGTGGGCAAGCTGTTCAACCAGCCCTTTGCCGCACCAAAGGGTGATGCGACCGACACACTTCTGGCTCGCCTTCCGTTCGAAACCACCCGCGTCGTCTTCGTCAACGGCCATTTCCGCGCGGACCTCAGCGATGACCTGAAGACAGACAAGGGCATCGTCATCGACAGCTTGAAGCACCACCTGGCGCACGGCCCGGTGAAGGCCCACTACGGACAGGTCGCGCCGATCGGTGACCGTCTATTCACGGCGATGAATACCGCCGCCCCCACCGACGGCCTGATAATCCTCGCCACGAAAGAGAC
>DLGQ01000035.1:0-99924 GCA_002482775.1 Flavobacteriales bacterium UBA7690 | reverse complement strand
CGATCCATGTGCTGCACATCACGAACGGTGGCCAGCAGCTGATCCAGCCGCGCGACCTCTTCATGCTCCATGAAGGCGCGGAGGTGGAAGTGATCATCGAAGCTGTCACTCCGAGCGCAGCCGAGGAGTCGACAGCTTCTGCACTGGTCAACAGTGTCCGCGAAAGCGTGATCGGAGAAGGCGCGAGCCTCACGATCCACTTGCTGCAGAACGAAGCCAATGGTCCCGCGCACATCGGTCTCGATGGTGTTTCGATCGGCGCGAAAGGACGTTTCAGCGTCGACACCACGACCTTGAGCGGCTCGCTGGTGCGCAACGAAGTGAACGTGGCCCTCGCCGGTCCGGAAGCGCATGCCGAACTGAACGGTGTGTACGTGCTCAACGGCACCACACACTGCGACAACCATACCTACATCGGTCACGACGTTCCCGACTGCACCAGCGATGAGCTCTACAAGGGCATCGTGGCGGAGAAAGGCACGGGCGTGTTCAACGGCAAGGTGTACGTGAAGCAGGACGCGCAGCGCACCCGCGCCTACCAGAGCAACGCGAACATCCTGCAAGGCGACGACGCCAAGGTGTACACCAAGCCCGAACTGGAGATCTACGCCGACGATGTGAAGTGCAGCCACGGTTGCACCATCGGACGCTTGGATGAGAAAGGCTTGTTCTACCTGCGTTCGCGCGGGGTGAGCGAGGCGGAAGCGCGGAAGATGCTCTCCCACGCGTTCATGACGGACGTACTCGAACGGATCACGAACGAGGATTGGCGGAAGCACCTTGAAGGATTGATCGATGCGAAACTTGCCCTGTTGTGATCGATGCGACTACTTGGGCACATAGGCAGACGACCAATTGGAGCACTGGGATGCTCGGTGCTTCTCATGAGTTTGAGTGGCTGCAAACGCTATTTCGACCCTGATGATCTGGTCGCGTATGGTGCGTATGAGCCTGGCGATACGATCATCCTTGGGAGCAGCCTTGGTCAACAGGACACGATGGTCATCGAATCAAAGTTCAGCTACCATACCGGAGGTGATGGAGCCATGAGTTTCTACAATTTGCCCGAGGCAGCAATCACATATAGGGGTGGCCGGTTCCCCTATTGGTTGATGACGAATCCTATCAGCCACGAACAAGAGAAGCAACTACTGAGCACCCGATTGCACCTATCGGACGACGTCCAAACAGAAGAGATCTACTTCGAGGGATTCATCGGAACCATTGACAGGGCAAATCAGCAGACAACAGCATTCGACAGCCTCTATTCCTTCCCGGTTTACAAGGTGCCGAGATTCGACGCAAGCACCGCACGCGACTCTATTGACCTGACCTATGTGTACTGGTCGGATAGCCTTGGGGTAGTATCCTACGATACCAAGGCCGGGGTGAATTGGTCGCTCATGCATCGAAGTCACTTGCCAGCACAGGAAGAATGAAAGTGGCTACGGCATACGACATCGAGGAGATCCGTGCGCAGTTCCCGATCCTGAAGGAGCTGGTTCATGGCAAGCCGCTGGTGTACTTCGACAACGCTGCCACGAGCCAGAAGCCGCGCCGCGTGATCAAGGCCGAAAGCGCCTACTACGCCACGATCAACGCCAACGTGCATCGCGGTGTGCATACGCTGAGCACCAAGGCCACCGAAGCGCAGGAGGCCGCACGTGAGACCATCCGCAGGCACATCAATGCCAAGCATGCGCACGAGGTGATCTTCACCAGTGGCACTACGGCAAGCATGAACCTGGCGGCGTTCAGCCTCGGGCAGCTACTGCTGAAGAAGGGCGACGAGGTGCTGATCTCCGGCATGGAGCACCATGCGAACATCGTCCCCTGGCAGCTGGCCTGCGAGCGGCATGGCGCCGTGCTGAAGGTGATCCCGATCACGGATAGCGGTGAATGGGACCTGGGCGCGATTCCGGGTCAAGCCCGGAATGACATCTTCGGTGAGAAGACCCGCATTCTCGCGATCAGCCACGTGAGCAATACGCTGGGCACGATCAACCCCGTGAAGGAACTGATCGCACAAGCGAAGAAGAAGGGCATCATCACCGTGGTGGATGGCGCACAGGCGATCGCGCACTTGGACATCGACGTGCAGGATCTCGGCTGCGACCTCTACGCGTTCAGCGGACACAAGGCCTACGGTCCCACGGGCACGGGTGTGCTCTACGGCCGCGAGGAATTGCTCAACGAGATGCCCCCCTGGCAAGGCGGCGGCGAGATGATCGACGTGGTCACCTTCGAGAAGACCACCTACGCCAAGCTGCCCTTCAAGTTCGAGGCGGGCACGCCGCACATCGCCGGCATCTTCGGGCTGGGCGAGGCCTTCCGCTGGATGGAGGACTACGACAAGGCCGCCATGGCTGCGCACGAGCACATGCTTTTGGAGCACGCCACCAAGGAACTGCTCGCCATCGATGGCCTGCGCATCATCGGCACCGCGAAAGAGAAGGTGGGCGTGATCAGCTTCGTCATTGATGGCATCCATCATTACGACCTCGGCACCCTGCTCGACCAGCAAGGCATCGCCGTCCGCACAGGCCACCACTGCACTCAGCCGCTGATGGAGCGCTTCGGCGTGAGCGGGACAACTCGGGCGAGTTTCGCGTGCTTCAATACGATCGTGGAGGTGGATGCGATGATTGCAGCGATGAAGAAAGCTGTTAAGATGTTGCGCTGAGCATGACGATGTCCCTCGCCCAATCCCAACAAGAGCTCATCGACGAGTTCGCCATGTTCACGGACTGGCAGGACCGCTACGAGCACCTGATCGAGCTGGGCAAGGACCTGCCGCTGATCGCGCCGAAGCATAAGACCGACGACAACTTGGTGAGGGGCTGCCAGTCTCGCGTGTGGTTGAATGCGGAACAACGCGCTTCGACTTCGCTCAGCGATGGCACCATCATCCATTTCACCGCCGACAGCGATGCCATGATCACCAAGGGCATCGTGGCCCTGCTGGTGCGTGTATACAACGACCGCACGCCGCAGGAGATCCTCGGTGCATCCACGGAGTTCATCGACCGCATCGGCTTGCGCGAGCACCTGAGCCCGAACCGCGCGAACGGACTTAGCGCCATGCTGGACCAGATGAAACGCTACGCGCTCGCTTACTCTTCCAAACCATGACCGCAGACGAGAAGAAGATCCTGGAGGAGAGCATCATCAATGCCCTCAAAGCCATCTACGATCCCGAGATCCCCGTGGACATCTACGAGCTGGGCCTGATCTACGACGTGGTGATCCGCGACGATGCCAGCGTCTACATCAAGATGACCTTGACCAGTCCGGCGTGTCCTGTAGCGGGAACATTGCCTGGGGAAGTAGAACAGAAGGTGGCTGGTGTACAAGGCGTGAGCAGCGCCAAGGTGGAGATCACCTTCGAACCGGCATGGGATAGGACGATGATGAGCGAGGCGGCGCAGTTGGAGTTGGGGTTCATGTGACAGGGGGAAATGCGTCCGCAGATTTCGCAGATGAATGCCTAGCAGACCTATCATGAGCGACGAAAGCCCCATCATCAACAAAGTCGCATCTAGCGGGATCATCACCCTGGATCTAGAGGAGATCTATCCGGTTGGCGAGCGCATTGTGTTCGACCTGAAGGCGTTGTTGTGGCAGGAGATCGCGTTGAAGGAGGATGATCTGCGTGCCTTCTGCAAGACGCATGATTGGTCGTCGTATTCGGGCAAATTCGTTTCGGTGTTCTGTTCGGCGGATGCGATCATACCCACCTGGGCGTACATGTTGGTGGCCACGCATCTGCAACCGTTCGCGACGTTCGTTACGCAGGGCGATGCGGATCAACTTGAGCGTGCGGTTTTCACGCGGTTCGTGCAGCAGTTGGATGTGGAGCGGTACCGCGCATCGCGCGTGGTGGTGAAAGGGTGCAGCAAGGTTCCTGTTCCGCTGAACGCGTATGTGGAGTTGAGCGCGAAGCTGATGCCTGTGGTGAAAAGCCTGATGTTCGGCGAGCCATGCAGTACGGTGCCGTTGTACAAGGCGCCCAAGACCTAGCATGAACAGGGACCTGCCCCAAGGCCACGTTCCTGGATCCTTGTCGTAGAACACGGGGCCTTACATGAAGGGCTTGGTTATCTTCGACCTGATGCCCTTGCTCTTGTCGGTATTCGTGTCCCCGATCGCAACACCGGACCTCCTTGGTCTACTTGGCGCGTGCGCTGTCAGTAAGAAGGCCCGTGGAGTTCGGATGCCTCTTTACAGCGTTCGCCCACGAGCACGCGAGATGACAGGTATTCCTCCGGTCAAAGGGCATGGAACCCACTTGTATCCGCCGAATTGGTTCGTGGGTCCTGATCGGGTACGATGAGCGAACTAGCTGCCCGATGGTCGCGCGCGACAGTGCTGCTCGTAGCTGCATGCACGTTCATCATGGCCTTGTCCGTTCGCATCATCGGCGGGGNNAATGGTGAAGCCTGGCGCAGCGCCATCAACAGCGATGGGGAGGGCTACGTGGCCTATCTCACAGGCCTGGTCGTTCACGGGGATCTGCGCGAGGCGGACGGATCGGCACAACACTTCACTCCTGCAGGCGATGACCGGGTGATCCAGTACTCTGCTGGGACCGCATTGCTTCAGGCGCCCTTCTACCTTGCTGCACACCTGGTGCATCACGCGACGGGTGCGAAGGCGAGCAGCGGGCTAGAGCTCCCCTACCAGTTTGCGATCGTCATTGCCGCTTGGTTCTACCTCACCCTTGGCATGTTCCTGACCCGTTCGGTCCTTTTGGCGTTGGGGATCTCCGATCGCGCGACCGCGCTTTCCCTGGTGATCCTGGCATTGGGCACAGGGCTTACGTACTACACGATCATATCACCGGCCATGTCGCACGTGTACGCCTTCGCGGCCGTGGCGTGGTGCACGTATGAGGCACGCCGTGCTTGGACAGGTCAACGTTTTGCGCCGGAGCGACTTGCCGCAGCCCTGGCGATCGCTATGCTGATAAGACCCACGCATGCGCTCATCATCCCCCTGTTGCCCGTTGTCGCATTGGGCGATGGCCGCTCCCTTGCTCATTGGGTACGCCACCAACGGGTCTTCGCTTGGTTCCGTGCAATGCTCATCGGCGTGGGGCTGCTCCTGCTCCAACCACTAGTCTGGCACGCACAATGCGGCCTGTGGTGGGTGGACCCCTATGCTACCGAAGGTTTCCATTGGTGGCAGCCCCGTATCTGGTCCGTGCTCTTCGGTGCGCGCAAGGGTTTCTTCTTCTACTGGCCGTTGATGTTGCTCACGATCCCGGGCATATGGATCATGTTCCGTCGAAACCGTGTCATCGGAAGCTTGTTCTTGCTCAACCTGCTCATCATCGTCTACATGACCAGTGCTTGGTGGAGCTGGTACTACGGACATGGATACGGCATGCGGCCGTTGCTTGACCTGCTTCCGCTGCTGTCGGTGCCGATCGGGTTGAGCATACAGGCCGCGCCGGTCCGATCGACCCCATACGTGACGGGCGGTATCGTGCTCTTGCTTGGCTTGCAAGTATTCCAGTCCTGGCAGTACCACATGGGTATCATCCACCCGTTCAATATGGACCGTGAGAAGTATGGCTTGACCTTCCTCGACCACAGCGCAGAAGCGCATGGCCGGGTAGGATGGGCGAACATGGCCCCACCCTATGCGCCTTATGGGATGGAGGAATTGAAAGAAAGCCCTTTGACCGACCCAGCAACCGGAAGTGACACGCTGCGGCTGGATCCTGCACAGGCTTTCTCACCGGCCATCACGCTCTCCGGCGCTGAACTACCGGAAGGTCGAACGTTGTTCGTGAATGTGACCGTAGAACGCAGAGCACTCGTGCGTGGAGCATCCAACACCGTGGACCTGGTTTACACACTACGAAGCAAGGGGAAGGACCGTGCCTACACAGCGTACCCGATGAACGACATCAGGCTGGACGATGATCGAACATGGCGAACTTGGAAGCATGGTTTCGTGATCCCGCCTGCGCAACAAGGCGAAGAACTGGTGGTGTATTTCTGGCAGCATGGATCCGGCACGGTACTGATCCGGGGAGCGCACATCAAGGTCTCCGCGGTACGGGATCGGAGGTGAGCATCTTCCACCCTTGTTCCTTCGACCATACTGGACCTAACGTCCGTGATCACGGTGCATGGAACAGCAAGTGTGCACGCAGACATCGAGTGCTCCCCGCGTGGACAGGTCGCTTCTACCTGAGTGGGCGATGCAACTGAAAGCGGGACCGAGAGGCGCTCGACAGGCCGTTAATAGGCCCGAACGTTCTTGCCTTCGTGGTAGTTGATGAAGGCCCGGTTGACCACGCGGTTGCCACCCGGCGTAGGGTAGTTGCCGGTGAAGTACCAGTCGCCGGTGTGATCGGGGCATGCGGCATGCAGCCCTTCGATGCTCTGGAACACGAGCTTCACCTCCATGGCCAGCCCTTCCGGGGTCAGCTGTTCGGCGATCTTGTCGCTGATCTGCTGCGGCGTGAACGGGCGGTAGATATCCTTCACCACGTTCTCCTGTTCGGTGAACGGCAGGCCCACCATGGCCCGGGCACGATCGTAGACATCGTCGATGATGTTCTCCTGCTTGGTCTCCTTCAGCAACGCGATGGCGGCGCGGAAGGCCGCGAGATCACCCATCTTGGCCATGTCGATGCCGTAACAATCCGGGTAGCGGATCTGTGGCGCACTGCTCACCACCACGATGCGTTTCGGCTCCAAGCGCGCGAGCATCTTCAGGATGCTTTGCTTCAACGTAGTCCCGCGCACGATGCTGTCGTCTATCACCACCAGGTTGTCCACGCCGGGCCGCACGGACCCATAGGTGATGTCGTACACGTGCGCCACCAGATCGTCACGCGCATCATCCGCCGTGATGAAGGTGCGCAGCTTGGCATCCTTGATGGCCACTTTCTCCAAACGCGGACGCACAGCGAGGATCGCACGCAACTTCGCCGGGTCGGGTGAAGGGCCCAGCTCGAGAATGCGGCGCTCTTTCACGCGATCCAGTTCCTCATCCATCTCCTTCAGCATACCATAACACGCCACTTCGGCGGTGTTGGGGATGAAGCTGAACACGGTGTTATCCAGGTCGTGATCCACCGCATCGAGGATCGCGGGGCAAACTGAGCGGCCCAACGCGATGCGTTCCTTGTACACATCACGATCGCTACCGCGACTGAAGTAGATACGCTCGAAACTGCACGCCCGCTTCTCCAACGGTTCGCGCACCCTCTCTTCGCTGTACGAACCATCCTTGCGGATGATGAGCGCGCAGCCCGGCGTGAGCTCGTGCACCTGCTCGGTCTTCAACCCGAAAGCGGTCTGTATCGCGGGACGTTCACTGGCCACCACCACCACTTCCTCATCGGCGTACCAGAACGCGGGGCGAATGCCGGCCGGATCGCGCAGCACGAACGCATCGCCATGGCCGATCATGCCGGCAAGGGCGTACCCGCCATCGAAATCGAGCGCGCTGTTCACCAGGATCTGGCGCACATCCAACTTCTCGGCGATGGATCGTGTGATCTGGCGGTCGTTCTGGCCAAGCTGCCGGTGGATCTGCGCCAACCGGTCGTTCTCCACATCCAGGAAGTGCCCGATCTTCTCCAGCACGGTCATGGTATCGCTCCGCTCCTTGGGGTGCTGGCCTATGGAAACGAGCAGGTCGAACAGCTCGTCCACATTGGTCATGTTGAAGTTGCCCGCAACCACCAGGTTCCGGGTGATCCAATTGTTCAACCGGCGCCGTGGATGGCAGTTCTCTTCGCCGTCCTTGCCGAAGGTGGCATACCGCAAGTGGCCCAACAACACCTCGCCCATGAAGGGCATGTTACGCTTGAGGAGGTTGAGGTCCGATGCTGCCAAAGGGTCGTTCTTCAGCGCCTCATCGTACCCGCGGTGTACCCGCTCGAAGATCTTCTGGATGGCCTGCTTATCCGTGCTACGCGAGCGATCGATGTAGTTGAGGCCCGGTTCGGGATCCAGTTTGATGGTGGCCACCCCGGCCCCGTCCTGCCCCCGGTTGTGCTGTTTCTCCATGAGGAGGTACAGCTTGTTGAGGGCGTATAGCGGCGTGCCATACCGTTGTTGGAAGTAACTCAGGGGCTTACGAAGGCGGATGAGAGCTATCCCACATTCGTGCTTGATCGCGTCGCTCAAAGCGGTGCCGCTACGGCCGGGTTGCAGGAGTGGAGAGGCCCACCCCAACGACGGTTCCGCAGCCCCGCAAAGGTAGCGACCGGCGGTTCCGGCGCCGTATCGTCCCGTTCCATCACTCTCCAGGATAGGGAAAGGCAACTTTTGGCGCGCTGGCCGTGTCTTTTCACGGTAACTTGGTTCACCCCAGCCGGTACGCTCGTGCGCTGTCTCTCCGCCCTCACCTTTTTCCTATGCTCCTGGCCATGCTGGGCGGGAGGCCCCAAGGTGCGCTTCACGGAGAACAAAGGGCAATGGCCGACGCAGGTCCTTTACCGTACGATGCTGCCGAACGGAGCGCTATTCGTGGAGCGCGGGGGGTTCACCTATGTGCTACAGCAAGGCGGCGGCGGACATGATCACGCCACGGGACCGGGCCATACCCACGAGCCCTACGCTGCACATGCCTTCCGGGTAACCTTCGATGGTGGGAACGCAAGTTCGACCACGACTGATCTGACCCAAGCGCACTACGAGAACTTCTTCTTGGGTAAAGACCCAGCGCTCTGGGGCACGGGATGCCGGGTGCATGGTGAAGTGGTCCTGCATGATGTCTGGCCCGGCATCGACCTGCGCTTGGATGGGCGCACCGGGTTGAAGTATGAATTGATCGTGCGCCCAGGTGCGGACCCCGCACAGGCCCGGTTCATCTACGAAGGGCAAACAGCGCTCAGGTTGAAGGAGGGTGACTTGATCGTCTCCACCACGGCAGGCGATGTTCGGGAGGAAGCGCCCATCTCCTGGTCGTCGTTCTTCGATGGGGTAGACAACAAGCGCATACCCGTGCCTTCCGCTTACAGGCTATCTGGCAACACGCTCTCCTTCGATGTGAAAGCGGACCGTTCGCTTCCACTTACGATAGACCCTACCATCGCCTTCGCCAGCTACAGCGGTAGCGAAGGCAACAACTTCGGGTTCACCGCCACTTATGATGCTGGTGGACACTTGTATGGTGGTGGCATCGTGTTCGACGTGGGCTACCCCACCACGATCGGGATACTGGACGATTCCTTCAATGGAGGCACCATCGATGTTGGTATCAGCAAATGGACGCCCGATGGAACGGAACTCGTGTGGAGCACCTACCTCGGCGGTACCGGCAACGAATCACCACACAGCATGGTGGTGAACAACGATAACGAGTTGTACGTTTTCGGAAGCACGGGCTCGTCGGACATGCCCACCACCCCGAACTGTTTTGACGATTCGTTCGCTGGTGGACCTCCACTCACGTTCATCATAGGCTACGGCTATGGGCAGCCCAACGGCACGGACATGTTCGTGGCACACCTGAACAGCACGGCCACTTCCATGCTCGGGTGTACGTACATCGGCGGGCCACAGAACGATGGACTGAACAACGATGCCGCGGTTGCGCACAACTACGGCGATTCGTTCCGCGGGGAGATCATCGTGGATGCGAACGGGGATCCGCTGGTGGCCAGTACCACGGAAAGCAACGACCTGCCCGTGATCGGCGGGCCACAATCCACCTATGGAGGTGGATCGCAGGACGGCTATTGTTTCCGGATGGACCCCGCGCTCTCCATCATGCAGTGGTCCACCTACATCGGCGGTTCGGGTACCGATGCCGCATACGGTGTACAAGTAGATAGCAACGGCGAATTCTTCGTTACCGGTGGAACCACCAGCAACGACCTGCCCATGGCCGGAACACCGTTCCGTGCAACGTTCTCGGGCGCGACGGATGGATTCATCATGCGCTACGATGGAGGTGGTGCGCTCGTGGGCTCCACGTACCTCGGTACGAGCGCTTACGACCAGCCGTACTTCGTACAATTGAACACCAGCGACGAGGTCTTCGTAGTGGGCCAAACGCACGGAGACTACCCGGTAACACCCGGCAAGTACGCCGTGGCAGGCAGCTCGCAGTTCATCCACAAACTGGACCACTCCCTTAGCACTTCCTTGTGGAGCACGCGATTCGGCAACGGTTCGGCGGACCAAGACCTCTCACCCACGGCATTCCTGGTGAGCGACTGTGGGCAGATCTATTTCAGCGGATGGGGCGGGTCGGTGAACGGTTTCGCAGGGAACCCGAACAGCACAACGAATGGGCTAGCGGTGACCGCCGACGCGTACCAAGCCACCACGGACGGCAGTGACCTGTACCTGATGCTTCTCGAGCCCGAAGCCACAGGGCTGAACTATGCCACCTTCTTCGGCGGAGGGGTCAGCGAGGAACACGTGGACGGTGGAACAAGCCGGTTCGACAAGAACGGGACAGTATACCAAGCCGTGTGCGCGGGTTGCCAGAACAACGACGACTTCCCCACCACACCCGATGCGTGGAGCAATACGAACAACTCCACGGGTTGCAACCTTGGTGTAATGAAATTCGACTTGGCACGTGGCCAAGCCAGCATCGCCATCGATGGGCCCAGCACGTTGTGTTATCCGGCAACAGCACAGTTCATCAACAACAGCGTTGGTGGCAACACGTTCGAGTGGGATCTGGGTAACGGGCAGACTTCCACGGAAGAAGAACCCGAAGCCCTGTACACGACCGAAGGGGTCTTCACCATTACACTGATCCTTACCGACAACACAGGTTGCCGCGGACCCGACACGGCGAGCATCGTGATCACCACACTGCCTCCGCCGGACGTGATCATCGATCCTGTTGGACCGTTCTGCGTGGGCCTGAGTGTGCAGTTGAACGCTTCGGGTGGCGACTCCTACACATGGTCTCCAGCAACAGGGCTTGATGACCCGACCAGTGCCAGTCCTTTGCTCACCACCGAGGTGGCCGGCACCTGGGTGGTGGAGATCACCACGTTGTGCGGCACCGATCGCGACTCGGTAAGTGTGGACCCCGGTGAACCGGTGGGGTCAGCAGGTGAGGATCAGGAGATCTGTTTGGGCCAAAGTGCTACGTTGAACGCCAGTGGTGGTGGTACTTACCTGTGGAACGCGGAGACCACGCTTTCGAACGTGGACATCGGAGCGCCCATCGCAACGCCGCTGGATTCCACCTGCTATGTGGTGCAGATCACTACACCGGAAGGCTGTGTAGCGCGCGATTCCGTGGTCGTAGTGGTGGTTGCTGGTACTCCCGAACCGGTGTTGGAAGACACCCTGATCTGCATCGGAGCAAGCGTACAGCTTGTGGCCTCCGACGGCGATTCGCATAGCTGGACAGGAGGGTCCACTATTTCTGACACCACGATACCGGACCCGATCATGACACCGGTGGAAACAACGGCCTACGTGGTGACCATCACCAACGTGTGTGGTACGATCCGGGATACAGCGTTGGTGGAAGTGGTGGTGCCGCAAGCGGATGCTTGGCCCGATAGCACCGTGTGCCCCGGCCAACCGATCAACCTGTTCTGTTCTGAAGGTGTTGCCTACTTATGGAACCCCGCGAACCTGGTGGACGATCCTACGGTACAGGACCCGATGGCTATCGTGTACGGCAACACCGCACTGTCCGTGGCAATAACCGATGAATACGGCTGCACGGCGACCGCACCATTGTTGCTTACCACGTTCCCCGAACCCTTCATCGACGCCGGAATGGACCGGGTGATCGAGTTCGGGGATCATGTGCAATTGAATGCCACGGGGAATGGGACTTTCCAATGGCAACCCGCGTTCACCCTCAGTGCGGACAGCGTACAAAGCCCAGTGGCCTACACCTTGGAAAGTACCACCTACACCGTTACCATCACCGATGCGAACGGATGCACGGCCACCGACATGGTCACCGTGATCCTACCGGGAACGCTCTTCGTGCCGAACACCTTCACACCCAACGGCGATGGATACAACGACTTCTTCGGTGCGTGGGGAAAGGATCTGGCCACCATGGAACTCCTGGTCTACAACCGCTGGGGCGAATTGATCTGGACCACCGAGAACTTGAACGGTCGCTGGGATGGAACCTACAACGGCCACGATTCACCCATCGATACCTACGTGTGGAAAGTGAAAGCCACGGACGTTGCCGGCAAGCAGCACGACAGTATCGGCCACGTGAACTTGTTGCGCTGATCCGTTCAGCGAACGAAGGCTTCTTTGCGCATCCCGAGCCAGTCCAACGCCGCACCACCGAGCAGCAATTCCTTGGTAGGCTGATCATACTGCATGCTCCGTATCAATTCACCGGGAACAAGCTCGCCGAGGGGGAACGGATAATCGGTGCCCATGGCCACGCGGTGCGCGCCCATCTGGTCCACCACCAACCGTAGAATGGCCGGATCATGGACCAACGCATCGATCCAAAAACGGCCGAGGTAGTCGCGTGGGTTCACATCATTATCCACCGCGCAAAGATCAGGACGCATGATGAAACCATGTTCGATGCGGCCCAACGTGGCCGGGAACGAACCACCACCATGTGCGAAGGCGACACGCAACATGGGAACTTTCTCGAAGAGCCCGCTGAAGATCATGGAGGTGATGGCGGTGGTGGTCTCTACCGGCATTCCTACCAGCCAGGACATCCAATACTTGTCCATCCGGTCTGCACCCATCATATCCCACGGGTGAACGAAAACGACCATATCCAGTTCGGCACACGCTTGGAAGATCTGCAGCAGACGCGGCTCGCCCAGGTTCATGCCGTTGACATGCGTGCCGATCTGGATGCCCGCCATGCCTATCCGCTTGCACCGTTCCAGTTCCTTGATCGCCAATTCGGGTTCTTGCATGGGCAGCGTACCCAACCCCACGAACCGCTGTGGCCATCGCTGCACGATGCCTGCGATGTGGTCATTGAGGAACATGGACAAGTCCAGCGTGTCGTGCGGCTTCGCCCAATAACTGAACATGACCGGTACCGTACTGAGCACCTGCACATGCACGCGATGCTGATCGCATTCACTGATACGCACTTCGGGGTCCCAGCAGTTGGCCTGTACTTCGCGGAAGAACTTGTCGTCCATCATCATCCGCGCGCAGCCCGGCTTGTGGTGGTCCAGGTGGATGAAGCCCCGATATCCGTAACGCCGCCCGAAGTCCGGGATGTTCTCCGGCAGGATGTGCGTGTGGATGTCGATCGTGAAAAGCTCCGCCATGGCCTTCCGCTTACACGAATCGCGGGTCCGCTTCCATCACATGACCACACTGCTTGCAGGTGCGGTGCTCCTCGTTCCCATAGAATTCGCGGAAACGCGGCAGGAAGTCCTTCTCGATGTTGTTGAGGACGAACCGGTATTCATGCAGAAGGGTGTTGCATTGCTCACAATACCATTGCAAGCCATCTTCCAGTTCGCGGTCATCACGTTTCACCTCGATCACCAGGCCTACGGTACCTGCCCCGCGACGCGGCTGATGCGGCACACGACCCGGAAGCAGGAACATCTCGCCCTCTTTGATGGGGATGGTAACAGCCATGCCATCTTCTTGGATCCCCACTTCGATATCGCCTTCCAACTGGAAGAAGAGCTCTTCGGTCTCGTTCCAATGGTAATCCTTGCGCGCGTTGGGACCGCCGACCACCATCACGATGTAGTCGCCCGCGTCGGCATAGAGGTTCTTGTTACCGACCGGTGGTTTCAGCAGATCGCGGTTGTCGGCGATCCATTGCTTCACATTGAAGGGTCTGCGGATGGGCATGGCACTGCGCTGGTTGCGCCTCGAAGGTACGTGCCTGTTGCGTTCAGTCCTTGACCGCCCGGCCTGACATCAGCAGAAGCGCGCCGTTGGTACGCATCATGTCCGCGGTGTACTGCTGGTCCTGTACGAAAGCGCGCGCACCACGATCGTAACGCACGATAGCAAAGGGGAAGTCCAGTTCATCGGTATCCGCGCCCACGTACTTCTCGGCCTTCAGCATGCTCATGGCCATTTCGATAGGCGCGATCTCCACAAGGTCCTTCGGCAGCTCGCCCCGGGTATCCACGATAACACGCTTGGTCAGGAACCCTTCTTTGCTGAACTCGATGGCGAACTCCTCGCCCAGACCGAGCACCATGCTGAAGCGTCCGGTGCGTTCGGTGATCTGGTGGCCGACCACATCGTTGCCTTTGTAAATGGTCACTTCGCAACCTTCCAGCTTGGCATCGCCTTGGGAGACTCGACCGTTGATGGGTAAGCCGAGCGGTGGAAGGTCCTGAGCCACCGAGCAACCGATGGACATCGCCAACAGCAGGGAGAGCTGAGTGCGCATGGGAGGGATTTTGACCGTTATACGCAGCAGGCTACCGCAGGTTCGCACCCCCCCGCACAACAAGAAGGGCGGGATCGCTCCCGCCCTTCCAACTGGTACGTTCCTAAGCCTACTGTACCGTCAGGCGTCGGTTGGTGACACCATTCGCATCACGAAGGCGCACCGTGTATGCCCCGGGAGCAAGACCCTCGCTTCCTTGCAGCGTGAGCACCTGCCCGGTGGCCATGGCGCTGCGCTGGCTCATCACCAACCGGCCGCCCATATCCACCACATCGATCGTGGCCGATGCGCTGGCACCGCTGTACCGCACGTTCACCACACCACTGGTCGGGTTGGGGAACAAGCTCCATTCGTTCATGGGATCCTCATTTATACCGCTACATACCTCCACGTTCACCGTCACGAAGTCGTCACTCAGGTCCAGGCACTCCCCGTTGCTGGTGATATCCGTTGCGGCCGCACCTGCATCCGCACCTTGTAGTGCGCCGTTGTGTGAGATGCCCCAGATGCGGTAGATACCTACCGGCAATGCATTGAAGTCCAAAGATCCCATCGCCATCAGTGCAACGACGGTGTCGTTCACGTCGGTCACCACATAGCTGTAATCCTCTACCGAGTTGCTGGTGTTCACCACATCCAACACGTCAGGATCACCATCTTGGCAAATGGACGTACTGGTGGTAGCATCCCCCAGGGTCACGGATGCACCGTTGCAGATGTAAGTAGGGGCCGCACCGGTGATGCAAAGAGTGAACGCACCACCACTTCCGGAACCCAGATCGCTGTAGATACGCACCCAATAATCGGTGTTGGGCGCCGTGACCACATCAATAGGGACCGACGGCATGATCTCGCAGACCACTTCCACTCCACCCTCACAGGCATCGCTCACCGCGAAGGCCCAATGCGTCATGGTGCCGGGATCGAACAACAGGCTGATCTGCTCATTCTGGCCGCTGTTGAAACGGTACCACACGTCAGCGAACGAAGCGGTGGTCTCATCACAACCCGGCAGGTTCGTTGCTTCCTGCGTTGCGTATGCGTTGTTGCCGGTCACTGAATTCGCCGAACATTCATCAACGACGCTCACCGAAACTTCGATCGCTGTGGAGCAGTCATCGTTCACGGGGCTACAGTCCTCAACCATGATACGCGCGCCCTCCACATCCAGGCTTGCGCAGATGGAGCCTGCGGGGATCAACAAGGCGTTCACTTCTGCTCCAGTGGTCTGGCCAACAACGATGGCGCTTAGGTCCAAGGTCGCAGGGTCGTACACCAGTGTGTGGATGGTGTATTCACCTGGAGCGGATACATCGAATGATGGCGTGGCTGCCGTCGCTTGGATCACCAGGTCCTGGCCCGCGCTGAGCACGTACACGGTGGTGAAACCCACGGGCACTACAGCATCCTCTTCGGGGGTTGCACTGATGGCGATCGTCGTATTCGGATAACAGAGCACATCATCATCCGGAGTGATCGTGCCGGCATCGGCTGCGCAACAATTGAGCACCGTGATGATGGCTCCATCCAGGTCCAGGCTTCCACAAATGCTACCCCCGCCTTCGACCAAGAGCCCGTGAAGTGCTGCTGCCGTGGTAGTGCCGAAGTCGATCACTTGCTCTGGATCCAGCGTATTGGGATCGTACACGAAAGCGTGGATGGTGAACGCCCCCAGCGCATCCACCGTGAAGAGGGGCTCCGTTCCCACTTGTTGAATGACCCTGTCCGGACCTTGTGAGAGCACATAGGCCAACACGTAGCCCGTGGGTATCACCGATGGTATCTCCTCCACGGCGCTCACCGGGGAAGAGCCAGATACCAAGCACTCGAATGGCGAAACGGGATCCAAAGCACCAGCTGTAGCAGCGCAGCACGTGGCAACGGATATCGCTGCACCGGCCAGATCTAGGCTGGCACAAACGCTGCCGCCGCCTTGGACGAGCAGCGCGTTGACCTCCGCTGCAGTGGACTCGCCAAAGACGATTGTCCCGATGTCCAACGTCGCTGGATCATACACCAACGTATGGATCGTGTACGCCGTCGCTTCCGATACTTGGAACGATGGCGCTGCTGCGACCTGCTGGATCACGATATCCTGACCCGACGTGAGCACGTAGATCCTGTCGTATCCAGTAGGGATCACCGCATCACCGTTGGCAATTGCACTGATGGTGACCGCACCATCCAAACACGGTGGTGGATCACCGGCGGTCAAGGTACCGGCGTCCGCTTCACAATCAGAGGTGGGAATTCCGACCACACAGATATCGAACGTGGTGGAGCGTGGCACGCCGGAGTACCAATCCGATACGCGGATCAAGTAGGTCTGGCCGACGGTCAAAGTCGTGCTCGACAGAGTTTCCGATAGGCCGAAATCGTTCGCCGAGGTGCAGGCTACCGGCGTTGGTGCAGGGCAGGACCCGCTGAAGAGTTCGATCTCCGCAGCGAAGGATGCGCTACCGACCACGGTGATTTCGTGTGCAGAGGATGTGGCAACGAAGGAGAACCAAACGCCATCGGAAACATCGGCCCCATCGCAACTGGTGCCCGAGTTACCGGCAACGGTAGCGTGTTCCACTGTTCCCGATGTGGGTTCACAGTTCGCCCCCGAGGTCAGTTCCACAGGTGTAGCACAAAAAGCATTCGCCGGTGGTGTGTTGGTGCATGCTGCGGCGATGAAGGTGATGGAATAGTTGCCGCTGGAACCCGGTGCCTCCAATACCGGATAGTAGTAGGTGCCTGGGGGTAGCTCCGGAAAGAAGATGGCGAAGTTGCCATCGCCACAAACGTTGGAGATCACGTTCTGGCCCGAGTTGAAGACCAGGTTGGTCAGGGGACAGCCAACTGCCAAATAAGCCAAGCCGCCCATGAAGATCGGCGAAGTGCCGCAGTAGCTGACTGTAACGTCGCTGCACGCGGTGATGCTGAACCCCTCCCACACCAAGTTCGCACCAAGGACCGGATCCGTGAGCGAATTCTCGTTGTTGCCAGTAACGGTCGCCGGCGTGCCGATGGTAACGGGTACCACCGTGGCTCCTGTGCAGATCGTATTCGGGGGGTTAGCGCCGGGAGGGGCGGCGAGGGCATCACCACCGGAGGGGGTGAGGCCGAAGGAGGCCAAGGGGATCAAAGCCAGAAGTACCTGGGCTAGTCGAACGAGAATGGTCGAAGTCGGGAGCATGGTCGAGATGAAAAGGTTGACAAAAAGGAGAGTGGTGCAAAGGTCCGGAAACCACATACCCTGACTTGATCCTTTTTCACCTACGTTTTCCACAAACGTGACACAATAACAACCGACCCGGAAAGATGCGGAGCTTGAGCTAACGCCTTGTGTAGAAAAGATCCTGCACTTACTGAACCACCACACGCCGTTCCCAACGCTCGTCGGCACTGATAAGGCGAAGCACGTAGGCTCCTGCAGCGAGCGTTCCTGCCCAGTCGCAGTTGATCTGTTGGCCCTGGAGAACTTGCCGTCGTTCTTGGATCAGTACGCGGCCAGCAACATCTAAAAGCGCGATCGAAACCTCATCCGTGTGCGACCGCGATCGGATGGTGAAGTCGCCTGTGCCCGGGTTGGGGAACACCTCCCAGTAGGATCGCTCTTGCTCCGCGATGCTGTTGCCTAGCCCCACCTGTACCGTGTAATCCTCCACCTCTCCATAGTCCGCCACACCACACGCCATAGGGAACCGATCATAGACCATACGGACACGCATCCGTGTGCTGCCCAGCACTGCATCCATGGGGGCGTTCACCAGACCGGTGAAGGTGAGACCACCATCCGAGGTGGCCATTGCATGGTACTCATTCGCCTCACAGAAGTTCTCATCCTGATCCCAATCCACCCAAACCCCCACTGCGTCGGAAGGATCGTAGAGCGGGCCGTTCACCACGGTGATGGGCAACGCTTCACCTTGCTCTATCCCCACCACTTGATCCGTGTAGTCCGCTGTGACACCTTGGGTGCAGCCCGAAGCGTTGTCCACGGCACCCACGGTAACGCGGGAAATGTATTCGTCGCACTGTTCGGTGGTGGAAGCTTCGCAGTAGCCGGGAGCAAAAGAGGTGGCACTAACATTGATCATGTAAGCGCCCACCGCATCGGGGTCCGACACTTCATCGTTGATCACCGCGTAGTAGTATGTGCCCGACGGTAAGTAGTTCCAATGCATCGTCACATTGCCATCCGGACACGTTACTTCATCGAAGTCGGAAGCACTAATGTGTTCATCGCCAGGACAGGTGGTGAACAGTCGAAGTAATGCATTACCAAAAGCGGGTGAAGTGCCACAGTAGTCCACGGTCACATCGGCACATTCGGTCGTGGTAAAGGCATGCCACACCGAGCCGTAGCCCAAGCCTTCGGTATCCAGTGCATCGGTGTTGTCGCCGGTAAAGGAGATGCTGCTTCCGAGCGTGAGCAGCTCTGGCGATGCACTGGTGCAGAGATCGTTCGCAGGCACATCCGCTCCAGTGAATGCGCATAGGCTGAAGGTGAAGTCCGTTGGTACGGGGTTCCAGTAGGAATAGACACGAACGAAGTAGGTGTTGTCCACGGTGGTGGTTATGCTCAAGGTCTCCACCGTGTTCTCCCCCGCGTCCGGGTATGTGGCATCTGCGCAACCGATGGACTCCAGGTCTGCACAATCTCCCGTGAAACCCTCCACCACGGGATCATAACTGCCGAAGCCTTCAACACGAATGACGCTGATGGTACTCGTAGCAACGAAGCTGAACCAAAGGTCCCGCGCTTCCACAGAGGCATATTCGTTACAAAACGCAGCAGCGCGTGATTGCGTCGCATCTGTTGCATCATAGGTGGCGAGCGAGCCATTGCATTCGGCCGCTACGTTGATCATGGTGGCCGTGGCACATTCATCATTCCCACCACCACGTTCCGCCACACCCCTATTACCCGCCTCACCGAAAGACACCACCGGAGCACTCCGGTGTACCAGTTCCGCCGGATGCTCTACCACGGTTCGCGCATCTACGGCGGTGGCCAGCAAGAGCATAAGCCCTGTAAGAGGGATCGACTTATAGAGGTTCTTCACGCCAAGGCCAGGTATTGGGGATGTCGCACACACGTGACGAACTTAACCATCGCAGTACACTATACTGCTTGTATAGGGACGCGCTGTGCAGGGTAGCCACGCGGGTCTACCTTTGGCCGCAGCATGAACCACCCCTTGATAGGACTGCACGCCCTCGTGTGCGGCAGTACACAAGGCATCGGAAAAGCCGCTGCCATCGCACTCGCCGAACATGGCGCCCGCATCACGCTCGTTGCTCGTGACGAAGCCAAGCTTATCGCTGTGGCCAAAGCGCTACCAGCCCCCAATGGGCAGCAGCATGGATGGCTCACCTGCGACCTTGGCGACACCGCGAAGCTGCGCTCCTCCATTGGTGCTTTCGCGGAGAAGGAGACCGTGGATATCGTGGTACACAATACCGGAGGGCCTGCTCCGGGACCCGCACACGAAGCGGACCCGGCTGCGTTCTTGGCGGCATTCACACAACACTTGGTGGGCTTCCAGACCTTGGTGCGGGCCCTTGTGCCGGGTATGAAGCAGCAGCGCAGCGGGCGCATCATCAACGTGATCAGCACCAGCGTGAAACAGCCACTACCGAACCTCGGCGTGAGCAACACCATACGCGGGGCCGTGGCGAACTGGGGCAAGACATTGGCCAATGAACTGGGTCCTTTCGGGATCACGGTGAACAATGTGCTACCGGGAGCGACCGAGACTGAACGCCTTACCGCCATCATCTCGAATAAAGCTCAGAAGACCGGTGCCAGCCTGGATGCTGTACGCACCGAGATGTTGAACGAGATCCCCCTCCGCCGGTTCGCCAAGCCCGAAGAGATCGCAGCGGCCATCGCATTCCTTGCGGGACCATCCGGGGCCTACATCAACGGCATCAACTTGCCGGTGGATGGAGGGCGCACGGCGTGTTTGTAGGTATGGAACGAATGGTGTTCTCTTGGCGTTGGAACAGCCCTGACACCCGTCTCCCGGCCGTACTGTGGAGACAACACGGAAATATGTGAATGCAGAAGGGCGGACCGACCGGTCCGCCCTTCTGCATTCTTAGGATCGGTGTATCAACGCACGAGCACGCGCTGTTCGGTACGCACATCACCATTGGTCATGCGCAGGGAGTAGGTGCCAGGGGCCAGGCGGCCTGCTTGGTCGAAGCTGTGGATACCGCCCGCAGGCAACACCACGCGTTCGTTCATCACCACACGACCGGTGGCATCGAACAGTTCCACGATGGCGTCCATCGCTTCACCATTGTTCACCACTTGGAAGCGGCCATCGTTCGGGTTGGGGAACACGCTTACCGTGCTGCTCTCCATTTCCGCCACCACTGTGCTGAGGGCAGCGCTCACGCACAACGCGAAATCACCGCCATCGCCGTACTGCAAGTTGCTGTAGACACGCACGAAGTATTCCGTGCCTGGGTCCACAGAGATATCCTGAGGACCCAACACATCATCGCCAAAGGCGCAGAACACCGCATCGCCCCCGCAAGCATCAACAACTTCCATCCCCACATCGGTCATGGAAATGTTGGTGAGTTCCACGGTGACCGTGGCGTTGGCCAGTGAGTTGAACGAGTACCACACATCCTTGAACCCCTCGGTAGAGGTATCACAGCTAGGTTCATCCAAGGTTGTCGCGGCGAATCCGTTGTTGCCTACCACCGAACCATCGGGGCACTCGATGGGCTCCAGTACATCGACTTCTTGAGCACTAGCACAGTCCTCGTTCGCCGGTGCCTCCACGGCTACCACACAGATCTGATAGATGGGGTCGGTGACAACTACCTCGTCAAAGGAGTAAAGGCGCACATAGTAGGTGACGCCAACTTCAAGACCCGAGAAAACGATCTGTTCCACCTCATTGTCCACGCTAGCATCGGCACAGGCGATGGAGGTGGGGTTCCCGCAAGGCCCTTCGAGCAGTTCCAACACCATGTCGAAATCCGTTCCGCCTTGTGCAGCAACGATCACATTCTCGGCAGTGGCTACGAAGGAGTGCCACACATCATCATCAGCGGAACCTTCGAACTCGTTGCATACGATCCCGGGCAGGGACTCGGTGGCGCCGGCCACGGTACCCAAGGTGGGTACACAATCTTCACCCATCGTCAACAACGTGCCGGGGCACTCGTCGTTGTTGGTCTCGCTAGGGACTTCCACAACGCAGAGGCTTACTTCCGTGGAAGCGGGAAGCCCGACGTAGTAGTCGTAAACGCGCACATAATAGGTGAGTCCGATCTCCAATTCCGAAACCTGCGCGGATTCTTCGCCACCATCCAAGCTGCCATCTGCGCAGCCCAAGCTGACCAATCCATTGCAGTCGCCCTCGAAGATCTCCAATACCGCATCGTAGGCCTCACTTCCTTGGGCGGTGACACGTACCGAAGTGCTGGTCGCTTCGAAGGAGAACCACACGTCCTCATCCGAGGTGCCTGTGAAATCGTTGCAGGTCGCGGCAGCCAAGGACCCGGTCGCACCGGTGACATCCACCGTGGTGGCCACGCAACCAGCACCAACTGCGAGGTCGATGCCGCCGTCGCATTCGTCGTTCCCCACACTGGGGTCGCTGCAGTTGGTACCGAGCACGGTGATGGTATAAGCTCCCGGGGTACCTTCTGGATCAGTGGCCACGGGTACCAAATAGGTGCCGGCAGGTACGCGACGGTAGGTAACTGTGAATTGGCCATCGGGGCAGCTCGTGGTCTCGGTTCCGAACGGGCGTACGATACCGGCGAAGTCACAATCAGTGAAGAGCCCGGTGAAGGTGGTTCCCGTATACAAGGATCCGCAGAACGATATGGTGAGATCCATGCAGCTTGGCACTACGATGGCTTCCCAAACAGCGGGGAACTCCGTGCCGTCGGTCCCGGTGAGGGCGGGTTCATCAAGGGTAGCTCCGGTGTTGTCCCCGGAGATGACCACCGCATTCCCTGCGGAGAGGGGATATTCCGCTGCATTGGCGCACACATCGTTGATGGGGCCGCCGCCGCGGGCTACAGCGTTCACGCTCTGGGCGTGGGCTACCACTCGCTTAGCCGGTAGCATCTGGGCCGAGGCATCCAGCGCCGCTGTAGAAAGGATCAATGCACTACACGCGTAAAAGAGCTTCATGGGCAGGTCATTTGGTTAGGAGGCACAAGATAGTTGCGCCGTTGTTCATCCCAACCTGCACCGTTGGTCAACCTGCCGAGGCTGCCTTGCCCACTTCCCCCGCGATCAACCGGAACCCCTTTCCGTGCACATTGATGATCTCCACGGTGGGGTCTTCCCGCAGGTATTTCCGCAGTTTGGCGATGTAGACGTCCATGCTGCGACCGTTGAAATAGCTGTCGTTGCCCCATACCGCGTTGAGTGCGGCGCTGCGTTCGAGCACATCGTTGCGGTTGAGGCACAGGAGCCGAAGCAGCTCGGATTCCTTGGTGGTGAGCTTACGTTCCCCTTCCGGGGTACGCAGGATCTGCTTGCGGGGATCGAACGTGGAATCGCCGATCACGTACTCGTCGGGCTCCGGGGCTTTGGGCTCAACACCTTTGGAACGGCGGAGCACAGCAGAGACCCGCAAGAGCAGCTCTTCCATACTGAAAGGCTTTGTGAGGTAATCATCCGCCCCGCTCTCCAAGCCTTGGATGGTATCCTGTTTCATGCTCTTGGCCGTGAGGAAGATGATGGGCGTGGAAGCATCCTTCTGCCGGATCTCGCGCGCCAGGGTGAAGCCATCTTTCAAGGGCATCATCACGTCCAGGATCAGCAGATCGTAGCCCCCTTGGTCGTAGGTGTCCTTGCCCTGCTGGCCATCGGTGCGCAGGTCGGCCTGGTAGCCTTTGGCCCGGAGATACTCCACGAGCAGGTTGCCCAAATTGGGGTCATCCTCTACCAGCAGCAGTTTGTGTCCTGACATGTTCGAAGGGAATGAAAATATGGAATGTACTGCCTCGCCCGGGTGCGCTTTCCAGTTTTATACGGCCGCCGTGCCGCTCCACCACCGTGCGCACATAGCTCAGCCCCAAGCCGAAACCTTTCGCGTTGTGGATGTTGCCGGTGGGCACGCGGTACAGCCGATCGAAGATCTTGCGCTGCTCGGAAGGGGCTATGCCGATGCCGTTGTCCGTAACGCTGATGGTGACACCTTCATCGTTGTTCGCCGTACCGATGCGGATGCGCGGTTCCTGTTCGGCGTACTTCACCGCATTGTCGATGAGGTTGTACAGCAGGTTGGTGAGGTGGATACGATCGCCGTTCACATGATGGATCTCCGCTTTCAGGTCCAGATCGATCCGCCCGTTGCGACGAGAGACTTGGATGCCACTGCTACGCACGACTTCCTGGATCAACGTATGCACATCCAGATCAACGCGTTTCAACACCATGTGGCCGCTCTCCAGAACGGCGCTCTGCAATACGTTCTCCACCAGCGACCCCAGGCGTTTGTTCTCATCGCGGATCATGTTCACGAACGTGCGCACCTGTTGATCGGTCTTCGGCATGGAGGGATCGGCGAGCGCTTCGCATGCCAAACCGATGGTACTGATCGGCGTCTTCAGTTCGTGGGTGAGGTTGTTCACCAGGTCGTTCCGGATCTCGCCGATACGTTTTTGTTTGTAAATGGTGCGGATCGTGAAGAAGAACGCCACAACTATGATGGCCATGAAGACCGCACTGATCAGCAGGATGGGCAACATGCCGCGCCACAATTCGCCACGCTGGCCGGGCACTACGACATGCAAGTAGAACTTCGGACCGGCCAGGTCGTGCCGGAAAAGTTTCTCCTTGTAACGAGACTCCAGCGCCGGAGGTGGGTCTGGTAGGCCGCCGACACCGATGTCCACTGGCTCGCCTTTCTCCGTGAAGATGCCATACGAGAACCCGGGTTGGACACCAGCGGCCTGCAGCTCACTCGTGAGCAACGAATCCAATAGCCGTGTATCGATCCTCTCGCGGATGTCGCGCGCGAGTTCCTTGGCCAGGATCTCGCGTACCATATCGGCGATCAACGCCTCGTGCTCCTCGCTCTGCTCATCCACCGCTGGAGCTGGCGTTCCACCGTCCTCCTCATCGGAACCCAGCATGTCCTGGATCTCCGGATCAAGGGGCGGATCCGGCGGTGCGGGCTCCGTATCGTTCCCCACCACCATGTCGGCGTCGTTCACAAGCCCCTCCTCGTCGTTCGCATGCCGCAGCGCATCCAGCTTCCGCAACAGCCGACGGCCCACTTTGTGACGCTTCAGGTCGCGCATCTTCTCCACATGCTCCAAACGATCGGAGACGGTGTAGAGCGCATTGTCCACGCTGCGTTGGAACTGGGCCTCGCGCAGGTCCATGGTATCGCGCATCCATTTCACCTGGATGCCCATGAGCCCGATCAACGCTACGCTGATGGCGATCATCAAGCCTTTGATGCGGCGCTTTTCCACGCATCGAAACTACCGGGGGGCAGTGCCAACAAGGGTACCTTAACGCTCTTTAACGTTCGTTCGCAAGGCCTTAACACACCGCCCGGCATGGTCCCGGTACGTTTATATCGTCACACTGGAAAGACACTCCGCCACTACGGGGTCAGCATATCGAAGAGGCTTGTCAACGGACTGGGTTTTGGTTCCCTGACAGCGCAACAAGGGGACGAAAGGCTTTCACCACGGTGAGGGCCTTTCGGCTTTTATGGTGGGGCGGATCGGATCGCCAGATCCGGAGCCGCCTAACTTTCGGCTCCCATGGAAGACCTGCTCAACTTGATCGATGGTAACCTGCGCCCGGCTGCCGGTGGCGGCTGGATCGATGTACATGCCCCGGCCACCGGAAACGTGTATGCGCGCTTGCCCGATTCCGATGAACGGGATGTGGAAGCCGCGGTGGAAGCGGCGCACCGGGCCTTTCCCGCTTGGAACGCGTTGGGGCGCGAAGGAAGAAGCAACGTGCTGTTGCGGCTCGCCCAGTTGATCGAAGATGATCTGGAGGGTTTCGTCCATGACGAATCGCGCGACAATGGCAAACCACTTTCTCTGGCGCGCCGTGTGGACATCCCGCGCGCCATTGCCAACTTCCGCTTCTTCGCCACGGCGATCCTGCACTTCCCCAGCGAAGCACATGTGATGGACGATGTGGCCGTGAACTACACCGACCGCCAGCCGTTCGGTGTTGCAGGCTGCATCAGCCCATGGAACTTGCCACTGTACCTCTTCACATGGAAGATCGCGCCTGCACTGGCCGCGGGCAATTGTGTGGTGGCGAAGCCGAGCGAGATAACCCCGCTGACCGCGTACCGTCTGAGCGCACTGTGTAGCAAAGCGGGTATTCCTCCGGGCGTGCTCAACATCATACACGGCCTTGGACCAAAAGTGGGCGCTGCCATCACCGCGCACCCGCGCATACCGGCCATCTCCTTCACCGGAGGAACGCGCACGGGTGCCGAGATCGCTCGCGTGGCGGCACCGATGTTCAAGAAGCTCAGCTTGGAGCTGGGTGGCAAGAACCCCGTGCTGGTGTTCGCCGATTGCGACTTCGAGCAGATGCTGAAGACCACCGTGCGCAGCAGCTTCACCAACCAAGGCCAGATCTGCCTGTGCGGATCACGCATTCTCGTGGAGCGCTCCATCTACGCGCGTTTCCGCGATGCTTTCGTGGAACAGGTGAAGGCGTTGCACGTGGGTGATCCGGCCGAAGCAAGCAGCGACCTCGGCGCCGTGGTGAGCAAGGAGCACATGGAAAAAGTGCTGGGCTATATCGATGTGGCGAAAAGTGAAGGCGGCACCGTGCTCTGTGGTGGGCATCGTGTGCATTTGGAAGGAGCGCTGCAAGATGGATGGTACATCGCCCCCACGGTGATCGAAGGCCTTGGACCGGAATGCCGCACGAACCAGGAAGAGATCTTCGGGCCGGTGGTGACCTTGCAACCGTTCGATAACGAAGCGGAGGCCTTGTCCCTCGCCAATGCCACACCTTATGGTCTGGCCAGCGTGGTCTGGACCAGCGATGTACAACGCACACATCGCGTAGCGCGCGCGTTGCAGGCGGGCATAGTCTGGGTGAATTGCTGGATGGTGCGCGACCTGCGTACCCCGTTCGGCGGTGTGAAGCAGAGCGGTGTGGGCCGCGAAGGGGGCGTTGAAGCTTTGCGTTTCTTCACCGAAGCGAAGAACATCTGCATCAAGCTCTGAGCGAACCGGTCCGTGATGGTCCGCGGCTCTTCATGCCATTGGTGAAGAACCAACCGAATCGGCGGTCGAACCACGCTTGGAACCGATCGAAGCGCTGAAGGAGGTAGTGAAGGAGGGAGAACATATGGCAGGTCTTGTTCCTAGAACTGTGCCGCCAACGCGATCAGTATCCGCCCTTGAACATTCTGCCCCACTGAAGTTGGATAGCCGACCGATCTAGATCACCGCTTCGAGCACCGCGAAGGGACCGAATGCGCTGTCCGAACTCATGAGCCGTAACGGTGCCGAGGTGCTGCGCGCCAGCTCGATGAGGCCCAGTTGCATGTCGTCCGTTACCTCCACACGTCCTAGTAGAATATCGCGGTAACGGCGCTGCAGCCCTTGTGGGTCCAAGGACATCACCGCACCCATAGCGTCATTCAAACGCGCCAGGGCCGTTTCGTTGAGGGGTGTGCCCACCACCAAAGAGGTGCGCCCATCCACCTGGCGGAACAAGATCATGGGGCCCTCACCGGCCGTGTCCAAGTTCGCTAACAGGTCGGAGATCGCTAGGTAAGCTCTCGTGCGCACATCGGAACGGCTACGGCCATCATCCATGTCGCGTTCGATGAAACGTAAGATGGCTTCCTGCTCCCCGGCCCCCGAGCGCCCGCGCCCCAGCACAGCGATGCCATGGTCCACCACCGCTTGGTGTACATCGAAGGCGTCCTTCACCTCGTTGCGCCAAGAACCTCCTTTGCCTACGAGCACCTGTAGGGCGAAGAGCCGATACGCCGGATCGATGACCGCGAAACCGTAGCGCAGTGCATGGCCCGATCGCCGCGCCATCTCGATCAACCCCAGACCAGCCCCGCCTCGCTCCGTGCGCTCCTCGCTTTGCAACCCGCGCAGGAACACCTGCTTCATCTGCTGCAGATCCAACGAGCGCAGCCGTTCGAGGTTCGCGGTGAGCGCTCCAACGGCACCTTCCTCCAGCGGGTTGATCGCCGTTACCTCATGCTGCGCGCCATTGCTGCGCAACAGGAACATGCTACGACCCGCCCCTTGTGCAGCGCTGTTGATCGTCGTGCGGTGGCGTACGATGTTCTGGTAGGCTTCCACCATGATGAAGCCCAATTTGCTGCGAACGCTCTTCTCCGCCCCTTCGCGTTCGAGGTACTCCTCTCCCAACGCGATCAGCCGTGCAGTATGCTCGTCGTGGAACTCGCCGCTGTACAGGAAGGTCAACCGGTCGCCAGCGAAGGCCTGGTAGAGGGCTTTGACAGCGGCCTGATCCATGCGGGATGTTCCGTCCAAATATAGACGACCGACCTTGGCCGAGGCCGAAAGCCTCCCGGCTAACTTCGCCAACGATGATCAACGAGGATCTATTGGAACGCGCCCGGCTCCATGTACGGCGCTGGTTCGCACGCCGCATGCCACGCCACATGCACTTCCACGACCTGGAGCACACCCTTACCGTGGCGCGCACCGCACGAGCCATCGGGCAGGGCATGAAATTGAAGGCTGCGGACCTGGCCCTGGTGGAACTGGCTGCTATTTTCCACGATGCAGGATACGCCTTGGCCCATACCGGCCACGAGGAACGTAGCGCCGAACTGGCCACCGCCTTCCTTGTACGTGCCAAGGCGAGCGCTGCCGTGATCGCCCGGGTGAGCGGGCTGATCCTGGCCACCCGTATGAAGTCCACACCACGTACGGTGCTGCAAAAGGTCTTGCGCGACGCGGATTCAGCCAAAGCGGGACAAGTGGACTTCATTGAAAAGAGCGAACTGCTTCGCAAAGAATTGGAAGCGGTGTTGCGCAAGCGGATCAGTGCCCAAGCATGGCTGGCGGAGAACCTCGCCTACCTGGAAAAACACCGGTTCTACACCGTGTATGCCCGCCAGCGCTACGCGAAGCAGAAGGCCATCAACCTTGCGGCACTGCGCCAACGATCCGCCGTACCGAAACGCGAACGTGCGCCCATTCCCAAAGCACCGGAGCGTTTCTTCGATCGCGACCTGAGCTGGCTCTCCTTCAACGACCGCGTGCTGCAAGAGGCGAAGGACGAGACCGTACCCCTGCTGGAACGCATCAAATTCCTCGCCATCTATTCCAGCAACCTCGACGAGTTCTACCGCGTGCGTGTGGCCTCATTGCGCAGCCTTACCAAGCTGAAGAAGGTGGATCGTACAGCGCTGGACGTGACGCCCGAGAAACGTGTGGAGCGGATCAACCGGAAAGCGCTTGCCCAGCAGATGCAATTCGGCAAGCTCTACCGCGAACGGCTGTTACCGGCGCTGGCCCGCAACGGCCTTCGTATCCTCAACGAAACGCAGCTCAGCGATGCACAACGCGCCTTCGTCCAGACCTTCTTCACCAAACGCGTGGCGCCTGTGATCCATACCGCCACGGTGCGCGCTGGCAACGCCCCTTTCATCGAGGACCGCAAACTGTACTTCGCCTGTCGCGTGCGGCCGAAAGGCAAGACCAAGGTGAAGGAACGCCTCGTACTGGTGAACATCCCCAGCGATGAGGTGGGCCGATTCCTCACCTTACCCGCCACACGCGGACGCACCGATGTGATCTACCTGGACGACGTGATGCGCTTGTGCCTTGGCGGGCTCTTCACCGGATACAAGATGACGGAGTGCCACGCGATCAAACTCTCGCGCGATGCAGAACTCTACTTGGATGAGGAATACGTGGGCAACGTGAAGGACAAGGTGCGCAAGAGCCTCCGGAAACGCAGTACCGGCGTGCCCTCCCGTTTCCTTTACGATGCAGCCATGCCGCCCGCAACACTGCGCTCACTGCGCAACCTGCTCGGCCTATCGAAGCCTGACCTGATCGCCGGTGGCCGCTACCACCACTTCAGCGATCTGATGAAGCTTCCCGCGACAGGCCACAAGAACCTGTTGGAGCCTGCGTGGAGGACCATCCCACACCCCGCAACGAAGGATGGACGCAACACCTTCAACGCCTTGAAGAAGGGCGATGTGTTGTGGCACTTCCCCTACCATGATTTCGGCAATGTGGTGCGTTGGCTACAACAGGCCGCTCGCGATAGAGCCGTGCAGCACATCGCGATGACGTTGTACCGTGTGGCGGATGGGTCCGAGGTGTGCGGAGCGTTGATCGATGCCCTGAAGCGCGGTAAGAAGGTGACCGTTTTCGTAGAGGTCCAAGCTCGTTTCGATGAACGCGCCAACCTGTTCTGGGGCGAGGCTTTGGAAAAGGCCGGTGCCACGGTGCTCTACAGCTACGAGAACCTGAAAGTGCATTGCAAGTTGTGCATGATCGAACGGCGCGAAGGCTCCCGCACGGTGCGCTACGCCTACCTCGGAACAGGCAATTTCAACGAACGTACTTCGCGCATCTATGCCGACATGGCCTTGCTCACCGCTCGCCCGGCCATCACCCGCGAAGTGGCCCAGGTGTTCGCACACCTGGTGGACCGTACACAGCGACCGGTACTGTCTCAACTCTTGATGGCCCCGCTCACCTTACGCGGGCGTTTGGAGGCTTTCATCGACAAGGAGATCGAACATGCACAACTGGGCCATCGGGCGGAGATCCTGTTGAAGTTGAACAGCTTGGAGGACCGTGCGCTGATCCGCAAACTTTACGACGCGAGCAATGCCGGTGTGCGTATCCGGTTGATCATCCGCGGGATCTGCTGCCTCGTGCCTGGTGTGGAGGGCCTGAGCCGCAACATCGAGGTGATCAGCATCGTGGACCGTTACTTGGAGCACACCCGGGTGTACGCGTTCCACAATGGTGGTAAACCGAACGTGATGCTCTCCTCTGCCGATTGGATGGGACGCAACCTGGACCGCCGTATCGAAGTGGCCTTCCCGATAACCGAAGCTTCGCTCCAACGCGAGGTGATGGACCTGATGGAGGTGCAGTGGAACGATACGATGAAGGCCCGGCGGATCGATGCGCTGCAGACGAACCCGTACATGAGCACCCAGCGCGAAAGGAGCACGCGTGCGCAAGCCGTAACGCATAGCTATTTGAAGAAGGCCGCCGGTGTGCGCAAACCCACAGGCCAGCGTTGACCGGCGGCGGATCTTGGAATGGAAGGGAGGGGAGAGCTGCCCTACATACCTTGTCGAGACGAGGTTCCTAGCAGGTCCTGAGTGTTCCGAATACCCGCCCTCCTCGCTCCCTCCATAGCCTTCAATGAACGTTGATCCTTCAACTTCTGCGGCCCGTAAAGGAAGAACAGGGGGACTTCTTCGGACCGATCGGGGACAAAGATGACGCCCTGTACAACCGGCCCGACGATCGCGTAAGTTGCTTATCAACAGGGTTTTACACGGCACCTGAACATCGATAGGTCGAGCATTGCCAGCGACGGAAGTACACTGGTGGATCGACAAGCATCCTATTGAACCATTTCGAGAAGTCCGTGGGATCCATACTTTTGCGCCCCGTTCAGTAGGAACGGGGTGTTTGACATCTTGGGGAATTAGCTCAGCTGGCTAGAGCGCTTGCATGGCATGCAAGAGGTCACCGGTTCGACTCCGGTATTCTCCACAGAAAGGGCGGCCCACATGGGCCGCCCTTCTTCGTTCTACATCACCAGGTGCTCAACTTCTCCCCTCCCAGCACCTTCTCCACATGGATCATCACCTCCGGGGTGAACAGGTCCTGGGCTTCCACTGCTTTCAGGTTCTCTTCCAACTGGGCGGTCTTGCTCGCCCCCAGCATCACCGTGCTGACGCGCGGGTTCTTGAGGCACCACGCGATCGCGAACACCGGGAGTGATAGGCCGAGCCCGGCAGCGGTGATCTTCAGTTCGTCCACCTTCTTCAGGCGCGCTTCGTTGAGCTCACGCTCCTTCAGCCATTCCAAGCCAGCCATGCGCAAGCGTGAAGAGGCATCGCCTTCCAAGGTGTGTTTGCCGCTGAGGATGCCGCTGGCCAAGGGGCTCCAGATGGTGGTTCCCAAGCCCACCGTATCGTAGAGCGGCGCGAATTCCCTCTCCACCTTTTCGCGGTGGAACATGTTGTACTGCGGCTGCTCCATCACCGGTGCGATCAGGTGATGCTTTTCGGCAACGCCATGCGCTTCCTTGATCTCCGCTGCACTCCATTCGCTGGTCCCCCAATACATCACCTTGCCTTGCATGATCAGTTGGTGCATGGTCCACACCGTTTCCGCGATGGGCGTGTCCGGGTCCGGGCGATGGCAGAAGTACAGATCCAGATGATCCACTTGCAACCGCTTCATCGCATCGTGGCAGGCTTCTACCACATGTTTCCGGTGAAGACCGACCTGCGTGGGCAACTTCCCTCCTGACCCGAAGAAAACCTTGCTGCTCACCGTCCAGGTGTCGCGCGGCCAGTCCACTTTCTTCAGGATGCGGCCCATGACACGTTCACTTTCGCCACGCGCGTAGGTCTCCGCGTTGTCGAAGAAGTTGATGCCGTTCTCGTAAGCCATCCGCATCAACGCTTCGGCGGTTTCGTCCGTGATCTGTTTGCCGAAGGTGAGCCAGGAGCCAAGGGAGAGTTCCGAAAGTCGTAGGCCGGAGGTGCCGAGGCGGCGGTAACGCATTTGCATGGGGCAAAGGTCGATGCGATCGACGGCAAGTGCCATCTTCGTACCATGTCCAGCATTTCCTCCAACAAAGCCCCCGAACCCGTAGGCCACTACCCGCATGCCCGCCGGGTAGGTGAATTGCTCTTCCTCAGTGGCGTGGGACCGCGCGAACGCGGCACGAAGAAGATCCCCGGCGTGGAACTGAACGCCGACGGAACGATCGCCTCCTACGACATTGAAACGCAGGTGCGCAGCGTGTTCCAGAACGTGAAGTGGATCCTGGAGGACAGTGGGAGCAGCTGGGAGAAGATCGTGGACGTGACGGTGTACCTCACCAACATGAAGGACGACTTCCCCACCTACAACCGACTGTGGAAGGAGTACTTCGAGACCGATCCACCGTGCCGGACGACGTTGGAGATCAATTGCCTGCCGACGCCGATCGCGATCGAGCTGAAGGTGGTAGCGACGGTTTGATCACCGTTGAACGATCACGCGTGCGTTCTTCGGAACCTGGCCTTCCGCATGGACTTTCAATAGGTACACTCCATCCTTCCACTCCGGTGCTAGGACGATGGTCTCCACTGCGCTCATCGCTCCGGTGCGCCTATGGAACACCTGCCTGCCCATTGCATCCAGCACTTCCACCGTAGCCGCATGACCGATCCATGTGTGCTCGACCTTCAACATGATCCGATCATTGGCAGGGTTCGGGAACACGTGGAATCCTTCCGAACCTTCTGTTCGCACAATGGACGTGGTGTTGTTGCCTCCGAGGTAGCCGCTACTATCGATACGCGCAGCGTAGATCGCATCGTTCTGCCAGTTGAACCACACGGCCATGGCACCACCTTGGCCATCGCTCGTCAGCGCGTAATCCGTGCCGCCGTTGGGGCTGAGTGTGCCGTTGCAGAAGCGTGTGGTGTCGCTCCAGAGGTTGGTCCCGGCACTGGTCACGCGTCCTGCGCGGAAGCCCGGCGTGGCCCCGTCACTGGCGAAGGGCGCCACCATGGCCACGATGTGCTCTTCGCCGTTGACGACGAAGGCGCGCGGGAACCCGTTGATGTTCCCATTGACCCGCATGGCCAAAACACCATCGGCCGAGAGGAGCGGTGTACCCGTGGCATCGAAGCGTTGCATGAAGACCTGTCGGCCTCCGCCCAGTGCTGCTCGGTTATCCGCCCAGAACACGGTGGTCTCCTCCTCGCTCTGCACCACGAAGGGATTCTCCTGCACGTCGCCCTGCATGCACACCTCGATCGGTGCGTTCCCATTGAGGAGCACCCCTGCCGTATCGTAGATCGCCATGCGCAGGTCGTAACTGTTGGCCCACACGGAATTCATGCGTGTGTTCGGCGCCATGGCCGTGCTCCACTCGTAATAAAGGCCGCCACTGTTGGCGCTCACCAGGAGCAACTCGGGCCATAGTTCATCGCCCATACTATCCACATGCATGGCATACAAGGGTGCTCCCGCTCCATTGCCCCAACGCTCTTCCAGCATCAGACCGCCATTCCGGTCATGGCGCATGGTCCACGGGCCGGTGACGATCGAGTTGTTCAAGCTGGGGATCTCCACGCCTTGGACCGGCATCAGGTTCGTGCCATCGTTGAGGACACGTGCCACGTGCACATAGTCCGCCGCACCGAGCGGGTTCGTTCCCCAGCCCACGAAAATGCCGTTGAGCACCGGTGTGACACGCGGGTAGTAGTGACCACCGGCCGTTCCGCCACCGGGCAATGGCCCTGGCTGTGCCAGCAGAACGGGTTGTGGCCAATCGGGCTGCCCGTCGCCGTCGAAGGCCATGGCGCGCAGGGTGTCCGCGCCGAACTGATCGGCACCGCTCGTATAGGCCAGGAAGAGCCGGTCATCGCTCATGCGCGCAGCTCCGATGTAGTTGATGCTTCTACCGGGAATGGCCTTGATCAAACGACCATTGGGCTCCCACAGCAGGTTCCCTTCGGCATCCAAGTGCTGCCCGAATACCGCGTAATTGTTCGCTCCGAGGCGGTCATCGGTCCAGAGCACGTACCAGCCACCGGCACCATCGCCCAGTAAACGCATGTTCTTCTGGTAGCTGGGGGCGTTGCAGATCACCAAGGGGTTGTTCGGATCCGCGGACCATTGTGCCTTGCTCGACAAGGACGTGGAGAGGAACAACAGCAGCGCCAGCCCGATCGAGATGCTGGTCCAGATCAGCGTGTTCCAGAAACGGTCGTGGCGCGAATGGTGGTCCATGTGGGCTGGTAATGGGCGTGCGGCGGTCATGATGTTCGGCGTATCGATGCCGCGAAAGTGTGCTCCGTACGCATGCCGGGAAAGGCCTTCCTATCCAGCGGTCGAAGGATCTACCGAGTGGTGATCAGGAGGCCAGCAACTGCTTCAGCTCGGCCAGTCGGCGACGGCTTACTTCGATACGGGAGCCATCGCGCAGGACAGCGCTGCCGTCTTCCAGATGCGTGATCCGCTTCCGGTTCACCAAGTCACCACGATTGAGGCGCACGAAGCCGAAGGGCGCCAACATTTCCTCGAATTCCTTCAGTGTCCGCGACAACATGTAGCGCCGGTCATCACCCAGATGCACCCACGTGTAGTTGCGGTCGGCTTCACAGCGCAGGATCTCGGCGGGTGCGACGAAGAAGGTGCGATCCCCATGCGGGATCGTGAGCTTGAACTTGCTGGGGTCGGGTTGCGCGATGTTGGCGATGAACTGATCCTGCACCTGTGCCGCTGGTGGAGCAGGTCGTTGATCACGGAACCGCTCCATCGCAGCAGCAAGCTCTTCCGGCAGCACGGGCTTGGGCAGGTAATCAAGCGCGCTGAAACGGATCGCCTGTATGGCGTAGTGCTGGTGGCTGGTCGTGAAGACCACCTCGAACTCCCAACGCTTCAGCGTGCGCAACAGATCGAATCCGGTCCCGCCGGGCATCTCCACATCGAGGAACACGAGTTCGGGCCGGTGTACCGCAAGCGCAACCTCTGCTTCGCTGATATTCGCCGCTTCGCCCACCACGTCCACATCGGCGTGGGCTTCGGTCAGCAACGCGCGGAGGTAGCGCCGTGCGGCATCATCATCGTCCACCAGCAGGGCGCGGATCATGCCCGCAAGTTCGGCAACGCGATCAGATCGTCAATTCGATCACCACTTCCGTTCCGCATGCTACACCGCGTTCCTCGGATAGGTCGTTGATCACGATGGAGCCCTTCTGCTGCATGCGGTGTGTGAGCAGGAGCAAGCGTTCCTGGGTGAGATCGGTCGCGTAGGATCGTTCGCCGTCCGTTCTTCCACCTGTTGCCTTCCGCCCCACACCGTTGTCGGTCACGTTACAGCGCAGGCCATTCTCGGATGAACGGAAACGCACCTCAACGAGGCGGTCGCCCACCTTGGCCGCCAAACCATGCCATATGGCGTTCTCCACGAAGGGCTGAACGAGCAAGGCCGGCAAGAAAACCTCCTCTTTCAGCAGGTGCTCATCCGCCTCCACGGTGAAGCGTAGTCCTTTCAACCGCAACGCCTCCAAGGCGAGGTATTGGCGGAGGAACTCCAACTCCGCCTCTAGCGCGATGCGGTCCGTCACCGAGTGCTCCAGCACCATGCGCATGAGCTTCGATAGGCCTTGCAGGTAGACGAGCGCCTCCGTATCCCGGCCTTCCTTCACCAACGCGATGGCACTGTTCTGGCAGTTGTGGATGAAGTGCGGGTTCAGCTGACCGCGCAGCACCTTCAGTTCCAGCAGATCGTTCATCCGTTGCACGCGATCACGTTGGTCCTGCAACTCGGCATTGATCCGCTCCATGTCGCGCGCATGCTGGCCACGCAGCCGGTAGTTGCGGTACAGCAGGCCGAGTAGACCGACCAACAGCACCACCAGTGCCGCCGCAGCGACCCACCGATTGCGCAAACGTTCCTCGTTCATGCGGCGTTCCTCGTTCTCCGCCCGAAGTACGGCGTTGTCCTTCTCCTTGCGCTCGGTCTCGAACCGTTTCTCCAGCGCCAGGATCTCATCGTTGGCGGTGCGCGCGTAGTAGGCGTGCAGTTGCTCCTCCAACTTCAGCATGGTCGCATAGGCAGCCTCATGTTCACCCAACGCCGCTTGACTTTCCGCAGTGAAGCCCAGGTTCTCCAAGGTGGTGCTGATGTCCTTGTCGGTGAGCTGGTTCAACCGTTCGCTCTCGGCGAAATGGTCGATGGCTTCGCGATGCATCCCGGCGTTGTGGTACACGTAGGCCAGCGTGTTCAAGCCCTTCGCGTACTTGGCTTCATCCCGTGTCCGCAATTCTTCCACCGCTGGCCGCAGCATGGCGATCGCACCGCCATGGTCGCCTTTCTCACTGAGCAATTTGGCGAGGTTCGAGGCGGTCATGGCACGCTGCCGCACATCGTCGGGCGCAAGACCAGCGAGTGTTCGGCGGTAATAGTGCTCCGCGGAATCGGGCAAACCCAGCATGGTGAAGTTGTCGCCCACTCCGGAAAGGAACTTCACGTGCGCGGCATCATCACGCGCTGCCTGTGCGAGCCGAACGCCCTCCTGCTCCATGGCAAGGGCGTCCTCGTACCGGTTCGCCGCGAAGAGCAGGTCGGCCAGCAAGCGCGTGGCGCGCATCATGGTAGCGGTATCGGCCGATGCCGTTGCCTGCACCAGCGCGTTCTGCGCATGGCGTGTCGCCTCGCTCTCGTTCTGGCTGGAATAGTAGATAGAGGCCATTTCGAACATCACCTCCGCGCGTGCAACAGAAGCATCCGGCCCCAAGGTGTTCAGCAGCAGCTCCGAAGTGACCAACGCCTCTTGGTATCGTTCGTCCCGGACCTGTATGCGTAAACTGTCCATGGTAGCTTGGCGCTGCCCATGTGTTCGTAGGCAACCCAACACCCCGAGGGCGTGCATACAAGCCATCAATATCCGCCGCTTCACGCGGGGAAGCTATGGACCGATCCGCGTTACCGTAGGAAGAGAACGCCTCGGTGCATGGCCTCGGTGTTCGGTCGATCATCTCATTGACACCAGCATCCCCATGGAATGGACATACGAAGACCCATTACCAATCGAATTTGATGCCGATGCCGATCTGGTGATCGATGATGGCGCGACTGCCAACGCTGTAGGCATAGGTGGCCCGTACGTTCCCGAACAACAGCCCTGCGCGAACGATCGGGGTGGCCTCCGTGAATCCGAAGGTGCTGCCCAGTGCGCTGTAGCCTGCGCCGATACGAAGCCCGAGCCCGCGCTCTGGTTTGTTCATCGCTTCCTTCAGCAGCACGAGCTCGGCGGTACCGGTGATACGGCCCATGAACAGGGTGGTGAGGAAGATCTCCGGCGATACGTTCAGGCTGATGTTCGCTATTCCGTTGGAGGGGTTCACCAAGTAGCCGTGCTCGTAGAACAACGACGGCATCCACGGCCACAAGAGCTCTTCATCCTCGATCAACAGGTTGTTGGTGAATCCTCCGAAGTTCACCCAGTGCACGTTGGCGGCATCGCGCAAGGCATCATCACCGGTATACGCGAAGGTGTTGCCGAACTGGCCGGACGACGCACCTGCGCACAGGAGGGCACAAGTCAAGAACCACGCGCGATCACTTCTTGCGACCATTGTACCAGGTCTCGGTCGTCACCAGTTCGCCTTGTGCGTTGTAGTGTTTCCAAATTCCGTGCTGCAAGCCTTGGTGCTTCCGCACGCCTTTGTAAAAACCTTCGGTGCGCAGTTGTCCGTTCTCGTGGAAATCCTTGTACGCGCCTTGGTTGGCTCCATCGGCATAGAACGCATCTTCCTTGATGTTGCCGTTCGGCCACCACTCCTGTCTACGGCCTTGGCGTTTGTTGTTGATGTAGTCCCCTTCGCTCTGGCGAGCACCATCTGGGTACCACGTGGTCCAGTGGCCTGTGCGCTTCTTGTGGCGGCCTTCCACTTCGTAGAACCCTTTGCTCATCTCCTTGCCATCCTCATAGTACTCGGTGATGGCGCCGCTCACCTTGGTCTTGTCGAACACCGCCTGCATACGCAAGTTCCCGTTCGGATACCATTCTTTCCACAACCCATCGCGCATGCCTTGCACGTACGCGCCTTCGCTCATGAGCTGTCCGTCCTCGTGCCACTCCCGGGTCATGCCTTCCATCATATCATCCTTGCGGGCGGAGAACATGTAGGTGGTCTCGAAGCGTTTCTGTCCGTTGGCATACCATTCGGTGCTGGGCCCATCGCGTCGGCCATCCTTGTAGGTGGACACGCTCATCGGCTGCCCGTTCTCGTGCCACTCCCTCCATTCGCCTTCTTCTCGTCCACGTTTCACGTCGGCCGTGGATTCGCCAAAAGCACCTTCCCTGCTCTTGTTGCCGTTGGGGTAGAATTCCACGAAGGATCCCGCCGGCATGCCGAACTTGTAAAGGACCTTGCTCTTCATCCGGCCGTTGGGGTGGGTGGCGATCCAGATGCCCTCCTTGCGGCCATTGGCGTACTGTCCGCTCAAACTGTCCGTACCATCGGGGTGTGAGCCACGCCAAGGTCCATCGATGTGCTTGTCGCTTTCGAACGTTTCCCGGTAGGCGAGCTTACCGTTCTCGTGCCAGGTCTCCCACTGCCCCGTCTTCTCACCTTTGGTGTAGTGGCCCTTCTTGTGCAGCTTGCCGTTCTCGAAGTATTTCTCGTATAGGCCATCCTCGAACTTGTCGTTCATGGTCTTCACCTCTTCCAACGCCCCGTTCTCGTACCACGTGCGCACCACGCCCTGCAGCACGCCAAGCGCGTACACCTCTTCCTTCTGCTTCTGCCCATTCTCGTAGTATTCCACCCAACGGCCGTCCTTCACCGCAACGGGCTCCGTACCGGCCAAGCTGCCGTTGTTACGCTGCATCACCACATAGGTGCGGTCGTATTGCAAGGCTCCATCTTCGAACCAGGCTTCGCACTTGCCCGACCGGCGGCCCTTTTCGTAGAACTCGCGCAGCTTCATCTGCCCGTTCTCGTACCAATAGGTGCATTCGCCGGTCTTGAAGCCCTTTTTATCCAAGCTCTCCCGCGACTTCAGGCCGCCGCCTTCCCAAGTACGTTCTTCCACCTTCTGGGCGCGTGCCAGAAACGGTAGCAGCAGGATGAACGCGAGGTGGATGCGTGTTCGCAAGAGGCCAGAAAGGATGGTTTCCAGTATCATTGTGGGTAAACAAAGTCGCTAACCTATACATGATGAGCTTTCCACCCACAAAGCTGTTGCTCAGCCTCAGCCTGGTCGCCACCACTTTGGTGTCCGCCCAACAAGTCCAGATCGATGGTGTCCGTCAACAGGAGTTCAGGGGAGTGAACCCTATCGCGGGCAAAGGATACTACACCTACTACGTGAACGAGAAGCTCGGCAAGGGCATGGTCGAATTCGCGTTGGAGATCTACGACCTTGACCTGAACGTGATCAAGAAGACCGCGATCGCGGTAACGAAGACCAGTAACCTCCAAGGTTCCGAATTCAACGGTGAGGATTTCCTGTTCATGTTCGAGGACCTGAACAAGAAGACCAATACGTTCATCAGTGTAGACGGCAGCGGCAACATCATCAAGGAGAAGGTGGAGCCCACCAAGAAGATCGCCACGGCCAGCAGCGCAGCGATCTACCCTGCCACGGATGGTTCCGGCTTCTACCTGACCCAAGCGGTGAAGGAGAAGAAATGGGGCTACGAAGTGGTGAAGATGGACCGCGACCTGAAGGAGCTCTGGTCCAAAACAGTGACCGTGGAGAACGGGATGACCGGCGTGGCAGCAGCAGAAAGCGGGCCTGGCAAACTGATCGTTGTCTCCTTGGAACGTCCCGGGATGATGAGCAAGAAGATCCTAGGTAAAGTGGTCTCCTTCAACGGTAGCACGGGCGAGAAAGAATACGAGTACGAACTGTTCGACGGTAAGCAGACGAACCTGCCCGGTGCGTTCCTGATCGAGCCGGATGGTGCTGTGACCACGGCAGGTATGTACTACGATGGCGAAAAGATGACCGGCGACAACTCCGATGGCATCTTCTTCTTGAAGCTGGACCCCAGCGGCAAGAAAACGGCGTTCAAGAGCATCGACTGGGACAACGGTATCCAGGCGGCACTGAAAGCCACCTCGCGCAAATTCAGCATCGGCTCCAAGCCGAAGGTGTTCTTCCACAACATCGCCAAGGATGCCAACGGCAACTACCAGGTGATCGCTGAGACCTTCCGCAAAGCCGCAGGTGCCATGACAGCCCTGGCCATGATGAACGGAAATACGGCCGATGCCCCGTTGCGCTTCACCGTGATGGATCACATCATCTTCAACTTCGATAATGCCGGTGAGCCGTTGGACATCAACAAGATCGAGAAGCCCTACAAGTCCTTGGACATCGCTGGTGCCATGGGCATGGACGGTATCACGCTGGCAGCGTACATGAAGAAGTTCAAGATGTTCACCTACGAGTTCACCACGATCCTGCCTTCGGGCAAACCCGCCATCGTGTACACGAACTTCGAAGATGCCGGCCTCGGCGCGGGCAAACCCTACGTTGGCGTGGCTACCATCGAAGTGGGTAAGGATACCGACCACCAGAAGCTGCCCCTGCCGAAGAAGTACACCTCCTTCGTGACAAGCAACCCGGAGAACATGAAGTCCGGTGCCATGGAGGGTCGCTCGGGCAAGATGTGCATGTACGTCTACGACCGCAAGGCCAAGGCGATCTTGATGTCCATCGAGGAACTGTCCGTGGGGCAGTGATCACAACCTATTGAATGAACAAGGGGGGCCGAAAGCCCCCCTTGTTCTTGTTGTTTGGTCGATGGTGAACGATCCAATGCCGCGCCTTACCAGTTGCCGGAAAGCTTGCGCTTCTCCCAGCCGTACTTCTTGGCAGCCACTTCCATGCAGTAGTCGAATGATTGTTTGCTGCGCAGGAAGTTGAACTCGTTGTTCTTCACCGCAGCGGCATTGGACTCCTGCTCCACCAGTTCGCTGAGCAACGCGCGGCAAGCACCGGTGGCGAGGCCACTGATGTACTGCATGTAGTTCGCGCTGATGGCGAGGTCCTGGCCGTAGCGTTCGGCCATCTTCGGCAGGTCCTTGTCGTTGAGGATGGCTTGGCACATGAGGGCCCAGAGCAGGTGACGACCACGGCCCACGAAGCTGTACTTGTTCTCGCCACGTTCCAAGATGCTGCGCGTGAGCAACGGCAACCGGAACTGCACTTTGTAGCACAGCACGATGTAACGTGGATCAGGTTCCGTGCGGCGCATGTGGAAGATGGCTTCGTACTGCTTGTCCTCTTCGAAGGCTTTGCGCATGGAGCGCATCACCACCAGTTCCCCTTCCGACGCCAGGAAGGTTTGCGCCAGTTTCAACATCTGGATCGCCTTGTCATCGGTGATGCCCTGTTCGTCGCGCTCTTCTTCCGTGAGGCCTTCGAACGCGCGTTGTTGGCGTTCGTAATAGATGCCGAGCTTGCCACGGAAGTGATCGCTCAGCTCCAGTTGGATGTGGTCGTTCGCGCGCAGGTTCCAACTATCCACCGGGTTCTGGCGGTTGTTGTTGATGGTGACCGTGGTGATGAACGGATCATCGGCCTGGGTGATCACCTTGCAGATGACCTCGATGCGCTTCAGACGATCTTTGATGGTCTCGATGTCGTCCCGCTCTTTCGCGCGCTCAATGAAACGCGCCATGGTGGTGATGGTCTGCGCACCGTTCAATAGCCGCGGCTCGGTGATGCGGTACCCGGTGCCGTCCTGCTCGATCTTCTGTGCGCTGAAGGTGACACCGTTGTGGTTGAAGGCGAACATCGCTGGATCGAGGCGCTTTTCGATACCGATGTCCCGGAACGCCTTCTGCAACACACGGTTCACTGATCCATCTTCGGGCAAACTGTGTCGGATGTTGCGCTCGAAGAAGCGCGAACCCATCTGGCGGAACATGCCGTAGATATCATACAAACGGCCCATACCGATCACCATCTGCTGGCCATCGGGACCATCCTTCTCCAATGATCCGGAGAGCTTGATCGGATACTCGTGCGTCTTGTCAACCACGAAATGCGAGCGCTTTCCGCTGAGCGATCGGTATTCGATCACCATGCTCACCTCCTTGCCCCACCACTCATCGAGCATGTGCTTGCGGTTCTCCAGATCCTCGCGCAAGGCACCGAGCACACTGCTGTTCTCGGCCTTCTCCGGTTCGCCGGTGAAGACGAAGTGGAAGCTGACATGATCGATGCGTGAACGGTTCTCGCGCAGTGCGTTCTTCAAGCCGTTCACTACGGCGTTGCGGCTGCGCCCACCAGCGTTGGCACCGAACACTTCGGCCATGCCGTGCTCCAACAACGTGCGGAAGCCTTGCTTGAATTGTTCATGGTCTCCGCTCCATTTGAATTGGAACAGGTAGAGGTGACGTTTGGCTTTATCGAAGTGGTATCCATCGATGCCATAGTCTTCTCCTCCGAAGGCCACTTGATGCAGCGCTTGCTCGCGCGGCACTTTGTGGAATTCCTCCAAAAAGAGCAGTCCGAAGTAGTCCTGCCACGCCCCTCCGTTCTCGTTCTTGAGCGACTTGTGGGCGGCTTTGATCTGTTCTTCCGTGATGCGCATGGTCCTAAAATCGCAAAAACCCGGCTTCATACCACCTTGACCGGTCAATTTATCCTGACCAGCCCTAGAAGACCCAAAACAGGTCAAACCAGCGCTAACCTCTTGTTCACCAGCCGAATAAGAGCGTCAAAAGGGCAATTCCGACCAGGTCCATCCATATTCCCACCCGTACCATTTCCCTTACCGGGATGCGTCCGGAGCCGAAAACGATGGCTTGCATGGGCGACGCCACGGGCAGGGCGAACCCCAAAGTCGCGGCCAGGGTGGCGGGTACCAAAAGGGCTTGTGGATCCATGCCCCACGCTTCGGCACTTTGGGCCAGAATGGGCAGTGCAAGACTGGCCACGGCGGTGTTACTACCGAGTTCGCTGAGGACGCAGACCATGCCGGAAACGGCTGCGATCATCACACTATGCGGTAGGTCCTTCAGGTTCTGCATACCTGCAACCAACTGTATGGCGAGGCCCGACTTGTCGATGCCATGCGCGAGTGCGAAGCCACCACCGAACAAAAGAAGAATGCCCCACGGCACATGTGCTTCAGCATACTTCCAAGTAAGTAGCGTGAAGGGAGGCTTGTTCACTTCTTCATCCGCAATGGGTGCATCGTTGCCCATACGCGGTACCGGTATAAGGAAGAGCAGTAGCGCACCGAAGAGCGCTACACCAGCGTCGGTGAGGGCTTCGAACCCGGTCCAGTAGCGCCAGCCGTGCAAGGTGAACGTATCGCTGAAAACAATGTCATCACCCGTGACCCAGAGCAGTGCGGTGATGCCGAAGATGATGGCCGCCCACCATTCAGACGTGGAGACCCGACCGAGTGCTTTCAACCGTTCGCGCACTTCCGTAGGAGAACTGAGATGCGTGTTGGGTACTTTGAAAACGACCTTGGTGATGAGCAACCACGCGATGGTGAGGTACACGATCATCAGCGGCACACCGAAGGTCATCCACTGCCCGAAGCCGATGGGCGGTCGATCCGGGTATCGATCACGCCAGATCTCCAGAAGGACCAAGTTCGGCGGGGTCCCCACGGGTGTTGCCATGCCGCCGATGGTGGCACCGAACGAGACGGCGAGCAACAACGGAACGGTCAACTTCTTGCGCAGCGCGGGGTCGCCATCACCATCCAATAAACTGAGCGCGATGGGAAGCATAACCAGCACACAACTGGTGCTGTTCATCCACATGCTGAGCAAGGCGGACGCGATCATCATTCCACCGATCAACCGCGGGCCTGTGCCGCCTACCCGGTCGATGATGCGCAACGCGATGCGCCGATGCAGTTGTGCGCGTTCCATCGCCAAGGCAAGCAGGAATCCGCCGAGGAAGAGGAAGATGATCTCCTTGCCGTAGTTGACCGCCGTGCCGGAAACGGTGTCGATGCCCAGGATCGGGAAGAGCACCAACGGCAACAACGACGTGACAGCCAACGGCACCGCTTCGCTGATCCACCAGATGGCCATCCACGCTACGATGCCCGCCATGGCAGCTTCCGCCGCGCCGATGTGCTGCAGCAACAGGTAGACCACCAAGGCGATCAACGGGCCACTGAGGCGGAAGAGGTTCGTGCGCAATGTAGAGCGAAAGGTCAGGCCAAAGTAGCGAGCAACGATCATGGGACCTTCGGAGCGCCCACGGTTCGGTGAACGATCAAGGGCTCATCAACCTAGCCGGGCTTGATCCGGTGTGCTGAAGGTGAGGAAGGTCAGCGCGAGCACGGCGATGAACAGGCCGAGGAATTCGCGCACTTCCTCGATGTACGGGTTCGATGCCTGCATCTCTTCAGTGAGTGATGGCATGTCGGCTTCCAACCAGTCCAGCATGCCGGGAAGCATGGTACACATCCAAATACCCAACGCGATGCACAGCCAACCGCTTACGCGCCGATCGGCCCGACCGAAGACAGCGAGCGCGAAGAGTAGCGCAACACTTCCATAGGCCAGCACCCACTTGGCGGGATCCGGATCATTGAGGTTGAGCGCCGCAAAGGCGATGAAGACCAAAGCGAAGAGAATATTGAGCACGCGTTTCATGAGCAGGTAGATTCAGAATTCGACGCGGTAACTGATGTTGGGGATCAGGCCGAGCTGGTACTTGGTCACCTCCTCTCCCTTGCGGAAGTCGAAGTAACGATACGCTTCGTTCTGCGCATTGGTCGCGTTCAACAGATCCAAGGACCAGATGCCGGTGCGGCCCTGGCGCTCGCGCTTCAAGTAGATGCGAAGATCAACACGATAAGCTGCTTTCAGTTGCGCGGAGTATGGTGCTACCACTTCCCCGATCTGAACAGCCCGAGGCGTGTACCATTGGCCGCCGGTGTAATTCAACCGGCCGTTCACTCCCCAGGTGCGCTTGCGATCGGCTTTCTGCTTCACGAACTCGCGTCCCAGTACCGCGTTGGCGATCACGCCTGTGTTCCAGCGGGTGTTGAAGGTCTCGCCAGAACGATCCGAATACGTGGAATTGAAGACCGTTGCGTTCACCTGGTAGAAGAGGTTGCGGTGCATGGTGCGCTCTAAACTGAATTGACCACCGGCGTTGAACCCTTCACCCTGGGCGGTGAGCGGCAGCACGGTGAGGGCATCCCACTCGTTCAGCAAGCTATAGCCACCACCGCTGATGGCCATTTCCAACTGGCCGCCCACAGGCACATCCAAGAGGCGCTGAACAAAACCGGTGAGCGTGGAGCGGAAGAAGCGTGTGAAGCGGTGTTCGTAAGTGAGCTCCACATCTTGCGAGCGCAACAGTCCGATCGCGGAATTGTCCGCTGGGGCAATGGGCTGCTGCGCGATCCACCGATAGTGGAGGGCATAGTTCTGCACTGATGGTACCTGGCTGCGTTGCCCGGCGCCCAAGCTGATCTTGTTGCGTTCGTTCGCATTCCAATGCATGGTAACGCGCGGCTCCACGCAAGCCGATGCATTGGCCGTCCAGAGCGCATACGCCAGACCGAGATCCACCTGCACCTGTGCGCCCACGTTGCGCTCCATACGTGCGAATGGCCGTAGCAACCAACCGGTGAGCGATTCGTTCACCAACCTGTTCGCCTTGCTAACACTGCGTTGCATGGCGCTACCGCCGATCACAACGCGCGCGCGCTTGCCTACATACATGTTCACCATCGAGACCACCGAGAGCTTCTGTTCCAGCAGGCTGGCGGTATCACGGAACATCCACGATGCCGCGCCGCTCACATCGTCCGTTCGCTCCGAAAAGCGCTCTTGATCGTTGGCGGAGATCACTGCGGTGGTCTTCCAACTACCGTTCTTTCCAAGTCCTTTCGCGAAGGAAACACCGGCCGCACCCACCATGGCCGTGTAATCGATATTCTGGCTGTCCTTGTCGAATTCCCACTCAGTGCTGTCCTTCGCTGCGAAACGGTTACTGCTGTTGCCACCCATGCCGAACACGGTGAGCTCGTTGGTACCCACTGGCAGGGCAAAATGGAATGAAAGGTCTTGGAAAGAGATGGCCTCATCGCCCAGGGCCACACCCATGCCGCCCAGCAAGCCCAACGTGGAGTAGCGGTAGTTGATCAGGTACGATGCGCGCCCACCTTTACGCAGTGGCCCTTCGGCGCAGAGGTCCAGGCCGATGAGGCCCGCTTGAAGCGTGAAAGCTTGCCGCTCGGTACTACCCGGTCGAAGCCGCAGGTCCATGATGCCGCCCACCGCATTGCCATACGGCGAAGCCATCGCTCCCATCAGCAAGTGCGATGTGCCGAGCATCTGCGCGCTGAGGATGGTGGTACCGCCACCGCTCAATGTTGGCAGGTCGCTGGCGGTGCCTGCGTTGGTGAGGTGGTTCGGGGTTACGATCTCGGCACCTTCCAACAGCCATGCATTGGCCATGGGGCCGTTGCCGCGGATGCTGAAATGGTTCGCTTGGTCACTGGTGCTAGCCACACCTGCGTAGCTCATCGCCAAACGTGCAGGATCGAAGAACGTGGCCGGGAACCGCAAGCTCTGTTCAACAGTGAGCGGTATGCTGGAAATGCTTTTCATCCGCTCGATGGAGTGCGTCTCCACCTCCACAGCATTGAGTTCTACCGGGGCGTAGTAGAGGTTCAGCTCAACGCGTTCGTTCTTTCCACTGCGTACCCATACTTCGGATCGTTCCGCGGAAGCATGGCCTACATGACTTGCGCGTATCAAGTACAAGCCCGTGGGAAGCGCTGCGAACCGGAAGGTGCCATCGCTGCCGCTCACGGTCGTGTACTGCGTGTCTGGTAGAACGGCTTGAACGGTGGCGTCAGGAAGCGGTGCCGCTGCTCCGTTCAACACCCGGCCACTTAAAACCCCGGTGGTCTGTGCGAACAACAGTGGTGCGAACAAGAAAGCGGCCGCCGCCGAGAAGCATCGCATGCAACGAACATATCGCAATCGAGCAGAAGAGCGCCAAAAATCCTTCTGTTCGCGGACTTGGTTCTAACAGGCATGAACGTCATGGGATCCACAACATTCGGTTACTTCGGCACATCACCCTATAGGTTAACTTCACAGAACATTCATGCAGAGCATACATCCTCTACTTGCTATCGTGCTCGCTTGAACAGAACTTGCACCCGCTTCGCCTTGTGTGAAGCAGGTTCCCTTCCTCTCCCGTTCAACCTGCCCGCCGTACCTCTCCCGTACACGTGCGTTCATATCCCGATTGCCGTTGGCTGCTCCCGGCCACACTGCTCTTCTTTGCGGCTTGCCAGGAAGAAGTGGTGGAACCGCTGCCGCCTGCACCTCCACCAGCAAGCACCAACAGCCGCGACGATAACATGGCCTTGGGCAACCCCAGCGGCGCCATAAGCAGCGTGGTGGCGATGAACAACCACCTGATCGTGCATCCGCAGTATGCCTTCGCGTATGACAACAGCCGCGGTCAGGCCAACTGGGTGAGCTGGCACTTGAGCATGGCCTGGCGAGGCCTTGCTGAACGCTGCGATTGTTTCGAGCCCGACCTGTTGATACCATCGGGCTATTTCGCGGCTTGGACAGGCAACTACACCAATACCGGTTTCGACCGTGGACACCTCTGCCCCAGCGAGGACCGCGATGGCTCCGATGTGGACAATGCCATCACCTTCCGTATGGGCAACATCGTTCCACAAGCTCCGCAGATGAACCAACAGACCTGGGCGAACATGGAGAGCTTCGCGCGGGACCTTGCTGCGGACGATAATGAGCTGTACATCATCGCGGGTGGATATGGCGAAGGCGGAACGGGCTCGCAAGGGTATGCCACAAGCATTGCGGGCGGGGCCATAGCCGTGCCAGCACGCTATTGGAAAGTGATGGTGGTGATCCCCGAAGGGACCAACGACCTGCAACGCATCACGACCGATGGAGCACGTGTTATCGCCGTGGACATTCCGAACACACAGAACGCGACCAGCCTGGAATGGTACGACTACCGCGTGAGCGTTGACGATATCGAGAACAGCACTGGCTTTGATCTCCTGGGTCTGTTACCCGCACCTGTACAAGAGATGCTGGAAGAGGAAGAGGATGCCGGCGCGGTCTGGTGACCACCGTTCATTCCGCCAATTCCTTTTCCTGCCGTGCCTTCCGTGCCCCTTCGAACCAACCCTTTCCCAAGGTGAGAAGAACCGCACCAACGATGGTGAAGAACAGGGCCTGGTCGATGGAATCGTACCCGAAGAAGATAACGGATAGGACAACCGCCACGAGCATCACACCAGCTATGAAGAGAAGATCCCGCATTATCCGGTACACGTGGCGTAGAACCGTGCCACCGACCCCGCTGCTCGGCCAACAGGAACAACTGGGCGATATGGCCCCATGTGAGGAAGTTCCGCACAGCATTGCAGCTAGCCAATTGAGGAATCATCGCGGCACGTAGTTGGCACACTGCAACATCAACCACACCTTCATGAACGCGCTCTTCCCCGTATTTGTTCTTTCGATATCAATGCCTTTCGGTTCCAATGCGCAGAGCCCTGGTGATACGCTGACAAGCCGATCGTTCCAACTCTGCCTCTTGGAGAGCGGCCCCGATGTTTGGGCCAGTTTGGTGCTCACCACCGATCAGCTGGAGCGCATGAAACGGGTGCAAGAGGCCTGCAAGGAAGAATGTGCAGCGAGCAACGCTGAACAGCAAGGCAATATCATTTCCAACGCGGATGGCTCCACCGTACTGGGGGAAGTGCGCAACATCCTGACCGCAGAGCAATTCGACCGATGGCAGCGCGATTGTGTTGCACATCGACCAGCCTTGGAACCGGAAAGATGAACTGGACGGTACTTTCTGGTGGAAGTGCCCCGGTATGGAACAGCGGATCAGAATTGGTCCGCTGTTCTGCCTTCCTACCAGACCATTACGGCCTTCTCATTCCGTTCTCACAATAGCCGAAAACAAAAGAACCCGGATCGATGGATCCGGGTTCTTCGCATCAGGGATCATGCTCAAGGCCTAACAGCGGTCCCTTTCGGGTCGCGTACATCGCGCGTCTGCTTGTTCTGCTCTTGCTGGTCGTTCGTCACACCCTGGCTCGAAGAATCATCTTCTACAGCAAGGTCACTTTCAACGGTCGGCTCGTCATTGCCGCGCGTGTTACGATCAAGATCCCGAAGATTCTTATCCGTGCTTGTGACAGGGCTGCCCTCTTTGCCCATCTGCGTTTCCTCGGCGCCTTTACGGGGCGTGGCCGGTTGTGGCACTTCGGATGGACGCTGCTCCGGGGTGTTCCCTTTCGTTGGGTTGTTCGGAGTTGAAGTTGGGCCGTTCGGTCCGGTAGGTTTGTTCTGCGTTGACATGGCTTCTTCGGTTAGATAATGTTCTGTTCGGTTTTCTTGAAGCAAGGTGTGCGCCGCCATTTCTGTGAGCGCGATATCCGGACCGAATGAACTGGTGCTAAGCGTTTTGTGAACGACCCCTCCGATCCGGCGACATCTCAAGTCACGGGTTTGGTGGGCGATTGATGCACAAACCGTCCGCTATGTTCCCCGATCCAGATCAACATACTATTTCCATGTGTGGGTCACCGAACATGATGCACCGAATTCAACCGCGCACAGATCGAGGAAAGGATCCTTCCTATGGGACGAGTGGGGCAAAACTGAACACGCCCTGTAGTATGTGTTGAACGATGAAGCCTTCACCGAACAACCCGCGCTGACGCTATTATCAACACGCAAGCTCGAAACTCGGATGGGATCGTTCGGTGCTCAGCCCTTCACGTTCGTACCTGCTGGCGCTGGCTGCACCGGACGTACGTTCCCTTCGTGCTCGTGAGCGGGCAAAGGCTGCACCATGCGGTGGATGAAGTCTTGTGCGTTAGAGCCATAGTCTCCCACGAGCAACCCCTTTAGACCTAAGTTCTCGGAACTGATGGCATAAACGATGCTCATGTCCGCCGGATCGCTGGGACCTTCAAAGCGATGAAAGGAATCAATGGCGAACTCACCGGGGTCCAGCTGTGCTGCATTGTTGAAGAGGCCGTCCTCGGTCAAGGTCAGCTCATCGGCATATCCTTGCTTGCGCAGATCATCAACGGCGTTGCTCAATGTGAGATATTGGTTGTCCAGGTGGTTCATGATCGGGTGTATCGGTCCAATACCATCGCACGATCCGTGCAAACACAAGCCGCAGCACGAACGCCACCATCCTTTACGTGCCGCGCGTGCATGGATCTCCCCATTGGCGAGATCTTTACCCGGCCCGAACGCTCCACAACAGTTCCGTGTCCCACGGGGTAGACCGCTACGTCATACGTCCTGTAATGGCACATTCGTTGACGAGAACCACTTAAAGAACAAGCCATGCAACGATCCATCACTACCCCATCCTATCGTGATCATGATGCTTTGCTCCGCATTCGTGCGGTACGCTATGCTCCGGACGAGATCCCGTATCCGGCCATGCTTCCTCCGGTGGCATCACACCGCCCACAACCGCGTGCGAGACCTGCATAACGCCTTCAACTCACCCGACCATCCATTCACTCGCGGTAACCACCCTCTTGACCACTCGCTATGATCTCGCAGAACAACACCTTCGCCTTGCCAGAGACCGCTCCTTGCATCATACACGATCTGCGCACGGCCTTCGACGACCGTATGATGGCTTTCTGGGAGGGCCTTCGCGGTGCGGGCGTGGCCTACACGGAACACGGGCTTGAACGCACGAGCCATGTCCATTTCAGCCATGAGAACCTGCATGTCGTAGCCATCTTCAGCCACGTCTCGGATCGTTTCACGCAATTGATCGCGCGGGATGCCAGCGAAGAAGACAGCGAACGGCCCAGCTACACCATCAGCGTGTTCCTCTAGATCCGGGCCGTTGCGAGATCACCACATCCATCTCTTTCTGACATTTCGCGCCGCTCGGTGCATCTTCCTCGAAGAACGCCCCACCGAATGGTAGGGCGCCAGTCTTTGCATCCACACTAAGGCACTCGGCATAGGATCTTCGTCGGCCTGTACAACGGCTCATGGAAGTGTGCGACCTGTCAGTTCCACTGGAATGAATGCCGGGACGCTTCTCCGCGTGCGCAAATGGACCGTAGGGAGGCTGCGGGGAGCAGGCACAAAAGTTCCAAGAAGCGCGAATGGCCCATGGTGAAGGAGGTGATCTCGATCGAAGTACCACTATCTCCAACGAACAGCACCTCCACGATAAAGTTGCGCATACGGTAATGGACGTGCGTGCCTTCCTTGGTATGCCGGTGCATCAGCAGTACCCCCGTTCGGCTCACCGTGTACAGTTGCTCCGGGCCGCTCATTTGTTCGTATTCCTGATAGGTCATGGCTCCTCTGGGATCGATGTATGGAACCCCATACCATTTGAATGCCACTACCAGTCCGGAACCTTCAAGCATCGAACCCGATAGAACAGGCTCCGTATTCGGCACAGAAGCTTCACCTGGATGGTCGATGCCACGTACGCTGCGGAACAAGGCATCTTGTACGGCCGGCCGAAACGGGTGCTTCAGGACGTACGGAAGACGAAACCCGGCCTCGTGAACGATCCCGAGCGGGAACGAGACACACGACAGCCAGGCTTCAACACATTTGATCCGCGAACTGGTCCGTGGATCAGAGCATGTTCAACTGATCTTCTTCCAGATCACACCGCCGAAGATCAGAGAAACAACGAGCAGCACCAGGAAAATGTAGAAGATGATCTTGGCGATCTCCGCCGCACCCGCCGCTATGCCTGTGAAGCCGAACACCCCGGCAATGAGCGCAATGATCAGGAAAGTGAGTACCCAACGTAGCATGATGATGTGGTTTTAAGGTTCGTGCTTGTAGCTCATCAACCTACGTGCCTCTGCCATTCATCTCGGAACAGGGTCCGATCCAGGTGAAGCGTGTGAAATCAATACCCGCGCGACCGGGAACCTGGGTATCGCACTCCCCGATCCATGGGCATGGATGCCTCCTGCTTCCGGCGCTCAAGCGCTCGATCCTACGCGTGTTCGCGCCAGGGGCCTCTCCGGCCGCAACGACTTCCTTCTTGGCACAGGATCGCATAGGGCACGTCCAACACGATCACCATGGCCAAACGCTCCTCTCCCGCACGAAAACCCAACAACACCAAGCCGACCAGCATCAACGCAAAACAGGAGGACCTGCTTGCGAACACCAGTGATGCGGAGGGCCAACTGCTCACCAGCAACCAAGGCTTACCCATCAACGACGACCAGAACAGCCTGAAAGCAGGGTTGCGTGGTCCTACGTTGCTTGAAGATCATCTGCTGCGCGAGAAGATCACCCATTTCGATCATGAGCGCATACCCGAACGGGCCGTTCACGCACGTGGGTCAGGAGCACATGGCTTCTTCCAGGTCTACAAGTCCATGCGCTCAGTTACGAAAGCGGGCTTCCTCAACGACCCTGCTCGACGCACGCCGGTATTCGTTCGCTTCAGCACCGTAGCTGGTTCCAGAGGAAGCGCGGACCTTGCCCGCGATGCACGTGGGTTCGCGGTGAAATTCTATACCGATGAAGGGATCTACGACCTGGTGGGCAACAACATCCCGGTATTCTTCATCCAGGATGCCATCAAATTCCCGGACCTCGTTCACGCCGTGAAACCCGAACCGCACCATGAGATGCCACAAGCAGCTAGCGCGCACGACACGTTCTGGGACTTCATCTCGTTGATGCCGGAAAGCATGCACATGATCATGTGGGTCATGAGCGATCGCGCCATTCCGCGTAGCTACCGCATGATGGAAGGCTTCGGCGTACACACCTTCCGGTTCGTGAACGAAAAAGGCGAAGGACGTTTCGTGAAATTCCATTGGAAACCGCTGTTGGGCGTGCATTCCCTCGTGTGGGACGAAGCCACGAAAGTGAATGGGAAGGACCCCGACTTCCATCGCCGCGATCTGTGGGAAGCCATCGAGAACGGCGACTTCCCTGAATGGGAGCTCGGTGTGCAGATCGTGGAGCAGAAAGACGAACACGAATTCCCCTTCGACCTTCTGGACCCCACCAAACTCATCCCCGAAGAGCTCGTGCCCGTCCAACGTATCGGCAAGCTCACGCTGGATCGGAACCCCGCTGAGTTCTTCGCAGAAACGGAACAGGTAGCGTTCCATCCTGCCCATTTGGTCCCGGGGATCGACTTCAGCAATGATCCGCTCTTGCAAGGGCGCTTGTTCAGTTACACGGATACCCAACTATCCCGCCTCGGAAGTGCGAACTTCAACGAGCTGCCGATCAACCATCCGCTCGCACCGGTGCACAATCACCAACGCGACGGCCACATGCGCCAAACGATCAACAAGGGTCGCGTCAACTACGAACCCAATTCACTAGGCGGCGGATGCCCTTACCAAGCCATGATCAAAGAGGGTGGCTTCACCTCGTTCCCGGAACCGGTGGAAGGTGTGAAGGTGCGCGGTAAAAGCACCAAGTTCCAAGACCACTACAGCCAAGCCACGCTCTTCTACCGCAGCCAGCGCGTGCCTGAACAGAACCACTTGGTGAATGCGTTACGTTTCGAACTCGGTAAATTGGAAGTACCCGCCGTGCGAGAACGCGTGATCGGTCAACTGGCCTACGTGGATGCCGACCTCGCCGCTCGTGTGGCCGAAGCATTCGGCATAGAAGTGCCCGAAGTGGACAAGCCATTGAACAGAAGCATCCCCGCGGACACCGACCCGGACGATGTGCAACCCTACCACGAAGATGTGCTGCTGGAACATTCCGCAGCGCTGAGCATGGCGAATACAGTCCGTTCCGTGCGCACAAGACGTGTTGCCGTGCTCGCCACGGATCAAGGTGCCGCAGAGGCCGCCTCATTGAAGAAGTTCCTGGAGGGTGAAGGAGCTAGTGTGAAGATCATCGCACCTATGCACCGCATGCTTTCATCAGGCCAACGGAGCGTGCCGGTCGATCATGCGTTAATGACCACTGCATCCGTGTTGTTCGATGCCGTGGCCGTGGTAGGCGGTAAGGTTACGTGGCTGAAATTGCCCGACGCGAAAGACTTCGTGAGCGATGCCTTCCGGCACTGCAAAGCCATCGCCCTCATCGGTGACGCAGTGGAGCTATTGGCCGCATGGAGCTTGACACCCACCGATAAGAATGCCGTACCGGGGGTGGTACAGGCGCGTACGACAAAAGAGGCCGCGAAGAACTTCCTGGAAGCCATTGCAGCACATCGCCACTGGGAACGCGAAGCCGATCCTTTGACAGGCGAAAAGAGCTGAACACGATCCATAGAACACGAGAAGGCGGCAGCATGATCGCTTCTGCCCTAGCGCCCAGTCAGTGAAGTGAACCCTTCATTGCGCGGGGCGTCATGTAAGTACGAATAACGGGGAACAAAGTGTCCGCTGCCCGATGTCCGAACGGAGCATCGCACAGCGCCGGTGCTGTTCGATCGACCTAAGAAACAACAAGGAACAACTCCGGCTCCCGCGCAGTTGCACGAGCACCGGAGCTGTTGATCCTCCGAAGAGCTAAGATGCCCTAACGTGCAGGGGCAGGCGTTCCAGGCGTGGGTGCTGGAGGTGTGCTAAGGAGCACGTATTGTTGATACTGCTCCGGTGTGAGCACCCTCTCGAACTCCGCGTTGCGACGCTCGGTCAACGACTCGTAGTCGGGGTTGGTCCACGTCGTGCTTCCCATGGCCTCGTAGTCCGAACGGTACCGCTGGTCAACGGCTTGCAGTTCCTTCATGCGGTCCACGGCGATGTTCATGTCTCGGCCGTGGGTTTCGTCCCACCACATCCATCCTTGTTGCGGCGGAAGCGGTGCGGTAGTAGTAGGTTGTGAAGGTTGCTGCGGCACGTTCTCGCGCGCAGGTGGCGTGCTTTGCGCCGTGGCGAAGGTGATGCAGGTGCACAGAGCAAGTGAAGCGATCGTGCCCCGAGAGAAGGTGGTCATGGCTTTCATGTCAATGAGGTTCAATGTTCGATCCTCACGGTGACAGATCCGGGGCCATGACATGGAACATGCGTGCATGCCTCGCTCCGACACGCTCCGCAACCACTAGAATCCACGAACCGGCCCCTAGCGCCGGGGGACCGGATCACACGATCGGCGTTCCAATGTGTAAGACACGCCCCGAATCGAGGGTGAATCTTGCTTCGTGAGGCGCTGACAGACCATGGAGGTGGTGCGGAAAGTCTGCCGACCACAAGAGCCCTATGTACAGAATGAGACCAAGGGGATGACTCGATGCCCACGCGGAAGCATCAAAAGGGCCCGCGGTCACCGCACCATGACGTAGAGCCAGACGAGGACCATGAAAAAGAGGAAGATGGCGATGAGCCGATAGACCCATGGCATTGGCGCTGGCTTCTTATTCATGTGTGAGAGTTCAAGTGAGAGTTCCATGTAACACACCTCAAACCTCCGGCCACCTTGCACTACCAAGTCAGATGAGGTTACGCTTCTTTAAGTATGGACAACCCATCGATCACCAGCCGATAGGCCTCGCCACCCATAAGAACCGTGGAGCCATCGCTGAAAAGACACAACGAACTGGAAGAACGTAGACCCTATAGCCACGAATAACACCTCCACGGAGGGGAAGAAGAGAGCCACAATGGGTAACCTTCTCCACAGTGGACATCCTTTCCGCTGATCGTTCTTGAATGAATGCGCGTGGCATGGAACATGGCAGCAATCAAGCAAAGTCCAACGATCATGGCCACCTCCACACCCGCCAAAAAAGGAAATGTTGAAACACGCAAACGCCACTCGCTCCACTGGAGCGCTCAGGACCGCACGCGTATCGTGGACTCTCTCAACATCTTGCTCGCCAACTATCAGGTCCACTATCAGAAACTGCGCAACTACCATTGGAACGTGACCGGTGGCGACTTCTTCGATATCCATGAACAGTTAGAACTCCAGTACACGGAGGCACAAGCCAACATCGACCTGATCGCCGAACGTGTGCGTGTGTTCCGCGAACGTCCGCTGAGCACCTACGCCGAATACCTCAAGCAGAGCACGCTGAAAGAAGATGCTACGGTACCCCCTTCGGACAAGATGATGAAGAACATCCTGGCCGACTACATCACGCTCTTGGACCTGATGTGCGACACCGTGGACGTCACCTTGGAGTTAAGCGACTCCGGAACAGAGCGCATGGTGAAAGGCTTCATTGAACAGTTGGAGAAGCACCATTGGATGCTGAGCGCGTTCAACAAGTAGGCCCGCATGTCCGCTGTTATCGTCCCTGGGGAGGAACACCCTGTGAAACGTCGGCGCCGGCTGCGTACGCTGCTCATCATACTGGGCGTGCTCGTGGCCATCCGCATCGTGCTGCCTTACGTGCTTCTGCATGTGGTGAACGACAAGCTCGCCAAGCTGGATGGTTACTATGGTCATGTGGAAGACCTGAACCTCGCATTGCTCCGTGGTGCCTATCAATTGGAAGATCTGTTCATCGACCAAGTGGATAGCGCGAGCGGCGTGCGGAGCCCGTTCCTGGGTGCAACGTTGATCGATCTCTCCATCGAATGGAAGGCGCTCCTCAACGGTTCAGTCGTTGGTGAACTGGTGCTGGAGGAACCGCGGGTGGTATTCACCAAGGACGCCGTAGAGCCCGCCGCAGTGCAAAAGGACACCACCACGTTCCGCGATCTCCTGGACGACCTGATGCCGATCCGCGTGAACAGGATCGAAGCCCACGATGGTACGCTGCGTTTCAAGGACCCTACAACGAAACCCCGGGTGGACGTGCAGATGACGGACATCGACCTGCTCGCACTGAACCTGCGCAACAGCTACGATTCCACGTCGCTCCTTCCAGCATCGTTACGCTTCACCTCTGCCCTCTACGGCGGTGCCATGGACTTCAACATGCGCCTGAACCCACTGGCGGAACAACCCACGTTCGACCTGAACAGCGAACTGAAGAACATGGAGCTACCACAACTCAACGACTTCATGCAGGCGTATGGCAAATTCGATGTGAACCGCGGCACTTTCGGGCTCTACACCGAGGTGGCTGCAAAGGATGGTGGCTTCACCGGGTATGTGAAACCGCTGATCCAAGACCTGGATGTGGTGGGCCACGAAGATCGCGGGGACAACCTCCTGCGCAAGTTGTGGGAAGGTGTGGTGGGTACCGCTGGTGTGCTCTTCCGCAATCAACGCGAAGATCAAGTGGCCACCAAGGTGCGCTTCGAAGGACGTATGGACGGACCACGCACCAACGTGCTCTACGCGGTGATAGACCTGCTGCGCAACGCGTTCTTCCAAGCCCTGCAACCCGCAGTGGACAACCAGATCAACATCCGTTCGGTCACTGCGCCACCACCGGAAAAGAAGGGCTTCCTTAAGGAACTCTTCAAGAAGAACGAGGATAAGCCCAGGAAGAAAAAGTCCTGACCCACCATACGGACATGGCCACCACCACCGACAAGCAATACCCCGCCGAACACCGCCCGTTCGCTGTACGCCACATCGCCCATTTCTGGTCCACGCTGAAACGTTCTGGCCAGGAGTTCTTCAAAGGGGACCCGCTCACGGAAGCGAGCTCCTTGGCCTTCACCACCATCTTCGCCCTACCCGGAGTGTTGATCCTGGCGCTAATGGTGGCTTCTACGTTCTACGATGCGGCAGCCGTGCGCGAAGCACTGTACGGTCAGGCTGGATCACTGATCGGTGCTAGCACAGCGAACGACCTGGCGGGCATCGTGCAGAACGCGGACAAGAAGAAGACCGGGATATTCTCCCAGGTGCTTGGCCTGGTAGCACTCGCGGTAAGTGCAAGCGCACTTTTCGCCTCGTTACAGAACAGCTTGAACCGCATCTGGAAAGTGAAGCAGAAACCGGGGAAAGCCATCGTTCGTTACCTCCTCACACGGCTCACTTCACTAGCCCTGATCTCTTCCTTCGGCTTCCTGTTGCTGGTCTCCTTAGTGGTCGATGCCGCCGTTGTCGCCATTGGTGAACGCCTTGGCGCATGGCTTCCCGCAGGAACCATGTTGGTAGGCGTGGCCGGTCTTTTCCTTTCTTTCGCGGTAGTTACCACCGTGTTCGCCATGGTGTTCAAATTCCTGCCCGATATGCGCATCGCTTGGCGCACCGTGTGGGTGGGTTCGCTGTTCACCGCATTGCTCTTCTCCGGTGGCAAATACCTCATCGGTCTGTACATCGCCAAGACCGGGGCCGGTGATGCGTACGGGGCGGGCGGAGCGCTCATCATCATCATGCTCTGGGTCTACTACGCGGCGATACTCACACTGTTCGGCGCGCAGTTCACCTACGTTACCGCACTGCAGCGCGGAGAGCATATGCAGCCGCTGCCACACGCGGTGAAGACCACCCCATCGAACTGATCCATCACATGGCACTGAACGCTGCACCCGAACGCACGGACCTGCATTCCGGGACACCGTACTGGCTCGTACGCAACGGAACGGATGAAACTTATCCGGTGCTGGCAACTGACATCGAGACGGAGGTGGTGATCATCGGTGGCGGCATCACCGGTGCGCTGTGTGCCTATCACTTGTGCGAAGCCGGGCTTGGTGTGGTGGTGGTTGATTCGCGCGCGATCGGCACGGGAAGCACATGCGCCAGTACCGCGTTGTTGCAGTACGATATCGACCTGCCCTTGCACGATCTCGCCGAACTGATCGGCCTCGATCGCGCCGTGCGCAGCTACCACGCAAGTGCCGATGCTGTACGGAACTTGCTAAGGATCGGTGAGCGTGTCGGTTGCGAACTGGACCAGCGTCCCAGCATACAAGTAGCCAGCAAGCGTTCGCATGTGAAAGCCCTGCGGCGCGAAGCCGACCTACGCAAGCAGCATGGTTTCGACGTGCGCTTCATTCCAACTGAAGAAGAAGTGCGCCAGTGCTCTCCCCTGATCGGGCCTGCAGCTTTGCGCTCTGAACTGGGCGCGCAGGTGGATGCGTGGCGTTTGACCCATGCGTTGCACACCCGCAATACACGCTCCGGTGCGCAGGTGTTCGCCCATAGTCATGTGGAACACATCGATACTTCCGACACCAGACCTCTCCTGACCACCACACGAGGGCATCGCATCCGTGCGCAGTACCTGATCCACGCCGGTGGCTACGAGACCACCGACCTGCTCCCCCGCGGTACCGTTGCGCTGCACAGCACCTACGCGCTCGTGAGCGAGGCCGGAACCCTGGATCAGCCGTGGCTCGACAGCGCCTTGATCTGGGAAACAGCCCACCCCTACCTCTACATGCGCTCTGCTCCAGAAGGCCGCATCATCCTGGGCGGGCGCGATGAATCCTTCCGTAGCCCTCCGTTGCGCGATGCGTTGTTACGCAAGAAGACCGCAGCATTGGTAAAGGAATTCGAAGAGCGGTGCGCCCCCTTGAAATTGGTTCCCGAATTCGCTTGGTGCGGTACGTTCGGCGAAACGAAAGATGCGCTTCCCATCATCGACCAGGTTCGTGATGATCCGCGCAGTTTCTTCGCACTCGGCATGGGTGGTAACGGCATCACCTTCAGCCTCATCGCTGCTGAAGTGATCCGTGACCGCATCCTCGGTCATGTGCATCCGGCAGCGGATCTTTTCACGCTAGATCGTTGGTAGGACTACTTCTTCGCAGTTCGTTCAGCGTGACCCGTGAAGAGTGGGGCTAAGCCAACTCCACACGCTCCTCCACCAACTTCCGCTTGCGACCGAACCGCTTGCCACCCACACGTTCCATCAACCGTGTCATGATATAGTACATCGTGGGCACGATGAACAAGGTGAGGATGAGCGAGCTGGTCAACCCACCGATGATCACCCAGGCCATGCCGTTCTTCACCTCGGCACCATCGCCGCTGGCAAGTGCGATCGGCAGCATACCGAACACCATCGCTACGGTGGTCATCAAGATCGGACGCAGACGTTCCTTGCCGGCTTCCACCAACGCCTCGGTAAGGCCCATGCCTTCTTTGCGTAACTGGTTCGCGAAGTCCACGATGAGGATACCGTTCTTGCTCACCAGACCGAGCAACATGATCAGACCAACGATGCTGAAGATAGCGAGCGGCTGCATGGTGAGCGCCAATGCTAGCAAGGCTCCCACAAGCGAAACCGGAATGGAGAACAGGACAACGAACGGATAAAGCGCGTTCTCATACAGCGCCACCATGATGAGGTAAACCAGCAGGATGCCGAGGACGAGCGCCATACCGAGACTCCCGAACGCATCACCCTGGTTCTTCGCATCACCGAGGTATTGCACGGTCACTCCGGATGGCAATTCCTCCTTCGCCAATGCCGCTTGGATCTCCGCTACGATAGTGCCGCTCGGCCGACCGGTCGCAGCACTGTTCACCTTGATGGAGTTCAGGCGATCGGTGCGTTCCAGTACACTGCTACCGGCCGTCTCGTACACATCGGCGAGCTGGGATAGTGCAACGGTGGCGCCCTTTGTGTTCGTCACCATCAGGTCGCGCACGCTTTGGACATCACGTCGGTCGGACTGGTCCAGCCGCACGTTGATGGGATACTCTTCCCCACCTTCCTTGTAGTTGTTGAGGTCGTTACCACGGAACGCCGTCTGCACCGCAATGCCGATGTCGGTACTGGTGAAACCCATCGCGCCCATCCGATCCTGATCCAAGCGTACACGCACTTCGGGTTTCGGACTCTTGGTGCTGTATTGCACGTAGTCCGTCCCTGGTGTGGCTTCCGTGATCGCCTTGATCATGCGCGCCGCTTTCCACAGGCTGTCCATCTCCACTCCTTTCACCGCGATCTGGATCGGTGTGTTCGCGCTGCCGGTGATGTTCGTTTGCGTTACCGTCACCTTCAAGCCAGGGATGGTTCCAATTTCATCGCGCAGGATAAGGCCGAATTGCTCCGAAGAATACGCGCGCTCCGTCTTCGGCACCAGCTTCACGTTGATCTCCGAAAGGTTCGCATTGGAAGATCCCGCTCCGCCACCCATCTGCCCGCTCTGCGTGCCCACGTTGGTGAAGGCGTTGACCACTTCGGGGTGCTTGAGGATGATGCGTTCCGCCTGTTGCGTCAATTGATCGGTGACGGAGATCGAGGACTGTGGTGCTGTTTCAAGCTGCACGAGGAATTCACCGCGATCGCTCTGCGGAATGAAAGCCGCACCCACAAAACCCGCAGGCAACAGGGCGATGGAGCCGACCATCAACGCGAGAATAATGATCAACACATAGCGCTTCCGATGCAATGACTTCTCCAACAGACGGCCGTACCACTGTTGTAGGTTGGTAACGCCGCGTTCGAACGCCAGACTGAAGCGCCCCCACAATGTATCCTTCGTCAAGTGTTCCAGCTTGCCCCAGCGTGATGCAAGCAACGGCGTAAGCGTGAACGCCACCACCAAACTCATCAGCGTGCTGAACACCACTACCAGCGAGAACTCACGGAGGATGTTACCGATCAGGCCACCGCTCAGAGCAAGCGGAAGGAACACCACAACGTCCACCAAGGTGATGGCGATGGCGGTGAAGCCGATCTCGTTACGGCCGTCCAGCGCGGCGCTCCAACGGGTCTTGCCCATCTCCAAGTGCCGGTAGATGTTCTCCAATACCACGATGCTATCATCCACCAGGATACCCACGACCAGCGAGAGCGCCATGAGCGTCATCAAGTTCAGTGAGAAGCCGAACGCGTACATGAGGATGAACGTCGGGATCATCGCCGATGGCAGCGCGACCAGCACGAAGAACGAACTGCGCAAGCTGTGCAGGAAAAGCAACATCACGAAACCCACGATCACCACGGCGAGCACGAGGTCGAACATCACCGCATTGGCGCTGGAGAGCGTGTACAGACTTTGATCGATCGCGATGGCGTAGTTGAAGCCGGTATCAGCGAGTTCGATCTTAAGCTCGGCCATGCGCGCCTTCACGCCCTTGCTCACTTCAACCGCGTTGGCATCGCTCTGTTTCACGATCTGCAGACCGATGCCCGGTTGCCCGTTGATGCGGTTGTAGGTAGTGGCTTCGCTCAGGCCATCGGTCACGCTGGCGATGTCCTTCAGCAGGATGCGTGAACCATCTGCGTTCTCGCGAACGACCGTACTACGCAGATCATCCACATTCCCGGCGCGCGCATCCAAATTGATGGAAAGTCGATCGCCACCGCCTTCAACATTGCCCGCTGGGAAGGTGCTGCTGTTGGCCGCCACGGCTTGTGCCACTTGTCCTGCGCCGATCCCGTAGGCCTTCAGCTTGTCGTTGTCCATCACCACCTGGATCTCGCGCTGTTGTGCACCGATGAGGGTGACCGAGCCCACTCCGCTGACGTTGCTGAGGATCGGTGCCACACGATCATCAAGCAGTTCGTAGAGATCGCCCGGTGAGAGATCGCTGTTCACGCTCATCCGCAGGATCGGGATCTCGTCCGTACTGAAGCGGCGCACCACGGGATCATCGGCATCCTCCGGCAACCCCGCTCGGATCTGATCGATGCGGCGTTCAGCATCACGCTGTGCATTGTTCACGTCGGTGCCGGACTTCAACGTTACCGTGATCGCCGAAACACCTTCCATGCTAGTGCTGGCGATCTGGTCCACGCCTTCGATCGCGCTCACCGCATCTTCCAGCGGTTTGGTGATCGTGTTCTGGATCTCTTCCGGCGATGCTCCGCGGTAGGTGGTCTGCACCATCACCACGTTGGCCTCGAATTTCGGCAGCAGATTGTAGTTCAGGCCTTTGTAGCTGACGAAGCCGAAGAGGATCAGGGTGACGAAGATCACCGTGATCAGCAACGGACGCTTTATGGCGACTTCTGTGATGCTCATGTTGTTCGTATCGCTTACCGATCACTTGCTGCCGATCACTTTCACCAAGCTGCCTTCCGCTAGGTTGAGCTGACCGCTCACCACCACGATCTCGTCCGGAACCAACCCCTTCACCACCTCAACACGCTCCCCGACCTCCCGACCGAGCGTGAGGCTCCGGCGTGTCACACGAGTGCCATTGGTATCGCCGCGTACCACGTAGACGTACGCATCCTTCTTGCCTTCACCCAGCGCATTCTTCGGAATGGTGAGCATATCGCCCACGACACCGGTATCGAAACGCGCGTTGATGAACGTGCCGCTCTTCAACGGATGCGACTTTTCGTTCTGCACAGCGACTTCCACCAAGTAGTTGTGGCTCGCATCACCACGAGGGCTCACGAAGGTCACCTTGCCCTGGAAGGTCTCGCCGGGGAATACATCGCTCGTAATGGTCACGGCATCGCCTTCCTTCACACGGTAGGCGTCACTCTCGCTCACATACACCTTCGCCTTCAGGCGGCTCACATCCACCACTTCGACAACAGCGGTGTTGGCCGTCACGTATTCACCTACCTCCACGTTCTTCGCCACCACGGTGCCAGCGACCGGACTGATCACTTGTGCATCGCGGATCTGCTGGCGGATCTGGTCCACTTTCACCTTCTGGTTCTCGAAGTTGAAATGGACATCGTCGTAGTTGCTTTCGGTAGCGGCTTTCCCGGCAACGAGCTCGCGATAGCGCTGGTCATCCTTGCGCAGCTTCTCCAATTGAAGTTCGGCCGAAGCGAGTTCCAGTTGCTTCTGCGCAAGTTCCAAATTGCCGAGCACCTGGCCCTTGGTTACACGCGAACCCAGGTCCACGGTGAGGCTGGCGAGCTTGCCCTGCGACTGTACCATCACTTTCGCATGATCATGCGGCTCCAAGGTGCCGGGTACGCTGAAGGTGCCTTCCACGGCGGCTTGGGTTGTGGTGATCGTATTCACCGGAATGGCAAAGGCACTGCGATCGATCGACTGTTTCGCGCTGTCCAACTTCTTCTTGTTCGCGGCCAGTTTGAGACCGATGCTGAGCGCTAGCATGATGAGCACCAAGGGCAGTATCCAGTTACGTTTCATCGTTGTGTCCGCCAATGCGGTCGGTGTTCAATGGTTGGTCAGAGCGTGTTCGCGTACTCCAGCAATGTTCCCTTACTGCGTTCCAGATCCAGCAGGGAGACCGCGCGGTTCAACAAGGAGTTCGTCCAGTTGTTGCGCGCTTCTTTCAGTTGATAATCCGCGTTCAACAGATCGCTCAGCGATGCCAAGCCTTGTTGGTACTGTAAGTTGGTGTTGGCGAAGACACGCTCCGCGAGTTGCAGGCTTTCGGCATCCCGATCAGCCGTGCTGGTGCTCGCGAGCAAGCGTGTCCTGGCGCTCTTGTAGTTCAGTTGGAAACCGAGGTTGGCATCGCGCTGCTGTTCGCGCAGGTTCTGCAAGGCGATCTCGCTTTGTTTGATCTGGCTTGTGCGCCGCAGTCCACTGAAGAGCGGCACGTTCAACTTCAAGCCGATGGCCGCGTAATCGAACCAGTTGTCGTAGCTCTCGGCGAGCTCGTTGCCTTGCGCCATGGCGCCGTAGCGGCCGTACGCGCTAAGCGTGGGCAGGAAGGCGTTCCGTTTCCGCTTGAGGTCGATCCCGTAAAGCAGTTCAGACTGTTCGTTGTATTGGTAGCTGAGCAGGTTGTTCAACTCGAACGACTTCGCCACGGGTTCGCGTTGCGCCATGTCGGTGCGCACTTCATCCACAACGATGACGGGTTGTTCCAGTGGCATGCCCATGGTGCGTTGCAATTGGCCGATGGACACGTCGTAGTTCGCTTGCGCCACGGTGAGCTGCGAACGGATGTTGCGTTGCGTGACCTCCACACGGTCCAGATCCAGTTGCTGGGCAACCCCATTCGCTAACCGCAAACGGAGGATGGGCACGAGCGCATCGTACTGCTTCAAATTCTCCTCCAACAGCTTGACTTGCTCGCGATAGGTCTGCACTTGGGCGTAAGCCTTGGCCACATCGTACACTACTTGTTCTTCGGCCTGCTTCAACTTGATCGCTGCCATGGTGGTATTCGGCTTGTTCGCTTGGATCCCGTTGAGCTGGGCCACATCGATCAACGTCTGCTCGGCCTGCACGCTCAAATTGGTGCTGTACTGCGTACCGAACTGTACCGGCGTTGGTTGGTCACTGAAGATGCCCGCAGGAAGGAAGGTCGTCTGGCGCTTGAGGTTATCATCGAACTGCCCGCTACCATTGATCTGCGGCAAGTATCCGGCAACAGCTTCTTGCGCTTGTGCATCGGCCCTGCGCTGATCATTGGCGGCAATGGCCAGGGCCGGGCTGTGCGAACGGGCGTAGTCGATGGCTTGGCGTATGGTGAACGCCTCTTGTGCGACCGACCCCTTCGGCACGATGAACGCGAGGAGCGCAACGAGCGCTAGAGTACGACGGAGAACAGAACGGACCATCTTCAGTTTCATTTGGCGTCGCCTGCGTTGGCACGATCGTTCATAGCGTTCAAGACCTTCAGGCAAGCGGTAACATCCCGCTCGCTCACGTCTTCCAAGACGCCAGCGAAAACCTTCGCACGCAGCCTGGCCGCCTTCTTGTACACCTCGAGGCCAGCCTTGGTCACCACCAGGTTTTTGCGGCGACGGTCATTGGGATCCATCTGCCGTTCGATCCAGCCAGCCTGTTCCATCTCGTCCAACTGACGCAGCATGACGCTTTTGTCCTTGGCAAAGTGGTTGGCAAGGTCGGTTTGTACTGCCTCGCTGTTGGTGAGCAGGAAATCGAGCACCCCGAACTGGGGCAAGCGGAGCTCCGTGCCGCTCTTGTCCATTTCCACGGCCATCAGGCGTACCACGCTGCGGAACATGGTGGGAAGGAGGCGGGCGATGTCGTCTGATAGTTGGCTCATGTCGATAGTTGCTCTTTGCAACGGTACAAATGTAATTTTTGTTGCATTACGCAACTATTGCGCTTCACTCTTTTTGTGATGAGCGGTCGGAAAGCCCTGCGCAATGGCCGGAAATGAAGAAGGCGCAGCTTCCGCCGCGCCTTCCAAATTCAGTTGCCCAGTGCCTTAGACCGTTCCGGGACGCAGCGTATTGGTCGTCAATGAAGCATCACCCTGCGTTGCCTGTGCCCGCAACTCGGCTTTCCACTGCCTGCGGTGCTTGATCTTCATCACGATCAGCAACATCACAGGTACCATGATCAAGGTAAGGAAGGTGGCGAAGATGAGGCCGAAAATTACCGCCCAGCTGAGCGGGCCCCAGAACACCACGTTGTCACCGCCCATGTGGATGTGCGGATCAAGTTCCATGAAGAGGCTGAAGAAGTTGAAGTTCAACCCGATCGCCAAGGGAAGCAGGCCGAGCACCGCGGTCACCGCGGTCAACAACACCGGACGTAGACGGGTGCGACCCGCCACGACGAGCGCTTCACGACTTGCTTCAATGGGGATGATGGCGTTCTCGTCCAGCCCACGGATGCGTTGTTCGCGTTGGAAGAGCAGGCGCGCGAAGTCCATGAGCACGATCGCGTTGTTCACCACCACACCGATCAGCGAGATGATGCCGAGCATGGTCATCATGATGATGAAGTCCATGCGGAACACCACCAGGCCGAGGAACACACCAATGGTGCTGAAGATCACCGTGCTCATCACGATCACCGGATAGCTGATGCTGTTGAACTGCGCTACGATGATGAGGAACACCACGAAGATCGCGACGAGGAAGGCCATCATCAGGAAGCCCATGTCCTTCGCTTGGTCCTCTTGTTCGCCGGTGAAACGCAGGTTGAAATCGGGGTTGGCTTCGTAGCCGCTCGCCATTTCATCCTTGATCTGTTGCACCACTTCGTTGTTGTTGTAGCCCGCGATCACGTTGCTGCTCACGGTGACCACACGATCGAGGTCCTTGCGCTTGATGGCACTGAACGTGGTGCCGTATTCTTCCTTCGCTACAGCGCTGATCGGCACCTGCCGGATCTGCCCGGTGAGCATGTCGCGGAAGGTGATGCGCATGTCCATGAGCTGTTGCGTATCGTAGCGGTAGTTGTCCTTCAACCGTACGTTGATCTCATAATCATCGTCGTCGCCTTCCACGCGGAAGGTGCTCACTTCCTTGCCGAAGAGCGCTGTGCGTATGGCGTCGGCCACGGCGTAGGTGCTCACGTTCAAGCGGCGTGCTTTCTCGCGATCGATCACGATGGGCATCTCGGGTTTCGCGCGGTCGATGTCGATGCGCAAGGCTTCCACACCGGGTACGTTCTTGTCCTCGATGAATTTCTTCACCTTCTCGGCTTCGTCCAACAGACCATCGATCTCCTTGCCTTTGATCTCGATGTTGATGGGCTTACCAACAGGTGGACCATCGGCGTTCTTCACCACGGAGGTGACCACACCGGGATAGCCGCTCACGCCCTTCTGCAAGGCCTCCAACACGTCATTGGTATTGATGCCTTTGCGGTCGGCGAACTTCACGAAGGTGACCTGGATACGGCCCTTGTGCGGGGTTGCGCTCAGTTCCACATCGCCTGCGCCGGGATCGCTCGTTCCTTCTCCAACTTGTGCGATCACGGACTTCACAAGGAAGTTCACGGTGTCGGTTCCGATCACTTCGCCCTTGTCGTTCTTCACCTCGCGCACCTCTTTGTACTCGGGTACATCGATCACCTTCATCACCTGCGCTTCCACCACGCGGGTGATGCTGTCGGTCTTCAGGATGTCGGTTCCGATCGGCGCTTCAATGAAGGCGTTCACGAATTGCGGTTCGTTCGCCGGGAAGAACAAGGTCTTGGGCGGGAAAATGCCCAGCAACACGAAGCTGAACAGCAACAGGCCGATAGTGCCGAACATGAAGGTGCGCGGATGGTGCTTCACCAAGGCGTAACGCAGCAGGCCTTCATAGCGGTGTTCCAACCGTGGCAGCCACTTGTATTGGAACCAATGTGCTGCTGGGACGAACAACTTCTCGTTCGCCACGCCCATGAAGCCGAAGAAGATCGTGAGCATACCGAGACCGAAAATGGTCTTGCTCTGCATGCTTCCTCCGATGGCACCAACGATGGCACCCACCACTACGAGGATGAACGCCAAGCGCCACATCTTCTTCGTAGGGATATGGTCCTCTTCCACTTTCATGAACTTGGAAGCAAGCGCAGGGTTCACCACTAGGGCTACGAAGAGCGAAGAGCCCAACGCGATCATGAAGGTGATGGGCAGGTATTTCATGAACTCGCCCATCATGCCCGGCCAGAACAGCAGCGGCACGAACACCATCACGGTAGCGGTCGTCGCGGCGATGATCGGCATGGTGACCTCCCCTACGGCAAGGCGTGTTGCTTTCATGGCCGGCTCGCCGTTGGTCATGTGGCGGTGGATGTTCTCCACGATGACGATGCCGTCATCCACCAAGCGACCCAAAGCAAGGATCAGTGCGAAGAGCACCATCATGTTCAGTGTGACACCGAACGCGTTGAGCAGGGTGAATGAGATGAACATGCTCATCGGGATCGCGAGACCTACGAACAGCGCGTTGCGCAAGCCGAGGAAGAGCATCAACACGCCAACCACGAGGATCACACCGAGCACGATGTGGTTCATCAACTCATCAACGCTTACACGTGTCTGGTCACTTTGATCGCCGGTAAGGGTGATGATGAGGTCCTTTGGCAGGGCCTTCCCGTGCTCTTCCGCGATGATGGCGTTGATCTTGTCGCTCGCCTCCAGCAGGTTCTCACCGGCACGTTTGATCACGTCCAACATCACCACGCTCTTACCGAATTCGCGGGCGAAGCTCTCGGGCTCTTTGAAATCGAAACTGACATCGGCGATGTCGCGGAGACGCACTTCGCGCTGGCCCTCGTTCTTCACCACGATGTTCCGGATCTGCTCCATGTCCTTGAACTCGCCGATCACGCGCACACTGCGGCGTTGATCACCGGTAAGGATGTCGCCACCGCTCATGGTCAGGTTCTCGCTACGCAGTGCGTTTCCGATATCATCGAAGTTCAGTTGCAGTGCTTCGAGCTGGTAGAGGTCCACGCTCACCTTCACTTCGCGATCGGGTACACCACGGATCTCCACCTTGTTGATCTCGCTGAGGTCTTCGATGCGGTCCTCCAGGTGCTTGGCATACTCGTGGAGCTGCTCCATCGGGTAGTCGCCGCTGAGGTTGATGTTCATCACCGGCATCAGCTCGGAGAAGTTCATCTCGAACACGTTCGGCTCCGCGGGCAGGTCGGTGGGGAAGTTGCTATCCCCACGCGCTTTGTCCACCGCATCCTTCACCTTGCGCAACGCTTCCGTTGGCGTGATGTCGTATGTGAATTTGATGTGGATGGAGCTGAAATTGGGCACGCTGGTGCTCTTGATCTCGTCCACACCGGTGATGGTGTTGAGCTCCTTCTCGATCGGTTTGGTGATCAGCTTCTCGATGTCCACCACCGAGCTGCTATTGTACGGTGTGCCGATGAACACCTCGGGTGTGACCACCTCGGGGAAGCTCACCTTGGGCATATCCCGATAGGAATAAATGCCCATCACACAGATCAGGATGGTGAGCACGATCACCGTGGTCCGGTTGTTCACCGCCCAGGTCGTGATCGCGAACTGCCGCTCCGGTCCGTGCAGGTCTTTTTCGATGTCGTTGCTGCTCATGTTGCTTTCGTTGGTTGTCGACCCGAAGGGATCGACGCTACGGTGCATTTCGCCTGATCCTCGAACTCAATTGTTGGCTACACGCACCGTCAATCCGTCCGTCACGTTCTTGGCTCCTTCGTCCACGATGTGTTGAGTGCCGCTGAGCTCGCCCGCTGTGATAGGCGTGATGCTCATCATGCCCTTGTATTCGCTCACGCGCTTCACCATCACCTTACGGGCCTTGGCTTCGTCGCCGGTGGTGCGGTCGATCACGAACACATAGTTGTCGCCTTTCACATCCTGCAACACTGCACGCGATGGAACGGTCAACGCACTGTCGATCCGCAGGTCTTCGATGCTGATGTCGCTGAGCAGGTTGGGGCGCATGTAGCCTTCGCCCTTCGGCACGCGCACTGCGATCTTGAAGGTGCGGTTGCTCGGATCGATGAACTCACCCACGTGGTCCAACTTGGCATCGAACGTCTCGTCAAGGCTGGGGAAGCTCACTTTCACAGGTGCGTTCTTGGCGATGGTGCGGAGGTAACTCTCAGGCACATCGGCTTCCAGTTGCACGGCGCTGAGGTCCACTACGCGGGCTGCTGCTTGCATGGGGGTTGTCATGTCGCCAACACGCACCATCACTTCATCCACGGTGCCGTCGAACGGCGCGGTGATATTGGTCAGCCGCTGTTGTTCGCGCAGTGCGGCGAGGCCCGCTTCAGCTTGTTCTTTCTGGCTTTTCGCTTGCAGGAATTGCATCTCACTACCGATCTGCTGGTTCCAGAGCGTTTGCTGTTTCTCGAACGCAGTGCGTGCGAGTTCGTAACCCGCTTCGGCCTGCGCCATCTGCTTCGCTACCAAGTCGTTGTCCATGCTGATGAGCAGTTGACCAGCACGTACGCGATCACCAGCGCTCACCAGGATCTTGCGCACACGGCCACCACCGGAGTAGAGGTCGGCGGCTTTGTCCGAACGTACACGGCCATGAACGTCCACATAGTGGATGAACGGACCAGCGGTGACGGGCGCTGCGGTAACCGCGGCCAGATTGCGTACCACGGTGCTGTCGTTGGCGATAAGCCATTCTTCAGCCTCCTTCACTTTCACGCCCAGCTCTTTGTAGGCGGTCTTCAACGAATCCAGTTCGGCGCGCTTGCGGCCGATGTTGCCTTCAGGCACGGAAGCCCCACAAGCGGCCAAGAGAACGGCGGTGGTGGCGTAGAGGATCAGGTTCTTCATCACGATCGGGTAAGCGGTGGTCTAGTAGAGGTCGAGTGCTTTGCGTAGGTCTGCGCGGGCCATCAGCAGTTCCACCACGCGTTGGATGTAGGTCTGTTGGGCGATCAGGTAATTGCCCTGCTCCTGGGTGAGCTCGAAGCTGGCCGCAGCACCATTGGTGAACTTCACACTGGTGCGGTCGAAGATGCTTTTCGATAAGGCGAGGCTACGCTCCTCGGTCTTGAAGTTGTCGAAGGCCGTGCGCGCTTGTGTGCGGCTCTGTTCACTGAAAGCGACGAGGCGTTGCTCCGTGGCGGTCTTGTTCACTTCGGTCTGCTTCAACGCGATCTCCGCTTGTTTCACCTTGTGGTAACGGCTGCCACTGCTGAAGAGGGGCACGGTCAATTTCAATCCCCAAAGTGTAGTTGGATAGAACGGATACTTGCCGCCCGGATCGAAGTCGGGGCCGTTCCATACTTGTTGGTGGCTGAGGAAACCACCGAGCGATGGCATGGCCTTGCTGCGTTCGTTCTTGCGCTGCAGGTCGGAGAGCAGCACCAACGTTTCCGCCGATTTCTGTTCCACGTGCGTGGCGGGATCCAACGGCACTTCGGTGAGCGAGGTCTCATTGGGGTCGTTCAGGATCTTGCCCAGGTCATCGGTCAACGTTACGGGTGTGCCTTGTGGCAGGCCCAGCGTGAGGTTCAGCAGCATGCGCGCTACGTCCCCTTGTTGTTTGAAGCTGCGTTGCAAACTGCGCGATTGCTCCAACTGGATGGTGATGCGGTCCACGTCGGTGATCTCCATGAAACCCGCTTCCTTCATGGCGTTCACTTCCGCAAGGCTCTTTTCCAACAACGGGATCCCTTCGCCTGCAAGGCGCTCACCTTCTGCTGCGGAGAGCACACCGAAGTACGCTTTGGCGGCTTGGTTGCGCGCATCGGCGGCGGCCTTCTCCAAGTCCTGCTGGCTCTGTTCGGCCAAGGCCCGCGTGGCTTTCAGGCCCACGAGGTAGCTGCCGTCGAAGATCAACTGGCTCAGTGTTGCACCGGCGCTGGCGTTCCACGGAAGACCGAATTGCGCAGCGATGAACTCCGGCCCTTGGCCTGGCGTGAAGAAGTTCGGGATCAGCTGCGTGGGCACATCGATGAAGTTCTGCAACTGCACTTCGCCATTGATCTGCGGCAGGCCGATGGCGGTGATCTCCTTCACCTTGTGGCGCGCCTTCTCGGCTTCCAAGGCGCTGGCCTGCACGGAATAGCTCTGCTTGGCGGCCATGTCCAGCGCTTGCTGCAGGCTTAGGCTAACAGGCCCTTGCGCGGAAAGCACAGCGGCCGTTAATAGGATGATGGTGGTGGTAAGGCTCCTCATTTGTTCGCCATAACACCTGGCGTAGGCGGAACGGTGATCCGTTCTTTGGTCAACTTCTTCTCCAAGTAGTCCAGTCCTTTCTTGCTGGCGATGCCGCGCACATGGTAGCGGAAGATCTCCCAGTGCAGGTCGCTGAAACTGAATTTCTCCGGTGGGAACAAGGCCCCATCGAATACCATATCGAACCGCGCGATGTAGATCGTGGCGATCATCCCGATATTCAGGTCCTCGCGGTACAAGCCTTCGGTGATGCCGCGTGCCATGTTCTCGGTCATGCACTGCGCGATCTCCTTCCGCTTGTTCTCCTTCATATTGCGGAAGGCTTCCGGATGGTACTTCTCCAGATCGAAGTGGATCGAGGGATGGATATCCTGGATATGCCCGGCCACCGTGGTGGTGATGGCGTACAGTTCGTCTATCGCGTTCTGCTTTTCCCGCGCCCGCACCGCATCGATGTCGCACTTGTAACAGGTGCTCACGTGCTTCAGGATCTTGTCCACCAGGTCGTTCTTGTCGCTCACGTACTGGTACAGCGTCTTCTTGGAGATGCCCAGCCGCGTGGCCACATCATCCATGGTAACGCTCTTGATGCCGAGCTTCCAGAAGACCTTGGACGCACCTTCCACGATCCGGTTCCAACGGTCATCGGAGGGCTCCAGACCGGGCTGGTCGGCGGGGATGGTCTTGTCTGTCGCCATGTTGGGGGCGCAAATGTAGAGGCTGTGGATACACTGGAAACATTTTGGGGTGATAATGTTTCCAGTGGTGTTCGGTGCGGGTGAACGGCCCTGCCCAGTAGCCGTTTACCACGACCATGGTATTGCGGGGTGCGGGATCATGACCAACCTTGGTGCCATGTTGGAGACCTGCCAGAGGCTGACCGCTTGGACCATCCTGGTCGCATTCCTGGTGTTCTGCCAGCCGGTGCTTGGCCAGGAGAACCCGGCACGTTTGGATTCCACCCTTCGCCTTCTAGACCCTTCCGCACAGGACACCAACCAACTGGATTTGCTGATCATAGTGGCCGAGTCGTGGTCCACCTCCAACAAGGCATTCCCTTACTTGGAGCGGCTCGATACGTTGAGCACGGCACTGCTCCAAAGCCCGCACGCCGCTGTAAGGAAGCGGGCCCGGCATGCGCGCGGAGCGTTCAACTTCTTCACCGGGTACCATGCCAAATTCAGCCGCAATATCCCTTTGGCATTGACTTCTTTCCAGCGCGCTTTGGAGGATTTCAGCGTCAACAACGAACGACATGCGCTGGGCGAATGCTACGATGCCCTGGGGATCCTGCTGCGCGTGGCCGGGGATCGCGACAAGGCCGAAAAAGCGTTCCGCGAAGAGCTTCGCATCGCACGGGAGATCGATCACGCCAAACTCCGGATACAAGCGTTGACGCACTTGGCCGCACTCTCCGGAGACCGTGGTGAACACACCACCGCCCTTGCCTATTTGGACTCGTGTGGAGAGGGGGCTTCCGAGGATAGCTCGGCGGTGCTGAACGAACGCGCGCGGATACTCCAGATGAGCGGTCGTACCGAAGAGTCCATCCGCCTGCTCCACACCAGCTTGGAGATGGCCGGCCGATCCACGAACCCATGGGACCAGTTGCCGGTGCTTGCCCCGCTGGCCCGAACGCTCTATGCCACTGGTCGCTTCGAGGAGGGGCTTGCCAACGCCCGGGCCTGCGTGCGCATCGCTGCAGCGGTAGGCGATGAGACCGCACGTTGTGGATGCCTGGTCCTTGCCGGCATCGGCGAACGGAATACCGGCGATCCGCGCAGTGCGGAAAACAGCTTTCTGCAAGGCTTGCGCATAGCCGAAGAGAACGGCGAGGTAGGTGTGGCCCGTGAGATGGGCGATGAAGGATCCATGCTGCGCGCTACGGCGGAACTGAAAGAACTCTACCGTGCGCAGGGACGAACGGCCGATGCTTTGGCGATGACCGAACGCTGGTCCGCCTTGAAGGATAGCGTACAACGGATGGACGGCCGGGTGGAACTCGCCATGCTGGCCTACCACGAAGGAACAGTGCTCGATAGTATCGCCCGTGCGGAAGCCGCCCATGTGGCTGCCGTGCGGCACGAGCAAGAACTCTCCACCGAACGCGACCGGCGCAACCTGCTCCTGGTCATCGTTACCGCTTCGGCCATCATCGTGCTCCTGATCTGGGGGCGCCTGCGGCACGTGCGCCGAACCCGGGATGCCATCGTGAAAGCACAGGATGAACTGGTGGCGAGCGAAAAGCAACGCGAAGCGGAACTCGTACGCACCCGCATCGCCCGCGATGTCCACGACCAGCTCGGAAGTGATCTCACCAAACTCATCCTGCTCAGCGAAGAAGCAAGGTCAGCCGCTGATCGCGAGAGCATGAACGCCAGGCTTAAAGACGTGGGGCGCGTGGCAGACGAAGCCAACCGATCGCTCGGCGACATCGTGTGGGCCGTGGATCCACACCACGATTCCGTCCAGGAACTCACCGACCGCATCCGTGCACATTGCGTACGGATGCTACACCATCACCCAGGCACCTGCCTCATCGACTGCCACCATATCGGTCCCGATAGGCCACTTGATCCGGCGAGCAAACGAGACATCCACTTGATGGTGCGTGAAGCACTGAACAACACGTTGAAACATGCACGCGCCGAACACATCACCGTTCATTTCCACAGCGATCCCACTACATTGCTTTTCGAACTGACAGATGATGGACAAGGCCTTCCCAACACCGCTGGAAAAGGCCACGGTATGCAGAACCTCCAGACAAGGGCAACGCGGCTCGGTGGCCAGCTCACCATCCGTTCCGCCCCAAGCGGGGGCACCACCATCCGGTTCGAGCTACTTTGGGCGGATGCTGCGGCTTGACCGACCTCTGCTTACCGCAACCCTTCTCGCCTTTGCGTGGTCAGGCTCATTTCCTGTGTTGGCCCAGGACTACCTCGATTCGCTGCGTGGCGTGTATGCTGACCCGGACCGATCCGACAGCATCCGTTTCTCGGCCTTCAACGATCTCGCTTGGGAAGGCTACCTATTCTCCGAACCGGATACCGCCTTCGCCATGGGGCAACGTTTGCAACGTGAAGCTAAGAGCAAGCGGTATCCCGCGTTCGAGGCCCGCGCCAGCGAACTGATGGCCGCAGCGTGTTACGTGAAAGGTGAACTGAAGACGGCCCTTGTGCATTACGACACCGCACTGATCATCCACGAACGTAGCAACGACCAAAAGGGCGTGGCCGACGTGCTTACCAACAAGGCCTCCATGCTCTCTTTCATGGGCGAGCGGGAACAGGCGCTCCAACTCTATCTGCGTGGGCTAGCGGTACACGAAAAGATGCACGATAGTACCAGTATCGCGAACGATCTCAACGCCATTGGAGCCGTTCACATGGCACGCGGCGATCATGCACGAGCCGTGGACTTCTACATGCGCAGCCTTCGTCTTCAACAACTGCTGCACAATGATCGGGGCATATCCACCACCCGCTCCAACCTGGGCAAGGTGCTGATGCAACAGGGCGACCATGTGCCAGCACTCGAACACTACCGCGAAGCATTGCGCCTCGCCGAAGCCCTGGACGACCAACACATGGTGGGGAAGGGTCTCGAGGACATCGGCGTTTGCTTGGAAGAGTTGGGCGATACCGCTTCGGCCATGGATCACTTCCTCCGCAGCCGTTCCGTACGCCAAACGTTGGATGATCGGCACGGACTGGTGAACGTGCAGAACCGCATAGGCATGTTGTTGTTGAAGCTGCGACGCGATGATGAGGCCCTTGACCTCTTCCGCGAAGCCGCGGCCATGGCCCGTGAAGAGGAATTGCCCTGGGGACTTTCCAGCGCCCTCGTTGGCGAGGGCAAGGTGTTGCTCTCCCGCGGGGCCCATGCACAAGCGCTCGACCGTGCCGACAAAGCCTTCGTAGCGGCCACCGATGCGGAGGACATCAGCCAGCAACGCGATGCCGCCGAGCTCAAGTACCAAGCACTGCGCGCATTGGGGCGCTGGGAACAAGCACTGCAAGCACAGTCGCTGATGGTGAACTTGACAGACAGCATCATGCGCGAAGAGAACCAGCGCGCGGTGTTGCGCAACGAGTACCGCTATGCGTACGAACAACGCACCATCACCGACAGCCTTCAATACGCGTTGGAAGCTGAACAAGCAGCGCTCGAACAAGAACAACGCTTCTCCCGCGAACGCACGAAACGCTACATCGCGATCGCCCTGGGGGTCCTCGCTGCCATCATCGTGATCGTCTTCTGGCAACGCGCAAGGCTTCTACGCCGCACCAATGCTGCCATCCTGGACGCGCAGACCAAACTGGTGGAAAGCGAGAAAAGGCGCGAAGCGGAGGAAGTACGCACACGCATCGCACGCGACGTCCATGATCAGCTGGGAAGCGACCTCACCAAACTCGTCATGCTCAGCAGCGAGGCCAAAGCGCAGGCCATCGAAGATCCCGCCCTGCTAAAGACTACAGCCGACGATATCGAACGTGTGGCCGGCGAAGCCAACCGCTCACTGGGCGATATCGTTTGGGCCATAGACCCGCACCACGACTCCCTTGCCGGCCTCACCGAACGGGTACGCGCACACTGTGAACGGATGCTGAAGTGGAGCCACACCGAACACACCATCGACTGTGTGCATAGCGGACCGGACCACACCTTGGACCCAGCCACCAAGCGCGACATCTACCTGATCCTGCGCGAAGCATTGAACAATGCCATCAAATACGCTCACGCGCGACACATCGCGGTCACCTTCCACTCTTCAGCTAGTAACGTCGACTTCACCGTGACCGATGATGGTATCGGCCTGGACCCAGGTAGTGCCTCCGCGGGCCATGGCCTTTCCAACATGCGCCAACGCGCCCTCAACACCGGCGGGGAGCTCCTTGTCAACGGCAGCAACGGCACCACCATCAGCTTCCATCTGGCCCTCTAGAAGGGTTGAACTAGCAGGGACCCGCCTCGGCTGCACCGTATCAACGCATTTCGTTCTTCACATGAATTCGGGCTACAAGCTATCTTGCCAGCATGGCGCGTGGACCAATCCGTATCGCCATCGTCGAGGACGATGACGAACTGCGCGAATTATTGCGGCGGCGCATGGCCCGTTCCGAGGGCATGGAGGTGGTGCGCACGTGTGCCGATGGAGAAGAATTCCTGCACCATTTGGGCGCGTTGGAAGTGGATGTGGTGCTCATGGACATCAACATGCCCGGCATCAGCGGTATCGAATGCGTACGGCGCGCCAAGACCACCAAGCCCGAGGTGCAATACCTGATGCTCACCATCTTCGAGAACCCAGCCTACATCTTCGAAGCGTTGTGCGCAGGTGCCACGGGGTACCTACTTAAAGGGACCAGTGCAGAAGAGCTAGTGGCTGCCGTACGCGAGATCCACACCGGCGGCTCGCCCATGAACACCACCATCGCCCGCCTGGTGGTGAACAGCTTCCAAAAAGAGACCGCACAACGCATCAGCGACGAGAAATTGAGCGACCGGGAACGGGGTGTCCTGGATGGGCTCGCCGCAGGCCTGATGTACAAGGAGATCGCCGCGAAAGCGGGTATCAGCACCGAGACCGTGCGCGTGCATGTGCGCAATATCTACCACAAACTGCAGGTGAAGTCGCGCATGGAGGCCGTGCGCAAGGTGTTCCCGAAAGGGCTGTGATCAACAGGAAATAGCTTCTACTTCCACCGTCTTGCGGGGTTGCTAAAAGCATATCGCGTCATTCTCCAACGCCTGAACCCTTTAGCCCGGGGTAACTACTTCGTGGTATTTCACGGACCTGGCCGAACCCGGAACTTGGCTGGATAGGACAGTCTGTTCCGCACACATGTACCTCCGGGGTGATCTCTTGCGCATATTGTTCCTACTAGGAGCCGTGCTCGCTATACCCATGAATGATGATCGTGGAGCGCAGGTGGCTCAATGCTATCGTGCGCCTTCTTCCGTACCAGCGCTGTTGGCCGGTCCTCTCTGTGCCCTCAACGAACCCGGACTTCAACTCCCCACACCTGATGACTACCCGGCCGACTGGATCGACCGTGTGCAGCAAGTGATACGCGCCAGCGAATATCATCTCTCACCCCAAGGTTCAGGAAGTGTGCTACAAAGCCCGAATCGCAAACAAGACCTCCGCATCACGTATCACCCGGAAGGGTTCCGCTTGACGCCTCGTCTCGATGCAGGAGCCTGGCATGCGGACCTGCGCGTCGTATCCGTGGGAAAGGATGGTGAACGATCCGTTCCGCTCTTCAGGCCATCCATACATGTAGAAGGCAACCGGGCCGTTGTGGATCACGGAGCATTCACCATCCAATATACCAACGAGGAGTCCGGCATGCGGCAAGACTTCCATGTGAAGAGAAAACCAGATGGCACAGGCCCATTGACCGTAAAGATCCGGTACAACGGATCGTTGTTGCCGACGTTGAAAGGTGAGGATGATCTGCTCTTCACCGCATACGATAGCGCTACAGCAAGCCACACTGCTTGCGTTTGGTACCGGGACCTGAAGGTGTGGGATGCCGAACGGCGTGAACTGGACGCGCATATGGAGTTGCACGAGGATATCCTCGCGCTGGTGGTGGATGATACGTATGGGGAATATCCTCTGACCATCGATCCGCTGTCAACAACGGCGAACTGGAACGTTTCCAGTGGACAACTCGAGGCACAGTTAGGATTCGATGTGGGCACCGCTGGCGATGTGAACCATGATGGCTATAGTGATGTGATCGTGGGGGCCAACCTCTACGACGGCGCCTCGACCAACCAAGGACGCGCGCTCGTTTACCATGGCAGCGCGACCGGCCTCTCCACCACACCCAGTTGGACGCGGAACGGCCAGGCAGGGTCGAACTTCGGCATCTCGGTCTCCACCGCTGGGGACATCAATGGCGATGGGTACAGCGATGTGGTCGTGGGTGCTCCCGGCTACACCAATACCGTAGCCGACGAAGGTGCGGCACTCGTCTATTTCGGATCGGCCACGGGGTTGGGGAACACACCTATGATCTTCGCCTCTGGAGAAGCAGGTTCTGATTTCGGATTCTCCGTGGCCACTGCGGGTGATGTGAATGGCAACGATGTCAGCGACCTGATCGTGGGAGCACCTTTGGACAATGGTCCACTGGGTATCGATCAAGGCCGCGTGTTCCTGTATAACGGCAATGCCGGTCCTGCATTGCTGAACACAGTGGCCGACTGGACCATGCATGGAGCGGAGGCCCAGAACCACTTCGGGTTCAACGTCTCGAGTGCTGGGGATGTGAACAACGATGGTTACAGCGATATCATCATCGGCGAACCCCATTACAGCGAAGCGGGCCAGGTCTGGGAAGGGCGGGCGGTAGCGTTCTTAGGCAGCGCAGCCGGCATCTCCGGGGCCACGCTCGCCGGGGCAGCATGGACCGCGGAAAGCGACGTGGATGGATCCGACTTCGGCAACTNNTGCCGGTGATGTGAACGGCGATGGATACGGCGACGTGATCGTGAGCGGATACAGCTATGGAAATGGCACCACGGGCCTATTGAATCAAGGTGTCGCCCGCATCTACTATGGTAATGCCACCGATATCAACAATGCCTTCGCGTGGGAAACGGTAGGGCCTGCTGCACAGGCTGCATACGGCGTTTATGTGGACGGTGCCGGGGATGTGAACGGGGATGGCTACGCCGATGTGATCGTCGGGGCTGACCGCTATGACATTTTCCGCCGTGGCTCTGTCCATGTCTACCAAGGTTCCGCCGGTGGTGTATCAACCACTCCAGTCTGGAGCCAAACAGGCAGCAGCACATTCGAACTCTATGGGTGGTGCGTTGGAACTGCAGGTGATGTGAACGGTGATGGGTATAGCGACATCATCGTGGGGGCCCCTTGGGCAGAGAATATCTCCGCCCCCGCTGATGAAGGACGTGCCTTCGTCTTCCATGGCTCACCCAGCGGGCTCGTCTCCAGCGGCACCATCGACCAAACACAAGCATCTGCCTTCCTGGGCACCTGTGTAAGCACCGCTGGTGATGTGAACGGCGACGGCTATAGCGATGTGATCATCGGCGCGCCACAATACGATAACGGGCAGAACAACGAAGGTCGTGCCTACATCTACCATGGGGGCTCCGGTGGGCTCTCGTTCACGGCCAACGCAGTGATCGAGAACAACATCGCATCTTCCCTCTTGGGCACCAGCGTATCCACTGCGGGTGATGTGAACGGCGACGGATACAGCGATGTGGTGATCGGTGCGCCAGGCGCAGCGAACGGGCAAAGTGGAGAAGGGCTCGCCTATGTGTACTACGGATCAACGACAGGACTGGGGACCACACCACTTACCATCGAACGCAACCTGCCAAGTGCCGCGCTCGGTTCCAGTGTGGCAACGGCCGGTGATGTGAACGGTGATGGATATAGCGACGTTGTGATCGGCGCGAACGGGTACAGTGTGACCCTAGCGTTGGAAGGTGCTGTATACGTACATCTGGGGTCCGCCACAGGGTTGACCGCCGCACCGTTGTTCACCTTCACACAAGGGCAAGCCAATGCACGTATCGGTAGCTGCGTGGCGGGTGTAGGTGATGTGACCGGTGATGGATACGGTGATGTTCTTGTTGGTGCCTCTGGCTGGACCTCGGCGGGCATCACGGGGCGTGGTCGCGCATTCTTGTTGAAAGGTCATCCAGCAGGGATCTTCCACGAGGCAGCATGGGTGGTCGAAGGTTCCAACAACGGCTCAGCACTGGGTACTTCCGTAGCACCCGCCGGTGATGTGAACGGGGACGGATACGCGGATCTTATCATTGGAGAACCAGGTCGCCCCAATGGTGCTGTCAGTGGTGCCGGGCGGGCGTTGGTGTTCCTCGGTGCAGGGAACACACCTTCGGTCGCCCCTGCATGGACGGCTGTGGCCGCTACCACCAACGCCCAGTACGGGTTCAGCGTTTCCAAAGCCGGCGATGTGAACAAGGATGGATACGGCGATATCGTGGTGGGGGCACCAGGCTCGGGCAATGGGCAAGTCTTCGTCTACCACGGCTCGCCAGCCGGCCTTCCCGCTACTGCCAGCTCCACTTTCTCCACGGGCAACAGCTTGGCACGCATGGGCACGAGCGTGTCCAACAGCGGCTCTCAAAGCGGTGATGGATACGGCGATGTGATCGCTGGTGCACCAGAGTACAGTTCGGTATTCCCCATCAGCGCCGATCGTGGCCGTGTGCATGTCTTCACCGGCAACGGTGGCGCAACACGCACACAGCGTACACGACAATACCGAACGGACCAAGTGACACCCGTGCAGACCAACAATAGCACGTTCGACGCCAGTTGCGGATGGACCATCGGGCAGGTCGCCCGTTCGCATCTGGGCCGCCGAAAAATGAAACTCGTGTGGGAAACAGTGCCGCATGGACCCGCATTCCTCGGCACACCGATCACCAACAGTGTGGCCTACACCGCGCAAGAGATCCCTTGGACCGCTGTGAACGTAGCGGCGGGTGTGGAGATCAAAGAACCCATCATATCCCCCGGAACAGCGTTCCCGAAATGGCGCGTGCGTTTGAGGCATCATCCCGCAACCATGATCGACGGACAACGCTTCGGACCGTGGATTTACATGGGGATACACGATGACCAGGACCCGGCGATCAAAGTGGAACAACCCGATTGTGGCTTGTTGCCCGTGGAGCTCTTGCGCTTCGAGGTGCGGTGCGAAGCGAACATCCGATCGCTCGAATGGTCAACGGCTACAGAGCAGAACAATATGCTCTTCGTGATCGAAAGAAGCACCGACGCTCTTACTTGGGAGACCATCGGATCATTGCCCGGCGCAGGAACCAGCTACTCCGTGCTGCATTACAACTTCCGAGACGATGCCATCATCCGCGCGGAAAAGGTCTTCTACCGCCTCCTACAGGTCGATACGAACGGGGATGAGCAACAACACCCGACGCGCGCAGTTGTAGCGTGTTCTCCAACGGACGGTGCCAAGTTCCTGATCGCGCCCAACCCGGCACGGGACCGTGCACGGGTGTTCACTTCCACAGCGGAGGAGACAAGCCTGTACGACCTGGAACTGCTAGACACCCAGGGTCGCATCGTGCGCGCGTTCCCGGCTGCTTCCATCAGCTCCACGGGTTTCTCCCTGGACCTCTCCGGCTTGGAACCCGCTTCGTACATGCTCCGGATCCGTTCCCATGAAAGTGGTACCCCGTCCATCCTACGCATCATCATCAACTAAGCATCACGCACCACCATGCGCCACTGCTCCCTGCTCTTCATGTGTTCATTGCTTTTATCAACGGCCACCGTCAAAGCGCAGGAACCCGATAGCCTCTGGGACGTTTGGAGCGATAAGTCACGCCCGGATACCGCTCGCCTGAGTGCCATGGCAGACTTCATCTGGAACATCCAATATTCCGCACCGGATAGCGCGGAGCGGTGTGCCCGGAACATGCTCGAATTGGCCAAGACCACGGGCATCGCACGCTTCGAAGGCTCGGCGCTCGAACTTCTGGCGAACTCCTACTACATCCGCGGCGACGTGAATTCCGCACTGCCCGTATACTTCCAATGTGTCCAACTGCACCATGCACAGCGCGATGCCGATGGAGTGGCAGGAGCCCTCGGCAACATCGGCAACATGTACACCGAGCTCGGCCAGTTCCAAAAGGCCAGGCGCTACCAACAACAAAGCCTGGACCTCTACACCGCGATCGGTCGCGAAGAAGGAATGGGACAGGGCAACAACAACCTGGGCCGCATCCTGCTCCTCGAAGGTGATCTAGCGGGGGCCACAGCCCACCTCCTGAAGAGCATCACACACAACGAAAAAGCAGGCAATAAGGGCGGTGTGCTCTCCGGCTTCGGCAACCTCAGCGTTATCATGGCCCAGCAGAAAGACTTCACCCGTGCAACGGAATATGCGCTGCGCGGAATGGCCATCGCCGAAGAGCTCAACAACCAGCAGGCCCGCTCTTCGTTCCTCGCGAATCTGGGTGGATTCGCTGTGGAAGACAAGCGCTACGTGGAGGGCATCAGCTACCACGAAATGAGCCTGAAGTTGGCGCGCGAAATGGGCAACAAGGCCGGAGAAACACTCGCGCTCTACAACATCGGATCGGCCTACGGTGAACTGGGACAGCACCAACGTGCGTACGAACTTCTCGTCCAGTCCCTTGACATCGCTCGCGCCATGAACGAACCCTACCGCGAAGCGTTGGCCCTGAGCGGGCTGGCAGCCGCCTCGCAAGGTCTTGGCAGGCACGAAGAAGCCGCGCAGCATGGGGAACTGTCGCTCAGGATCCTGCAAGGCATCGGTGCAACAGTGGATATCGGTACCGTCGCCGCCGTTTTGCGCAAAGCCTACCAGAGCGCCGGACGCAGCGACCGCGCACTCGCCATGTACGAACTGGAGGTCCAGATGAACGATAGCGTGACCAGCGAAGAAGCCCAGCGCGGTGTCCTTCGCCAGGAATATTCCTTCGAGAACGAGAAACGCGCATTGGCGGACAGCCTACAGTTCGCTTCCGAAAAAGCACTTCAGGTGAAGGAGATCCAAAAACAGAAAGTGATCCGCAACGGCTTCGTTGGAGGATTCGCGCTCGTTGCCCTGTTCGCCGGGGTGTTCCTCTTCCAGCGCAACCGTATCACCAAAGAAAAAGCCCGCAGCGAAGAACTGCTGCTCAACATCCTGCCCGAAGAAGTGGCGAAAGAACTGAAGGACAAAGGCGAGGCCGATGCACGCCTGATCGATGAAGCGACCATCCTCTTCACCGACTTCAAGGGCTTCACCACCATCAGCGAACAACTCACCGCGCGCGAGCTGGTGGAGGAACTGAACGTCTGCTTCAAGGCCTTCGACAACATCATCACCGCGCGTGGTATCGAGAAGATCAAGACGATCGGCGATGCGTACATGTGTGCTGGCGGCCTGTCAGAGCCGAAGACCTCTTCGCCCCTGCAAGTGGTACACGCAGCGCTGGAGATGCAGCGCTTCATGCAACAGCGCAAAGCCGAACGGACCGCGCTGCACAAACCGGCCTTCGATATGCGCTTGGGCATCCACACCGGACCCGTGGTGGCCGGTATCGTGGGTGTGAAGAAATTCCAGTACGACATCTGGGGAGACACCGTGAACATCGCGGCGCGCATGGAAAGCTCAGGGGAGATCGGCCAGGTGAACATCAGCGAGGCAACACATGCCCTCGTGAAGGAAACACTGGGACTGCACTTCGCCCCGCGTGGAAAAGTGCAAGCCAAAGGCAAGGGCGAAATGGAGATGTGGTTCGTGGAGAAGAACGTTTAGGTCGCTTGCTCCATCTTTGCGGTCAGAACGGTCCACGGGGCATAGCGTGCGAGGGCATAAGAGAGGCCAACTTTAGCACTCTCACACCCTCGCGGCCTTCCCCTGAGCCCCCTCGCACGCACATGCATTCCATCAAACACGTCCTCGACGACAGCGCCCTCACCAACACCACCGTCACCGTGGCCGGCTGGGTGCGCACCTTCCGCAACGACCGCTTCATCGCCCTCAACGACGGCAGCACCATCCGCAACCTGCAGTGCGTGATCCATCAGGAGCAGGTGGATGCCGTCACCCGCGCCCGCTTCACCACTAGCGCTGCCGTGAAATGCACCGGCACCATCGTGGAAAGCAAGGGCAGCGGCCAACGCGTGGAAATGCAGGTGACCGCCGTGGAAGTGCTCGGCGACAGCGATGCGGAAGCCTACCCGATCCAGCCCAAGAAACACTCGCTGGAATTCCTGCGCGAAAAGGCGCACCTCCGTTTCCGTACCAACACCTACAGCGCCATCTTCCGCATGCGCCACCAGGTGAGCTTCGGCATCCACGAGTATTTCGATTCGCTCGGCTACAACTACTTCCACAGCCCGATAATCACGGCAAGTGATGCCGAAGGAGCGGGCGAGATGTTCCAAGTAACGACCCTTCCTGTAGAAAAGCCACCCGTGATTTCCGCAGGTGAGAGTGTTGACTATTCCAAATTCGAAGGTATTCTAAATGAATACTGGGAAACCATAAGGGCCTTCATCGAAAATGACAATCCGATCCAGTACTACTCGCTCTCTTCGTTCCTAGCCGAATTTGACATTCCGAGTTCAGTACCAAACATCCATACTGGTGCAATTAAGATCCATCCGGAAGGTGTTCAATCAATCGAGCGTCTTGTCAAACTCACCCCAGATTTGCTAGAAAAGTACCATAAGTCGTTTGGAGCGTGGAAGGAACAGGACCCCAGTAAGAATGAGCAGACCGCTATCATGCGGAAACTCCTTGTTGGACTATATGAACGTTTGCGCGATGGTCGACTTGGGAATAAAGATCTAGGGTATTTCAAGTCACAGGTCGAAGGTATTTGTAGACTGCAGGGATATCAACTCCGGCGGTCCATAGGCACCGATTATATGCGCATGTATAGCGCAGACGACATTCCTCCATTTGCACTCTCATTCTTTAACATTTTCGAGGTCCTACCTAATCTTGTTGACTACAAGAAGGACTTCTTCGGCGCCGAAAGCCGCCTCACGGTGAGCGGTCAATTGCAAGCCGAACTCGCTGCCACCGCCCTCGGCAAGGTCTACACCTTCGGCCCCACGTTCCGCGCGGAGAACAGCAACACCGCGCGCCACCTCGCCGAGTTCTGGATGATCGAACCCGAGTGCGCCTTCATGGACCTGCACGGCGACATGGACCTTGCAGAAGGCCTGTGCAAACACCTCATCGCCCGTGTGCTGAAGAACAGCACAGATGATCTGCAGTTCCTGGATGCGCGCCTGAAAGAAGAGGAAGCGACGAAGCCGAAGGAGCAACGGGCCGAACTAGGCCTGATCGATCGCCTGAAGTTCGTGCTGGAAAATCCCTTCGAGCGCATCACCTACAGCGACGCGATCGAGATCCTCCTGCGCAGCAAACCGCACCAGAAGAAACAGTTCCAGTTCCCCGTGGAATGGGGCATCGACCTGCAAAGTGAACACGAGCGTTACCTCGTGGAGAAGCACTTCAAGAAGCCGGTGATCGTCACCGGATACCCCGGCAAGATCAAGGCCTTCTACATGCGCACCAACGCGCCCGGCGATTTCGGCTACAGCGACAAAGGCACCACCGTGGCCGCCATGGACGTGCTCTTCCCCGGCATCGGCGAGATCATCGGCGGCAGCCAGCGCGAAGAGCGTCTCGACGTGTTGGAAGCACGCATGAAGGAGATGCACGTGCCCGCCGATGAGCTGTGGTGGTACCTGGATACGCGCCGTTTCGGTACGGTGCCGCACGCCGGTTTCGGAATGGGCCTTGAGCGCTTCGTGCTGTTCGTGACGGGCATGGGGAACATCCGCGATGTGATCCCGTTCCCGAGGACGCCGAAGTCGGCTGAATTCTGATAGTTCGTCGGCAACGCACACCATCTCAGATCCGCACCGGTAGCGTCTTCCCCTGGGCAGCGGAACCACCGGGCCGACATGCGACAGCGTGCGGTTTCCCATTCGGTCCATACGGTCGCCCAGCACTGCCAGCTCCGTTGTTCCGATCATCCATCGCATTCCTTTGCACCATGGACTTTCCCGCCGTCGCCGCCTACTTCCACAAGCAAGAAGAGCCCGCCCGAAGCACCTTGGTCTGGCTGCGTGCGCACATCAAGGCACAACACCCTGAGTTGACCGAAGCGGTGCGTTATGGCATGCCGTTCTTCGATCTTGATGGCAAGATGTTCTGTTACCTGTGGTGTAGTTCAACCAAGGGTGAGCCATACATCGGCTTCGTGGACGGCGCGATCATCGACCACCCCGCATTGGTTCAAGGCGATCGGAAACGCATGAAGGTCTTCATGGTGGATCCGACGAAGGATGCGCCTGTACGAAGCTTGAACGAGGTGCTGGCCTGTGCGATAAAAGTGAGACGCAACAAGGCTGGTGTTGTGACACGGAAGAGCAGTGTTGTGGGTAAGCGCGCAGATCGAACTCGACGCACGGGCTAGGTCGGTAGTGGATCTCCGGATCCAGCGGCACTGAACACCCCCGTATGTCACTTCCGCCAAACGCTCCCGTTCCGTGTGTCCACGGCTGTGAGCTTTCCTTTCCCTTGAGCTTGCTTCAACTGTTGAAGCGCGTCTTCATGTGTGATGTTCAAAGCAACAGCAACCTCTTCGGCGCACCATGAGGTGTGCACGGTGAAGAGCTCGTTCAACGAAGTAGGCACCGATGCCGCTCTCACATCGGGCTTCAACGCCTTCACTGCCGCCTCGAACTGCGCGTAGGGCCGCGCGCCGTACACCTGTTGCCTGTCACCGGCCTCGTTGCTGAAGATGAAGGTGGGGAAGCCGCGCACACCCAGCGAGCGCGCCAAGGTGAGGTCCGCCTGGAACAAGGCGTTGGCAGCTCCGGTGAAGTCCGCATGCAAGCGGGCGGTATCCAACTGCGCGAACGTTGCAGTTTCGGCGATCACCGGCCACTTGGTGATGTTCTTCTTCTCCATCAACACCTGCTCGCGCATGCGACGCAAGAAGACGAGTGCCTTCGTATGATCCTGTAACTCGGCTGCTTTGAAGGCGACGCTCGGCGGGTAGCTGCTCGGCAACGGATCCTCCAACCACACATCGCCGATGATGGGCATGCGGTAATGCGGGCTTACCTCGTCCCAATGCCCGGCCACATCGCTGGGTTTGCTGATGCCACCGCTGTTGTACACGTCCCATGAAGGCAATAGTCCGCCCATGTGGTATTGGATGTCGACAGCATCGCCGTACTCCAATTTCAAGCGGCGTAACTGTGGCTCGGTGCCCCAACAGCTGCTGCAGATGGGGTCGGTGAAGTAGAGCAGGGTAATGGGCTTGCTGGCCGTGGCCACACGCATGTCCGGATGGGCGTGGTCGGTAGCATCGTGCCCCGGAACAGTGCAGGCGCCCGTAATGGTGTCGCACAACAACGGGTTGGTGTTCTTCTCCACGGCGGTATCGGGTTGGGCACAGGCAAAGAGTGCTGAACAGAAAGCGATGATCGCGGTGATCGGTGTGCGTGGCATGTGCAGGTAACTTGCGGCGCAAAGATCCTGCGCAATGAACCGTGCTGCAAGAAGTCAAGCGAAGTTGACCACCCCTGCTACGCCGGCATGCCCCGCCGAGCAAGCCTTGCGCAGCATCACCGGCAAGTGGAAGCCGCGCATCCTTCGCGCTGCGGCTGATGCTCCGGTACGATTCAATCAGTTGCTCCGCGACATCCCCGAAAGCAACAAACAGGCGATCACCAACGCCTTGCGCGAATTGGAGAACGATGCACTCGTGCGCCGCACCGTGGTGCAGCAGAAACCGTTGCACGTGGAGTACACCTTGACCGACCAAGGCCGCACGATCATCGGCTTGTTGCGCGCGATGGAGCCGCTATGATGGCCACACCATCCACGGAATACGCGCCAGGATCAGTACCAGGCCAATGCTGTAACACCACGCGATCAGCTTGAACTTCTTCTGATCCTCCGCCGTGCGCTTGGCTTTGGAATAGCCGATGGTGATCACGATGATCCCGAGCAACATCGTCAACGGGTGCTCCAGCGCGAAGAGGCGTGCAAGGCTGTTGCCCATGGTTTCACCGGAGAGGTTGCTGAAACCCATCGGCGAGGTGAAGTAGAGGAAGAAACCGAAGAGCATCTGCACGTGCGCGCTCACCAAACCGAACAGTGTGAACTTCTTGCTCGTCGCCGTGAAAGACCGCTTGTTCACCAGTGAAAGCACCGCATGCGCGATGGCGATCACCAACAGCAGCAGAACGAGGTAGGCGACGTACGAGTGGAAATGCTTCAGGCCGGTGTACATGGTGGTTGCGTTGGTCGCGAAAGTAGGGCGGGATCCTTGATCACGTTCCCAACGGTGCATCGCTGATCCTTCCATCCACCCCGAACAATTCTGCCGCTCGTTCCTTTGTAGGGCATGATGAAGATCTACCACCTCGGCAACTGCGGCACCTGCCAGCGCATCCTCAGCGAGATCCCCAAGATCAAACGCTTCGAACAGCAGGAGATCAAGACGCAGCCCATCACCCCAGCGCAGCTGGATGAGATGAAGAAGATGGCCGGTAGCTACGAGGCGCTCTTCAGCAAGGTGGCGTTGAAGTACCGCAGCCTCGGATTGAATGAGATGAAGCTGACCGAGAAGGACTACCGCAAGTACATCCTCCAGGAGTACACCTTCCTGAAACGCCCGGTGATCATCATCGGTGAGCGGATCTTCATCGGCAACGCGCCGAAGAACGTAGCGGCGATGGTGGCGGCCGCAAAGTAGGCCGCTCTCTTCACGGCACCTGTGCTTCGCGCGTATTGGTGGGCACGATCCCTCCGATGTTCTGAAGGATCCGGTCGCGGTCGTTCTCCGAACCGGTGTACTTCACGGATCCGTCCATATTCACATCTTCACTACGGTAGGTGGGGCCGTCGGTGTTCGTAGGTACGATGCCACCGATGGCTTGCAGGATTGGGTCGCGATCGTTCTCCGAACCGGTGTACAACACCATTCCATCGGCATTCACATCGCCGCTCCACAGCGCAGCACGCCCGAAACGTTCCACACGCGCTTCAGTGCCATGGGTCGGTGTGCTGGTCAGGCGCAGGTCCAACGATGCGCCGCTGGCGGATAGCGCGATCGGGGCACTGGTCATCACGCCCAAGTGGTTCCGGTGATGCACGGCAACGTAGTAGTCCCCGGGCGTCGTGTTGAACGCGATGTTGGCGAAGCCGTTGGTGGATATGGTGGTCCCGTTGTCACGAACCAGCCCTACGCGTGTATGAACTACCTTCGAGGGATCCGACTTGTCGCGTAGTTCCACGAAGATCCAATCCACCACCTTGCCAAGGATCGTGTTGTTGAGCGTGGCTGCCGTGATCGTTTCACCACCGCTGCCCACGTGCGCGAAGCCCAGCGCTGTGAACGGCTCTTGCAATGGGATCAAGCCTTGCGTCCGCAATGTGTCGCTCATGCCGGTGGCGCTCTTCAACGGACCTTGAAGGAATACGGCCAACTGGATCGGTAACGGATGTTCCGGTGGGGCGGTGACATTGACCACGCTCCGACAGACCGCGCTCCATCCGCCATCGCTGGCCTTCACTCGTAACCCAAGCAGATGCGGTCCGGCGGAGAGGTTGTTCACGTCTGCGTTCAACGCTTCTTCCACGGCTTCATCGAAGGCTCCATCAGCAGCGCTGAGGACGATCCCGTTGCCCGCACCGGGGTCCGTGTCCCAGAAGTATTCGCCGTTCACTACCGCGACCGGTCTGGTGGATACCGGTGCACTGACGTGTAGCACGGTCTTGTACTCGTTGCTCCAGGTGCCATCAGCCCCGCGCATTCGGACGTAGAGCAAGTGGTCGCCGATAGCCGGTGCGGCCTCGCTTGTCGTGCCGGTCTCCACGGCATCGCTCCAGTTGCCATCGAAGGCCAGCAGGGGTGTACCATTACCCTGGCCAGGATCGCTATCGAAGAAGAACTCGCCCTGTTGCACCCGCACCGCGCGCACGATCAGCTCAGGACCAATGTGGACCACACTTCTGAAGGTGGCGCTCCAGCCAGTATCCGCGCCGCGCACACGCACGCCAAGCACATGCGAACCTTGGTAGTTGAGGTTCGCGGAAGCCAAGGCCTGCTCCAGCGCACCATCGAAGTCGCCGTCTAGCGCAAGCAACGGTGTCGCGTTGCCTTCACCGGGATCGGTGTCGAAGTAGTACTCGCCTGCTTGAACGGCTACGGACCGCATCGGTATACTGGATGAAACGTGCAGCACGGTCTTATACTCGTTGCTCCACGCGCCGTCGGCACCACGCATGCGGACATAGAGCAGGTGGGAGCCCTCGGCCGGTGAAGCCACGCTCGACATACCAGTCTCCAGTGCGTTGTTCCAGTCGCCGTCGATGGCCAACAGCGGAATACCGCTTCCTTCGCCGGGGTCGCTATCGAAGAAGAACTCCCCTTGTTGGACTTGGATGTCGCGTGCGCTTATCGCGGTGTTCACCTGCACGACTTGCGTAAAGAGGGCGCTCCAGCCGTTCTCCGCGCCCTGCACCCGAACGAAGAGCCTATGCGCACCCGACGTGATGGTATTGTTGGAGGTGATCGCCTGTTCCAACGCACTGTTGAAGTCACCATCGAAGGCAAGTAATGGTGTGGCGTTCCCTTCACCGGGATCCGTGTCCCAGAAATACTCGCCGGCTTGCACCCGGACCTGTCTTCCGCTGACCGCAGAGCCGGTGTGTACGACTTGACGGAACACGCTGCTCCAATAGCCGTTGGCGCCTTTCGCGCGTACGGAAACGACCACGCTACCAGGTGTTCCGAAGGACAGGCTAGCGGTCACTTCTTCCAGCGCTTCATCCCATGCACCGTCGGCCACTTGCATGGCGGTACCGAGGCCTTCGCCGGGGTCGTTGCCGGTGAACCATTCGGCTTGGGAGATGCGAAAGGATTGCGCATTCAGTATGGCGGCGGCAAAGAATAGCAGGATGGTATGTAGTAGCCGGGCCATGGTGGTCAACGATCGAACCCGATGGCAGAGATCTTCACCGCATCGCCTTGGGACACCACACGCGGTGCTTGCATGAAACCCACCACCGCACTTCCCATGGGTGTAGTGAAATTCGCGCGGCTGTTGCTGCCGCCGTAGCAACCCACATCGTTGGTGGTCAGGTCCAGGTCTAGGTAGCGCGGATCGGGGTGGCCACTATCAATGAGGGCAGAACCCGCTATTGGCACCCCTGAGTTGAGGTCCAGTTGAGCGAGGGGTACCGCTAGGTTGTTGGATTCGATCATGTATTGCGGCGTGCCATTCAGTCCGATGGGCTCCACTGTCGTGGTTCCAAGACCAACACGTGCGTTGTTCCGCACAATGAGGTTCGTGCCGGTAGCGGGTGGGTTCCCAAGGCCGAGGTGCCCAATGAGAGAAGGCACGTTCGAGCTTCCCGCAAACACGGGACCGAAGTGCGTATTGTTCAGCACGCTGCTAGGGACATCCGAACTTGTGCCACCGGTGATGCTGATCGCACAGTTGAGCGCATACACGATGTTGTTCTCGAAGTGGATGGGACGGCTGATGTTCTGTACCATCAGACCAACGATAGCCGGAAAGCCTACGCCACTTGTGATCGGATAACCGAGCATGCATCCGATGAGGTAGTTGTCCTGCGGAAGCGCCGTACTGTTGCTCAATAATGCGACCTCGTACCAGGCACCTGTGCCAAAGATGCGGCATCCGAAAATGGCGAAGGACTGCGCTTCGATCCTCACCTGTATGTTGTTCCGGAACAGTTCCACACGCAAAAGGGGTTGAGCCGTAAAAACCACGACTTTCAGGTCGGAGTCGGCGATGGTAAGCTTCGTGGTTTGGCTGAAGGTGGCGGAGGCTAGGACCTGCGCTCCATCATTGAGTACCCCGTAGGGTGCTTTCATTCCTGAGATGAAGATCTCCTTCCCGTTCGCTGTGCCGATGTCAATGTTCCCCGTGACCGTGTAGGCCACACCTTCCTGACCCGGAAGGATGCGGATACTCTTTCCTATAGCGAAGCCCTGATAGTCTCCAGGTTCCACGAGGATGCGGTCGCCGTCGTTGGCCAACGCGCAGGCTGTGCCAATGTCCGACACCTCAAGGCTCGGTCCTACATGGATATCCATGGCTTTTGCGTTCGTGGTCAGTGCCACCAGCAAGATGAAGAGGGTCTTATTGCTCATGCGATCATTTTTCGGATGGTTCAACGGTCGAATCCAGTAGCCGTGATGTTCACCGGCTCCCCCTGCGACACCACGCGCGGAGCCTGCATGAAACCCACCACGGCACTGCCCATGGCCGTGGTGAAATTCGCGCGGCTGTTGCTGCCGCCGTAGCAGCCCACATCGTTGGTGGTGAGGTCCAGGTCCAGGTAGCGCGGGTCGGGATCGCCAGCGTCGATCAAGGAGGATCCGGCCAACGCCCCACCGGTTGAAGTGTCGATGTTCCCCGCGAGGCATGCAAGATTGCTGGACTGCCTCAATTCATCCCATCCGGGCGTGGTTACGATCCAACCATCAGGGAAACCCACGTATGCGTTGTTCGCGGTGGACAGGTTGAAGGCAGTGCTGCCGAAAGGGTCGACCGCTGTTGCAAAGCCACTAGGGCCAGGAGGTGTGCTCGAATCCGTGAACAGCGTATTGTTGTCGATCGTACAAGCCGTTGTGTACGGATGTGCGGGCAAGGCCAACCCGATGGCACTCCCGATATCCCTGACCTGGACGAAGTTGTTCTCGATGTGCCAAACCGTTTTGGAGTTGACAAAGACACCATAGACACCAGCCTGTACAGCTGGTTGACCGATCTTGTTGCCGATGATCTGGACATTACCAGAGAGGGCCGTGGGTCCGACCAACTCGACCACGCCACTGCCACTGAATGAGGTGCCGATGATCGTCGAACCGATGACATGGCCCGCTGAAAAGCGAACCCTGGCCAGCACGGTATCCCTATACATTTCCAAGCGGACGAAAGGGTCAACGAGATCGATCGCCGGTACATAGGAGTCGACTATCCGCACAGTGGTCAAGGTCGTGAGCGCACCGGTCATGGACAATCCTTCAAGGATCCTCATACCGGACACCGTTATTGTCCGGCCATCCACAGCGTTGAGCAGAAGTCCGCCGTTCAGTGTGTAGCGTCCCCCTTCTACATTGGGGTGTAACGAAATGCTTTTGGACAGCGTGATACTCTCGTTGTATACGCCCGGCTCCACCAAGATGCGATCGCCATCCGCACTTGCCGCTACCGCGCTGCTGATCGTATTGTAGGTTCCCGTAACGCTCACCACACGGTCCGTGGCGAACAAGTCACCGTTGGCAAACATCAGGAGGAGCAACGAAAGCTGGTAGGGGCGCATGGTATTCATGGGTTCAAGGGTCGTCCTTAGTTCACGATAAGGCGATGCGTGGCCGTGGATATGCCATCATCGATCCGCACGACGTAATGCCCCGCGGACAACACGCCGGTAGCATCAAGCGCAATGCGCCCGTTGGAAGCACGGATACGTTTTTGCAGAACAATGCGACCGGTCGCGTCAGTGATCGTGTAGTCCACCTGTGCTGCCTGCTCACCCACCGTGATAGTGAATGCACCGGTGCTTGGATTCGGGAATAGTGTGCCGGTTCCAGCCTTGTTCAACTCGCTCAATCCGACTCCACTACCCACACCTTCCACCACGCACAGATCGAAGCCGGGCTCGCCGAACGCGAATTGCGGGCGGAAATCGTACACGCGCAGGTGGTAGGTGTCATCCACAGTAAGTGCTGGTGCTACCAGGTCCTCTGATCCGCCGGCGCCATTCACGTCGCTGCAACCGATGGATGTGAGGTTGCCGCAGCTTCCCTCGAACAACTCCAGCACCACGTCCATGTTACCGCGCGGAGCACCACCGATGGTGATCTCCGTGGCCGTTGCCACGAAGCTGTACCACACATCGTCGCTGGCATCACCGGTGAAGGTGCCACAGGTAACCGCAGGCAGACTTTCTGTGGCGCAGGCGTTGGTGAAGTACTGCGGGAGGCACGTTGCATTTACGGTCAATGCTATCGCTGCGCTGCAGTCGTCGTTGGCGGCTTCGTCCGGCGCGCATGCCTCGGCTGAAACGGTCATGGTGTAGGGACCTGTGTTATTATTCGTAGCGGCCAACCCGTAGTAATAAGTGCCAGGTGCGAGATCGGGGAAACACAAGGTGAAGTTGCCGTCAGCACAGGTGGTGGTGTCATACGAACTGGGGAAAATGCCCGTTCCGGCAGGACAGCTCGTGTACAAGAGCAACCAGAAGTCCTGGATGTTCGGCGTGGTACCGCAGAAGTCGAGCTTCACATCGGCGCAGGCATTGATGGTGAACGCTTCCCACGCCGAGTTGTAGCCGATGCCTTCACTGTCCGTGGCACCGGTGTTGTCCCCATTGAACGATACGGAGCTTCCCAGTGCAACGACTTGCGGTACCGCATCGGCACAGAGATCGTTCGGTGGTGTTGAAGCGATCACCGTTTCCGACGATACGCACAAGGTGAACGCACCACCGACACCATAGTTGAGGTTGGAATACACGCGGATCCAGTAGTCCGTGTTCGCGGCCACTTCCACTTCTTGCACAGCGACAGGCGCCACCATGCAGTATACGGCTTCCCCGGCACAGCCATCGTACACCACCATGGCGTGATCGGTCATTCCTGCGCCTGGTGCGAGATCCACATAGACCGTGGTAAGGCTTCCGGAATTGAACGTGTACCATACATCCAACAGCTCGCTGCCGGGGTCATCGCAGGGTACATCCAAGGGCACATCCGTGGCTTCAGCATTGTTGCCGGCGATCGGCGAATCGCAATCGGTGCTCACAGCGATGGTCTGCGCATTGGCGCAATCATCATTCGCGGGAGCCGATCCGCGCGCAATGTTCACGGACTGCAGGACTGCGGCAGAACGGAGCATGGCCGTGCGCGTCCCTTGCTTTTCCTGCGCAGCCATCGGCTGGAATGCGAGAAGAAGAATGGCCAGGGTAAGCAAGAGGCGGTCCATAGGTATCAAGGGTTGGTTTGCGATCACAAACCTCCGCGGATGTTCTTAGCCACCATACCCCATGATCGGGGGGGCTCCATTCACGCGCTGGGGACATGGTCGTTCACGGCCGAAGGCTTCCCTTGGCCCCCCTATTCATGGGGTTGGTCCACCTGGATCGTGCTCGGTGTTTCGCGTCATGTTGCTTCGTCCAACGTGCCACGCCTTGACCGGTCTCCTTCTTGTATACGCATGCGCTCTTTCCGCGCAAGTGAACGTGGATTCGTTGAAGCATGTGCTCGCCAGGACCCACCAGCCGTTGGAACGATTGGAGGTGCTACGCCAGCTAAGCAAGGTCTCTGAAGTAGACGTGGCGGCGACCTCGGCCTTGGCCACCATCCACCATGAAGATGCAGAGCGTGGCCCTCAAACAGCAGGAGCTTGCTGATAGCCTGAGCGCTGCCGAACAGCGCCACCAAGACCAGCTCTTGCACGAACGGGAACTGACATCCGAACAGGGTCGCAAACGTGCCTTCATGGTCACGGGAATGGCGGTGCTGTTGGTGGCGCTGGGGTTATGGTCACGACTACGGTTCACCCGTCGTGCAAAACCTGCCATCGAAAAAGAGAAGGACCGCAGCGAAGGACTGCTTCGGAACATACTACCTGAAGACGTGGTTGAGGAGCTTTAAGCCAAGTGCGAAGCCCATGCCCGTTTGATCGACGAGGTCACCATCCTCTTCGCCGATCCCAAAGGCTTCACCGCCATCCGCGAGCAACTGATAGCAGGCGAACTCGTGGACGAGTTGAACGAACGCTTCAAGGCCTTCGACCACATCATCACCGCGCGCGGCATCGAAAAGATCAAAACCATAGGCGACGCCTACATGTGTGCTGGTGGGCTGGCCAGCACCAAAGCCTCCTCCCCACTGCAGGTTCTACTGGCCGCGTTGGAGATGCAGGACTACATGGCTAAGCGCAAGGCAGAACGCGCGCCGCATGGTCTGCCGGGCTTCGATATGCGCCTCGGCATACATACAGGCCCGGTGGTGGGGGGCATCGTAGGTGTGAAGAAATTCCAGTACGATATCTGGGGCGATACGGTGAAAATTGCCAGCCGTATGGAGAGCAGCGGCGAGATCGGACAGGTGAACATCAGCGCGGCGACCTATATACTGGTGAACAATACACTTGGTTCGCGCTTCACTCCACGCGGCAAAGTTCAGGCGAAGGACAAGGGGAAAATGGAAATGTATTTTGTGCAGCGAAATGAATGACGTATCTCGATGTCCGATGCGGGAAGCGATCCATGTGTTCCATGGCGGCCTGACGTCAGCTGCAGGAGGGCTGCGTGGGCACCCTGTTACGCAGTTCCTGCAACGGATATGAACCGGAACGATCCTTTCGGCCAGATCGACGATACCGCCGCCGTTCTGGCCGCACACGACCAGTGCTGGAACAGCTACGCACAACGCGACTTGGAAGCTCGCTTCGCCGTGTGTGCCGATGACGTCCCCTTCTTCGGTACAGCCTTGCACGAACGCGCTGTGGGCAAAGCACACTACCGCGCCATGAACCAGAAAGGCGTGGACCAGTACCCGCATGCGTTCACCATCGAGTACATCTGGAAGGAAGTACGCCATTGGGGTGATGTGGCGTGGGTGGAGGGCGATACATACTGGATCATCGGTTCCGGGATCTCCGGTTCAAAAGACCTGATCCGGCAGACCACTATCTTGAAAAGAGTGGAGGGCCTTTGGTTGGTAGCACACGTACATGGCAGCGATCCCGATCATCGTTTGCGCGAAGGGGAACACATGACGCACGGCCGTGTGTTCGCGCGCAACGCCGAACTGGAACGTGAAGTGGTGGAGCGCACGCGTGAACTGCGCGAAGAGAAGAAACGGAGCGATGATCTCCTCTTGAACATCTTGCCGGAAGAAGTCGCCGAGGAGCTCAAAGCCAAGGGCCACGCCGATGCCAAGCACTTCGATAACGTCACCATCCTCTTCACCGATTTCAAAGGCTTCACCGAAGCGAGCGAAAAGCTCTCGCCACAAGACCTGTTGGAAGAACTGAACACTTGCTTCAAAGCCTTCGATGGCATCATCACTGCGCGTGGCATCGAGAAGATCAAGACCATCGGCGATGCGTACATGTGTGCGGGTGGCTTGCCTGTTCCAGCATCATCAACTCCCGCTGGTGTGGTTCAAGCGGCACTGGAGATGCAGGCCTTCATGATCGCGCGCAAGAAGGAACGCGATGCACAGGGCAAGCCCTCCTTCGAGATGCGTGTGGGTATACATACCGGCCCCGTTGTGGCCGGCATCGTGGGTGTAAGGAAATTCGCCTACGACATCTGGGGCGATACGGTGAACACCGCCAGCCGGATGGAGAGCAGCGGCGAGGTGGGACAGATGAACATCAGTGAAAGCACCTACGCGTTGGTGAAGGCCGTTGTCGTCCCCGAGGACGCCGTAGCGTCGACCCACCGGGTCGATCCAGAAAATGGTGAGGTGACCAGACCTGCATTCACCTTCTCCCCACGTGGCAAAGTGCAGGCGAAAGGCAAGGGGGAGATGGAGATGTATTTTGTTCAGCTGAGCGCCAACAATAGCGGATGACACCGAAAAACAGCCACCCATGAGAACGCGAGTCACCGGCATTCTTTGCGGAGCACTGTTGTTCTGCAACGGTGTGCACGCGCAGAACAAGGCCCTGATCGATTCCTTGCGCGGTGAGTTGGCCGGCCCACTACCAGACACGACGCGGATCGTGGTGTTGTACGACCTGAGCTGGGAACTGGCGGATGCGGGATCCTATGTGGAAGCCAGAACATATGCAGACAGCATGATGGCGCTCGCGACCCGCAACGGTTCCGAGCACGCCCAGGCGAACGCCTACAATATCCTTGGGGAGATCGCGCAGCGCTTGGATGACTACACGGAAGCGAGGCGCTGCTTCGCCGAATGCCTACTGCTGAACCGGAAGATCGGCAGGGAGCACGACGTGGCCGCTGCACTTAACAACATGGCGAACGTGAAGCGGAAGGAGGGTGATCTGGCCGGTGCACTAGGCGACTACCTGGCCGCGGTTAACATCAACCAGCGCGCGGGCAACGAGGACTGGCTAGGCAAGAACTACGACAATATCGGAACCATCCACCTGCAATTGGGCGATCATCCCGAAGCCTTGAGCTACTTGCTGAAAGCGCTCGCCCTTCGTGAACGGATCGGGGACAAGCCTGGCATCGCCGTTTCTTATAGTAACCTCGGGATCTTCTACCAGCAACAGTCGGACCTGAAAGAAGCCTTACGCTACACCGAGGCAGCGCTGAAGACCCGCCAAGAGCACGATGATCCGAACGGCATGGCCATCTCCTACGTGAACATCGCCAACATCCTGAACAACTCCGGTCAACACACGGAAGCGCTGAAGCAAGCCGAGGAGGCCATACGGATCGCTAAGGAGATCAGCGCCAAGTACACCTTGATCGCAGCGTATGCCTATGCGGGGCAAGCTTACGAGGGCTTGGGCAGGCACGAGGAGGCTCTTGGTGCATACGAGTCCGGTCGCGCTATGGCGGAGTCCATCGACGACCGGAGCGACCAGGCGGAATTGTCGCTCATGGCCGTGGCCTTGCTCACGAAGACCAAGCGGTATGGCGAGGCGCGCGCTCACTTGGACACCGCGATACCCATAGCGCGCACAGTAGGGAGCAAGGCAATGCTCGCGACCGCCTACCGGGAGTTGGAACGTCTCGACAGCATGAACGGCGATTGGAACGGGGCCTATCGGAACCACCGGATGTACGTGTTGTACCGCGATAGTATCTACAATGCATCGAACACAGAAGAGACCACGCGGCTGCGGATGCAATATGAATTCGACAAGGTGGAGGCCGCAGCGAAAGCGGAGCAAGAGAAGAAGGATGCCGTGGCCGCCGAGGCCTTGCGCCGCAAGAGCGTCGAGCGCAACGCGTTCATCGGCGGTTTCGGTCTGATGGTCTTGTTGGCCGGGGTCTTCTTCACACAACGTAATCGCATCAGCAAAGCGCGTAAGCAGAGCGATGAACTCCTGCTCAACATCCTGCCCGAGGAGGTGGCCGAGGAGCTGAAACAGAAAGGCCACGCTGATGCGAAACACTTCGACAACGTTACCATCCTCTTCAGTGATTTCAAGGGCTTCACGCAGATGAGCGAGCAGGTCACGCCTGCCGAACTGGTCGCGGAGTTGAACACCTGCTTCATAGCCTTCGACGGCATCATGGGCAAGTATCGGATCGAGAAGATCAAGACCATCGGCGA
>DLGQ01000093.1 GCA_002482775.1 Flavobacteriales bacterium UBA7690 | reverse complement strand
ATTGCACACGAAAAGACAGCGTGCCCTTCGCGGAGAGCGGGCTTTCGGCAACGGAGTTCCCCGGCATCGCCAACGTGAGAAGCGTCTGGTACAAGGCGGACAACAACACCACCTACACCCTGTACGATGGCACCGATACGTTGCGCTGCATAGTCACCATCGGCGCGAAGGACACCCTGTACGGCTACGTGGACCAGATGCCCAGCTACCCGGGTGGCGAGTCGGAGCTGTTCAAGTACCTCGGCAAGAACATACGCTATCCATCCGCAGCCCTGGACGCGGGCATCTCGGGCGTGATCTACATCACCTTCGTTGTAGAGCGCGATGGCCGGATGACCGGCTTGGAGGTACTACGTGGCCGCCACCACAGCATGGATGCCGAAAGCCTTCGCGTGATCGGCAACATGCCCTCCTGGGAGCCGGGCCGCAAGAACGGAAAGCCCGTGCGCTGCCGGTACAACCTGCCGGTGCGGTTCACCTTGCGGTAGGTAGCTGGAGTGGTCGCCAAGTAAGCTTCCCTTTTGCCGGGGCCATTGCTAACGAGTGATGAACGCTCCTGATCCCGAACCAACACTGTCGCTCCGCACGACCAGAATGGTCGCGCCCCGAACACAACGGGAGAGTGTCGTATCGGGGCGCAAGGATCGGGTTGAACCACAGCGAACTACCCGATCTTTTCCAAGGATAGGTTCGGATGCCAATGTACCCACAAAGGCGTGGCCGTGGTACTGCTTTGGTGACGAACAGCGTGTGCCCCGTTTGAAGATGGACACGTTCTGTACGCGGACCCAGCGATCGTTCGCCTAAGCCGCTGACCGGCTCTGCTTCTGTGCGGAAACTTCGAACCGCTGCATGGGCCCTTCTCCCATCAGGAGCCATTCGGGATCGAGGTCAGGGAACTCGCGAAGGACCCGTTCCAATTTGTCCGATCCGAGCGCACGTCCATCTTTCACAGCGTGCCCGAGCAGGCCGTTCGAGAAACCAGTACGTCGATTGAACTCACGATGCGATATACCAAGCAACGTGAGGTATTCGACGATGCGTGATGCCGCGGTTGAGCGTTGCATGGTAGGGCGTTGTAGTTCTCGTCCAACAAGCGGACCGGGTGGACAAAGGCCCCGTCCAACAAGGGGCCAAGGTGGTGCTCACGATCGACAGTGCCCACATGATTGATGTCATGCGGAAAAAGCGTCTGATCCAACTAACCACCAATAGCTTCGTGCTTTCACCGAGAAAGGACGGGGTGTTCTCGTGTTCCAACCGTCGACCTCCGTTCCCCCGCACCCCGATGGTCAACCATCGGGGTGTATTGTTCCCATACCACGCGTCTCATCCGGGGTTCCGGCCTTTGCTGATGCCTTCGGTCGAACCTGGTGCTTCTGTGCATGGAAGTAGTGCTGCGCAACGGTAGGTCGTGATCAGTTGGCAGCATCACCATTCTGGATCCCGCGCATGCATACCTTATCGACGACGGATCGACGAGATATCCGACGTGAAATGGAAACCCCCAGTGTGCAAGAGCTGAACAGGATCGCCCCGTTCAAGGTCGGCGATCACGTATGGACGCGGAGTTCCGGGCCATGGGTCATCGTTAAGCGATGGTGGCTCAAACGCGAGCAGTGCATCGCCTATGATCTGGAGTTCCCGCGCAACAAGGTCCGCCTGGTGAAGATGCGGGACATCGAAGTGTTCGCGACCCAGCAGAACAATGGCACCTACAACGGGCGATAGGGCCTACTGTATCGCGTAACGCAGGATCAGCCACACGGCACCGATCCCCAACAGGATGAGAATGATCTTGAGCTGGTTGGCGAAGGGGTGTTTCGTTGGAGGCATGTGGGCAAAGATCACACGTAAGGTGGGCGCGTTCGACCAAGGCCTTCCACGAGCCGGATGATAATTCAGGTCGGCTTCACCTCTTCCCGCAGCATAGGGCCCTCGCCGGTCAAGAGCCATTCGGGGTCCAGTTCTGGGAAGGCGCGCAGGATGCTTTCCAACTTATCGCTACCCAGTGCGCGGCCCTTTTTTACGGCCCCACTAAGCAAGCCATTGGAGAAACCAGTGCGGCGATTGAACTCACGTTCGGTCAGCCCGATGTGATCGAGAAAGTGTTTGGTCCGTTCTGCGGCTGTCATGGTGCATCTTTTTAGGGACTGAACAATGGAGCTCGAACAGACTAAAGGTACTTCCGTGGATCCCCGTTCCGACGAGACCCGTGGAGCATAGAGGGGTCTGGTACCCCCTGATCGATGCGGTCGTGTGAACGGGCGGGCAATGCTCGTCGGTTTCCGCGGAATGATGTGGCGCTCTACATTTATCCCGGATCGGAGCGATCCCCCGAAGAAGACGAAGCACCAATGACCAGAACACTCCTCAGCCTCCTCGTCCTCTTGGTAGGTGCGGTCCCGACATGCGCACAATGGAGCCTGAGCGATGCCACCACTGCGCACTATCAGGCATTAGGCCAGAAGCCACTGATCGTCGAGCTCACCGGTTGCGAAAGGGTAGACCGTCGCTTGCGAAAGGCTGTTGAGCAACATTGGCATCAAGGTGCGGTCATGTTCTCTGATGAGGTGGAACCCGGTGAGTTGGTCGCTCCTGGAAGAGCCGTACTGCGGGCTGGGGTACTGCGTGTTCACCGTGCGTTCCGCGATTTCGCGGACATCCGGCGGCTTTACCTGAACGACTGGGAAGTACGCGTGAACCGGGCCGATACGGCGAATGGTGATCTGCAGCACGTCATCGCGTTCACGCTCACCAGTTGCTTTCCACGGGACATATGTGGCCTTGATGAATTTCCACCCGGTTGTGAGGGCGAGGTGGAACTGGCCATTATTCGCTTGAACGATGTACTGGAGTTCTTGAAGCGGAACACCTTTGACCAAGCTGCGGTGGACTGGTACACTTCCATGAGCCGCTTCGATGAGGCGTTCAATGGAACACGTGATCTAGAAGGGATGACGAAGCGTCCATTGTTGATCGACCGTCGTGCCTTTTCAGGTCTACTTAACGATGCAGCGATCGACAAGGCCTATCCTTATCCGCACGAGATCGTGGACCACGCACGTTTCGTGCAGCTTCTGGAGGAACGGAATAGCGCTTACAATTATCTGCTCTTCACCGAAGTGCCTACTCTGGCGATCAGTGTCCATGATATGAGTGCTATGCGCACCTTGTATGTGGAGCGATTCGGACCGATCGGTACCGGGGATTTCTCGGTCCTCCAGATCAAGGATGCGCGGAACAAACTGAAGGCGTTGAGCCAAAGCGTAAAGCGTTCGGCTAAGAAGTAAAGGAGCGGTTCCCCACCCTAGCACGTGGCTTCGATCCGCTAAGCCCTTTTCACGGTCTCACACCGTGGGCCCTGCGTTCTTTGATCACGTAGGGTCGTATGTGTTCAGAGGCCCTACTTTCAAACCTTTGCAAGCTCTAGTGTCGTGTAGGCACCCCTTACGTCGAGGCGATCGATAACGCGAGGAAGGCTCCTGGTCTGGAACGATCGGAGCCGCTCTGTAAGCTTCCCCATAGGTCGTCCTAAGAACAATGGAGGTCCCGCGTTCTCGCGTGGTACCTCCAAAGGCCATGGCGCTAGCACTGCCCCCCTCACCCCTCCCACTCCCCCAGCCGTTCCCTTACCCACACCTCCGCCTGGCCCATGGTGGCGAACACGGCGTGCTTGTAGGCGGGTGGGTGTTGGGCGTAGTAGAGCGCTACCACGGCGCGTACGTCTTCTTCTTCCACCACGTTGGCCATGGCGATGATGGGGTCTTCCACCGGGGTGCCGGCGTATTGGTCGTTCTCCAGGAAGCTCATGGCGAAGGCGGTGCCTTCGGGCACCACCACGATCATGACGTAGGGTTCTTCGCCGAAGAACTCGTGGCGCACCAGCATGGTGGCGCGGATGGTGGCCACGTTGAGGGTGATGCCGGGTTTCCAGCGCTGCACCACCAAGGCGCCGGTGCGTTGCAGCCAGGCGTGGTCGGTTTCCAGTTCCAACTTGCGTTCTTCCATGGGAGAGTATGGTAGACGTGGCCCAATGATACGAACCGGTCCGGGATCCCTGGGAGGCAGCGCGTCGTGTTCAGGGGCTCCGTCTGGGAGACCACGCGTTCTGGGCAGCGGTGTGCCAACATCCTCTTCAAGCGCCCCTCTCCACGTTCCAAGTCGCGTGGTGCATTTGTCCGCCTCACTCCTTCACCACCCGCAGCGCGCTGCGCCTTCCGCTCTTCGTGTCTTCTACAAGGAGCATGTAGGTACCAGGCACTGCGGGGCCGAGGTCCAGGTGCAGTGCGGTTGTGTTGGCCGCAACGGCAAATTCCTGTACGGGCTGCCCCAGCGTATTGACCACGCGGATGCGCAAGGCGCCATGCATGGCGGGGAAGGTGAGCATACACGGGCCGTGCGTGGGCACCGGCGCCAACTGTGCGGGGGGCGTGGCCGCTTCAGCGATGCTGTTGGGTGCGCCACATTGGTACACGGGTTCAGTAGCGGCGAAGGTGTTGATGCCGAGCGTTCGGGTGCCGAAGTAGGTGTAGGGCGCGGCCACGCCATCGGCGGTGGTGGTGGATGTGGTGGCTGTGGTGGTAAAGGTCTGGTCCGGCAAGGTGCAGTCGATGCCGTTGCCCTCGGCATCCACTTTCATCCAGAGCACATCCTGCGGCGACTGGCCATTGAGGCGGAAGTAGCCGCTGAGCCAGAGGGCTTCCTCGCCATCGGTGCCGGTGGCGAAAAGCAAATCGCTACCGATGGTGAGCCGATCGGCCACGCCGTACACGTGTGCCCATTGCACCTGGCCTTCGGTATCCAGCTTCATCAGCAAAGCGTTCTGCGCGAGGCCGATGCTGCCGGTAGAACCCACCACGTACAACGCGCCATCGTGCCAGCGCACGTTTGCCATGTTGCCCGGCTGCGGAGCGCTGATCTTCTTGGACCAGAGCAACTCACCATCCGGGGTGATCTTGGAAAGCACCAGGTCCAGTGTGGTGAAGTTGCCCAGTTGCTGTACGGTGAAGAAATTGCCGGCCTCGTCCTGCGCGATGCCTCCGTTGGTGTAGCCATTGTCTTCACAGTCGTAGGAATAGGCCCACAGGAGTTCGCCGGAGGAGGAGAGCTTGACCAGCACGGCGGAGAAGTCCACCGGACCGGGCACGGCCCCCAATGCGAAACAAGTGATGGCGCCACTGACCGGATCCACGAAGACCTTTTCAGGGAACATCACTTTGTCCAGCACATTCACGGTAACGCCCCATACGGGGGCCAGGTCCGCATTGAACTTGGCCACGAGCATCCGGTAGCGCAGATCATCGGTGGGGCCGAAGAAGGTGCGGCCGAGCACCACGGCGCCATCGGGATGCAAGGCCAGGTCCGAGGACCACTCGGTGTTGTTCTCGGGACCGATGGTGGTGGCCACGGTATTGGTGGCACCATCGGTAAGGCGCGCCAGGATCATGGTCCGGCTGGAGATGACGCCTGTGCCATTGTCCACCTGGCCAAGGGCTAACCGTTCCGTGGGTGTGCGTTGCACCATGGCGCTCAGCTGCAAGGGGTACTGGTCATCCAGGTCCGTGAGGGTGATGGCCCCGGCGATGCCGCCCACCTCGTCCAGCACCAGTTCGCCACCGGTGGGCAGCGCGGATACGAGGCGCACACCGCCGTTGGTGCCCGCGCTAAGTTGCCAGCCCCCTCCGAAACCATCCACGGGCAGGTGGGTAAAGAAGTACTGGGCGTGCGCGGTGGTGGTGCTGGCGGCGAGGAGGAGGATGAGCAGGGATGCGGTGTAGAAGTGGCGCATGTTGTACAGGGGCTGATGGCGTTGACCAGCACTCCTACATCGGCATACAGGTCTGATCGTGAACAGCACGGGGGCTCCGGAATGGGGATGGATGCGCGGCGGGGCGATGTTTTACGCCTGCGTATAGCCGCAGGCGGAGGACCCAGGCGCGGTACCTGTCGTGCCGGAGGTTCATGTGGATCTGGCTGGCGCTGGAATGGGTCCAAGCAATGACGTGAACTGTTGAACATGGCCACCGGAACTGTCCCACCATGGGATGATGAGGCTACAGAAGTTTGAAAGAAAAAGGGGCCGCCTCTATCGGAGGCGGCCCCAAGTCATTAGTTGATCAGCCATTGATCATGACCTCATACTTGGTCACCTCCAAGGTGACAACGACTTTGCCAGAAAGGAGCCTACCCGTTAGCAGGTACTTCTTGCCCTCCGTGTCCAACGGGATCACCGTCATGCCGGTAGGCAGGCTGTACACTTTTTTCGTTCCATTGCTTAGTGTTATCTCCAGTTCGCCGATCCACAAAGCCGTAGCGACATTCGGTCTGCCCAACCTGAACGCGTAGGCTAGTCCAGTTCCGCCATTGATCGGGTTGATCTTCTGCGTGCTGTTGTTGTAGGCATTGTCCACGACCGCGTAGGTGTATTGTCTCCCGGGAAGTCCGTTGAGACTTGGCGAGGTCCAACTTCGTGCAGCACCTGGTTTGAGGAGGGTATTGTAGAAGCCGAAACCCGAATACCAACCATCCGTGGAAGTCGTGCCATCGGCGATCTGGATCTTATAGGCGATCCCGCGATTCGTATAGCCGGGGGTTGGCGGTTGGGCAGCCCACGTTACCAGATCCATGGTCAACTGGGCCGCGTTCGGAGTTTGACCGAACGCTGAAGTGAGCAGCACTGCGCAAGCGAGTGAAAGAATTGATCGGTGGTTTTTCATTGGTAGTTGGTTTTGTGGTCGCCTGGTCAACCTGCATGCCATCCACTCCATTCCACCAGCGCATTCACCACATCTAGGTACATGTGCTCACTGTCCACTTTTCAAACTCCGCAGCCCTCCACGCGGTGGCCCCTGCGGCATCCATGATGCACGAGCATCGATGGGAATTCCGATCTCCTTCGGGTCTCACGTTGGCCCTGCGGCATCAATACGAAGTAGCGTTCGACCTTCACGGAAGCCTACATGGAAAGGTCCTCCCTGTGCGGCGCATGGGCTACTAGAAAGCGCATGCAGGCAGCACTACTTTTCGTTCTTGAGCCACAGCCGCTCCAGCTTGTCCAGTTGTGGCGCCTCCAGCCACTTGATCTCGTGTACATAGATCGGCTCCATGGTGGCGGGGTCGAAGAAGTGCAACTTCCGGCCAAGGGGCAGTACGATCGCTTGGGTGCTGTCGCGTGACGTGATGGCTTGTGCGATCTCCGAGGCCTCTGCCACGCGCAGCCGCCCCTGGAACCGTGCGGTGAAAAGATCGCGCTGGGTGGGCAGCAGCCAGCCATCGGGCAGCAGTAGAGACCTGCCTTTCAAGCTTTGGAGGCGCTGCCTATAAGCACCCTCTTGGGCGGTGATGCACACCTTGGCTGGACCGGCGAAGCGCTGCGCACGGACAAAGGCAACACCGTCCTGCAGGCCACGCAGGATCATGCGCAGGCGGTACTGGTCGTGTACACCGTATTGCTCTGCACCGTGCATGTCCATGGGGGCGAGTGCCAGGAAGTCCTCTTCTTTCACAGGCGCAGGTTTGCCGGACCGTACATCCTTATCCGGTCGGCCACGGGTGAGCACCGCATGCCCATCACGGATATCATCATTGGGCACCGTATGCGTGTTGAACGTGCTTTGGAAAGAGTGGTCCTTTTGCTGGCGACCGACCATGGCCTCGGCTATCGCAAAGGGTTCCCGTTCCAAATTGGAACCGCTGGAGGTAGTGCGCCCTTCACTGTACGGGATCCGGCGGGTCTCCGTATGGATCATGCTTTGACCGGATCCATATGGACCAGGAACGAGGGAAGAGGTCCTTCGCGTCATGGTGCCCTGCGCGAGATCGCGGTGGATCACCCAGGTGGTCCGTATCAGTTCGAGCAGGATAACGTTCGTGTCCGATCGTGCTTGGAAGAACCGCTCCGGGTCCACGAGTTCATAGTCGGGGGTCAGCGTCCATTCGGCACGCAACGCACTGTCGAGGAGCTGCGCCAGGTCATCGGCAAGGGGACGCTCCACCACCAATTTCAACCGGTGGAAGGGAACGGCCCGCAGCGCCGTGGAGCTTGCTCCGCTGTACTGCGCCGTGGTGGTGGTGCTGCAAAAGAGGGCCGCCACGGCGGGGAGCAAGAGTAGGCGCACTGTTCAAAAGTAGGGCCGGGTGGTGGATCCTGTTCGTTGCTACCCTATGGTCCATTGCTGAGCAAGGGAACGTGTTAGCACGAGAGCGGAGCGCATGGCTCGTTCGGTCCAATGAAAGGCCTGCGGAAGAATGCCTCACCGCTTCGCTGGATTGGGGCATGCATGCCCCCGATCGTGGCATCTACGCGACGGTGCGTGTTGTGCAACTCCGCATGTGTTCCTGACCGACGGCTAGCAACAGCGCGGGTGTGAAGCAGAACTGGCACGCGCGGCGCATGGTTTGCCTGCGGTCCGGCATGACAACAAAACCCCATTATCTGGTGACCCTGCTGCTCAGCGGTGGGTTGCTGGTCGCTTGTGGCACCGAAGCGGGCAAGGAAACGGAGCGTGTACAGGATCAAATGCAGGAGAACCGCGAAGAAGTGGCCAAAGCCGATGACACGGAGGAATGGCTGGAGGAGCGCGATGAGGCGCGCAAGGAAATGGCCGATCTGCGCGAGACCATGAGCAAACGTCTGGAGCGCGAACGCGAAGACCTGGCGAAAGGCATCAAGAACGCGGAGAAACGGGCGGATACAGAACGGCACATCGCTGAGTTGGAGCAGAACATCGCCCGCATCGATGCCAGCACGGCCACCTTCGAGGGCAGCACCAAGGACACGTGGAACAACGTGAAAATGGAAAGCCGCAAGACGGCGGATGAGACGAAGAGCTGGTGGGACCGCCAGAAGGACTGGGTGGACGCCAAGACCGACGCTGACAAGGACGGCGACGGCAAGTAATAAGTTCGGTCAGGCTGGCGAGCGAACGCCACCAGCTGTTAACAAGGGGTCCCCGTAAGGACCCCTTGTTCATGCAACCCTGCAGCGGGCAACTTCTCTCCTACGCTTACCTAGGAGATGGTGCTGCCTGGACCCATACCAACCAACGCGGGGGCATGACCTTCGTAAGCTCCGTGTTAATGCTGAAGCACCAACAAGGGTATACCGGTGTGCATGGCGAGGCGCTTCGCAACACTTCCATGGAAGAGGGTCTCCAAGAACCCCATGTGGCGATGGAGCACGGCGACCAGGTCCATATCCTCACGGTCAGCGGCGAGGCTCAGCACCAAGGCCACATCGTCCCCCTCCAAGGAGATGAACGCATGGTCCACTTTGGCGAACACCTCCTCGTGATCCGCGACCACGCGTGCTAACGGTACTTCTGCCGCGTTGCGCAGCACGTGTGCGATGGTGATCTGCGCCCCGTAGCGTTCGGCGAGTTGCACCAGCGGTCGCAATGCGAAGGGTTCCACGCGTTCATGGTCATCTGCCAGGAGCATGCGGCGTGGCTTCCGGAAGCGGGCCTGTTCAGGAACGATGAGCACCGGCACCTTGCTGGCTTTGGCCACTGCGGCCGCACTACTCCCGAAGAAGGTGTTGCCCGTGGCCCCTTGTGTCCCCAGAACGATGAGGTCCACCGGCTCCTCGTCGCAAAGCGCATTGAGGACAGGTACGAGCGACCCGTGGATCACCTGCGGCTTCAGGGTGATGGGGGCATCCCCGTTCAGCTTTTGCAAGCGCTCGGTGAAGTGTGCCATATCCTCGACCGAAGTGGCATATCGCACGCCACTGATGTCCACCATGGTCGCATAGCCCGGCACGGTATCCAGATAGGAATGCGCCAAGGTGTAAGTCGTGTGCTCGTTGCCGAAAAGGCGGAGCGCATACCCGCAGGCGTTCAAGGATCCGTCGCTGAAGTCGGTCGTAAGCAGGATGTTCATGACCCGGGAGATGTTTCTACGAACCTAGGAGGTGACCATGCGCGGCCGGGTGACCGATGTCAGTCCGTTGATTAGCGAACCCGGGATGCAGGTGAACGGACCGGTCTCCAACGGCCTTCCGGAACGGGGCACGGGCGATCGCGGTGGCGATCACAGGCAGCCCGGGACGGACGCGCAATACTCCCGGTGATCCCCTGCCCTTCGCCAACCAAGCCATTTGCCACGTACAGCGGGGTGCCTGACCACCGCGTTCCTGCTATGGACCGGTGCAGGGTGCACACTTCATCTGACCGACCCCAGCGGTTCGGCATGTGCTTGTTCACATCACCCCACCCTGCCCGATGTACCGGCAAACCCAGTTCATTTCGCAGCACATAGTGGCGTTGCCGCCAATACGAACCTCCCAGCATGACAACACGCGTACTCCCCCTCCCGCTCTTCCTCTGCACCACGCTGTTCGCCTCGGCGCAAATACCATCGCTCTTGCGCGACATCAACGCTACGGGCGGTGCCACCGTGGCGGGGATAACCTGTGTGGATGGCTTGGTCTACTTCAGCGCCAACGATGGCGTACACGGTGCGGAGGTGTGGGTGAGCGATGGCACCACGGACGGTACTGTGCTGCTGAAGGACATCAACCCCGGTGCGGGTGGCAGTGCGCCGCTCAGCTTTTTGGAGTGGAACGGCAGGGTGTATTTCGCGGCAGACAACGGCGTGGATGGTTACCAGCTCTGGAGCTCCAACGGCACCGAGGCGGGCACACAGTTCGAACTGGCGGTGGACAATGTGCAGGACCTGGAGTTCTCCAGCCGCTTCACGAAGTTCAATGATATCGTGGTGTTCCGCGGGCAGACCGAAGCGCATGGCAGCGAGCTCTGGAGCACGGACGGCACGGTAGAAGGCACCCAGCTGATCCTGGACATCAACCCCGGGGCCATCAGCAGCAATCCGCACGAATTCACGGAATACAACGGGCTGCTCTACTTCAGTGCGAAGTCCCCCGATATCGACGAGGAGTTGTGGGTGACCGATGGCACCGCCGCAGGCACGCATCTGGTGAAGGACATCGATGAAGGCATCGGTTCCGGTGCACCGCGCGACATGGCGGTGGCCAACGGACTGCTCTTCTTCAAAGGCGACGACGGCTATGCGCACGATGCCGAACTGTGGGCCAGCGACGGCACCGCCGAAGGCACCTACATGGTGAAGGATATCGTGCCCGGCGGCAACGGCTCGCTTCCACAGAACCTGGTGGCCTACAACGGCGAGATCTGGTTCACCGCCTTCACAGGGTCCGTCTCCAACATCTGGCACAGCGATGGCACCGAGGCTGGCACCGTTATGCTGGAGCTTCCCCAAGAACAGTTCGGCACGCAGGACCACCTCGTGGCGCATGGCGGCTACATCTACTTCTCGGCTTACGTCAATGGTAGCGATCAGCAACTCTTCCGCACGGACGGCACCCAAGCGGGCAGCCAACAGATCGTGGATCCCGGCAGCACGGTCAACGGTCCGTTGTACCCCACCACGGTGATCACCAGCTGTGGCGATTTCATCTTCTTCGCCGCCAACTACGACGCGGCCGTTGGTGCTGAACCGTACACCTTGCTAAGCCCCGTGGCCATCGGCGAAACATCCACGGCATACCGATCGCACCTCTACCCCAACCCCGCCACCGATCGGTTGTTCCTGGCCGATGCACCCGTCAACGCCACGCTGCGTCTTTTCGCCACCGACGGCCGCCTGGCCTTGGAACGCACCGTACGCAACATGGACATCAGCACGGTGCCCAGCGGCCTCTACTTGGCGCGCATCACCGCGAAGGATGGTACGGTGCTGCATGTGCAACACGTGGTGGTGGAGTGAAGGTGATCAGCTTCGCGATCAGGTCGATGATGGCAATGCGAGCCTGAGGGCATGCTGGAACTGCGGAATGCACAACGCGCTCATGGCTCGTTGATCACCTCATGCCGCCCGCGTCTTCACCACATGCAGGATCTCCTTCAGCGTAGCGAAGTCCATGGGCTTGGCAACATGGCGGTCGAACCCGGTCTGGGCAGAGCGGATCACATCGGCAGGAGAGTCGCGACCCGTAACGGCGACTATGAACGAGGTGATGCCCCATTCGCTTTGGCGCATCTCCTTGCACACATCGTAGCCGGAAATGTCCGGTAAGCCGATGTCCAGGAAGATGATATCCGGTCGTAGTTCCACTCCTTTCTCCAGAGCATCCTTGGCGTTGTGGGCCAACTCCACCCGATAGCGCATCCGTTCCAGCACCATGGTCAAGCTCCTCGCCACATCGGTCCGGTCATCCACCACCAGCACGCGTGCCAGAGGCAGATGCTGCTCACCTTGTCGCATAGCTCCCTCGCTCATGGCCATGTTCGTTTCCCATGGATCCCCCAAGTAGTATGCCGTGCCGTCCCGTGAGGGCTTGCCGCATGCGAGCACCGTTCTGCCACGCCGTTCTGTTGAAGGAATACCCCAACGTGGGATGGTTCGCGCTGCCGATGCTCAACTTTGTACGATGGACAACTTCACCCGCCTGATGCAACTCGCCGATGAGGTCTTCGCCGTACACGACGACCCCACGCAACTGCAAGTGGATGCTGAAGTGCTGTTGCGTTTGCAGCAACTGCATCCGGCTGCGGTGAGCGAACATGCCGATGCGAACGGTCCGGTAGCGTGGGTGCTGCTGATCCCCACCACGGCGGCTTTGATGGAGGATTTCCTCGCGGGTACGCTCACCGAGCAGGAACTGTACGAGCGCACGCCCGTTGGCGTGGCGTACCAAGCCGTTTACTTGTGCAGCGCCATGGTGTTGGAAGAGCATCGGCGTTCGGGCATCGCCAAACGCCTGACGCTGGGTGCGATCGAACACATGCGCCGCGACCATCCCATAGGCGCCTTGTTCTGTTGGCCGTTCACACCCGGTGGTGATGCGCTGGCGATCACGTTGGCCGCCGAGGCTGGGTTGCCGTTGCGCATGCGGGCGCGGTGAATTGTTGCTGCGGAGATGAACCCTGAGGCGTGCCTCAAGGTTCGCGGTCAAGATGGGAGCTTGATGCAATGCTCGTAGTGCCTGCGGGATCATTCTTGCGTACAGGAGATCGTCGGCTCCGGCGTGTGCGGACCTAGCTTTCGGGAATGACAACGCAGAAGAAGAAACAGTTCGGGGTGTGGATGGATCAACAACACGCCACCATCGCGGGCAGTGCGGGTGCTGATGGGAACACCTTCGTGATCCTGGGACATGTGAACAATGCCGGTGCAGGAGGGAACTCCAACGAGAACGCGGCGAACAACCAGGAGATCGCCCTGATGCGCAAGTATTTCAAGGAGATCGCCGCCATTATGCCGAACGTGGACGAGATCCATGTGACCGGCACCGGCCAGGTCCAAGAACAGTTCATCCACTTCCTGGCCGAGACGCCGCAATACAAGCATGCCGTCACCAGTGAAAGTACCTCGAACAAGATGAGCGATGAGAAGCTTGTGGCCTACATCGGCGAGCATTTCCACCGATAAGCGTTACCCGACGAGGTGAGCGCGTAGGAATGCCCTGTTGCGCAAGCCTCCGGCAGGGTGATTCCGCGCAGGAAGTGCTGCGCGGAGAGGTCATACCTTGGGCCATCCACACGGAACTTCATGCGCCGCACCATCCGTAAACTCCTTATCGGCTCTGGCAAGGCGAACGGCAACGAGCGCCACAGCACCATACAACGGCGCTGGGAGAACGTGGTGGCCGTGTGGAACAACACGTACCAGGAGGATGCAGGGTTGGAGAAGGTGGTGCGGTTGATGCTTTCCGCATCGCAGTTCCTTTTCCCGGGCATGTACCTGAAGCACCTCTTCTGGCGGAAGGGGCCGTTGGTGCAGGACCTGGTGATCGAGCTCTTCATCGTGCTGAAGACGGCACAGCTGGAGGCCGGCCAGGCGGTCTATGGCGAGACGCACCTGTTCGTCGGCCCGAACTTCCTGGTCTCCGTGCGGCACGGTGCTTCGTCGAGCTATGGGCAGGTTCTGCAGCGTTGCGAAGTCGGCACCAAAGGCCTTCGCAAGGGGCCCGGCTTCGCGCTGTACGCCTTGCTGGACTTCGTGGCCGACAACTACCAGCCGATTGTGGCGAAGTTCGAGCAGGATTTCGAGGCCATCGAAGCGGACATCTTCAAGGACCAGTTCGACGGGTTGGTGATCAAGCGGCTATACGCCCTGAAGCGCCATCTGTTGCAGTTGCGCAATGCGGCCTTGCCAGTGGCGGAGATCAGCGCCGAATTGATGCGTCTGCACGAAGACCTGATTTCGAAAGAGCTGCGCGCCTATTTCCGTGACATTCAGGATCACATCTCACGCCTGGCGGGGCTGATCGACGGCATGCGCGACATGCTGACCACGGCGATGCAGGTGAACCTGGCTCTGGTGGCCAACAACCAGAACGAGGTGGTCAAGCGATTGGCAGGCTGGGGCGCGATTCTGGCCATCCCCACTG
>DLGQ01000037.1:6354-33116 GCA_002482775.1 Flavobacteriales bacterium UBA7690 | reverse complement strand
CTACGATGACGGACGATCGGAACTCGGGTGGCGGAGGTATTGGATCCAACAGCTCGAAAAAAGTGGTTGTAGAGTTGAGCATTGAGTGGTGCTTTGCCTTTACCGGGTAGCGCTGTGTGCAACTGGGTAGTGCCGGTTGGAACCACCGCTGAAAAGCGCTGGAACCTGCGCTTGGTGGGCGTGGTAGAAGGGTGTGTCGTGCCAGAATATTAACCCCCGGGGTCCACGGAGAGCGTATCAGCACCAACTAAGATGATGGGACAGAACATCAAAGTACCCATTTACGACCTGGCGGTAAAGTTGTTGTACCCTTTTACGCCAACGTGATCGACCGGCTGAAGGGCAACGCCCACTTCCCCACGTTGCCGATCACCATTGCTGCGTTGGAAGCGCGTCGCGATGCCTTCTCCGCGGCGATCAATGCGGCCATGGGCGGTGCTCTTGGAACATGAGCTTCATTTCGGCTTCCTTGCGTGACCTTCTTACCTTCCAGCGTCCATATCACACATGACCGTTCTCCCGCTCACCCCCGCCGTGCCGCACCAAGCCTACTGGCTGCCCGATCTGGAATGGGGCCGTGCCATGTGGCATGCGCACACCAGCTACACCTTCGCCGTACACGTGGTGGACTTCGACGAGGTGATGGGTGTGGCCGGGCTGGTGCTGCACGGCGAGACCGCCCTGCTGGACCTGCTGTACGTGCGCCCCGATGAGATCTGCCGCGGACTGGGCACCGCCATGCTCCTTGCCCTGCTGACGAAAGCCGATGCGCTGGGCTACCCCGTGGTGGCCAACGTGCCGCCGGATGCGGTGCGCTTCCTGGAGAAGCACGGATTCGCCAAACACGAAGAACTGCTGCGCTGCACGGGCGGCAAGTTCTACCAAGCCACGCGCGACGAGGTGGTGCTGGCCGAGCCCATCCACTACATGGCCATGGCGCACCTGGACCGCCGCGCCTTCGGGGAGGAACGCCGCACCTGGTTGGTGGAGCACAGCTACATCGCCAGCGCCTACGTGGACGGCGACCGTGTGCGCGGCTTCGCGATCCCCCTGCTGCGCGACGCGCTGATCGTGGCCGACGCCCCCGACGTGGGCCTGGAGCTGCAACGCTGGGTGTTCCCCACACAGGAGCACCTGATCATCCCCGCCAGCAATACCGTGGCGCTACAGCACATGAAGGAACGCGCCTACACCACCAGCGTGGAAGCCGTGCGTATGGTGCGCGGCAAGGCACCTGTGTTCAACGGGGCGATGGTGTACGCGCATCCGTGATCTGAGAACGATATTTCATAGGTAACATGAACCCCGGTGATGAGCCGGGGTTCTTTGTTGGGGGGGATGCGATGCGACTTCAGCGAGCCATCAGCAGGGTCAGGAGGTGTTGCCTCGCGGGGTGTTGGTGGTGATCGTGCACATCCCCGCACGGATGGTGGAGACACGCACACCGAACCCAGCGAGCATCATGTTGCGCCCCACACCCGTTCCCCCGCTCAGTGCCGCACTTGTAGGCGTGCGCTGATCACCTTTCCTTGTAGACTCGCCTTCAGTGTGTAAAGGCCATCGGGGAGATGCCCAAGATCCAGTTTGGAACGCACCGTGCTAGAAGTCATTTGGCGCAGCACCACACGCCCCGCCATATCCACCACCTGCAGTTCCACTGCACCCTGCGGACCGGGTGGAAACGCTACATACACCGTGCTGCCTGCGGGGTTCGGAAAGATGGAAAGCGACTCCTTCGTTCCGTGGTCTGCGGTGCCCACCGTCAGTTGGCCGTTGATGTTCAACGTATGGGAGAGCACCTTGTCGCCATTGCTGGTGATCAGGTGGATCACCAACTGCCGGGGCACATCGGTGCGCACCGGTATGGCGATGGGCACCACCACAGCGGAGTCCAGCGCGTTGAAGTGCAGGCTATCGGGCAATGCCGGCGCATAGTCCAGGCCCGCTAGCGCATCACCTTCCACGGCGATGTGCAGGTGCTCATCCAGATAGGACGCGCCCCAGCGGTTGAAACGCAGGTACACGCTGTCCACCAGGCTCTCGTAGAGCACGGGGTCCGTTCCCGATAGATCCACATTGGCACCCGCATCCACCGTAAGGGTGAACCGGTCCTGGCAGGCCAAGGACTGCTGTTGGATGAACACGGCGGATGGATAGGAATTGTCCTCCACGTTGGCCACGCCCATCTTGATGTGGTAGGTCTCGCCGATCAGCACGGCCGCGCTGGCGGTGAGCACCACCGTAAGGCCATTGTGCTGGATGTAGTACGGGTCCACGTTGTACGGCGCTTCCTGCTGGTCACCCTCCACGGGTAGCGGAGCGGGCCACTGGCCACCGTTGTAGCGGTAGTACTGCGCGTTCGCCTGCCAGTTGCTATCCAACGCGAAACACGGCGCGAACGGATCGGCCCAGGATGGCCCGTTCGCGTTGTCGGCGGTCAACTGTCCATTGTTCACCGTGTTGATCGAGACCGGCGATAACGAGCCGGGCACATAGGCCAGGTTGATGGCACTATCCTGGAACGGACCCGTGATGCCCGGTCCGCTGAGGAAGAAGCCGAACACATCGTTGTACTCACTGCACACCCAACGTTCGTATTCCTCCGAACTGAACACGTAGCGCACCGCCAGCATATCGTTCTGGGGCACCAGGTCGAACTCCAGCACCGCCTTGTTGTAGATGTTGTTGCCTCCCGAGGCCAAGGCTTGCGCATTCCCCGTCAACCGGCTCAGGTCCATGTCCGGCATGGCGGAACTGAGCGGAAAGCCACCTCCCGTGCGGTCCAGCCTGTCGTTGGGGCCGGGAATGTGATGCATGGCCACGTTGGTGCTCAGCACCACACCACCGGGGATCCCGATGCTGGTGTTGCTTCCATCGAAACGCCCGACCTCACTGGGGCCGATCCCCACGGGCACCAAGAGCGTACCATCCGCACCGTTGAACCGTACATCATGTACTTCCACAGCAGCACCAAGCAGCACGTTGCGCACCAAGCTGTCCGGTGTCAGGCCCTGATCGATGATCACTTGGGCATGCGTGGTGGTGGAAGCCAGTGCCACAAGCAGGGTGCTGGCCACTTGCAGGGCTGGGGATCGGAAAAGCTGTTCCATCGTATCGGTGATAAGCCGGAGGACTTCATGGTCCGTAGGTGCAGGTCGTGTTGGACTTGCGGCAGCGCAACGGAGAGGTGTAAGCGTTGAAATGATGGAGCGAATCTAGGAACGACCCGTCCACGTGTGATCGCATGAACCCCACGCGCGGCGGAACACGCCAACCACTAATTGAACAGGAGGTGGCCTGGTCCTACGTATACCTGGTCCAAGAATTCAATATGGAGAAACTGGCCAGCTTCTTCACGAAGTAGCCCCCCAATAGGAACGCCCCACCATCCTCTGCGGACAGTGGGGCGTTCGTCTGTCGTGCGCTTAGTTCAACACGATACGGCCTGTTGCCATGGGCGCACCGGTGGAGCGTACGTGGTAGAGGTAGAGCCCGCTGGCCAGTGTGCCGCGCGGCACGTGCGTGGTGGTGCTGGTGAGGTTGGTGGTGTACACCACATGGCCGAGCGCATCGGTAAGGGTGAGGTGTGCGTTGTTGGCCACGGTGGTGGCGTCTATGCGGATGGTGGTCTGTTCGTTGAAGGGGTTCGGCAACACGTTCACGGTAGGTGCAGCGGCCCCATCGTTGATGCCGGTGCCGGTGGGGGCCCACTGCGTGCAATAGCCGAAGGAGTAGGTGAACACGGGTAGCAGTGGGTCCAAGGTCCACCACTGGTACGAGGGGTTGCCATTGGGTGCCAACACCTGGATGCGGACCACGTCCTCGAAGGTGTTGGTAGGTGTGATCAGTGTGCCGTAGCCATCGTAGGTGAGCGTGGTGTTGCTGGTGCTGAAGGGGTCGGTGAACGCATCCACCACGGTCTCCTGGTAGGCGAAGGGGAACTTCAGGGTGGTGCGTGGGTTGGTAGTGTAGATGTAATTGTCGCCGAGGTTGGAGATGCCGTCGGCTATCACCTCCATTCGATCGCTCAGGACGTTGTAGTAAAAGGTCCGGTCGCTGCCGGCATCGGAATAGGTGGCCACGTAATTAGCGCTGGGCCATGTGGTGGCGAATTCACTGGTGCTGGGTTCCAGCACGATGTAGGGCTGCGCGTTGTTGTTCAGGTTCATGGTGCTGAAGTCCCATGTGATATCGGCACCGGCAGGTCCTTCTTCCAAATTGGTGTTGCCTTCGCTGCGCGCAGCGGTGAAACCGGGCTGCGGCAGGTTGTTGCCGTTGGGGATGGTGGGCTGTGCAGAAGCCAGAGCAGCGGCGAAGAAGAAAAGTGGCGTAATGTTCCTGATCATGGGAGAGGGTTAGGGGGTAAAGCACGACTATTGTTTTTTGGGTGGTGTTATTCGTTGGTATCAGGGGTTATCAGGAATGGAAATGGGCGGGACACAGGTCATGGGGCACTTGGTGGAAGCGCTCGTTCAACGCTGTAAAACCCTTTCAGGCGGCACGCGGTCAAATGCAGGGGAACACTTGTCAGCCATGCCTTTCACGCAATACGGTATCCACCGTAATTCCCTTTCTTTTATGTGCAACCGGGTGTGGGGAAAAACGATATCCAACGCTTGGAGAGGGAAGGGTGAACGATCGACGTTTGCAGCACCAATCTTGAAACACATGAAACGCACTCTCTTGCTTACGGCCGTTGTGGTCGGCATCGCTGGCGCTGCCAGTGCACAGTACAAACCCGCTGCCGGTGAGGCCACCTTGGAGGTGAACTTCGCACCGTTGGGCGGCAGCCCGGTGAGCATCGCCGGCATCAAATACCGTTCGTTCGGAACGGAGACCAGTGCGTTCCGTCTGGGCGTGTTCCTGGGCTTCGGCTCCACCACCACCATCACGCAGGATGAGGACACCGAGAACGGAGCAACGGCGAAAGAGCTGAAGGACAGCGAGAGCACCTTCTCCATCAACATCCAGCCCGGCATCGAGAAGCACTTCGCGGGTACAGAGCGCCTCTCGCCGTACATCGGTGGTGTGCTGAACCTCGGCTACGAGGCCACTTCGGAGAAGAGCGAGACGCAGTTCACCTCCACCTTGGTGGGTGAGGATGTGGAGAAGGGCGGAAGCCTCAACGTGGGCCTGAACGCCGTTGCCGGTTTCGACTACTACGTGGCCAACAAACTGTACCTGGGTACGGAGCTCGGTTTCGGTGTGGCGATGAGCAAGGACATGACCAAGAAGGTGACCACCCAGTCGCTGAACCAGAATGGCGACGCGTTGGAAAGCGACGATACCGAGTCGAACGTGGACAACAAGTCCGAGTTCAACGTAGGCCCCAACGTGAACGCACAGATCCGCTTGGGCTGGGTGTTCTAGTCTGTAGCACCTTTAGCAAGCAACGCACATGAACGGCGAACGAACATACAAGCGGGCAGCGCTGCCCACGCTGGGAGCGGTGCTCCTGCTGGGCGCGGGCCTGCTGGCGGGTTGCTCCAAAGAGGGAGCCAGCATCACGCCGCAAGCGGATCGCACGTTGGATCCCGCGGTGGAGCAGCGCATCCGCGAGAAGCTGGATGAGATGCCCGGCATCGGCATCTACAACCGCACGATGAACAAGGTGATCGTGTTCAAGCACCTGGCCGACGGCAGCCGCAGCTTCAACTTCGTTGATCCACCCAGCGGCGGCATCAACTTCGCGAGCAGCAACGGTGGCCAGTGGACCTGGAGCGAGAGCGAAGGGCTGATGATCCTGACGGAACCATCGGCAGGCCTCGGTGGCGGCGGTGGTACCGTGGTGGCGGGCAACGCCTCCCTGGACATCGAGCTGGCGGTGTGCTTCAGCTTCGATGAAGAAGGCCTGGGCATGGACCTGTTCAGCACGGGCATCAACGATGTGGCCGGTGTCATCGGCATCGCGGGTGACTTCGATGCCCTCATCAACGGTGACTTCTCATCGGGCGAGGACGACCTCTTCGACTACTTCCACGGCTTCGCCTACTACCTGGTCTACGCCGAGCAACTGGGCAACAACAGCTACGAAGTGTTGAACTGGATCGAAGACCTGGACCAACCCGAAGAGGACCTGCAGGACTTCGGCTTCTCGTTCGTGGTGAGCTTCCAGAACGAGGGCGGTGTCTACATCAGCAAAGACGGTGAGCTGCACGTGAACGGCGGCTCCATCGGCTTCAACGGGAACTATTACGCCATTGAAGGTGTCGGCTTCTTCGATGAAGATGAAGAAGGCGATGCCAGTGCAAGCACGGTGCCCGGCTTCGGCACCATGGGTTGCGAGGATTAGGTTGATCAGGTTGTAGTTTGGTTCGAAGGAAGGCCGCCTGCGTGGGCGGCCTTCTGCTTGTTGGGGGTGGGGAGAATTGGCATGCGTGTGGGAACCTTGTCCATCGCGTACACCATCGCCCTCACATCCCCTTCGCGCGTTCCGTTGCCGAGGCCCACGCGTAGAGGCAGTACAGCACGCCGGGTACCGCCATCGCGAAGAACGTGGCTTGCAGCAGGTCGGGCCGCAGGATGACGAGCGCGACCAAGCTGAGCAACGCGAGCGACCCGCCGAGCAGCGCTTCCTTGTACGCTAGCGAAAGTCCGACGATGGTGCCGATGGGGAAGAAGAGGAAGGCGAGCACTTCGCCGGCATCATTGAAGACCATGCCGTTGGTGCCGTTGGCATCACCCGTGAGGTGGCCCACCACCATGAACACGAGGAAGAGCAACCACAGCGTGCCGGTGATGCGCGAGGCCCAGAAGAGGAGGCGGGTGTGCGACATGGTGGTCCGAACGCTGGTGGTGCGAACATAGTATCCGGTCGGGCTTACTAGAGTTGGATCTGATGCACGCGGTAGCGATGGGTGATCGTGTTCAGAGTCGCGGAGGCAGAACCTCTGCGTTCACTGCGCCTCTGCGTGAACTGCATTCAACCCCTCAAGTCCCCTTCCCACACCCGCCGCACGTCCCGCAAGCCGCACATGCAGGGCCCACAGCTTGCACCACCGGCGCGCGCTTCATCAGCACCACATGGCGCCACTTCACGGGCATCCATTCCCACGCCACGTAGGCCACGGCGGCCAGCACGATCAGGATGGTGATCAGCGTTTGCATCAGTGTGCGGTGAGGTAGGTCGTGAGCTGGTAGGTGAACAGGCTGGCAAGGTACGCCAGTGCGAAGAGGTAGCCGCCCATGAGCCACATGTACTTCCACGAGTTGGTCTCGCGCTTCACGGTAACGAAGGTGCTGAGGCATTGCGGCGCGAACACGATCCACAGCAGCAGCGAGAGCTTGGTGGCGAGTGACCATTCACGCGCGATGTGCGCCTCCAGTTGTGTGCCCACCTCGGCCTCGTTGCCTTCCATGGCGTACACCAGTCCGAGGGAGCTCACCACCACTTCGCGCGCGGCCATGCCGGGCACCAGTGCGATGGAGATGTGCTCGTTGAAACCGATGGGCGCGAACACCACGTTGAGCGCACGGCCGATCTCGCCGGCGAGGCTGTTCTGGATGGGCGTGCCTTCCGCATGTGCGCGCGGCGAGGGGATGGTGTACAGCGCCCACATGATGATGGTGAGCGCGAGGATTATGGTGCCCACGCGTTTCAGGAAGATCATCGCGCGTTCGTAGAGGCCGATGGCGAGGCTGCGCAGGTCGGGCCACTGGTAGCTGGGCAGTTCCATCAGCAGCACCGAATGCTGGCGGCTGCCGCTGCTGCGTTTCATCACCCACGCCACGGCCATGGCGCATACGATGCCGAGCACGTAGAGGCCGATCATGAGCAGGGTGGCTTCCAGCGGTTCACCGGGGAACAGCGCGGCGATCAGCAAGGTGTACACGGGGATCCGCGCGGAGCAGGCCATCAGCGGCGCGATCATGATGGTGGTGAGCCGGTCGCGCCAGTTGCTGATGGAGCGTGTGGCCATGATGCCCGGTATGGCGCACGCGAAACTGGAGAGCAGCGGGATGAAGGAGCGGCCCGACAGTCCGGCGCGGCTCATCGGTTTATCCAGCAGGAAGGCGGCGCGAGGCAGGTAGCCGGAAGCTTCCAGCGCGAGGATGAAGAGGAAGAGGATCAGGATCTGCGGCAGGAAGACGAACACGCCGCCCACACCACCGATGATGCCTTCCACCACCAACCCGCGCAGCAGCCCATCGGCCATGCTGGTCTCCACCAGCGCAGCCACCCACGCGGTAGCTAGTTCGATGTAGCCCGAGAGCCAGGCACCCACCGAGAACACGGAGATGAAGGTGACGAAGAGCACCACGCCGAGGATCAGCAGGCCCCAGAACGGATGCATGATCACGCGGTCGATGCGTTCGCTGGGGTCGGCGTCCACCGTGGGTTCCTGGATGGCAGCGCGGAAGATGCGTTGCACCGTGTGCTGCGTGGTGCGCACATCGTCGAGGTCCGGTGCTTTCCAGGTGGACGCGGTGCGGCGTGCGAGCGGCTTGTCCAACGCAGCCAGCAATTCCTGTGCACCGTTGGCCTGGATGCTCACCGTGGCGATCACGGGCACACCGAGTTCCTGCGCGAGGCGTTCCACATCGATGCGGATGCCGAGCTTCTTCGCGCGGTCCATCTTGTTGAGCGCCACCACCATGGGAAGCCCCAGTTGGCGCGCCTCCAGCACCATGCGCAAATGCAAGCGCAGGTTGGTGGCATCGGTCACGCACACGAGCAGGTCGAGCACGGCTTCGGCGCTGTGTCCGGTGATGACGTCGCGTGTAACGGCTTCGTCGTTGGAGAGCGCGTTGAGGCTGTACGCGCCGGGGAGGTCCAGCACCTTCACCCGCCGTCCGCCCGCGGTGCGCAGGGTGCCCTCTTTGCGTTCCACGGTGACGCCGGCGTAGTTGGCCACCTTCTGGCGGCTGCCGGTGAGCAGGTTGAAGAGGGCCGTCTTGCCGCAGTTGGGATTGCCCAAGAGCGCGATGTGGGCGGGAAAAGCGAGGGAGGTCAGCGGCATCTCAGGGCAACGGTTCCACCAGGATGAAGGACGCTTCGTGTTTGCGCAGGGCGAAGGTGGTATGGCCCACGCGTACGGCCAGCGGGTCGCGACCGGCGATGCCTTCGGCCACGATGCGCAGCCGTTCGCCGGGCACGAAGCCCAGCTCCACCAAGCGCAGCACCAGCTCGCGGTCCGGCCCATGCGGCGGCACGGTGATGTCCGTGACCAAGGCCCACTGCTGCTCGGGCAGTTGGTCCAGGCGCAGGGGAGCGGAGAGGGTCGCGGGCATGGGGGTGCAAAGGTCTGCGTTGGCGGGGAAGGACCGTCATGAAGGTGCGATATCTCGCGTGAACTTCTACCTATGTTCGGTGTACCGCTCCGCGATGCGCCCCGTGTTCCTCCTGCTTTCCGCGTTCTGGGCCGTGCTCCTCCACGCGCAACCCGGTCTGCCGTCGATCATGCTCGTTCTCGCCGAGGACCGCGAAGCGCTTCGCCCGGTGAAGCGAAAGGTGGAAGTGGTGCAGTACTACCGCGAACGCCAGCAGTACATCAACGCCGATGGCAGTTGGCTGGGTCCGGTGAGTTCGTTCCCGATCCAACGTGGGCCGTTGCTGCGCGATACCACGGAGCGGTGGGAGGTGTTCCGCCCCAGCGAGGCTCTGGCCGAGTCGTACCTGCTCATCACCAGCGGCCCGGACACCATGCGTGTGGACCTGCCGGAAACCTCCACGAAGATCCAGCTGCGCGCCATGCAACGCTCCAGCGGCGATACGCCCGAAGTACTTCGCTTCCGCGCGGGGCATTTCGTCTTGGAGGATCTCGCCTTCGAGCCGTGGTCCACGAAAGCCGCCGAGCGGATCGCTGCACGGATGAAGGAGATCGAATTGGCCGACTACCGGCGATCGGTGGCGGCAGAAGAACGCAGGAGAAAGGAAGTGGAAAAGGCGGTGCCGAAGCGGGAACCTGTTGTACCGCCCGTTCTACCGAAGCAAGAACGACCGGTGGGGTTGAAGAAAGTGGAATTGGAACGTGTGAGCGGTGATACGGTCTGCCTGCGGGTCACAGGCCGCGTGATGTTGGATGGCGGCTGCGCGAGCAACAACCCGTTCTTCGCGCTGGAGATGCACACGGACAGCGGATGGGTGGAGCGCCTCCCGATGCCGTTCGCGCAGATGGACTGCGGTATGCCGTGGGCGGATTGGGAGGATCGTGCGCTGTGTGTGCCGCCGTTGCGGTGGTGGGCAAGTGTGCGTCAGCCGGAAGGGAAGAAGGAACTGCTGCCGGGCCGTTACCGCATCGTCCTGCTCGGTGGCGATGGAGAACGGGTGCACAGCAAGGCGTTCGAGTTGGAGTGAAGGGTTCCTGCGACCGGTCAGACCTCGCCGTGATCATGCCGGTGTTGATGAAGTGATGGCAGCGGTGTTGACCGCGGTGGATGGCTGCGGTTCCTTTGTGCCATGCCGCGTAAGGTCGCCACGGATGCCCTGTCGTTGTTCGACACGTTGGTGTACACCTGCCAGTACCGGTTGGTGATCGATCCGGCGAGCCACCTGGCGGCCCGTGTGATGGAGTGGCGGCAGGCGTTGCGCGAACGCATCGGCACCTACAACGAAGCGTACCAGATGCCGGGCATCGTGCTGTTCAACAGCGAGCTACCGCCGGAATACGAAGGCACCTTGGCCGATGCCATCGAACGCGGTGTGGAAGGGTTCCCGCCGTTCGCGTTGAGCCTCGGCGTGGTGTCGCATTCGGAAGACAAGAAGAGCATCCAGATCGAGCTGGGCGAGAAAGGCACCATCGCCGCACTGCGCCAACGCGTGGTGGATCACGTGCGCACGAACCGCCGCATCAAGAAGCTGGGCGTGGAGGTGGTGGAGCATCCGCGCTTGGTGATCGCTTCGGGTCTGAAAGCCGACCAGTTCGTGAGCGCGTGGGCGCTGCTGGCTGGCCAAGGCAACACGGTGCAGCAACGTGTGAGCGACGTGGTGCTGATGAAGCGTGAATTGGCCCCCACGAGCATCGATCAGCATGTGCGCACCTTCGCGCTGACGATGACGGCGTGAGGCTCCGTGGCCGTTTCGGTCACTCCACCGCTATCCGGTGAACGCTTGTTGCACCTTCGCTATCCCTGATGCGGAGGAGGTAAGCACCACTTCGGATGTGCGAAAGGTCCAGGTCGATGGCGTTCGCACCAGCACGGTCCTGCTCCAGCACGGAACGGCCGGTGGCATCGAACAACGTCAGCTTCGTCGTGCCTGTCGGGATCATCCCACGTATCGTGATCGTTCCGTTCGTTGGATTGGGGAACACCTGTACGGATGCGCCCATTTCATCGCGCACCTCGGTGATCAGGATCTGCACGCAGGCGCTGGTATCCACACACGCGCCATCGGTGACCACCACGGCGTAGTTGCCGGTGTTGCCGGTGAAGGAACGGGCGGTCTCGTTCGGGATCGGTAGTGATCCGTTGTTGCAATCGAGCCATTGGTACTGCGCGCCTTCCGTATTCGCGGTGAGCGTGTTGCCGTTCAGTGAAACAGCGTTGTCCGCCGTGCATACCGAGCCGCCAACGAAGTACGGTTGCGCGTAGCGCGTGCTGTGGAAAGCGATGCCGACCTGGCTTCCGTTAACCACCATGCTAGCGTGTATGCTGGCCATGGTGCTGAGCGTTAACGGCGTGGTCCATGCGTCTCCGTTCGCGTCGGCAGCACGCACATACCGCAGCGTATTGTTCGTGCCATCCTGGAAGGCGATCGCGGGCCTGCCGTTCACCACCGCCATGGAATTGAACTTGCCGCCGTTCGCTGAGACCACCACCGGCGATGCCCACGGGATACCAGCCGCATTCGTTGCGCGGCAGAACTTCAGGTCGTTGTTCGTTTCGTCCAGGTAGCACACGGCTGCAACGCCGTTCACCACGGCAAGGTCCACATGGCGGCCCACGGTGCCGGTGCCATCCACGATCAATTCGATGATGCCGGGTCCCGAGTAGTCCACCGATCCACCGCGTGTGAAGATGAGGTCGTTCTGGCCGCCCCGGAAGTAGCTCAATGCGGGCAAGCCCGTGAGTTCCACCATCGAGACCTGGATGTTGAGGCTTCCACTGGTGCCCACGGTAACACCGTTGAGGGGCCACGCAGTGCCATCCACATCGCTCGCACGCAGGTAGCGGATGTTGGCGTTGGTGTTGTTCTGGTAGGCCACCGCAGGCCTTCCGGCGATCACGGCGAGCGCGATGCCTTGTCCGCGTGGTCCGCTCTGGTTGTCGAGGTTCACCGGTGTTCCCCAGTTGGCACCAAGCGCATCCGCAGCGCGCACGTAGCGTACGTTGTGTGTCTGGTCGAAGTAAGCGATGGCAGGCCGGCCGTTCACCAGGGCCATGCTGCAATACGCACCGCAGTCGGTCAGCGAGTCCACGGTGATGGAGCTGCCCCATTGCGTGCCGCTGCTATCCAGCGCGCGGATGTAGCGCAGGTCCTTGTTGTCCGCGTCGTAGTAAGCCAACGCGGGAAAGCCGTCCACGATCACCTGGCTGGTGTATTCACCGATCGCGGGGTAGGTGTCGAAGACGATCGGCGTGTTCCAAGGACTGCTTCCGGTGCTGTTGCTCGCGCGGATGAATTTGAGATCGCCGTTGGTGACATCCTGGTAGGCCACAGCGGGCGCACCATCCACCACGATGGCCGCTATTTCGCGACCCACCACGCCAGGTGCATCCAGTACCGTATGTCCGCTCCATGCCGTTCCGTTCGCATTGGTCGCACGCACATACATCAGGTCCTGGTCCGTGTCATGCTGGTAAGCGATGGCCGGGTGACCATCCACTTCCATCAGCCGGCAATACGCGCCCACGTCCACGCTGGCGATGTGCTGCGCGATGACACTGCCTGCCCAGCTCTCTCCGTTCACATCCAACGCGCGGCGGAACACGACATCGCCATTGTCATTGTCGTGGAACGCTACACAAGGCACGCCGTTCACGACAGCCAACGAGGTGAACATGCCCGCGTTCACACCGGTGGAGAAGCCGATGCCCGCGTTCCACGTATCGCCGTTGGCATCGGCAGCACGCACGTAGCGTGCGCAGCAGGCCAGCCCATGCGCTATCGCGGGATGGCCGTTCACCACTTTCAGCGAACAGTACTGGCCGCCGCCTTGCAGCAGTTCCGGGAACACCGGTGCGCCCCACGTGTTGCCTTGTGCATCGAGCGCACGTACGTAGCGTATCCGGTTGTTGGTATCGTCGCGGTAGGCGATCGCGGGTCTACCGTTCACGGTTTCAAGCGAAGCGAATTTGCCCGCGTTGCCGTTCGCATCCACCACCACGGGCTCGCTCCAACTGGTGCCGTTCACATCGTTAGCACGCACGAACATCAGATCGCCGTTGTAGTAGGCGATCGCCGGAAGCCCGTCGATCACGGCTAGGGAAAGGTGGTTGCCATCGATGCTGGGTGTGCGCACCATCATCGGCGCGTTCCATGCTGTTCCGGTGGCATCGTTCGCACGGATGTACCACACCCCGTTGTGCGTCACATCCACCGTGGCGATCGCGGGCTTACCGTCCACGATGGCCATGCTGTTGAAGGTGCCGATGCTGCCGCCCGAACCGCGATGATCGGGCACTTGCACGGGTGCGTTCCACGATTGTGTCCGGCCTGGTGTGGCCAGGGTGATCGCGGTCAGCAGAAGGAAGAACGAGCAGGAGCGAAGGGTATTCCGTGTCATGCGGTGGTGGTAGGTGCGTCCAATGACGCAACACGTTGGAGGTCGCGTTGGGGTTGGGTCGAAGATCGTTTTTGTGATCGGGACCGTGCTAATGCGGACGAAGATCCGCCAGTTCGTTCGGATCGACCACACACGACCAGACAGTGGTCGTCCGGAAGATGCTGCCTAGGCCAACGGATCGGCCAACAACAGTTCGGGATACTCGAACCCCTCACTTGCGCGCGGCGAATTGCCGTTGCCGTTCTTGCCAAGGAGGGGTCCCACGGGGTAGGCCGTCATGGCATCGGAAGGGTAGGGACGCACCAGCTTCATCAAGGCATCCACGTCGGTTTTGGAATGCAGCTGCGAGAGCCATTGGTCTTCCTCGTGTTCCGAAAGGATCACCGGCATGCGTGCCCCGTCGATCTTCGGATTGTTGTGGATGCGGCGCATCAGGTCGTTCGGTTCGGTGGTCACGATGCTGAACGAACGTTTCTTCTCCCCGGTGGCCTTGTCGGTCCATTCGTCCCACAGCCCGGCCAGCGCGAACTGCGCACGGTCCTTCAGGTGGATGTAGTACGGGTAGGTCTTCTTGCCGAAGTGGTGGTGCTCGTAGAAACCCTCCACATGCACGATGCACCGTTTGCTTTCCGCTGAAGTACGGAACGAGGGTTTCTCGAACATGGTCTCGCCACGCGCGATCAACGTGCGGTTGCGGATCTCATCGGCCTGCGCGCCATCCTTCACCCAGGCCGGGATCAGTCCCCACGACATCAGTTGCGGGTCGTGCGGCGCGTCGTCGGTGTAGATCACCATGTCCGGATGCGCGAACCCGTTGGCGAAGTACAGGTCCATCTCCGGATGCAGCAGCCGGTTCAGTTTCTCCACGGCGCCCCTATCGCCGCGGCTCTTGGCGATGCGCAGGCTCATCTCGGTACGCGCCTTCGTTCCGTAGCACATCGTTCACGGGCGCGCCGAGCGCATCGCTTTCACGTGGTTCAACGTCGTGTCCTTGGCGAACGCGGTGTACGCCTTGGAGCCCAGTGGCACTAATGCCACGCGTCCGTTGGCATCGCTGTGTACGCCGAAGCCGTAGCGTTTGGTGAGCGGGCTGGCGCGAAGGCAGGCTTGGCCTTTGCTGAAGAACTGCGCGCGTGCTTCCTTCCATTCGCTCTTCGGAATACCGTTGCGCAAAGCGTGAACGGTGAAGAGCACATCGTCAGACGTGTACGTGTACGGTTTGTCGTTCAACAGCTCGAACTGCATGGAGGCCACGGTGGGCTTGGCTTTGGCGGCAGGCAATTCGGCTTGCGTCACCGGGCAGTCCGGAGCCACGGCGATGAAGGTGTCGGTATAGTTGGTCGTGTGCATGGGACCTTGCACGCTGTTGTATCAATCGCGCGAAGCGAGGAAACTGGCCCCGAACTGGTAGAGCAGCAGGCCGGTGAGGAAGTAGCCGATGATGCCGTTGAGCACGATGCCGTTGGATGCGGCGATGAGCACACCCAGCACACCGAGCGCGGCCAAGGCGATGCAGGCTGCCACGAGGATCCAGCGGTGTTTCTTGCCAGGCCGTAGCATGCTGCCCAGCGGGATCATCAGCAGGAAACCCACGCCGCACAAGGTGAGCAGCCCCGCACCACCCACGACCAGCCAGCCGAGGAAGGCGAGCACGCTGATGCCCAACGACACGCCGGTGAGCGTACTGCTCAAGGTCTCTTCGCGATCCAGGGCATACCGGCCGTACTTGTTGAAGCGCAGGAACAAGTTGCTCACCGGCACCAGGATCCAGGTGCTGAGCGCGAAGAGCAGGTAGGCGATCAGGATGGGGTAGAGGAACGGACCGAGCGCCGGGTTGGACTCGATGAGGTTGTTGAGCAAGCGGTTGAGCAGGTAGAGGCCCACCATCAACATCACTTGCACGTTGCCTTTCAGGTTGCTCACCCAGAAGGCGTAACGCAGCCACATGCGGTAGATCCAGTAACGCGCCTTCAACGCTTCCACCATGCCGGCTTTGGCGTGGGCGTTCATCGGATCGCGGCGCAGCGCCTCGCGGAAATGATCCAGCGCTTTGGCATGATCCCCACGGCGCAGCACGGCCCAGCCGGTATTGCTGTGCGTGTACGGGTTCTCGGGATCAAGCTCCAAGCTCTTGTCTATCGTGCGGTCCGCTTCCTCTTTGCGACCCAGCCGTGCCAGCGCTTCGGTGCGGATGTTGAGGCACTGGATGTCCTCCGGATCGATCGCCAACCCACGGTCCACGGACTCCAACGCACGGCTGTGTTCGCCGCGGCGCAACAAAACGAAGGCGAGGATGGCGTGGTTGGAACTATCGCCCGGATCCAGTTCCACGGCTTGCTTGGCGTGCTCTTCGGCCTTCGCGGACGAACCATCGGCGAGCTCGATGCGCGCGAGCAGGTTGTGCGCGTCGGCGCTGTGCGGATGCATGCCCAATACCTGCTGCGCGGTGCTGCGCGCTTCGGCATGGCGGTCCTGTTGCAGGAAGGTGTTGGCCAACAGGTGCAGTGCATGCCCTTGCTGCGGATCGGTCGCGAGGATGTCGCGCAACGTCCGTTCGGCATCGGCGTAGCGGCGTTGGTTGTAGAGCAGTACAGCGTGGGCGAAACGATTATCCTCCATCACTTCGTGTACTTCAGGATCTCGTCATACAACCCGCTCTCGTTCGCGTACAGCGCATAGTTCTTCGCTGTGGTGAACCATTCGCGCGTGGTTGCCTTGTGCGTGCCGGCGGCTTTCAGCAGGTCTTTGGTGCTGAGCGGTTCGGGTATGCCGGTCTTCATGGCGCTCTTCAACTTCTCTTCGACGGCGATGTCGATCACGGCCTTCAGGTCCGCGCCGCTGAAGTGTTCGGTCTTCTTGGCGATGTCGCGCGTGGCCACATCCTTCACCGGTTTGCCGCGCAGCAGGATCTCCAGGATGCTCGTGCGCCCTTCCACGTCCGGCGGTGGAACGAAGATGGTGCGGTCGAAGCGGCCGGGTCGGCGGAACGCGGGGTCGATGTGCCATGGCATGTTGGTGGCGCCGATCACGAGCAGCCCTTCGTTGTCGGCGTCGATACCGTCCATCTCGGTGAGGAACTGGTTGATCACGTGGCTGCCCGCGCTGTGTTTCATGTGGCTGCGGTTGGCGCCCAGCGCATCGATCTCGTCGATGAAGAGCACGCACGGCTTGTTCTTGCGGGCCACCTCGAAGATGCGTTTCATGTTGCGCTCGCTCTTGCCGATCCACATGTCCAGCACATCGGCGATGCCCATGCTGATGAAGGTGGCCTTGATCTCGCCTGCGGTGGCGCGCGCCATGTGCGTTTTGCCGCAGCCGGGTGGGCCGTAGAGCAGGATGCCCCCACCGATCTTCTTGCCGTAGGCTTTGTAGAGGTCGGGGTGCAACAGCGGTTGGATGATCTTCAGGCCGATCTCGTCCTTCACGGCTTGCATGCCACCGACATCGGCGAAGGTGGTATCGCTTTTCACGATCAGGTCGCGCGCGCTCAGTTCGCCCGGCGGTCCGTCCTCTTCATCGTCGAAGCCGTCATCGTCCTCAGCGCCCTGACCCGTCACGCGGAAGTGTTCGTCCAGCTCGGCGTCGGGCTTGTCCGGCCAACGTTTCAGCAGTTCCTCGTAGATGTCCATGGCCTTGCCGAAGCTGCCCTCGTTCAACAACACACGGCTGTAGAGCAGGTGTACCTCATGTTCCGGCGGCCCTTGGTGGTAGAGGTCTTCGAGGATCACGATGGCGGCGCTCCACTGCTGCATACCGGCGAAAGCCCGCGCCAGTCCCAGCTTGCTCGGTTTGTCGTTCGGGGAGGTCTGCAGCACGCGTTTGAATTCGGTGCTCGCTTCTTCGCTCTTGCCGGCGGTGAGCAGCGTACGTGCGAGGTGGGCCCGCAACTTGTCGTTGTCCGGGGTCAGTTCCAGTGCTTCGCGCAGGTTCTGGAGCAGGTTGTTGATGTCCATTTTCGTAAGTGGACCGCAAGTTAGCTGGGCGAAGGGTGATCCTAGCAAGCGGCGGGCTTCCTACATTTCCGCCATGCGCCACCTGCGCCGTGCTCTCCTTTTCCTTTCCTGCGTGGTGTTCGCGTGGTCGGTGGCGGCGCAGTCCATCACTTTCAACGATACGCCTGAGCGTATGCTGTCGTTCAGCCTGCGCGATGTGGAGGAGGGTACCACCGAACTTCCCGGCCAAGGTGGCGAGGTAGCGGGGATCGACCTGTTGGACAAAGGGACGCGCCACTTGATCGGGGATAGTGCCGTGTACGCTTCGCCGTTGTTCGAGGATAGCGCGTGGACCGTCCTGCGCAGTTCGTTGGACAGTGTGGTACCCGGTGCTCGTGTCCACTGGATGCGTACGTGGGTGCTACCCGATAGCGCGTTGAAAGGAGAGCCCTTTCTGTTGACGGTCGCGGCGGATGATGGATTCGAGGTTTTCCTCAACGGACGTTCCGTGGTGCAGGCCGATGCGCGTCGTGATGGGGTGGGCGCTGCGAAAGCGGATAGCCTGTCCTTGATGCACGTGCCGGTCACGTTCCGCTGCGATGGTGAGCCGGAGCTGATCGCGATCCGGATGGAAGGAACTCCTGGACGCACCTTGCGGGAGATCGAGCTCAGCGTGACGCTGCACCCGCCGGATGTGACGTTCGGTGTTCAACGGCGGGTGATGCACTTCGGCGTGTTCGTGGGGATCAACTTCATCATCCTCTTGTTGTCGCTGGTGATCTGGTCGCTGGAGCGGCGCGAGACGAGTTGGTTGATGCTGGCGTTGTTGTCCTTCGTTTCGGCGTTGGATACGATCTGCGAAGTGGCCAGCGAAATGGGCTTGTTGGGCCTATCCAAGAGCACCCTATCGGTGTTGCATGCGCTGGACATCTTGCTGTTGCCGTGGCCCATGTACCTGCTCATCATGGTACTGGGTTCCATGGGCGTGGAACTCACCAAGCTCCGTCGTCGGCTGTACACCATTGGCGCCATCCTGGTCACCCTGTTCTGTGCGGCATACCTGGTGGCCGAATCAAGGGGCCTTGCGGAAAGCGAGAATGGTCTTGCCTTGTTGAACGACTCGCCGTGGGTGATCATTCCGGGGTTGTTTATGCTCACGTTGTTCGGCCTCATCGTGGCGTGGTTCTCCATCGATGTGATCCGGTTGGGCATCCGCTTGCTGCGCGGGAAAGGACTCACACGCTGGGTAGGTGGCGGAGCGGTAGCATCCAGCTTGTTCGCGCTCTTCTTGAATTTGATCAGCTCGGCCACCGGCTTGGGCATGTCGTCGTGGTTGTCGTTGGCGGCCGATTACTGTTCGTACGTGGCTGTCCCGGTGTCCGTGGCGGTGTACCTGGCCATCCGCGCCGCGCACCACAACCGATTGGTGGAGCGCCAACGCGATGATCTGGATCAGGAGGTGAAGGAACGCACGGCCCAGTTGACCGCCGAGAAGGAGCGTTCCGATGAACTGCTGCTGAACATCTTGCCGTACGAGGTGGCGGAAGAACTCAAGCAGACCGGTGCCGCCGCTGCCAAACATTACGATCTCGCTTCGGTGCTCTTCACGGATTTCAAGGGCTTCACCGCGATGAGCGAACAGGTCACAGCGGCGGAGTTGTTGCAGGAGCTGAACACCTGTTTCCATGCGTTCGACGACATCATCGGTGCGCGCGGTATCGAGAAGATCAAGACCATCGGCGATGCGTACATGTGCGTGGGCGGGTTGCCCGATCCGCTCACGTCTTCACCGTTGGAAGTGGTACACGCCGCGTTGGAGATGCAGGCGTTCATGATCGCGCGCAAGGCGGAACGCGATGCACAAGGCAAGCCCGCGTTCGAGATGCGCCTCGGTATCCACACCGGCCCGGTGGTGGCAGGCATCGTAGGGGTGAAGAAGTTCCAGTACGACATCTGGGGCGACACCGTGAACACCGCCAGCCGAATGGAGAGCAGCGGGGAAGTGGGCAAGGTGAACATCAGCGGAAGCACCTATGCCGAAGTGAAAGATGCGCCGGGCTTGGCGTTCACCTCGCGCGGGAAGGTCGAGGCGAAGGGCAAGGGCGAACTCGAGATGTTCTACGTTACCTACGCGGGTGTCGGGTCATAGTTCCGATCTTCGGAGCATCTCGCTTCCTGGTATGCACCCCCACATCGACCTCTCCTTCCTCGACCGCTTCTGCAACGGCGACCGTTCCCGCATGGCGAAGTACATCGCCCTCTACCTCGCCGAAGCTCCGGCCCTATTCGCCGAATTGCAACAGGCTGCGAACGATCAGGATGCCGCACAAGTAGCCGCCACTGCCCACAACCTGCGGCCCATGATGCACCAGATGGGCGCGCAACGGGTGATGGACCTGCTGACCACTTTGGAAGAGCGCGCGAAGGAAGATGAAGCCACGGCGATCGCGCTGCTCGTGCAGGACGCAGTGAAAATGTCCGCCGAAGTGGAAACCGAACTGCGTGCTGCATTGGATCGATTTTCCTTGAAGTGATCATCCTATCCCGCCGAACAGGTGGAACTACGCATTCCCAGCCCTCACCCGAACTCCAACTTGCACCGCCATATGATCAAGCTCGCCCTCGCCGACGACCAGAACCTCTTCCGCAAAGGCATGGCCATGCTCTTGCGCGAGATCAATGGTATGGAAGTGACACTCGAATGCGCCAACGGAAAGGACCTGTTGAAAGCCATCGCTGTTGTCCCGGTGGACATCGTGCTGCTCGATCTGGAGATGCCCGTGATGGACGGCGTGGAAACGATGAAACGCATGCGCACCGATCACCCCGATGTGAAGGTGTTGGTATTGAGCATGCACAGCGAGGAGAAGTTCATCGTACACCTGATGGAGCTTGGCGCGAACGGTTATTTGCTAAAAACCGCCGAAGCCACTGAGGTTGAGAACGCCATCCGTTCCGTGGCCGAAAGCGGCTACTACTTCAGCGACATGGTGAGCCAGGTGATGCTGCAAGGCTTGGTGAAGAAGGACAAGGTGCGGCCGTACTTCAACGTGATCGATCCGCTCAGCGAACGCGAGATCGAAGTGCTGAAATTGATCTGTGCCGAGAAGACCACCCCGGAGATCGCCGAGCAGCTCTTCCTTAGTCCGCGCACGGTGGAAGGGCACCGCAACAACATCCTGCTGAAGACCGGTGCACGCAATGTAGCGGGGCTCGTTGTCTTCGCCATGACCAACGGGATACACACCCCGTGAAGGAGCTGCTGCGCATAGCATTGTTCGTGCTCGCCCTCATGCGGGTATCCGGATCGCATGCGCAATTGGATACCCTCAGGTTGTCGTTCAAAGCACTCGGCATCAACGATGGCCTTTCACAGGGCATGGTCACTTCCATCACGCAGGACAGGTACGGTTTCATGTGGTTCGCCACCAAGGATGGATTGGACCGGTACGACGGTTACACGTTCACCACATTCCGCCACGATCCGGAGGATACCACGACCATCACCGAGAACGCCGTGAACTGGATCCACGTGGACCGTGCCCAGCGCATGTGGGTGGTCACCAACAGCGGCGTGGACCTCTTCGATCCCGCCACCGAGCGGTTCATCCATGTGCCGATCGATGATGCCCAAGGTGGTCTGCGGGAGATACGCCAAGCCACGGTTGACGCCCATGGCGATCTCTGGGTCTGTGGCATAGGCCGGTACGTGAAAGTCACCTTCGCGCATGCCGTGGAACTCGGCAAGCCGCTACCTCCCCGTGTACTGACCTGGTTCGAGGGAAGCGCTTCGTTCACACTGCTCCAGGATGGTCGGCTGTGTGGAGCCCGGAATGCCGAACTGCTCATCATCACACCGCGGCATGGCGAGGCCGATCGGATCGACACGGTCCCTCCTTGGCCCGATGACCGCAAACGCCATTTCGACGCATTGCGCTTCATCGAGGACACAGCGCGTGGGCTGATCCACTGCGTGGGCGATGACTTCATCGTATCCATCGAACAGGGGTCTCAGGGTACACGGCAACGGGAAGCAGCATCTCTACCGATCACGTTGATGGGAGCGCATGGTGTCGTACTGGACGGCCATAAAGCGCTTTGGGCGACGAGCCCTGACGGCCTTTACCACTTCGACTTCGCCGAACGGCGGCTGGTCACGGTGGTAGCCTCGGATCCCGCGCACGATCGTGTGCTCCAGAACCTTAGGAGCTGCTTCGTGGACCGAGGTGGCACGTTGTGGCTGGGCAGTTCAGGTCATGGCCTACTGAAGTACGATCCACGAACCGCGCGCTTCCATACGTGGGAGGACCGGAGTGTGATCGCCCTGAACCCGACCCCACCCGGCAAGGTGTTGGTGGGGCGGTGGGGGTCGTTGGCGGAGTTCGACCCTGGCCGTCGAGCATTGAACACGGAACTGGAGCGCACCGGAGACCGGATACCACCCGGTCAACGTGCGTCCAACGGCATCGGTGCCATGGCCGTGGAAGACCGGAGGGGCACCATCTGGCTGGGGCTCAGTGTGGACGGCATACTGCGTTATGACAGGGCTGGTGATGGGCGTATGATGGTGCTCCGACCCGTGATGCCATCGGGTGCGGCGGAATCGCGCCCGTTGTTCCCGCTCATGCTCGGTCGCAAGGATGCGATCTGGTTCGGAGGCGATCAGGCCTTATGGCAATGCGACATACGCAGCAACGCGCTCACGCCCTTTCCATGGCCCGTACCATCGGTCCGCGACCCCTACCATTTCACCGCGGCATTGTACGAAGGCGCTGATGGACGCGTCTGGGCCGGAACGATGAAAGGGCTGATGCGCCTCGATCCCGCCACGGGCGAATGGCGTCATTACGTGCACGATCCGAGCGACCCACGATCGCTGGCCGTCAACGTCATCTTCTCCATCTGTGCCGACCCGGATGATCCGACAGGCGTGTTGTGGCTGGGTACCTATGGTGGTGGTCTGAACCGTTTCGACACGCGTACAGGCGACGTGGAGCGCATCACCACGCGCGAGGGCCTGCCGAACGATGTGGTATACGGCGTGCTCGCAGATACGAAAGGCCGGCTGTGGATGAGCACCAACAAGGGCATCGCGCGCTACGATCGGCGGACGAAGAGCTTCCGCAATTTCACGGTGGGCGATGGCTTGCAGAGCAACGAATTCAACCGTAACGCGTATGGCAAGACCGATGATGGCACCCTCTTCTTCGGCGGGGTGAACGGCTTCAACTACTTCGATCCGGAAGCATTGATGGAAGATAGCACGGCTGCACCCATCCTAATCACGCGCATCAAGCTGATCAACAAGCCGGTGGATTTTCATGATCCCGATGCGCCGTTGCGTTCGCCGGCATACCTCGCCGCTGGGATGCGCATCCCTTCCAGCGCGAACATGGTCACGTTCGAGTTCGCCACGCTCGAGTTCGCCTTACCCGAAGCACACCACTACCAATACAAACTCGAAGGCTTCGATCCCGATTGGATCAGCAGCGGCACGGAACGAAGCGCTGTCTACACCAACCTCGATCCAGGCACCTACACCTTTCGCGTGCGCGGCGACAACCGCGATGGCATCTGGGATACACAGGGCACTTCGTTCAAGCTGATCGTTCTTCCTCCATGGTGGCGCACGTGGTTGGCGTATGCGTTCTATGCGATCGTCATTGTGGGCGGTGTGTTCGCCTTCATCCGCATACGCACCAGTGGTTTGAACCGGCAGAAGGAACTGCTGGAACGCACGGTGGCCGAACGCACGGCGGAACTGAGCCGCAAGAAGGACGAAGCCGATGCCCAACGAAAGCGCGCCGAACGAAGTGAACAGGTGAAGCAGCAGTTCCTCGCGAACATGAGCCACGAGATCCGCACGCCGATGAACGCCATCATGGGCATGAGCACCTCACTGAAGCGCAATGATCATTTACCCGCACAAGAGCCCTATCTCGATGCCATCGCGCAGAGCAGCGAAAGCCTGCTGGTGATCGTGAACGACATCCTCGACCTCAGCAAGATCGAAGCGGGCAAGTTGGAACTGGAGAAGGTCCCCATGGACCCGCGCCACGTATTGCGCACCGTCGTGGACGTGCTGCGACACCGCACCGAAGAGAAGGGACTGACCATCCACACGGAGGTTTCACCTGATGTTCCCGCGCATGTCATCGGTGATCCCACACGCCTACACCAAGTGCTGATGAACCTCGTGGGCAACGCGATCAAGTTCACCGAGCGCGGATCGGTGCGTATCGCCTTGGGCATTCAGGAACACTTGTCCGATGCCGTGATGCTGCGTTTCACCGTCACCGACACCGGCATCGGCATTGCACCCGAACACCTCGCGCTGGTCTTCGATGAATTCGCGCAGGGCGACAGCGACCACACCCGCAAATACGGCGGAACCGGGTTAGGCCTCAGCATCAGCAAACGCTTGGTGTACATGCAAGGCGGCACGATCACCGCGCAGAGCGAAGTAGGCAAAGGCAGCGCATTCACCGTGGTGATCCCGTATGGAATTGCAGTGCAAGAGACGCGCACAATAGCGCAGGCTCCGAACAACACGGAACCCGTAACACGTCAACCCGTAACGCATTCAACCGCTTTGCGCATCCTCCTCGCCGAAGACAACAAATTCAACATCGTAGTAGCCCAAGATGAATTGAACGATGCCTACCCCGGCGTACACATCGACGTTGCCGCCAACGGGCTGATCGCCGTGGAAATGGTGCAAGCCAACACCTACGACCTGGTGCTGATGGACGTGCAGATGCCCGTGATGGACGGCTACGACGCCACCCGCGCCATTCGCGCATTGCCCGGTGCCGTATCGCGCATCCCCATCCTCGCCATGACCGCCAACGTGATGAAGGCCGAAGTGGACAAGTGCATGGAAGCGGGTATGGATGGTTTCATTCCGAAACCCTTCCGCCGGGAAGAGTTGGTGGAGGCGATCGGGAAGGTGGTGGGGTGAGTTGCCATACTGAGCCTATCGCAGGTCCATCGGAAGCAGGTATTCCATTATCTGATCATCTAATTTTCTGATCAGCTGATCGCATTTCACGTAGTTCTACGCATAGCCGCACCACTTCGCCGGGGGACTTTTGGCCACGTGATGACCAACCTCTCCCTTCCATGAGACCATTGAAACGCTTCTCCACTGCACTCGCACTTTGTGTGGGTGCTCTTGTGAACACCGCCACAGCACAGAACCAGGTCGGTGGCTGGAACACGCAGTACTCCTACAACAATTACACGGTGACCACCCTCACCATTTTCGGGAACCCCAGCCCGGAATGTGGTGCGCGCAATTTCCGCAGGGCAGCACCCACGGAGCCTTGGGGCAGTTCATACGGCGGACCTGAAACGTATTACAGCCTGCCTGCGGGTAGTGACAGCTTCACCGCCCGCTGGGACCATAATCAAGCGAATTTCGCATTCGAGGTTCCTCATCCCCCGGTGGTCCAGGTTTTCGTGGATGGTGAATACTGTCCCAGTTGCACTGTGGAATTCACGGAGTACGCACCGGCGATCGCCGGAGGTCAAGCAGGGTACGCGAAGGTGAACGTGAGCCTGAACCCGGGATGGTCCTATGAGGCGCCTGGGGTACATCAGATCGGCTTACGCTTGTCACTCCGGGTATGCTCAGCGTGTGCCCCGTATCCGGTCGGTGATATCCGCTTCAATGCCATGGTGGTAGGAACCGCCTATACCGACTTGCTGGGCTACTATACCGCGCCCGCATTACCGATCTACATCCTGCGTGATCCACCCGGCGATGGCAGCTATGCGAGCATAACGGCCGCCAACGATGTATGCACCGGCAACACTTCGTCCATTACCACAGGCGACAGTCAGGATGGCTATTTCAAAGCAAGACTGGGGTTGGCCGGAACGGTCCCCTTCGTCGGCCTGTCCTATGAATTCTTTGTGGAGGCCGGGGTGAGCGTATCAGCGAGCCAGACCGAGACCTCGAACAACGAATACCAGACATGTCTTTCCACCAGTACCACCTATTCCACGGCTGCGAGCGGAACACCGGATGATGTCTTTATCGGCAGTGCGGCCCGCTATGCCTACGGTATGGGCAGAACGTTCACCCGACCGACTTGCGCTACATCCGCGGCGACCATCCCTGAATTCGTTTCTGCGCAGATCGGCGACGCGGTGGGCTACACCTACAGCGAATCGGAGATCCGCGGTGATGTGATCCCCGATCTGATCGCGACGATCGGAACCATGACGGCGGGCACTGCGGAGCACACACGCGCTGTAGCGCAGCTCGATGTGTGGTATCAGACCCTCGCGATGAACGATTCCATCAAGGCCAACGCCGAATTCGAGACCACGCAACTCATCAACGGAGGTGGTATCGGCATCGATCATACGCGCACCTACACCACCACAGAGTCGTATGCCATCCAATACGACGCGGTCCTGGAAGAAGGCCTGAGCCTGGATTTCGGCGTGAACATCGGCGGCAGTGGTGTGAGTGGTGGCCTTACCGCTAAATTCCAGCAGGGGTACGGCGAAGGGGAGAACGGATCCAACGTGGCTACCAACACCGTGCAGTACCACTTGGAAGATGCCAATGGTTCCGACGACCTCGCGGTAAAAGTGAAGCGCGACGCCGTGTTCGGTACCTATGTGTTCGAGCTGGACAGCGCGCAGTCCCAGACCAGTTGCCCTTACGAAGGCGGCTACCAGGTCGATCAGCCACGCCTGTCCGTGGGCACACCGGGGAATACGTACATGGTGATCAACGAAGCGCCGATCGGCAACACGCTCACCTTCCCGTTGTATATCTGCAACGATAGTCAGTTCGAAATGACGTACAACATCAAGGTCCGCGGCGGAACGAACACCGAAGGCGGAACCGTGGTGGTGTTGGGCGAGAACATCTCATCGGATATCCTGGGTCAGGAGTGCGAGGCTGTGCCAGCGAACGGCTGCTATGCGGTCACGAACCTGTTCCTTACCGACCCGAATACGAGTGATGAGATCAATGATTTCAACATCGAGCTCTACCTCTATTCTCCCTGCGAGCCGAGCATCCGCTCCACCATCATCATCGAAGCACATTTCGGTCCCGGCAACTTCGGTTCATACTGCATACCCACCAGCGAAAGCGCAGCCACCGCAGGCGACTGGATCGATGGAGTCCAGGTAGGCAACA
>DLGQ01000037.1:0-6302 GCA_002482775.1 Flavobacteriales bacterium UBA7690 | reverse complement strand
GCGCAGTTCAGCACACCGCTTTCGCGCAACGCACAACGCGTGCTCACCATCACTGCAGGCACGCAAACGGGTGTACACTATTCCGCGTGGATCGACTACAACAGGAACAATGTGTTCGAGGAGAACGAACGCCTTGGATCGTTCATCAACAACACGTCCAACGAGGTCCGCAACATCAACTTCACCGTACCCGCCAACGCACCGCTTGGATCCACGCTGATGCGGGTTCGCGGCGTGCGCGAAAGCGGCGGAGTGATCGCGGTGGTCGATCCCTGCTTCAGCCATGAGTTCGGTGAAACGGAGGATTACGCGGTTGTGATCAACGGCAACACCCCACAGGATTGTGCAGGTGTGAACAACGGCACCGCGCTTCCCGGAACGCCGTGCAACGACAACAATGCGACCACCGGCAACGATACATGGACGGCCAATTGCCAGTGCGTAGGCCTGCCGCTCGATTGCGCCGGGATACCCGGTGGTGGTAACGCCCCCGGTATCCCATGTGACGACAACAACCCCGCCACGGGTGGTGATGTGTACAACGCCAGCTGCCAGTGTGTAGGCCAAGCGTACGATTGCCTTGGGGTGATCGGCGGAGGCGCAACGATCGGTTCCGCGTGCAATGACAATGATGCGAACACGGGCAACGATGTGTACACGGCGAATTGCACCTGTGCTGGTCAATTGATCGACTGTCTTGGAGTGGTCGGTGGAAATACCGGTCCGGGGACCCCATGCGATGATGGTAACCCATTGAGCGGTGGGGATGCGTACAACGCCAACTGCCAATGTGTAGGAACGATCACCACGGATTGCGCCGGTGTACCCGGTGGCTCCGCACAGCCCGGAACGCCGTGCGATGACAACGATAACACCACTGGGAACGACACGTACAGCGCGAACTGTGTGTGTGCGGGCCTGCCCTTGGATTGCGCCGGAAATGCGGGTGGCGCACAACTGCCCGGCACACCGTGCAACGATGGCAACCCGCTTACCACAGGTGATGTGTTCACCACGAACTGCGCTTGCCTGGGTGTGGCCGCGAACGATTGTGCCGGTGTACCTGGTGGTTCCGCCCAACCCGGAACGCCGTGCAACGACAACGACCCGGATACCGGTAACGACACTTGGAACAGCTTCTGCACCTGCGTAGGACAGACGATCGACTGCGAAGGCGCGATCGGCGGCTTCGCATTGCCCGGTTTTCCATGCGATGACAACGACGCTACGACCGGTAACGATACGTACGGCGCGGATTGCAACTGTGCCGGGTTGCCGCTGGACTGTGAAGGCGTGGCCGGTGGTACGAGCAACGTAGGTTCGCCCTGCGATGATGGCAACGCCAACACGAGCAATGACGTGTATGCCGCGAACTGCATTTGCGCAGGAACACTGGCTACGGATTGTGAAGGTACAGCAGGTGGAAGCGCACAACCCGGCACACCCTGCGATGACAACGATGCGAACACGGGCAACGACGTGTACACCGCCAATTGCGATTGTGCCGGTCAGGTGATCGATTGCCTGGGAGTGATCGGTGGCGCAGCGCTTCCCGGCACACCGTGTGACGACGGTCTTGCTTGCACCGTGAACGACGTGCGTGGTGCGAACTGCGGTTGCAGCGGAACAACGCTCACGATCGGGTCCGTAGCAGGAGCCACCGCCATACTCGGCAACAGCAGCAACGCCTACGTGATCACACCCGTGGCCAACGCCACCAGCTACACGTGGGAACTTCCGAACGGATGGACAAGTGCTGACAACAACGCCTTCGTACTGGTCGCTGAAGCGGACAACACACCCGGTGCTGTGGAGCTTTGCGTTACAGTGATGCTCGGTGGCTGCGAACTCACGAGCTGTGCGACCGTGACCGTGGACTTCAACACCGGCATCACAACGAACGATGGTGTTGCGGACGAATGGCTCGCCGTGCAGCCGAACCCGAACAATGGCTTGTTCCAGCTCCGCCCATCGAACACGGATGCCACACCCTTGCGCATAAGCCTCCGCAATAGCCTTGGTCAAGAAGTGATGGCGCCATTCACCATGGTTGGTCAACGCACCATGGACATGGACCTGAGCGATGTAGCATCAGGCGCGTACTACTTGCTCGCAACCCGCAACGGTGAACAACAAGTGATCAAGATCATGGTGCAGCGCTAGGCTCTCCCATAGCGTATTGTGCTCCAGGGCGGGTCTTCGCGAGAGGATCCGCCCTGTCATTTCCGGCAGTGTGCAGAACAGGTAGTTCTACGCATAGCCCGTCCTGCCACAGCTTCCATTTTTGCTTCACTCGTATTCACACATCACCAACACCTATGCGCACCATCCACCACCTCGTCCTCGCTGCCTTCGGTAACACCTTGCTGTTCTCCTGCTCGCAGCCATGCCCACCAGCGGCAGAGCACTTCACACATCCGCTACTTTCCATTTCGCCGGAGACTGACGCGAACATCGCTGTGGTGGAAGGCTACTTGAACGCTTGTTTGATAGCCGATACCGGCGCCATGCGCGCTGCCATGGCACCCGGTTACCACGAGCTGCTGCAGACCGTGCCCGAGGATACCACCGATGCGGAAAGTACCATCGCCGACTGGATCGCCATTGATTCCACGCGCACCGATCAACAGCTCACCACCGATGCCGTTGAAGGGATCCACCACGCCAGCGGCAAATGGGAAGGCGACTGGGTACATTTCTGGGGGACTTACTCAGCCGTACATAAGCGAACAGGCAAGTCGTTCAAGGTCCCCTTCTTCTTCGATTCGCAACTGAAGGATGGCAAACTGCTGCGGTCCTATGTGCACTATGACATGCTATCGGTGTACAACCAATTGGGGATCGCACCGCCGACCACTGCGGAATTGAAGAAGTAAAGGCAAGGTCCAACGTGGCCCCGGGTGCCGGTTGCGGTGAAAGTGACCCGGGGCCGCGCGGATCTTTTGTGTCTGCCTTTGGGTCAATTCAATATCACAGGCCGTTGTCGTGGGCATGGCTGCATGATCCGATCCGAATGATCCATGACTTACACATCATCTCCCGAACAACGGCAACGCAACATCGGCCCGCGCGCGCTGGCCTTTTCAACGGATGAACGCTATGTATGAACGTACCGGGTATTGGGCGGAGGCTGTTGGTGATCCGGTCGAGGGAACAATGCTTTGGGTTCCTGCCCTTGCCAGGCGATCTTCAATATGAAGACAGCGAGAATGGGCAGTTCATGCGGGGCCGGTTCTGCTTACGAATCGCATCTTTAGACTCTCTTCCTCCAATGATCATGCTTCGACGCTTGTGGATCCTCCGTGCATTCGTCCTGGCGCCGCTGTTGTGCTGTGCGTCTACCTTGCTGCAAGCCCAGCAGTACGCTTACAAGGCCCGGTACGATTCCTTGGGCACCCGCTACGACAAGTCGCTGCCGCTGATCGAGCGCTACTTCATCACCGCCAACCATGGGGCGGCTTGTTTCAATCTGGGGTTGATGGACGAGATCAGGGGCAACGCCAAGGAGGAGCTTGCCCTGGCTGAGCAGCTCGGTATCGATAGCCTGCTTTCCACGGCCTTCAATCACGTCGGCGATGCCCTCAACGGATCGGCGGAGGCGGCTTTGCAACTGAAGTACTTCTATCAAGGGTTGCACTACGCCCAACGCTCCGGGAACCCGAACTTCATCGGTACAGCACAGAAGCAGATCGCCACGGTGTACAAGACCTTGGGCGACCTGCCTAGGGCGCTGGGGTTGCTGAAGCTCGCCCTCGCCAACGTGACATCGGACTACCAGATCAACCGCACATGCTGCCACCTGAGCGACACCTACCGCCTGATGGGACAGCCGGATAGCGCGCTTTATTGGGCGCAGCGCTCCAACGTTGTTCCGCGCCCGGAAGAGGACAGCTATGGCTACGCGCGCTCCTACTACATGCTGGGTGCGGCCTACGCGGCCAAGGGCGAAATGCGACTGGCTGAAGTCCATTTCGCGCGAGCGATCGAGGTTGCGGATTCCTTCCATGTGATGATCCCGCTCTACGGATCGCTCGTGGCGCGGGGGCGGATGGAACTGGAGGCTGGCGACATTCCCGCTGCAATCGCCGATGGCCATCGCGCGATGCACGTCAGCAGTGAAGGTGGCAACCTTGAGGGCTTGGTCGGCGCCTCAGACCTGCTGCGCCGAGCTTACAAGGCCCGCGGTGAGGCTGATAGCGCCTACCACTACTTTGAGTTGCGCGTGATGTACGCTGACAGCCTCATCAATGCCACCAACTTGAACAAGCTCCAGAACATGGCCTTCGCGCAGGAGCTGAAGGAACAAGAGGAAGAGAAGCTGAAGGCCGAGGAGATCACCGCCCGCTCCCGCAACATCCAGTTCGGCATCATCGCCCTCATCGTCATCACGCTGGGGATCTTCCTGCTCATCTTCAGTCGCACCGCGGTAGTAGGCGCGAAGGCCATCAAGAACCTCTCGCTCATCGCGCTGCTGTTGTTCTTCGAGTTCATCAATCTGCTCGTGCATCCTTTCCTCGGTGAGATCACCCACCACTCACCGATCCTCATGCTTTTGTGCATGGCCGCCATCGCCGGGCTGCTGATCCCGCTGCACCACCGCATGGAGAAGCTGATCACCAACATGCTGGTGAGCAAGAACAACCGGGTAAGATTGGAGGCCGCGCGGAGGACGATCGAGGAGTTGGAGGGAAGTCGGGGTGGAACCAACGCAAGCTGACAGCCATGAGCGCAGGAGTACTTCAACAACGGATCGTCTCCATGGTTCTCAGACTACTCGTTCTTCTTATCGGCATTTGTTCCATCGGACACCTGCACGCTCAACCCCTCGATACGCTTATTGCCCGAACGCGCATCCTTTCAGTGGATTCGCTGGAAGCACTTGAGCGGACGGCGACCGATCCACGGGTGAAATGCATGGCCATTTTCAGGCTCACGGGCAAATACCTCTTCCTCGGTCGCCCGGAGGACTGCATGAAGGCGGCCATTCGTGGACTGGAAGCTGCTGAGCCGACCGGCAACGATACGTTGATCGCCAGGGCCCACTTCGGCATCGCCTCGGCGTTCATGCAACTGAACGAGGTGAACGGTGCGCTGCGGCACTTCACCATTGCCTTCGAGCGCTACCAACATACCGGCGATAGTTTGGGGATGGGGCAGGTGTGCAAGGAGACGGCGATAGTGTACCAGCGTGCCGGGGATATTGAAGGCACCTTGCGTTACATGCGGAAAGCACAGGCCTATGGCTTGAGCGAGGGGATCTACGGGCGCTCGATGTCCATCCTTGCAAGGTGCCACATGGATCTTGGCGACCTGGATTCAGCGCTCTACTATGCCCGCAAAGCCGATGTCCTGAAGGTGCCCGGAGCGGATCCTTACGGCTACTCCAATTTCCAACTTACGCTGGCCAATGTGCACGCCGCTCGCGGGGAGAATGACCTTGCCGAGCCCTATTACGAACGGGCCTTGGCGGTGGCGGATTCTGCCGGAGTGCCGGAACCGCTTATCGGTGCTTCGGCCGGGTATGCGAAGCTGCTCATCGGTCAAGGGCGGGCAGCGGAAGCGCTGGCATGGGCACGCAAAGGATACGAGGCCACCGAGCGTACGCGACTACCGAACGTCATGGTGAGATCCACAACGGCCTTGTCCGACGCCTTTGCAGCCAACAGCATGACCGATAGTGCATTGGTGTATTCGAAGCTCGCCCACGCCTGGCGCGATTCGCTCACGAGCCTGCAGAATAAGAGCCAGTTGCAGAACCAGTTGTTCACGCAGGAACTGAAGGACCGCGAGGATGCCAAGCTGCGCGCGGAGGAAGTCGCCGCCCGGTCCCGTAACATCCAGTTCGGCGTAATCGCCCTCATCGTCATCACGCTGGGGATCTTCCTGCTCATCTTCAGTCGCACCGCGGTAGTAGGCGCAAAGGCCATCAAGAACCTCTCGCTCATCGCGCTGCTGCTCTTCTTCGAGTTCATCAATCTGCTGGTGCATCCGTTGCTGGGCGAGCTTACACACCACTCGCCGTTGCTGATGTTGCTATGCATGGCAGCGATCGCCGCACTGCTGATACCGCTGCATCACCGCATGGAGAAACTGATCACGAACATGCTCGTATCGAAGAACAACCGTGTAAGGTTGGAGGCGGCGCGGAGGACGATCGAGGAGCTGGAGGCAAGGCCCAATGAAACCAACGCTAGCTGATCACCAACAAGCCGCTGCGCGATGCAAGCGGAGCGAAGTCCCGATCTGCGGTAAACAACCGGGTGCATTCCGCATCAAGTGCGTGAGGTGGGGCTGATGGCGAT
>DLGQ01000019.1:273-26079 GCA_002482775.1 Flavobacteriales bacterium UBA7690 | reverse complement strand
AGTGATCGCGCTAGTGAATTAGGAAGAGGGGCCGTGAGGCCCCTTTTTCTTTTTGTAATTCTCGACGCATGTCATTCCGGAAGCCGACGGAGGAGGCTATCCGGAATCTCGTCAGTGGTTTGCGGTAGCTCTTCTCCGCAAGTACTCTTTCCTTCGCACCACATGCCCACCATCACCCACATCACCCTCTTCCCCCTCAGCATCCCGCTGAAGGCGCCCTTCATCACCTCGCTTGGTGCACTGGAAGCCGTGGAAAGCGTTGTGGTGCGCATCACGACGAAGGATGGTCTCGTCGGCTGGGGCGAGTGCAATCCGTTCTGGTCCATCAACGGCGAAACGCAGGAGACGTGCATGTCCGTTGGGAAGCATATCGCCAAGGCATTGATCGGGCATGATCCTTCCGACATCGAAGGCCTACATGCGCGAATGGACCGGCTGATCTTCGCCAACAACAGCATCAAGAGCGCCTTCGACATCGCCTGTCACGACATCGCTGCGCAAGTTGTTGGCCAGCCACTTTTCAAGTTCTTGGGCGGAAAGCGGGAACGCGACCTGATCACCGACTACACCGTCAGCATCGCTTCACCGGAGAAGATGGCAGCGGATGCAGTGGACATCGTGGCCAATGGATTCACCGTGATCAAAGTGAAGCTGGGCAGCGATGGTGATGTGGACATCGCACGCATCAAGGCCATCCGCGAGGCGATCGGGTTCGAGATACCGTTGCGCATCGATGCGAACCAAGGCTGGTCACCCGAGGAGGCGATCCGTGTGCTGAAGGCCTTGACTGGCCACCACATCCAGCACTGCGAAGAACCTATTCCGCGTTGGCAGTTCATGGAGATGCGGCGGCTGAAAGAAGCGTCGCCTATCCCGATCATGGCAGATGAAAGCTGCTGCGATCATCACGATGCGGAGCGACTGATCGGGATCCACGCGTGCCAGCGCTTCAACATCAAGCTGGGCAAGAGCGGAGGGCTCTTCAAAGCGAAGAAGATCATCGCGCTGGCCGAAGAGGTCGGCATGGAGGTGCAGATCGGTGGCTTCCTGGAATCGCGTCTGGCTTGGACAGCCGCGGCTCACCTAGCGTTGACCAGCGATTCCGTGCGTTACTGCGATATGGACACACCGCTCATGTTCACGGAGGATCCGGTGGAAGGCGGCATCACCTACAGCGAAGGCGGACGTATCAAGGTCCCGGAAGCAAGTGGGCTTGGTGCTTCCATTCTTCCCACCTTCCTGCGCAACGCGGAGGAGGTGCGCTGATCACATCAGGATGTTGTTCTGCGGCTGCAGTGGCTTCGGAATGTCCGTCTCGCCCAACATTTCACGCAGGTCGATCTCAATGGTGCGGGTCATGGCGGTGATGGGCACGTCGTTCGCGCTGCCCTCGAACGGGTTCTCGGTGCTTTCACCGATGCGCTCCATCATCATGAACACCCACGACACCAATGCGGTGAAGGGGATGGTGAGCCACACGAAGCCCTCGCCCAGCTTGGCGAATTCGCCCAACATGCCGAAGGGCACCATGCTGTTGAACAACCGTACGAACATCAAGTTCAAGGTGGCGTACTGGCGCGGGTAAGGGAAGTTCTTGATGCGCTCGCACTTGCCTTGTTGCCCATAGAGGTCCACCAGCATGTTCTGCATTTCAACGTGGCGCAGTTCGTGTATCAAACCTTGTGCGTGGAGTTCGCGTAGGTCCTTGGACTGTTGCGCGATCAGCTGCGTTGCCACGTTGCTCTTGCTGGTCACCAGTGCTTTTTCTTCCGCAGGGATCAAGCCGGTGAGTGCATCGGCCAAGGTGTTGCCGTCCTGCTCATCAACCGCGTAGGCTTGGCGGTATTCCTTGTTGTACACCTTGATCATGTGTTCCCAAGTACGCGGCACACGCAACTGGAAGCGCATGGCATGCAACCACGCGATGTGGCGATGCACGAGCCGCGACCGAACACTTTGTAACTCAGCTTCTGTGACGCTGCGCTGGGCATTGGTCGGTGTCACGAAATCGATGGCCATGATCGCCCACGAACGGCTACTGTTCACGATGGCGCCGTAGATCTGGCGCGCTTCCCACAACCTGTTGTAGGTGGCGTTGTTCTTGAAGCCCACGATGAACGCCACCGCCGTACCGATCATCGCGATCGGAACCCACGGGATGGTGAGCCAATGCCAATCCAGCAGTTGGTACAGCAGCGTGGGAATGCTGCCGATGATGAAGTACCGCAGGATATCGCGTCGTGTCCAAAGGAGCACTTCGCGTAGTTTGAATCGGCGTCCGGCGTGCATGTTCTAACTGGATAGTCGTGTTTCTTCAAGGTCCAGGTTACTCTCCATCTTCCGGATGATCTCGTCATCGAAAGTGCGTTCCCGACGAGCAGCAGTGAGGGCGGCACGTTGAACGTGCAGCGCAGCCAACATCATCTTTCGGTTGCTATCATCCTGGTGAACCACGCCCTCAGCACGCTGGATCGCTTCGATGGAGCGCAGGTAGTTCTGCTCCAGTTGGATGAAGTGCTGATGGGCGCGGACGGTCTGGTCGGTCTTCTCTGGATGCGCTTCCAGGTGGTCGATCACCGCACGCACCATACGTGTGCGCAAGGTGATCTCCTGCTCTTCCTCTGGCATGCGCGGGTCCACTTCCTGCACCTTCAGTTTCTTCACGATCCACGGAAGTGTGAGGCCTTGACCAACGAGTGTCACCAGGATCACTACGAAAGTGATCACCAATATCGTGGAACGGTGTGGGAAGGCTTCGCCGGAGGGCAACGTATGTGGTATGGCCAATGCCGAAGCCAAGGATACCACGCCACGCATCCCGGCCCAGCTCAGCACCGTGGGCATGCGCCAACCGGGGCTGGGTTCACGCTCCCGGATGTGTTTGAAGAACAGCCGTGGCAGGTGTGCTGCAGGATACATCCACAGGAAGCGCACGGCGATCACGAGAACGCTGACCAACAACCCGTAGATGATGGAGTTGTGCAGTTCCTGACGTTCCATGCCCCCAACGATGTCGGGCAGATCCAGGCCGATAAGGATGAATACGAGACCGTTCAACATGAAGATCAACGTGGACCACACGTGGTACGCCTGCAAGCGCGAGCGATGGTCCAGGAAGGCGTGAGACCGGTAGGAGAGGAACAAGCCACCGCTCACCACCGCGAGCACGCCCGAGGTGTGGAGCTCTTCCGCGATGATGTACATCAGGTAAGGCGACATCAACGTCAACGCCGTATCGATGCTGGCCGTTGTGGGCAGCGCTCGGTGCAGGAAGTACACCGCGTTGGCAAGGAGCAACCCGATGATGATGCCACCCAACGCGAGGATGAAGAACTGCTCGATCGCTTCGTTCAATGAGAACTGGCCGGTGATCACCGCAGCGAGCGCGAAGCGGAACACGATCAAGCTGGCCGCATCGTTCACCAAACTCTCGCCTTCCAAGATGGTGTTGGCGCGTTTCGGGATATGGATGCCTTTCAACACGGAAGTCGCGGCCACCGCATCCGGCGGACTGATGATACCACCCAACAGGAAACCAAGCCCCAAGGTGAATCCGGGAATGAGCCAGGTGCTGAAGTAGCCCACCACCAACGAGGTGAAGAATACCAGCCCGAACGCCAACATGCCGATGCTGCGTTTCCACTTCCAGAACTCGCGCCACGAGGTGAACCATGCCGCTTCATACAACAGAGGCGGAAGGAAGATCAGGAAGATCAACTCGGGATCCACGCGCACATGCGGGATACCGGGAATGAAGGCGATCAGCAAGCCCCCAAGCACCAACAGGATGGGGTACGCTATCCGCAGTTTCGGGCTCAACAACGTTAGCAACGAGACCGCGAAGAGCAGTCCGATGACAAGCAGCAGATCGTGATGCATTGTTCGTTACGCCGCTTTGTCCGCCAACGGATGGCCCAACCACAGGATCACGAAACCGAGCGCGATCACCCACACTTCTTTCACGAAGGCCATCATGTCGCGCAGGTGGATGAACTGCACCAGCAGGAACATCACCACGCCCATGTTGAGCCAACTGCCCCACACGAAGGTCTTCGGATGGAACATCATCAAACACCCCACGAAGCCGATCACACCTAATAGCTGTCGCAGGATCGGTGCGGTGCCCCACGGCTCGAAGAATTCCACCATGGCGTTGCTGTTCGTGATCATGCCCCAGCCGGCGCGCAAACTCATCCACGCCATGAAGAGGATGAGCAGGCCACTGAGGATGCGGAGTGCGGTGTTCATGTCCATTCTAACGGGTTCGTATAGCGTTCATCGGGGGCTCGAGGATGCAAGACGGCGTGCAAAGGCCGTGTACAGATCGCCACGTCCGTAAGCCGAAGGGCGGCTGCCGATCCGCCGGGGAAGGGTGAAGCCGTTCGCGGGGAATAGCGCGGTAGCGCGCTGGAAACTGATCGGGAAGGGCACCCATGTGGTTACTGCTACGTCGGTGTCGTATTCCGCAATGAGCAGGATGCCGTCGGCGACAAGCGCTTCGTGGATGGTGGAGAGAAGTGCTTTCTGATCCTTCGCGTAGTGCAACGCATTGGCTACGAGGATGCCATCAACCCCATGTGGCAAAGGCGTGCGCAGGAAGTCAGCCTGCCGGGTCTTGATGGTAACCCCATGATGTTCCTTCGGGATGTGTTGCAAGGCGAACGCGTTCATATCCCAAGCGTTGATGCTGCTGCCCGTGGGGAGCACTTCCGCCAGGGCCAACGTGAAGGTGCCTCCTCCGCAGCCGAGGTCCATCCACCGCTGAGGCCGGTCGGTCAAAGGCAGTGGCTCGATCAGGGTTCTCGCTTCGGCGATATGCATCGGCTGGTGGATCCGGTACAGCGCAAAGAAAAGCCCGGATCGCTCCGGGCTCTTCGCCAAGTGAAGTGATGTGCTATTTCGAGCCCATCATGTTCTTGATCAGGCCCACGATCGCCAGCAGTACGCCGCCGCCTACACCACCACCGGCGATGTTGCTCACGATGCTGCCGATGTCCATGCCGGCACTTTCGCCGCCAACGCCCAACAGGCTTTGTAGGATGGTGCCGCCCAAGCCGCCGCCCAGGATGCCGACGATGGAATTGCCCAACGTGCCGAGGCTCAGGTTCTTCAATACGGAGCCTGCTGCGTTACCGCCTACAGCGCCGCTGATGAGTTGAATTACGAGTGGTAATACGTCCATGGTTCTGGTGGTTTTGGCTTTGGACGACGATGCTTCTGACATGTCACTTATCAGGGTTCATTTCCCGCCTGCGCCCTACCTTGCGCCCGCAATGCGTCGCTCGTTCGCAGCCTTGGTACTTGTGGTACTTGGTGTGGTACACCTGGCACCGCTGGCTGTTTTGCTGCAATTCCACGCTGACCGTGCCCATATCGAACGCGAGCTCTGCGTGCAGCGGGAGGTGATGGCCGAAATGCGGACGTGCCACGGCGAGTGCCAACTGAGCAAACGTTTCCGGGCCTTGGAGCGCAGTGCCGAACAGGACTTTCCGATGAAACGCATCGAAAGCCGTTTCGAACCCAATGTTCCCGTTGCTGCCGATCACCATTGGTTCGCGAACGGACCCTTCGCTCTGGTGTATCCCGATCTGCTGATGAAGCCATTGGAACGCGCCATTCCTACGGCCGATCCCGTGCCCTGGGCCTGATCCGGACAGCCTGCCTCCCTATCCCGCACACACGCTGGACCGGACGCGGGCATCTTGAAAGGACTTTCTCACTCGAATTCAATGACCAGAATACTGGCAGCATGGCTTTGGCTATGCCTGCCGCTCGTCGCAGGCGCATGTGATGTCTGCGGCATTTTCCTCGGTGTGCAGCCCAACGACAGGCGCAGCACCATCGGCTTGTTCTATCGCAGCCGCGTGATGGAAGGTACTACCCAGGTGCCGCTCTCCTCGCCGGTGTTGAGGGCCAAGCACGGTGGACATGTCATCGGCGTGCCGCACAAAGTGGTGCCCATGACCGAACTGGTGAACGTGGCCGAACTACGCGCCGACCTCCGGTTGAGCGACCGGTTCTTCCTGCTCGCCAGTGTGCCGCTTACCAACACCTACAGGAGCGTGAACAACTACCGCGTGCTGGATGCTTACGGCCTGGGCGACGCCTTCGCCATGCTGCGCTACCAACTGCTGAACAGCAAGTTCGATGAAGGTGAACCCAAGCTCGTCCATCGGTTGCTGGTGGGCGCTGGTGTGAAGGCGCCTTTGGGCCGCAACGACCTACGCGTGGACGATGAACTCGTGAGCCCCGATGTGCAACTCGGCACCGGTTCCTGGGACATCCTCACTTCGCTGGAATATTCGGTCCGCAAAGGCCGCACAGGTGGTGGCGTTAGCGCCCTTGGCCGGTTCAATACAGCGAATGCCGAAGGGTACCAGCTCGGGCACGGTATCAGCACAACGGCGGAGGTCTTTCACCGCATCGGCAACGATACGCTCAGTTTCGCACCAGCCATCGGAGCGTACGCCGAATGGATGGGCCACGACCACGTCAAGGGCGTTGCGGACCACGGAACGGGCGGTACCACCGTCTTCAGCCATACCGGGGTACGGGTGTGGTGGAAGCGTTACTCCTTCTCTGCGTACTACCAGCATGCCCTGCTGAACAACGAGGGCGAATTCATAACCCCCACACGGCAACGGATCGTGGTGGGCCTTACGTACAACATCAACAACAACTGAATCTCCATGACGAACAAGAACCTCGCGATCCTCGCCTCCATGGCGATCGCGTTCACAGCGTGCAAGAAAGATGAGGAGGCACCCGCTCCATCGGGCGGTAACCCGACCCCCACAACGGGTACGGTGAAGATGGCCTTCAACCTGTACAATGGCGCGAACGAACTGGACATGAACACCCTCTACCAGGATGGTGCCGGTCATGCCATCCGTTTCACCAAGGTGAAATTCTACGTGTCCAATGTCCACCTCACCGACCACATGGACAATATGCTCGGCCACTACGAGGATACCTACATCCTCGTGGATGCCGCGAACGCGGACAATACCTTCACGCTGGGTACCCTTGCCCCTGCAGAAGTGCATGGCGCGGAGATCACCCTTGGCTTGGGACCCGATGTGAACAACTCCGACCCGCTCACCGCTGAGGCACCTTTGAACGATCCGGACATGATGTGGGCTTGGAGCACCAGCGCAGGCCGCATGTTCCTGAAACTCGAGGGGCGTGTGGATACGGACGGGAATGGTTCGGTGGACGATACTGGTGATGCCGATTTCGCCTACCACTGCTTGAACCTGAACAACGACCTGCTCCGCGAGATCCATGTACACGTTCACGGGGATGTTACCGCGGGTGCCACGGCGACCCTCAACACCAAGGTCGACCTCGGTGTGCTCGTTTCCAATCTGAACTTCGTCGATCATCCCGAAGCGATGGACGGTGGGGCACAATGCGTGATCGCCATGGACAGCTTGGCGACTTCCATCAGCGAGCTGGAGTGATCCTGTTTTCTTCCTGGTCAGCGAGCGGGTCCAATTCGGCCCGCTCGCTGCATTTCCACCTCCCCCGATCGTGCTATTTGCGGCCTCTTACCTTTGCGCCCGAATACCACTTGCCTGAATGAGCCAGATCTTCGACCTCGATATGATCAAAGCGGTCTACAGCCGCTTCCCTTCACGCGTTGCCGCCGCCCGCAAGGCCGTTGGCAAACCGCTCACCCTCACCGAAAAGATCCTCTACGCACACCTCTGGGATGGTGATGCTACGAACGCCTTCGGTCGCGGGAAAGATTATGTCGATTTCGCTCCGGACCGTGTGGCCATGCAGGATGCTACGGCGCAAATGGCACTGCTGCAGTTCAGCACCACGGGTCGCCCCAAGGTGGCCGTGCCCAGCACCGTGCATTGCGACCACTTGATCCAAGCTCGGGTCGGGGCGAAACAGGATCTGCAAGAAGCTTTGCTGAAGAGCAACGAGGTGTTCAACTTCCTGGAGTCCATCAGCAACAAGTACGGCATCGGTTTCTGGAAACCCGGCGCGGGCATCATCCACCAAGTGGTGCTGGAACAGTATGCCTTTCCCGGTGGTCTGATGATCGGTACCGACAGCCACACCGTGAACGCGGGTGGCTTGGGCATGATCGCGATCGGTGTGGGTGGTGCCGATGCGTGCGACGTGATGAGCGGCCTTGCTTGGGAACTGAAATGGCCGAAGCTGATCGGTGTGAAATTGACCGGCAAGCTCAGCGGTTGGGCCAGCCCGAAGGATGTGATCCTGAAGGTTGCCGGTATCCTCACGGTGAAAGGTGGGACAGGCGCGATCGTGGAGTATTTCGGTGAAGGTGCCGAGAGCATGAGCTGCACCGGGAAAGGCACCATCGCCAACATGGGCGCGGAGATCGGTGCTACGACTTCGACCTTCAGCTACGACGATAGCATGAGCCGCTACCTGAAAGGGACCGGTCGTACGGAAGTGGCCGCTTTGGCCGATGCCATCAAGGAACACCTGCAAGGCGATCCCGAAGTGTACGCCGACCCGGCGAAGTATTTCGATCAGGTGATCGAGATCGACCTGAACACCTTGGAGCCGCACGTCAATGGTCCGTTCACGCCCGATCTCGCATGGCCTATCAGCAAATTCGCCGCAGCGGTGAAGGAGAACAACTGGCCGGCGAAACTGGATGTGGGTTTGATCGGAAGTTGCACCAACAGCAGCTACGAGGATCTTACCCGCAGTGCCTCGCTCGCGCAACAGGCCATCGACAAGAACCTGAAGGCGAAGAGCGAATTCACCATCACGCCCGGTAGCGAAGTGGTGCGTTTCACCGCCGAACGCGATGGACTGCTGAAGACTTTTGACAGCATGGGTGGCGTAGTGCTAGCCAACGCCTGCGGACCGTGCATCGGCCAGTGGGCGCGGCATACGGACGATCCGAACAAGAAGAACTCGATCATCACTTCTTTCAACCGGAACTTCGCGAAGCGCAACGATGGCAACGCGAACACCCACGCGTTCGTGGCCAGTCCGGAGATCGTAACGGCACTCGCCATCGCCGGTACGCTCTCCTTCAACCCGCTCACCGATTCGTTGATCAACGAGGATGGCGTTAGCGTGAAGTTGGATGAGCCGAAAGGCCTGGAACTTCCCCCGAAAGGCTTCGATGTGGAGGATGCCGGTTACAAAGCACCAGCCGCCGACGGTAGCAAAGTGAGCGTGGTGGTGAAGCCCGATAGCGATCGCCTGCAACTGCTCGAACCTTTCCCAGCATGGAATGGCAAGAACATCACGGCTGCCGTGGTGTTGATCAAGGCGAAAGGCAAATGCACCACCGACCATATCAGCATGGCCGGTCCGTGGTTGAAGTACCGCGGCCACCTGGACAACATCAGCAACAACACGCTGATCGGTGCCACCAATGCATTCAACGGTGAAGCCGATAAGGTGAAGAACCAGTTGACCGGGGAATACGGTGCCGTGCCCGCAACCCAGCGTGCCTACAAAGCCGCCGGTGTCGCCAGCATCATCGTGGGCGACCAGAACTACGGTGAAGGAAGCAGCCGTGAACACGCCGCCATGCAACCGCGCCACCTCGGCGTAAGCGCTGTGCTGGTGAAGAGCTTCGCACGCATCCACGAGACCAACCTCAAGAAGCAGGGCATGCTCGGCCTCACCTTCGCCAACGAAGCGGATTACGACAAGATCCAAGAGGACGACCGCGTGGATTTCACGGACCTCACCTCCTTCACGCCAGGAACCCCGCTCACGCTGGTGTTCAAGCACAAGGATGGAAGTCAGGACACCATCCTTTGCAACCACACCTACAACGCGCAGCAGATCGAGTGGTTCAAGGCCGGTGGGGCGTTGAACATCATTCGGGCGCAGCAGAACTCCTAGCGCTTAAAGATTTGGTGGTTCGTGCGGAACTTCTAGTTTTGACAGACCACGAACCAAAACACCTCACATGAAAAAGACACTTTTGAGTTTGGCCGCAGTAGTGCTTGCTGGCGGCTTGATGGCGCAGGAAAGCCGTTTCTCCGCAGGTTTGGAACTCGGGTTGCCTATGGGCGACTTCGGTGACTTCGTCGGGGTGGGCATCGGCGGTTCCCTGGGCTACGAGATCCCGGTTGGAGACAACCTCGGCATTATGGCCCAGGCTGGATACATCAGTTTCTCGGGTAAGGATTATGACTTCGGGATCGTTACGGTAGAAGGACCCAGCATTGCTGCCATCCCTCTCCAGATCGGTGCGAAGTACTATTTCTCAGATAACCAGGAAGGTGCTTACCTAGGTGCATTGACCGGCGTTCACTTGCTTTCTTCCGAAGGGTCGGACGGTGTCACCAACTTTGGCATTGCTCCTCTGCTCGGTTTCATGGTCACCGAGAACATCGATATCGCGGTGCGTTATCAGATGCTCTTCGACAAGCAGGAGACAGTTGAGGTCGTTGGTACCACCATCACTACCAGCGAAGAGAATGTGACCAACTCCTACATCGGGATCCGTGCAGCATACATGTTCGGCAGCCGCTAACGGTAGCCTCTAAGGGCTTACAGGGCGGGCCTTCGGGTCCGCCCTCTGCGTTACCAGCCAGCACCTGCGGCACGGTCTTCGCAAGGCGCTGTCCGCAGGTGAACACTAACTTGCCCCGCCAAGGCCTCACTGGCATCAATCCCATGCGAACGATCCTCTTACCTCTCTGTACGATCCTGCTCCTTTCCGCTCAGGCCCAGGACAAGTTCAACCACGACCGCAACTGGGTCTCCAACGGCGATTTCGAGACCGTTGAAGGCAAGAAGCTGAAACGGGCGGGAGGCATTGTCTACGCCACCGGTTGGAACTCTCCCAACAAGAAGGCTGCGGACCTCTTCAGCGAGAGCGCACCCGTGGAAAGCAACGTCTCTTCGCCAAAGAACTTCGGTGGCGAACAAACAGCATTGAGCGGTGCCAACTATGCGGGGATCCGTGCGTGGAGCTACCAGAACAAGGAGCCACGCTCTTACCTGCAAACGAAGCTGGCCAAACCCATGAAGAAGGATTCGCTCTATTGCGTGCGCTTCTACACCAGCTTGGGCGACTTGAGCAAGTATGCGACCGGTGAACTGGGCGTATACGTGGGCAAGCAGAAGATCGAGAAGGAGGATGAAGCCAGCCTGACCTACGAGATCAAAGTACCCCACTTGCGCACCAAGATCTACGACGACATGTACAGCTGGCAGGGTGTGTGCGGCGTGTACCAAGCCGATGGGTTCGAGCAGCATTTGGTGATCGGCAACTTCGCCGCCAACGAGAAAACACCGAACGCTAAAACGAAGCGGCCCCGGGGCGAGACCCGTCCGCAGGTGTTCAGTGCGTACTACTACATCGACAATGTGGAAGTGTACCCGATCAAGAACCGGGGAGAATGCACTTGCGAGCAGTTGGACAAAGCCGAGAGCGAGTACATCTTCAGCCGCAAGGGCGCCATCAACCCGAACCTGAAAGCCGTTGATAAGGTGGACCAACAGGTGTTCTACTTCAAGCGTTTCCAGCGCAGCTTCGATACGTCCATGGAAAGCTGGTTGAACGATATGATCGGCAGCATGAAAGAGGATGCCACCATCAAGGTGAAGGTGATCGGCCACATGGATGCTACCGAAGTGGAACGCACCCGCATCCGCCCGGATCTGCTCACCTTAGCCAAGGAGCGCGCCGAGGCCGTTAAAGACGCACTGGTGGAAGCAGGCATCGATGCCGCACGCATCACCGTGGATTCCAAAGCGGGCGATGAACCGGTGGACAATACGGGCACCGATATCGGCATGAGCAAGAACCGCCGCGTAGAGGTGGAAGTTGTGAAGTGATACCAACCTAGGATCCTTGGAATGCCCGGCTTCGGTCGGGCATTCTTGTTTAAAGCGAGGGCGCTACCTTGTCGCCATGGTGAAAGGCGATAAACGCATCATCCGCGGCTGGACCATGTACGACTGGGCTAACTCGGTCTACTCGCTCACCATCACCAGTGCTGTTTTCCCGATCTTCTATGCGGCCATCACGGGCGCTGGTGGAGCTGATCTGGTGCAACAACGCTATGGCATTCCCGCGCAGTCGCTCTACTCGTACGCGTTGTCGGCCGGGTTCCTTCTAGTGGCGTTGATCTCGCCCATCCTGAGTGGCATCGCCGATAGTACAGGACAGAAGAAGACCTTCCTGAAAGCATTCTGTTACCTCGGTGCTGCCAGCTGCGCTGGCTTGTTCTTCTTCAGCATGGAGAACCTTTGGATAGGTCTGGTGCTGGTGATGCTGGCGTGCGCAGGCTTCAGTGGCAGCCTCATCTTCTACGACGCCTTCCTTCCGGAGATCGCCGAACCGAAGGATCACGATCGTATCAGCGCACGTGGTTACACCATGGGCTACATCGGGAGCGTGCTGCTGCTGATCATCAACTTGGCCATGGTGATGAAGCCTGATCTTTTCGGCATCCCTGACCGCGATGGTCTGCCAGCGCGGATCACGTTCATCACCGTTGCATTGTGGTGGGTCGGCTTCGCACAGTTCGCTTTCCGCGTGCTTCCCGATGATCAGTATGGTCGCAAGCCCGAAGGCAACATCATCGCCAACGGCTACCGCGAGTTGCGGAAGACCTGGAAGGAGCTCCAAAGCACCAAGCGGCTGAACAGCTACCTCATGGCCTTCTTCGTGCTCAACATGGGCATACAGACCGTGATGTACCTCGCCGTGACCTATGCCAAGGAGGAGATCAAGGAACTTGATGCGAACGGCCAGGTGGTGCCGATCGGCGATGCCAGTCTCATCATCAGTATCCTCCTGATCCAGCTTGTGGCCGTGGCCGGTGCCTTCCTATTCGTGTGGCTGAGCAAGCGTTTCGGCAATGTGGGCGCGCTCATGATGGGCGCGGCTGCGTGGATCCTCTTGTGCATCGGCGCGTACAGCATCCATTGGGCCAATGAGTTCTACGTGCTGGCCTGTGGTGTGGGGTTGGTGATGGGCGGAAGCCAAGCCCTTTCGCGCAGTACGTACTCCAAGTTCCTGCCGGAGACCATCGATCACGCATCGTACTTCGCCTTCTATGATGTGAGCTACTACCTCAGCACCGTGCTCGGCACCTTGGCCTACGGCCTGGTGTACCAGCTTACCGGCGATCTGCGCAATACCGTGATCATCATCGGCAGCTTCTTCATCGTGGGGCTGGTGCTGCTGTTCATGGTGCCCAACCGCGAAGTGAACGTGGTGGCGGCCGAGGACTAGGTGCGCACCTGCTACCTTCGCCGCCGTATCCGTAGCGAACGATGAGCGAACAAGCCAATTGGGATGTGGTGATCGTAGGCGGTGGCATCGTAGGCGCCGCCACCTTGTACAAGTTGCAAGCCCGTTTCCCGCACCTGCGGATATTGTTGCTGGAGAAGGAAAAGGCCCTCGCCGATCACCAGACCGGCCACAACAGCGGCGTTATCCACAGCGGCATCTACTACAAACCGGGCAGCTACAAGGCGAAGAACTGCGTTACCGGTCGTCGAGAACTGGTCGCCTTCGCCAAGGAGCATGGTATCAAGCACGACATCTGCGGCAAGCTGATCGTGGCCATGGACAAGGAGGAATTGCCGCGTTTGGAGAAGATCTACAACACCGGCATCGCCAACGGTATCGAAGGCATGGAACGCATCACCACGGAGCAGATCCGCGAGATCGAGCCGTTCTGCGTGGGCATAGCCGGTGTGCGTGTGGGCTGCACGGGGATCATCGATTTCCGAGGTGCTACGGAGAAGATGGCCGCCATCGCCACATCGCGCCAGCCCAACAGCCGCGTGAGCCTGGGCGAAGAATTCCTCGGGGCGGAGCAGCACGGTGACATGACCACCGTGCGAACATCAAAGGGAACGTACACCGCGCGCTACGTGATCTTCTGCGGTGGTCTACAGAGCGACAGGCTCGCACGCAAGGACGGCGCTACCGTGAAAGAGCAGATCGTTGGTTTCCGGGGCGATTATTACGACCTCACCGAGCAAGGCAAGCACAAGGTGAAGCACCTGATCTATCCCGTGCCCGATCCGCGCTTCCCGTTCCTCGGCGTACACTTCACCCGCATGACGGACGGCAGCATCGAGTGCGGACCGAATGCCGTGTTCACCTTCAAGCGCGAAGGCTACGGCAAGACCGACTTCGACCTGAAGGACACCATGGATGCCCTTGCGTACGGCGGAACTTGGAAGCTCTTCATGAAGAACATGAGCTACGGCATCGCGGAATATCGCCGCGCCTTCAGCAAACGCTTGTTCCTAAAGACCCTTCAGCGCCTGATCCCAACCTTGACCATGGACGACCTGAAACCCGGGAGGGCAGGAGTTCGCGCCATGCTTTTGGGGACCGACGGCAACATGGTGGACGACTTCCGCATCGAAAGCCGTGGCAACCACATCCACGTGCTCAACGCACCATCGCCCGCTGCCACGGCGGCGCTGGCCATCGGCGAAGAGATCGTGGGCATGGCCGTGGAACGGCTGAAGATCGCCTAGAACGAGAAAGCGCCTTGCAGGGCGCTTTCTAAAGGAGGGCTGAACGTGGGTCAGACGATCCGGTATTGCTCGTTCACTTCCGTCCAGTTCCACAGGAAGTAGCCCATCAATCCGTTCAGGCGTTTCAGGATGATCGGGTTCGGTGCCTTCATCTCCCGGAAGTAGGGGTCTTGGAAACAGAACAGGTCGTACCGCTGGAAAAGCACCTTACCCATGGCGTATACCGTGTTCTTGCTGGGGAAATTCAGGCGTTCCATCTGGCTCTGGAGGGTGCGCACCTCGCGCTCCAACTCGTTCACGCCGAGCCCCGTGGCTTGTGCGAATTTCGAGATGGAGAGTGAAGCGATACGCTTATCCACACCCGGGCCAAGGATACGTTGGGCTTCCATCAGGTTCGCGGCCAGCACGATCAAGGCGAATGCATCGTCGTCGTTCTCCCCGATGTGCGGGTTCGCCGAGAACTCCGGCGACTCGTTGATCTCCGCAGCAACCGCCGCAAACCCCTGCTCCGTCAACTCCAACACGGCGTTCACGAACACATTGGCCAACTTCTCCTCCGAGATCCTCTTCTTGCCGAACAGTGTTGCGATCATGGTCTCTACTACGTTCCTGCGAAGTTCGACGGATCGTGAACACCGGTCGATGAACCAGGCCAACCGATTTTGAACAAGGTTTTCCACCTTCGCACCATGGGTATGCCACCGATGATCGAACAACTGGCCAGCTACAACCTCTGGGCGAACATCCGCTTCACCGAACGTGCGCTGCACGGATCGGAGGCCCTCATCGACCGGGAGGTCTCCAGCAGCTTCCCCTCTTTGCGTGCCACGGTGTTGCATATCCGCGATGCAGAGAACGCCTGGATGCACCGCCTGGAAGGAATAGCCCCTGTACCATGGCCTGCTGAGGCTGATCGCTCCATCGAGACGCTGCCGAAGTACAGCACCCGGCTTCGCGACCTGGTCCTGGGTAAGGATGAGGATTGGCTCTTGGGCACTGTGGCCTACCACGATCTGCGCGGGAACACCCACGAGCAGGTGCGCTGGCAGATGCTCCTGCATTGTTTTAACCACGGAACGCAGCACCGGGGCCAGCTGATCACCATGATGCGCACCCTTGGAATGGACGGGATCCCTGCAAATGATCTGGTCGTGTACCAGCGCACCCTGAAGAAGTGAACGGATCGGTTTCCTTTGCCGCTGATGTCAACACGCCTGCGCTCGATCCTCGTCATCCTTGCTCTCGGTCTGGTGCCATTCGCCAACGCCCAGAACGAAAGCGATGAGCAAGCGCTGATCGAGGTCAGCGACGGCATCAGCATCAAGAAGGACTCGCTCTTCCTGCTCAACCTTCGCTTCCGTATGCAGAACCGCATGGGGTTCACCACCGTGAGCGGCGATGACCTCAGCGTGAAGAACGTGGATGCACGCGTGCGCCGATTGCGTTTGCGATTGGATGGTTTCGTGAAGGATGAACGCGTGCGGTACTACATCCAACTCAATTTCTCGCGTGCTGATCTGGAACTTGAGAACGACGTAATCGCCCAGCCCGTGCGCGATGCCATGGTGTTCTACCATTTCAACGAACGGGTGTACATCGGCTTGGGGCAAGCTAAACTCCCAGGCAACCGCGAGCGCGTGATCAGTTCAGGCAATCTCCAGTTCCCCGATCGGTCCATCGCCAACAGCACCTTCACGCTGGACCGCGACTTCGGCCTGTTCGGTTACTGGACCATTCCCGCGGGCAAGCAAGAATTCCAACTGAAGGGCGCCTTGAGCAGTGGTGATGGCCGTGGTGCATTGCCCCAGAACGAAGGCATGTGCTACACTGGCCGCATGGAATGGTTGCCCTTCGGTACGTTCAAGAACAAGGGAGATTACAGTGAAGGTGATCTGGAGTTCGAGGAAAAGCCGAAACTCTCCTTCGGAGCAACCTACGCATACAACGACCGCGCTATCCGAACGGGAGGGCAACTCGGCTCAGAACTTTTCGCAACGCGTGACATGACCACTTTCGTAGCTGATGCCATTCTGAAGTACGACGGGTGGGCGCTGTTGGCCGAGTATTTCGATCGTGATAGCGAAGATGCCATCACCATGGATGATGAAGGGGAGGTGCGCTACATCACAACAGGTACTGGCGTCAACGTCCAGTTCAGCAAGTGCCTGCGCAGCAACTACGAATTCGCGTTGCGCTACACCCTCGTGGATCCCGCCAAGGAGATCGCAGCATTACGCCCCACCACGGAGGAAACACTGATCGGTGCTACGAAATACCTGAACGGCCATCGGATCAAGCTGCAGGCGTACACCGGTTACCGCTGGACGGAAGGCCAGATGACGTTGGATCATCCCGGAAATAACTGGACGATGCTGTTCCAAGTGGAATTCGGCATCTGATCACGTACCACCCACTGATCGGAAGTGGAGCCGATCAGGCTATCGTACGCGACACAAAGAGGTCACTTCGCCGAAGAAGCGTTGCTCGTTCTTCGGAAGCAGGTTCGCCCACATCTTCAGCCGTGATCCACGCTCGCGTAGCCATGATCGTTTGGCCTTCAGCGGCGACATGTCGGCTGCTTCGAACGCGATCGCTTCAACACCGATCCGCTCCGCGATGAACAGGGCACGCGAAGCGTGTGCTGGTTGACTAACGATGGTGAACGCTTCTTGCCCGAACACATGTTTCGCCCGCAGCACGGATCGGTAGGTATCGATGCCTGCGAAGTCCAAGGTCATATCCTCGTCGGGTATGCCCATAGCCAGAAGCGCGCTGCGCATTTCCTCCGGCTCGTTCACACCCCAGATCCAGCCGTCCCCACTGAGGAGTAGATGCTGGACCTTGCCCGTGCAGTAGAGTTCCGCCGCTGATCCCATGCGCGCCCAGAAGAACGGATTCGGACTTCCGTCACGCGCGGTCGGAAGCGTTCCAAGCACAAGTGCTACCCGGTTGTACGGAATGTCAACGGCATCAGCATAGCGACCATCCGATACGCGCTCTTCGATCAATAGTTCATTCCCCACAAGGGTGCTTGACAGGATCACCGCGATGACGATGTTCCAGTGAAGAAGGGTTCTCAGCGTTGGCATTCCGGTTCAGATCGCAAGTGGTTCGTTCTGTTCGTTCTCCACTTGTGGTGCGCATAGGACCAAACATCACGCCAGCGCCCCGAAGGAACGGGTCATGCACGCGAGTCGCTTGCATGAAGTGGAACTTTTGTGAAGCGATCCGGCCATTTCGACGGTTGGCCCGATGAATGGACATCCGCTTCCGTTCAACTTGCGACACCTAACGCCGGCACATTTTCCCCTTCTGGTTCTGCGTGGATCGATCGTGTACCAAGGCGGCCTTCACGTGGAAGGAATTCCCCGCTACGAACAAGGTGTGTAGGCTTTCTACGCTAGCGATGTTGGCCGGTCGGGAGCACCTGCTGGCCTAGGACCACGGGTTCGCCCAGGAAGTGCGGCTCCACGCCGAGCACGATGTCCTTCCACATTTTCAACCGGGCACCACGCTCGCGCACCCAGGACCATTTCGTCTGTCGGATGCCGGTCTCTTCCGCATTGAACGCGATAGCTCGGATGCCCTGACCGTGCGCGATGTACAACGCACGCTCGTTGTGGAAACGCTGGCTCACGATCAGAAATCGTTCTTGCCCGAAGATCCTCTTCGCCCGCACCACTGAATCATACGTGTCGAACCCCGCGAAATCCAAGGTCATGTCCGCACTATCCACACCAAGACCGATCAATGTGCGCCGCATGTCCATGGGTTCGTTGTAGCCCCATGTGCCGTTATCACCGCTCAAGAGCAAATGCTGCGCTTTGCCCGCGTGGTACAATTCGGCCGCGGCTTTCATCCGGTGAACGAAGTACCGGTTCGGGCCACCACCGCGGGTTTCCGCCGCAGTGCCCAGGACAAGTGCCACCGGTTCTTCCGGGGTTGCTGAAAGACCATCGTACAGCTTGCCTTCGGCGTGCTGCTTCACCTTCCATTCGCTGATGCACACTGCGGCTGCGAGGAACGCAGCAGCGACCAAGGCCCATTTCAGCGATCGGAACAGGAACCGCATCCAGATGTTCCGCGTCAGCGACCCAGCAGATCGATGCCGGTATAGTTGCGAGGTGTGAGCGCCTTCAACTGCTTGCGAACGGCCTCACTTATATCGAGCGTATCGATGAACGCGGCGATGTCCTGTTGGGTGATCTTCTCCTTGCCGCGAGTGAGCTCCTTTAGTTTCTCATACGGCTGCGGATAACCATTGCGGCGCAGGATGGTCTGGATCCCTTCCGCTACCACGGGCCATTGCGCATCCAGGTCGCGCTCCAAAGCCGCTTCGTTCAACAGCAATTTGCCGAGGCCTTTCTGCACGGCATCCAACGCGATCATGGTGTGCGCCATGGGTACGCCGATGTTGCGCGTCACGGTGCTGTCGGTGAGGTCGCGTTGCAGGCGGCTGATGGGCAACTTCTCGCTGAGGTAGCTGAACATCGCGTTGGCGATGCCGAAATTGCCTTCCGCGTTCTCGAAATCGATCGGGTTCACCTTGTGCGGCATGGCACTGCTGCCGATCTCGCCCGCCTTGATCTTCTGGCGGAAGTAGTCCATGCTGATGTACTGCCACGCATCGCGACAGAGATCGATGAGGATGGTGTTGATGCGTCGAAGGCCATCGAACAACGCCGCCAGGTTGTCGTAGTGATCGATCTGCGTGGTGAAGCGCTGACGCACCAGACCGAGCTTTTCCAACAGGAACTGATCGGCGAGCTGCACCCAATCGAATTCCGGATACGCCACGTGGTGTGCGTTGAAGTTGCCGGTCGCGCCACCGAATTTCCCGGTGAAGGGGACCTCGCGCAGTAGTTTCAGTTGTTGATCGATGCGCTCTACGAACACCTGAAGTTCCTTACCGAGGGACGTGGGTGAAGCGGGTTGCCCGTGCGTCCGTGCGAGCATCGGTACACGCGCCCAATCCAGCGCCAGTCCGTGCAACCGATCTCGAACACCGATGATGGCCGGTAGGTAGGCCTCGAACAGGAAATCCTTGATCAGAAGTGGTAGAGCCGTGTTGTTGATATCCTGACTGGTGAGCGCGAAATGCACGAATTCCTGCTGCTCGCCGAGACCGGCTTCTTCCATGCGCTCCTTCAAGAAATACTCCACCGCTTTCACGTCGTGGTTGGTCACTTTCTCAATGGCCTTGATGCGTTGCGCGTCGCTCGTGCTCAGTTCGGCGATCCGGCGTTCCACGGGTTCCAATTTGTTCACCGGCGTGCCCTTCAGTTCGGGCAGGGGGATCTCGCAGAGGAAACGGAAATAGGCCAGTTCCACCTGCAGGCGGTAGCGCATCAGTGCCTGTTCGCTGAACCAGCGCGCCAGCGTGCGCGTGCGGTCGCGGTAGCGGCCGTCGACGGGGGAGATGGCGGTAAGGGTGTCCAGTTCCATGCGAGGCCAAAGGTAGCGGGCCGCTTTTCCGCATCGTGCATCTTTGTGGAATGTCCTTCACCCGAGACTTCAGCCTCGGCCTTTCCGGCTTCTCACGCGCCTTCGGGTTCGCCATGAGCAACCGCATGGGATGGATGTTCCTCGTTCCCATCGTGTTGTGGGTGCTGCTGGCTTTCGGGCTGGTCGCCGTGCTGGAAGGTCCTGTGGAACAACTGAGCGACTGGGTGGCGGCCAAGTTGGAAGTGCCCGTGGAGGCCGGTGCCGAGGATTGGTGGAGCGATACCAAGGCCTTCTTCAACGGTGCACGCGAGGTGATCGTGGGTGTGTTGCTGAAGCTGGCCATCGCCTACCTGCTCTTCGTGGCGAACAAGTACATCGTGCTCATTCTCCTTTCGCCCTTGCTGGCCTACGCGAGCGAACGTACCGAGGAGATCATCACCGGACGCACCTTCCCGTTCAGTTGGGGGCAGTTGATGAAAGATGCTTTTCGCGGTGCGCTGATCGCGTTGCGCAATGGCATCATGGAACTGGTGATCACCGTGGGCATCTGGTTCCTTACGCTCTTCATTCCGCTGCTCTCGCCGGTGTCGTTCATCTTGTTGTTCGCGGTGTCCGCTTATTTCTACGGTTTCAGCATGTTCGACTATGTGTTCGAACGCCGCCGGATGCGCATCGGCGAAAGTGTGAAGGCGGTGAACGATAGGCTGGGCGCGGTCCTGGCCAATGGCGCGCTCTTCAGCTTGGTGATGAAGTTGCCCCTGTTCGGCGTCATGTTCGCTCCGGTGCTGGCTTCCATCGGTGCCGTGCTGGCCACGTTGAAGAAAGAGGAACAGCTACCTTCACTTCGGTCCCATCCCAATGATCAATGGCTCGAAGCATGATGCGAACGATCTTCTTCCTGATCACTGCGGTGGCGATCGTGCGAACGTCGGCCCAGGATACGCTGAAGGTGCAAGTGCATGGCGCTGTGGTGAACGCGACAACCGAAGCCCCGGTCCTGGAAGCGCTGGTGGAATGGTATGATGGTGCAGGTCATCGCCAAGCGGTGAACCAGACGAACAGTGAGGGCAACTTCGCCTTCTTCGTTGTCACCACCGGTGAACTGGAATTGCGCGTGACTGAGAACGGTTACGAGGCGTTCAGTGAGAAACTCTCAATACACCCTGGCGAAAGCGCGAAGGAGTTCATGATCCGCTTGGTGCCGAAGTAGGGCCTACTAGGCTGCTCTCCGTAGGAACTTTGTTCGGCTCTTCCTTCAGCCATTCGTAGATGGACTTGTCACCGACGATCAGGTCTTCGATCACCGCTTTTCCGTTCAGTATCCGCACCCAAGCATAGGCTGGCATGGGTTCAGCTCGATCTCCATTGTCCCACTGGGGGGCTAGTAGTTCTTCGGTGCGTCTGCCATCACCTTCCTCCAAGTAGAAACGATCGAAGGGCAGGTCGATGCCGAACAGGGTGTCCGGTGTCCACGACATGTACTCAATGGCAACATAGGCGCCGGATGCGGGTTCCTCCGCGACAAGGCCATCGATGCGTGCGAAGCCAGCACTGTCCGTTGCCAACAGCGCGAACGCGCGCGCGGACGTGCCACCATCGGACAAGCCCTTCGGGACCGGCCATCGCCCTTGCTCCACCTCGAAGTCCAACCGCACATATTCACCCCGGAACGGATCGCGCGGATCCACCGGTGCTGTACGGAATTTGAACACCGCCCCTTCGCTGCGCACACGTTGGTGATCGATGATGATCCACGCCAACACCGCGAGCTGTGCCAGCGCCACCAGTGCGAAGAGCAGTGCTTTACGAGCCATGGCGTTGACGTTCGCGTTGGCGCACCATGCGCAGGTTCATGAAAAGGAAGCCGCAGCCGATGGCGATGAAGACCAGGCCGCGCATTACGAAGCTGAGGTCGCTGTCGAAGAAGCGCATCAGGATCGTCACGCTCAGGATCGCCATGCCCAGGTTCATACGCTTGAGCGAATCGCGCTCGATGCCGTGTTTCACCGTGATCACGCCAAGGACCAGCAACGCGATGTTCACGAGCACCGCTGCCAAGGCGGGGGAGTAGATGCCCACGACGTAACAGGCTAAGAAGAACCACCAACCTTCCGGGTACGGCCAACGCTCGAAGGGCTTCCGCGAACGCAACGACAACGCGTAAGCCACACAACCGATCGCGACGAACGCTAGGATAACGGGCCAGTCTTCGTGGCGCGCGTAGGTGATATCACCCCACACCATGCGGAAACTGAAGACACACAAAGTGACCAGCACCGTGGCACCACCTACGAACACCCACGGCCACGTGCGCTGTTCGCGGCCGCGATGCAGCCAAGGGACCAACGTGTACGCGCCAGCCAAAGCCATCAAGCCGAGCACATGGTGTTGTACCCAGTCCGTATGGAAAAACTGGCTGCCGAGACCAATGATGAGCGCCATGAACAAGCTGAGCCACCAGAACGCTACACCGCTGCCATTACGCCGGGCTTCACCGATGTAGTACGGCACCGCAGCAGCAAGCAACAAGATGAAGTACCAAGGGCGATCCGTGGAGCCGTAGTGCTCGAACCGAACTGTAACAGCGTACCACGTGATCATGGCCAGGTAACCCAGTGCCACCATGAACGACCCCGGCAGGTACAGCAGCGGCAGCACGAGCAGCGAACAGGTGAACAGGTACCCTTCCAAATTCCCACCGATATGGTAGATCTGGCTGATCAGCGCCACACACGCACAAAGGCCACAGGCCAACAACAACGCGCTGCCCTCGCGCCAAGCGACCACGTCGCGTTTCCTCAGCAACGCATACACCACTAAGCCTTGTCCAAAAAGGACCGGTACGAATGCGAGCATCGTGCGCGCAACCCGAGGGAGGTCATCCCAGTTGTGCGCGATGATGAGGATGATGCCCAGCCCCACCAGCAAACTGCCTAGGATGGCGAAGACCAGCAACATGCGGTTGCTCCCCTGTTCGCTGCCCGACGCATAGCGCGCTTTAATGCGCTCCGCCTGGTCGGTAGTGATCAGGCCTTCGCGCACCAACTGGGGCAACGCTTCGGTGATCTTCGGCTCGCTCATTCGGGTTGAAGATAGAACGGACTTGATATCGGCTTAGCGTATGGATAGGAGAACGGCGACCAAGTGGCCGCGGTTCTTGTTGGATCTTTTCACCTCCAAAGGCTCTCCTGTGGAAAGAAGGGACCTTGCGGCTTGTTGGGAATTGACCCGGGTGAACGCTACGTGGAATGGACGAATAGTTCCTTGCCAAGCAACGTCCGTACACACGGCTTTGTCGCGCAGCTCAGTCATATCCAGTTCAAGGAAGGCACGATTTGGGACCCTACAAGTCCCTGGTGTTAAATTCTCGTCGCCGCGTACCGATCCACAAGAACGCATGTAGCTTAGCCTTCATGAACGTTCGGCTTGAAGCATATTGTACGATGAACGCTTCAGACGGTCCAACGGTCCAACGGTCCAACGGTCCAACGGTCCAACGGTCCAACGGTCCAACGGTCCAACGGTCCAACGGTCCATTCAATTACAACCGAACAAGGTAGGCCTATGCGGGCTTGCCCGAACAAAGAAGCCCCCGGTGCTATGAACACCGAGGGCTTTGGTCACTCATGTCCCACCAACCCAGTTGCATAGGTGAACGAAACAGAGTCGTACAAAGGTATCGCACCACTACAACGTGCCGCTGTGCCTGACAGCTAAAGCAGGATGCCTTGCGAGAGCGCACCCATCATCGCCTGGCATCAAAACAACGGGTGTTGAATTCAACAATGCTCAAAGCACTCCTTCTTCTCATATTGAACCTTGCTCTCGCTGGGATAGCGACGGCTCAGACCAACCTTGTCCTGAACGGATCTTTTGAGGATACCGTCAGTTGTGACTTGCCAGTGATAGGGATAAGAAAGGCGACTCACTGGTACACCGCGAATACGGCAACTCCTGACGTTTGGGATGCAGACTTGGATCGTGAGTGCGGTTCCCCTCTGGATCCAGTAGGATTTCCCGGATCGTGGTACATCGAACCTTACGATGGACTAAGGCACGCAGGTGCATTCTACTGGTATGGACCAGGTAGTTCGAATACCCGTGAGTACATCATGACGCGACTTGATAGCCCATTACAGAACGGGGAACAGTACGAGGTGTCCTTGGCCTGTGCACTTAGTGGCACTATGAAGTATGCCGTTGACCACATTGGCATATGGGTCGGTATGGACAGTCTGTTCGAGCCGCAACCGAACTGGTTGAATGTTACACCGCAGCTAAAGCTGCGTGACACCCAGCAGCCCTACTTGGCGGAAACTGAAACGTGGACCCCCTTGAAGGACACACTTGTCGCGAACGGTGGCGAACAATGGTTGGTTATCGGCAATTTCGATGTAGCCGATTCCGTGAATGGCGTGAATGCCTACCCCAATGCGGTTAACGCCTTTGCCTACTACTACCTCGATGCTATCTCGGTAAGGCTGGTGGACAGGCCGGTTTCGGTGGTGGAGAACGCGTTGGTCGGTGGGTGGCAGGGTGAGGGGTTATGGATGCGGTGGCCTCGGCACGTAGAACTAACTGAGATCATCATTTGGGATGCACAAGGCCGTAGGGTTCTTGCGGAACCCCTGAACCCAAAGGATGGGCAAGCCTTGTTTCGCGTTCCATCGTTGGCCACGGGTGTTTACATCGTGCAAGGTAATGGTCCGACTGGGCGATTAACTACGCGAATCCTCAAGGAAGTGAGAGGCTTTTGAGCGAAAGCCAATGCAACATGTTAAAACAAACGATGACGGTGCTGGGCACCACCCTAAGCTTGTGGGTCAGCGCACAAAGCGCCGAATGGCTTACTTCTGGCAACACAGGACAACACCCAGTAAACGATTTTTTAGGGAACACGGATGCCATTCCCATGAACATCCGAACTCAGGATATTCTGCGGTTTCGATTACTCCCCGACGCCAACTACGCCATCGGTCTTTTCCCGCCCCAAGTAAAGGATGGTTCATTGCTTTTGGGAGGCGATGTGGACTCGTTCTACGCGAATGGTGGCCCCGGTCCCTTCAGTGCGTTGCACCTCGTACACCCCAACACCAGCAACGCACAGGCGCGCGGTTTCCGCCCCTGGATGCAGAATGGCATCACCTTTACCGGCAACTCGGATCTGGGTTACATCGGCCAGAAGTACAAGGTGGATGGGGAGGGTGATCCCATCGCGGACCAGACGGATATGGTGGTGAATTGGAGCAACGACCACACTGATCAATGGGGTCCCGATCATCTCAGTTTTCGTTTCACGAGCAACTGGAGTTCTGGGTCTTCGGCCGGGTTTCGCAGCTTGGAAGGGCTTGAAGGCATGCGATTATTGCCAGTGGATTCAACACAGATCAATGTTGGCATTGGCGATTTCGTAGCTGGTCTTGATGAGCCCACCGAGCGCCTCGATGTGCGTACCGGGAAGGTACGCGTGCGCGAACTTCCCTCCGACCCTGTTAGCGCCAGCACCGAATTCGTGACCGTGAACATGACGAATGGTGTACTGGAACATCGGCCTTTGGGCGCGTTGCCCGACAACTGCGAGTGGAGTATGAGCACGACATCGCCGAACAACGTTTACACCGCAGTGGGGGCGCCGAATGGTGCATGCCCCGATGCGTCCGAACGTGTTGGTATCGGAACGTTCGGGCCAACGTACAAGCTCGATGTTCGGCACAACGAAGCGAATGGTTCCTTGCCGATGCCGGGTGGGTTGAATGTCGAGATCGTCCCTGATGCGACTGGTAGTTCCCTCGGCGTAAGGTCGTTGGTCACTGCAGCCTCCGGTTCTGCACCTGCGGATATCTACGGAGTATGGACACAGACGAAGAACGCCACGAACAATAACCACAC
>DLGQ01000019.1:0-206 GCA_002482775.1 Flavobacteriales bacterium UBA7690 | reverse complement strand
ATCAGGTGGTTCTACCTCTGTAGGGGCCACATACGGGGTATACACGGAAGGCCTTGTAGAGAGCGGTGCGAGCGTGCCACTGACCTTCGGCTTGTATGGGCGCGGAACGAATTCCACTTCGGCGGCTTATGGCCTAAGTGGGTATGCTCAGACCCAAGTCAACCTGTCAGACACCACCATTGCAGCGTATGGGGTTCATGGTCATG
>DLGQ01000039.1 GCA_002482775.1 Flavobacteriales bacterium UBA7690 | reverse complement strand
GATCAACTGCAACCCGGAGACGGTGAGCACCGACTTCGACACGGCCGACAAGCTCTACTTCGAGCCGGTGTTCTGGGAGCACATCTACGACATCATCCAGCACGAGCAGCCCGAAGGCGTCATCGTGCAGCTAGGCGGACAGACCGCGTTGAAGCTCGCCGAGAAGCTGGAGAAGTACGGCATCAAGATCATCGGCACCAGCTTCGCCGCGCTGGATATGGCCGAGGACCGCGAGCGCTTCAGCAGCCTCCTGCGCGATCTCGGCATTCCGTATCCCGCTTTCGCTGCGGTGAACAACGCGGAAGAAGCCGTGCGACTGAGCCGCGAGCTCGGCTTCCCGCTGCTGGTGCGCCCCAGCTATGTGCTCGGCGGCCAGAAGATGAAGATCGTGATCAACGAGGAAGAGCTCGTGGACCAGGTGCTGGACATCCTGCGCCTGATGCCGGACAACCGCATCCTCATCGACCACTTCCTCGATGGCGCCATCGAAGCGGAGAGCGATTCCATCTGCGACGGCGAAATGGTGCGCATCATCGGCATCATGGAGCACATCGAACCGGCCGGCATCCACAGCGGCGACAGCAACGCGGTTCTACCTCCCTTCGACCTCAGCGAAAAGGTGATCTCGCAGATCCGCGAGCACACGCACAAGATCGCCCTCGCCCTCAAGACCGTGGGCCTGGTGAACATCCAGTTCGCCGTGAAGAACGAAGTGGTGTACGTGATCGAGGCCAACCCGCGCGCCAGCCGCACCGTGCCCTTCATTGCCAAGGCCTACGGCGAGCCCTACGTCAACTGGGCCACCAAGGTCATGCTCGGCGCCAAGCTGAAGGACTTCCAGTTCAAGCCGCGGCTGGATGGCTACGCGATCAAGGTGCCCGTCTTCAGCTTCGACAAGTTCCCGAACGTGGACAAGAGCCTCGGACCTGAGATGAAGAGCACTGGCGAGGCGATCTACTTCATCAAGGACCTGAAGGATCCGTTCTTCAGGCAGGTGTATGGGGAGCGTTCCATGTACCTCAGCCGATGATCAGCGCGCCCGTATCGCATAGCGAACGGGTATCCGCATTGCGGTTGCTGTTCATCTCAGGACTGGTGCTATTGACATCCTTCTGTTTAGGGCAGCGGCTTGATTCCGCTTGTATCGTCACCACAGTATACGCCACCGATACAACGAGGGTGGATACCACCAGTATCACCTATTATGATCAAGATGGGTTGGAACGGGAGCAGTTCTCTTGGTTCAAAGGAGAGAAGTCACCCGTCCATGATTCATACATCTACGATAGGAAGAGAAGAATAAGGGTTCAGGTTCAGAACTTTCACGATTTGAGCAGGTACAACTTCCGCTATAAGCATGGGCATCTCTTTTCCGTCACGGACTATGGCGTTGACGAAAAAGGTCGAATGGAAAAGACAGGGGTCACCATTTGGGAATATGACAGCGAAGGGCGGATCAGCAGGATCTCAAACCCGCCTAGGTGGCGCAGTGATTACACGCGGACGTACACATATGATAGCCTAGGACGGAGAATGGAACAGATCAACCTGGACGAGTACGGCAAGGTGGTATACCGGGACCGGACCGTTTACGACATTCGGGATGTGCACCCGCTGCTGGCTGAGCTTGACACTTCTTCATTATCTGCGATCAAGGTGGTGAACAGGGATGAGCAGGGCAGGGAGGTGGAGCGGTATGAGCTCATCAAGGGCAAGATCAACAGCCATGAACGTAATGTCTATGATGAAGACGGGCTATTGCGGACCACTTTAAGCTTACGGAGTACGACGAGGTACGCATACGGCCGTTTGCCTCGGAGATCAATTCAGTGAAATGAAGAGCACCGGCGAAGCGATCTACTTCATCAAGGACCTGAAGGAGCCGTTCTTTAGGCAGGTGTATGAGGAGAGGTCAATGTATTTGAGCCGCTAGGCCATGAAGCGCGAAGTCAGGATGATCGGACTCTTCTTGTTCTTCGCGAGTCTCGTTATCTCCTGCGCACCGCCAACTGGTCATGATGCGACGGGATCGATTGGACGTCAAGGAATATTCACGGCGATCGGTGAATGGGGACTCGATTCAGTCGTAGGTGCTTCACGGCCGTGGGGTACTGACGTGATCATCATCACGAGTGGCAATGAATTCTGGCGATTTGCCCAAGGCAAGGATCGCTATTTGGTCGATAGCTGTTTAGTTGTGAAGGATGCGAACGTTCTCGTTGGTCAAGAGGTGAAATATCAGTTGCAGGTGATCGATAGTGCCTCGATCAGTATCTCATCGAAGGGTACCACCCTCATCTATCGCAATCTTGATCGTCCGTGGAAGTCGGACTTTGCACAGTCACTGGCTGAACTTCGAGCTGGGGATGCGCTCTATAGAAGAGTTGCGGGTTGGTGGAAGTTGCGCGCGGCGAGCTGGCGACCTATCAAGTTGGTGAACTATCCGGATGAGTTGAATGACTTCACGCTGCATTTAGGGCGTGACTGTCTAGCTCGCATCTATGCAGAGAACAATCCCGATTCAGTGATCGAGTACAGTTGGGAGCCCGCAGACAGTGCCATTGGCCTCGGTCGTGGGTGCATTGTTGGAGCACGTGCACCCATCTTTGAGATCGATGAGAGCCGAATGGTCATGAGCATGGATGCGCGCCTCTGGGACACACTGTACTTTGAACGGTGTGAACCAATCGTTCCAATGAAGAAGGGTCAATGAAGAACACAAGGAGCCTGCCTGCCGGAGGCAGGGTTATCTACTTCATCAAGGACCTGAGGGATCCGCTCTTTAAGCAGGTGTGCGGGGAGCAGTCCATGTATCTGAGCCGTTAGTTGATGATGAAGCGCGTCTGGATCGGACTGGTACATCTGCGTCCTGAACGAGGTTGCGAATTGATCAAAGAGAACAGCTTCGTTCAAGTTGTTGCGTTCGTGAAGGATGCTGTTGAATTCTCAGGCGAGGTCAAGGCTGCTGCTGAACACTACAAGATGACAGTGGTAGGCATCGAGGATCTTGAACCATTCGAGGATCGTCATCGATCACATTTGGTTGCAGCCGAACTCAAGACGAAGGCCGAAGAAGCGAAGGAGACCGGGTACCTTAGATTTGGAACGTTCCACTCATACCGTGCCGAATGAAGAGCACCGGCGAAGCGATTTACTTCATCAAGGAGCTGAAGGAGGAGCCTGCCCCGCACGTTGATGCGGGGTTCTTCCGACAGGTGTATAGTGAACGCTCGATGTACCTCAGTCGGTAGGCATGACCTTATTGGACGTCATAGAGAAGATAGATTCGTTCAACGAAGAGGACACGATTTGTGCTGCTCGTCCATGGACGGTTCATTCAGAAGCGGTTGTCGGTCCTGGTCAAGAAGATGGGGCACTGGTCGGGTTCCAGCGGATGTATGGGAAAGATTACTTCCTCGAGGTCTCTATCGCACGTGACTTTGTGTTTGACTGGAAAGCCGCGCATGGCACCAATGATCCCATGATGGCGATCGGTGAGCGACTCATTCAATACGCCGAGAATGATGCGTAGCACCAGCGAGGAGATCTACTTCATCAAGGATCTGAAGGGCCGTTCTTTAGGTGGGTGTTGATACAATGATTCTCCTACAACTCCTCAAAGAGGCCGGAAGTAAGGACGCATCACTCCATTTTCGGAACTTCAGTCGGCTTGTTGACCTTGCAGGTTATCTTATTGAGGCTCCGCATGAAGCAAGAACGCGCGAGCTGGAATGGCTGACCTATTCGGAGAAGCTCGGGTTCAAGATCGCATACCATACAATGTCGATGAAGAGTCTGCTGGAGGGCTACTCATTCTCGAACGCTTACAACAAGGAACTGAGTGGAAAGGTCGTCGACTTGCAGTCCGCCAATGTGTTGTTGAGAGCATTGATCGAGACGTGTCTGACCTTTCGGATGATCTACGATTGGGGAAGAGATGCTGAAGAGAAGGAGTTCGCCTTTAGCTGTTGGATGTATGCAGGACTGCGATCGCGACAGTCGCATGATGCCTTCTAGACCACCGCAGGGTGTCCACACAAACCTCCGCCGGGTCTGTCCGCTGCTTTTGAGCGGACGACCCTGCGGCCCGGAGCCGTGATCACTTCTTCGTGCCGCGCCGCTCGGTCACAGCCTTGAAGCCGATGGGGTTCTTCCCCTTGCCACGCCGGATCTCGTCAAGTAGTTCGGTCTCTTGCTGGCGCTGCTCCATCTGCTTCAGGTACTTGAAGATCACCGCGATCTTGCCCGCGTGCTCTTTCGAAGTGCCACGCAGTTTCTCCAGTTGAAGGAGCACATCCTTGTGCGTCAGCAGGTGCTCACGCATCTTCACGAAGAGGCGCATGATCTGGATGTTCACGGCACGTGCGCGCGGGCTCTTGAGCACACTGGACAGCATGAGGACGCCATGCTCGGTGAAGGCCATGGGCATGTACCGGGCGCCGCCATGTCTTGAGGTCACAATTTGTGACCTCAAGTGCTCGAACTCCTCAGCTGTCAGCTCGAACATGAAATCCTCCGGGAAGCTCTGGACGTTACGCTTGACTTGCTGCTTGAGCACTTTGGTCTCCACGCCATATAGCTGTGCCAGGTCGGTGTCGAGCATCACGTTCTCGCCACGGATCGAGAAGATCCTCCGCGCGACCATCTCGTCCGGGATCTTGACCAGCGCCTTGCTCATGGCACCAAAGTAGATCTTGAGGTCACAATTTGTGACCTCAAGATCAGGTGTTTCCCCCCAAACCTCCGCCGGTCCCGCTGAACAGCGGGATGTCCGCTACACGCGAGACCTTGAGAAGCGATGAGCGAAAACCCTGCGCCTCGCCATGCACTGTTCTACTTTCGTCCCATGCGTCGAGCCTTCAAGATCCTGCTCATTTCGGGTGTGTTCATTCTGCTGGTCGCTGGTCTCGGCATCTATGCCCTCGTAAGCAAGTTCAACCGGGATGTGGTGGGCATCGAGCGGATGCAGGCGGAGCGGTACAACGAGGTGGAACGCATCAAAGCCTTGCCCGAACTGCAGGCCATCGTGGTCTCCGCAGGCACGGTGCGTGCGCCCTTCTCCCACGCGGACGTAGCGGCCTACGCCTTGACCCAAGCCCTGCTGATGGACATGAGCGGACCGACCGGTGGACGCAGCAGCGGCCCCAGCAGCGGACCACGTTACGATCATGATGACGATGTCATCTTCATGGGAGCACCCGGCCTGGTGGTTTCCATCGGGGATGTCAGCTACACCGCTCTCCCCGATTCCATCACGCTCATGTGGACGCCGGGCGATCACAGCGGCAAGCTTGGCGGGAGGTTCCGAAGCAACCACGTCTCCACGCTCTTCGATCAGGAATATGCCGACGATATACGCGCCGTGAAGGCCCTGCAAGGTCGCTCCGGCATGGTGGACAGCTACGTCATCGGCAACGGGCGTGGTGGCCATCGTGACATCATGCTCGAAGAGGTGCTCTTCCAAGTGGGCGACACCATCCGCTTCAAAGGCCGCATTGAGAATGGCCGTATCGTTCCGCTGTATTGAGGTGCACGCAGCGTTGGAATGTCCGAGGATCATAGGCTGCCACGGGTTGTTCTCCCATCCGGTTCCTGCTGCTCGCGAGGCCTAGCGAAGCGCTGAGCGGGCGACCCTGCCTCCGGAAGGCAAGCCTGCGGCCCGTAGCCGTGCTCACCACACCATCTTCTCTGGGTCCTGCCGCGCGTCGCCTAGGTGCGATGCACGATACGATCGTGCGCGATGAACCAGCGCCTGGCATGCATCTGCCATGTATGCTGTTGTTCCGCGGGCTTTGGCGGCGGTAGCTTACGGAGTGGCCTTTGGTCGCATCGCTGGGATCTCGCAGGACACTGAAGGATGCGGTCAAGTGCGTTGCAGGATGCATTCCCCGGCCGGCGGTTTCGTTTTTGATGGGAACGTTTGCGAGAAGAAAGGGCTTGCGGTTCGCGAGTGCAAATACCCTCTTCTTCATGTAGAGCGGTTCGGAGTGGTTTCCACGAGCGTTGTTGATCAACTCGGTCCGGTTCGTAACCAATGCTACCTGCTGGTCCCGATCAGGTGTATTTGATCCAATTTGGTATCGTTCAATGCGCCTTCTCCCGGGCCGAATGGATGGGAGTATGGCTGATGAACAGGAACGTTCCATTTGTCTCGGCTACGGTAGCGCGCCGTCATCGCTTGCCTTGGCGCGTTTCAACCATGGGCCCAAGGTCTACAATGCGCTGTATGGGGCCAACGAGGACCCGGAATTGGGTACGCGGGAACATATCCTCGCCCGGATCACACCACGCGAATGGGTTTTCGTTCAGTACGTATGCCAACATCCGGAGCTAACGGATGAAGAGATCAGACACGCATTGGGATTGCAGGAGCGTACCGTTCTGGCCTACTTCACTCATTTGGGGAGGAACTTCAACGTGCGGACCAGCGCGCAACTGAGGCACTGGGCATTCAAGAAGCAGCTGATCAGGACGGCCGATGATCCTGCGAGCGATGATTCCCCCACCACTGGTTTCGATCCTTGGGTGAGGAGGCACATCTAGACCACCGCATGGTCACCTCCCCTCCCCGGTTTAGACCGCCGCATGGTGTCCTCCTATACCACCACCGGTCCCGCTGAACAGCGGGATTTCCGATGCTCGCGGGGCCTGGCGAAGCGATAGCGGACGACCATGCGGATCGAAGCCGCAAGCGTGCCAATATTAGGAGTAACCCCACCAGCTCGCACCCGTACAAGCGGCATACAAACCCCGTATGCCATGGTCGTACGTTCGATGTCACCCAAGGAAGTCGCCGATGACGCGCGGAAGGACCTGCGCGCCTTGGTGAACAAGTTGAAGCCATTAGGCAAGCGCATGGAGCGTGAGTTTCGTGTCTCGCCCAAGGGCGTCGATCGCATTGAGCAGGCCATCACCTGGCGTTCGCCGCGCGGCAACGAGTGGATCCTGGTGTTGATCCGCACCAAACGGAGCACGCAAATGGCCGGCCTGGTCCGGTATCATGGTCGCGATAAGCGGCTGCGTGCCGTGCGGGTGGATCTGCTCGGCAGCGATGCGGATATCTACTTCAGCGCGCACTTCTTCGAGCGCTATTTGAAGCGCTTCAACAAAAGCAAGGATCCCCTCCAGCGTCTGTTCGATTTCTTCTCTGTGAACCACACGCCTACCATGCAAGGCGTGAAGCAGCTTGCCGATGGCACCACGGAGGTCTTCGGGTCCATGTTCCACGGCAATGCGACCGGCGTTTGGGACCCCAGCGAGCGGTTGACCTACTTCACCACGTTCCTGGACCAAGGGTGCCTCGGTGCGGACCAACAAGCGCTGGACGAGTCCTTGGACATGAAGCGCTACTTCGATCACTTCTCAGCCGGGCAACGGCAACGCATGCTGCTGGATGTGGAGGCCGAGATCCGCCGACAAGGGCAGCAGCGGCCGGAGTTGGCACAAAGGGACCAACAGGTCTTGGAGTTGATGCGGCAATGGACGGGTCTATCGGCCGGGAGGTAGGGAAGAGGCGATCGGCGCGGATCACATTCTTGGCCACCTCATGATGTCCTTCCAGAACTCTGCCGGGTCTGTCTGCTGCTCTTGAGTAGACGGCCCATCGGGCACCGCCATTTCGACCGCATGGCCTTCGGTGCCGGTGGGATAATTTCGCACCATGCGCTCCACCTGTTCCGTCTTCTGCGGCATCAGTATCGATGGTTTCATAGCACGTCCCGATGGCGCGTTGGACTTCTTGGAAGGGGATGGCACGGCCGAGATGGGGGACCACGGATACGAGGCCTTCATGGCCGGCATCGACGCGCTGGTGATGGGCCGGAGGACCTTCGAGGTGGTGATGGGTTTTGACGCTTGGCCGTATGCGAAAAAGGTCATCGTGCTCAGTAGCACGGCCGTCGACCTATCGCCTGCGCTTGACCGTGGTGGCGATGTGGAACTGTTGAACGCGACACCGGAGGAAGTGGTGGCGCAGCTAGCCGCGCGCGGCTTCCGCAACCTGTACATCGATGGCGGGGCCACGGTGCAGCGCTTCCTGCGTGCGGGATTCATCGACCGCTTGATCGTGACCCATGTGCCGGTGCTTATCGGGCAGGGTGTTCGCCTGTTCGGGGCGCTGGACCGCGACATCCCGATGAAGCTGGTGGCGAGCCGCAGCTTGCCCGGCGGGCTCGTACAGAGCGAGTATGTGCGGCGCCGGACCGCGTGATCGCTTGCTGAGTGCGGCCTATAGCCGGGTGTCCTTCCGAATGCTCCGTCGGCTCTGTTCGCTGCTCTTGAGTCGACGGCCCTGCGGTGCGCAGCAGTCATCACTTTTCTTCTCCTGCTTGCTACCAGGCCCGCTACCCTTCCTTACATTCGATTTCCAACTTGAATTCGCATGAAGAACCCACTCGTACTTGCCCTACCCCTAGCAGCATTCCTGTGTTCTTGCGGAGGACCCAACCCCGAGCACGACACGATGATGGCCGAGCACAAAGCCATGATGTCGGCCGACAGTGTGAAGCAAGCGGAGGTGGAACAGATGAAGCAGACCACCCAGCGCTTCCTCGACCTGTGGTTCTCGGGGAAGACGGACGGCATCGAGGAGATCGTGGCGGAGAATTTCAAGTCTAACATCCCCATGCCGGGTGTCACTACCACGGGCATCCAGCAGCTGAAGGACATGATCGCCAAGTCCTCCGGGGCCTTCACCGACAACAAGACCGAGGACCTACACCTGATCGCGGATGGCGATCGTGTGGTGGCGCATTACCGCTGGAAGGGCGTGAACACCGGTCCTATGGGCGAAGGCATGCCCGCTACGAACAAGCCCATCGATGTGCATACGGTGGATGTGCTTCGCTTCGAGAACGGGAAAGTGGTGGAGCACTGGGGCTATATGGAGGAGTTCAAGATGATGGAGCAGCTGGGGATGATGGGGGGTGAGGAGGGAGGGAAGTAGAGGCCAAGTGCGAGTCTCTTTCCTGTGCCGCTGCTCGCGAGGCTTTTGCGAAGCGATAAGCGGATGACCCCTATGGTTCCTTAGACCGCCACCGCCCTCTGTCCGCTGCTCGCGGATGTTCGTTCACCTTGTGGGAGGAGCGCATGACCTGATCGTGCTGTTGCATCGCACCATTTCCCTGTCCCAGGTGTTACCTCTGTACAGCTTCATTCATGCGCAAAGTCATGTACATCATCGGCGGTCTTGTCTTCTTGTTCATCGCGTTCCAGACCTACACCACCATGAGCACGAAAGGCACACCACAGCAGCCATATGCAGTGCTGAAGACCATCGGGGATATGGATATCCGCCGTTATCCCGAAGCGCTCACCGCCACGGTGCTGCGGCCAGGGGGTACGTACAAGGAGATCAGCAATTCCGGCTTCCGCAGTCTGGCGGGCTACATCTTCGGCGGCAACGAAGGCGGGAAGAAGATCGCCATGACGGCCCCGGTACACATGGAGATGGGAGCGGACAGTTCGCGCATGCGCTTCGTGATGCCATCGGACCTTACCATGGACAGCCTGCCCGAACCGAACGACGCGAACGTGAAGCTTCAACGCGTTCCGGAAGAGGTGGTGGCTGTACTGCGTTTCGGTGGTTTTTCCAGTGACGAGAAGTTCGAGAAGTACGCGAAGGAGCTCCTGCGGAAGGTGAAGGAGGCCGGGCTCGAACAGATAGGCCCCGTGCGTTTCCTGGGCTACGATCCGCCCTGGCAGCTGCTGGCGCGCCGGAACGAAATGGTGGTGGCGGTGCGGTGGGAGGAATGAGGCTTCTCACGAAGGCGGGGTCTCCGAGGACGGAAGGCGGTGTGTAGGCTTTGACCATTCGAGCGCCCTTCGGAGATCATAACGGGATACCTTGGCTGGGCAGCGTTGATCACCGCTCGCCTTACGCCATGAACGAACCCGCCACGACCACGCATCCGCATGTGATCCAACCGGTGTACCAGAAGCTCGCGCTCATCGTGCTGGGCCTGGTCGCGTTGGTTTATGGCCTTGTGCAGGCGCAGCCCATCGTGGTGCCCTTGCTTTTCGCCCTGCTGCTGGCCCTGCTGCTGAACCCGTTGGTGAATTTCCTGACGCGCCACGGCCTGAACCGCGTGGTGGCCATCGCCCTCGCTGTGCTGCTGGCCATGTGCTGTGCGACCGGGCTGTCGTACTTCATCATCACCCAAGCTGCGCACTTCAGCGCGAGCTTGCCGGGCTTGGAGGAAAAGGTGGGCGCGCTGGGCGGCAAACTGCAAGGGTGGGTATTGTCGCGCACGGACTTGGATGCCAAGACCGTGGACGACGCGCTGGCCACGGCGAAGAAGGAGAGCATGACCCGGGGCGGTAAGCTGGTGGGCGGCGCCCTGATCACCATGGGCAGCGTGTTCGCTTTCGCATTCCTTCTGCCGGTGTTCACCTTCCTCTTCCTCCTCTACAAGCGGTTGCTGCTCACCTTCATCGATCAGTTGTTCAGCCCAACGCAGCTGGGTGCCGTACACCACATGCTGCAAGGTGCGAAGGGCGTTGCGCAGAGCTACCTCATCGGCCTGATCCTGCAGGCGGGCATCGTTACCGTGCTCAATTTCGCCGGCTTGCTCATCATCGGTGTGCCGTACGCGTTGCTGCTGGCCGTTATCGCCGCCGTGCTCAACCTGATCCCGTACATCGGTATGATCATCGCCACCGTGCTGCCCATGGTGATCGCCCTGGCCACCATGGAACCCAGCGCTGCCTTGTGGGTGCTGGTGCTCTACAGCGCCGTGCAGTTCGTCGACAACAACTTCATCGTGCCCAACGTGGTGGCCTCGCGCGTGGAGCTGAACGCGTTGGTGTCCATCATCGTGGTAATGATCGGTGGCGCGCTGTGGGGCATACCCGGCATGTTCCTGGCCATCCCCCTCACGGCCGTGCTCAAGGTGGCCTTCGATCATGTGCCCGGCCTGAAGCCCTTCGGCTATGTGCTCGGTAGCGACGATGGCACGCCGCGCAAACCATCGCTGCACGCGCGCTGGTTCGGGAAGAAGAAGGGCTGAGGCCCGGTCGGGGTCCCATTTCAGGACGGGTCATGATTTCCATGGGTCCTGCTTTGCTCAAACCCATTCAAGGACATGTCAGTAGAATACGATAACGTGTCCTCTACTTTGGCACACGGTTCGACAACCGACCCACATGCGCATGCTGCGATCCCTTGCTTCGATCCCCTTCCTTCTTCTTCCCTTGTTGGCACTTCCCCAGAGCGAAGTACCGGCTGACGAGCGGTGGCAGTGCCAGATCATCTTCGGCACCGAGTTCGGACCCGTGGATACGTACCTGGATCTTGTGTGGTCGGACGCAACGCACTTCACAGCCAAGTCACCCAAGAACGCGGATCGAAGGGTTTTCGGAACGGTGAAGAGCAAGCTGGCCCGAATGATGAAGAAGCTGCCGAAGAAGGGCAAGCTGTTGGCGTTAAGCGATGGTAGGTTCCAGCGCTTTGGTGATGGGGACAGCGTGTTCGCCAACTTGACTATGCCCATGCTCGGTACGTCAGATATCAAGGCGGTGGAGCGGGCAGGGGTGATCAAGGGTGGGCTGTTCAAGAACGGGGAACGAACGGGTTCCATCACCATCGCGAAGTCGGGGTTGTTCCAGAAGACGGACTATGCTGCACTCTATGCGGCGCTACGATCGACCAGCGAGAAGAACATCTACGACCGAGCGCTGCTGAAGACCAAGGAGTGGAACACGTTCGATAAGAAGATGGACCGGATCGCGAAACGTGTGAAGGACGATGTGGAGTTCTTCTTCGGGTTCAGTGTGCTTTCACAAGAGCTTCCGTTCAGCCATTTGAACCTATTGCTTTTGGAAGAGACGCCATCGCTGGCAGCGGATACGAGCGAACGCAACGTGTTCCTTAAGGTGATCGACCCCACTACGCTCTACATGGATGTTCAAAGTTTCGGTGGCTCGACGCAAGAGATGGATGCCATTTGCGATACGTTGTTGAAGGGTGGATTCCGCACGCTGATCGTGGACCTGCGGAAGAACGGCGGTGGTGGCTTGGACAGCGCGCTGCCATTCGGTGAATGCTTCGCTATGGACACGGTGGACGCCGGCTATTTCGTAACGAACACGTGGGCGAGCAAGGTCACCAGGCCGCCAAGCGCCGCAGCGTTCAAGGACCTCCCCATCGCGCAAGAGCGGACCACTGAAGCGTTCATCGAAGCGCTGAAGACATCGGAAGGCAGGCACTTGGTGTTGTACCCACACACCAATGCCTTCAAAGGGAACCTGTACATCCTCACCAGCAACAAGACCGCGAGCACCTGCGAACCCATCGTGGATGCGTTGAAACGATCGGGTAGAGCCACCATCGTGGGCGAGAACACGGCGGGAGCCATGCTCAGTGCTGCAATGTTCCAGGTCAGCGGCAAGTACCACCTGTTCCTTCCCATCGCGGATTATTACAATGCGGACCTACAGCGTTTGGATCAGGTAGGGGTGAAGCCCGACATCGAGGTGAAGGCGGATGATGCCTTGGATCATGTCCTATCGTTGCCGAGGTAGGATCCGCACGCTAACCCAGGACTGGATCACCATCCGCTTCAAGGCTAACTTGCCCCATGCCCTCCGCAAATTTGCAGCGATCAATAGGGGTCATCCTGTTGGTTTCGGCCGCACCGCCATTATTGGCTCAGGGCACGGAGAAGGCGATCGCAGCGGCTGTTCTGTTCGGCGCGGTGGCCTTCGGGTCGGTGATCGCTGGTCTGGTGATCACGGTGCTGTACGTGTGCAAGCGTAGGCCATGGCAGCGGTGGGTGGCACTGGTCTTCGGTGCCGTGCTCTTGCTCGTGGGCTTATGGATCGGCACACAGCCGGGTAGCAACAATGACATCGAATTCCTGCAAATGCTCTTGAGCGGTGTTGGTGGGCTCATCCTGTTGCTCGGTTCTTTCCTGCCTTCCCGGTGAGCAATGGTCTCCGCGGGTGAGGAAATAGCACTTCGACCACCGAGGAGATCAGCTGAACGATCGCCGGATGGCCCTGCTGGTCTGACCGAATGCCCCTTGATCGTCCGCGATGTTGTGATGGCAGGGAACCGGGAGAACGTCCCGTTGATGTGCTTAGGGTGACACCTGTGGCTAAGCCAGTTGCTTCGCGAAGCACAAACTGCTTTCCACAGTGATGTATGGCCCGTAATTCGGGATGGGATCATATCCATGCTTCGTATAGAGCGCAATGGCCTCGGGCTGTAGCTTCCCGGTCTCCAGCACGCAACGTGTGTAGCCAAGTTGGGTGGCCCAGCGCTCCAGTTCCAAGAGCACCGTGGATGCGATGCCCTGCTGCCGATGTGCTGGCGCGGTGAACATGCGCTTGATCTCCACCGTGTTCGTGTCGAGCTGTTTGAGAGCACCGCATCCAGCGGGTTGGTCACCGTTCATGACCAGCACCACATGCTTGATCTCATCCAGTTTATTGTATTGCGCGAAGAATGCATGTTCGTCCCCGTCGCGGATCGCGAGATCCTTGTCCAGTTCTACGACAAGAGAACGGAAAGCGGGATCGTGCGGACCCGTGCGGATGGGTTGAATGGTTGAAGCCGTCATCACGGCGAATGTACCTGAAGGGCATCGACCGCACTGGACGAATTCAACTCCCTGTACGTTCGATCTCCGCCATCTGCTTTTCCAGCCAGATGCGCGCTGCGTTCTCATCATCCGTTACCAGGATGCGGTGTAGCTGCGGGAAGTAGGAGAAGTAGAGTTTCGTGAGCATCTCGATCATGCTGGCCTTGGTCACCACCGCACTGGCGAGCAACTGGCTCTGGGTTCGGTCGGCTTTGCCCTGGTCTTTTCCCATGGTGTCCATGCTGTAGTCCACATCTTCGGGAATGATGGTGAGCGTGGCGTAAGGCCTGTTGCCCATCACAGCGCGCCTCTTCTCTTGCACTTCAGCCACGGCCTTGGCGTTGAACACGATGCCCGGGTGGTAGTGGATCTCCACCAGATCGGAGCTTACAACGATGAGTTTGGCGATCTCGGTGTGATGTTCGCGGGGTTCGAGGGTCATGTTCTTTTCGGGATGGGAGAGGTCAACAAGGTAAGGGTCCATGCAGTGGAGCATGCAAGGTGTTGTTTGAACGCATGTGGGTCCGAGCCACTAAAGAGATCCACGGATGAGCCTCGGAAGTACCCGCTAGGAACAACGTTCCTTTTCGTATGCCTGCTTCAGCGAAGGAGTGTCACCGTACCCTTCTTTGCCACCTCGTTCGTTGGCTCGCAGGGGTCGCGCATGCGCATGGTGTAGACGTACACGCCGGTGGGGAACGATGATCCATCCCACTTCTCTTGCGTATCGCGCGTGGACCAGAAGTGAGTGCCCCAACGGTCGAAGAGCATCAGTTCGTAGCCGTTCTCCGGGATGTCCACCGGTCCCGGCCAGGTCTCGTTCAGGCCATCACCATCGGGCGTGAACGCGGTAGGTAGGAAGAGCGTCGGCTCCGTGCGTAGGTCGATGTGTGTGCTGGCCGTATCATCGCACCGGTTCGGCTGTGTGGAGTAGAAGGTGATGTCGTACTCCGTGTAGCGGCGCATGTCCAACTGAACAGAACCGCTACACAGGTTGAAGTACAAGCTGTCGCCGATGAAGAGCGCGCAGGAATCAGCGGTGCTGCGCAGGTCCAGTTGCAGCAAGGTGGTACACGGGATCTGTGCTGCCGTGTGGTCCGCTGGAAGGCGCGGTCTAACGAACACACTGTCTTCCACGGCAAGGTTCCCACACCCGAGCGCATCGAATCCTTGCAACGAGATGGGCTGCCAGTACGGAAGGTCGAACACGACGGTGGGTTCTTCCGCGTTGCTGTAGCCGTTGTTCGCCCATCGCCATACGAGCGAGTCGGCATCGCTTTGCGCCACAGTAGCCACTGTTGGTAGGTGGATGCACACACTGTCCGTAATGTTGAAGCTTACCGTAGGGCTCGGTAGTATGGTGAGTTCCACTTCGTCCGTAGCGGTACAGCCGGTCGCGGAGTTCACTGCGGTGATCGATACCGTTCCCTCCAGGCCGGTGATCACGCTCAAGGAGGAGGTCACATCTCCGGTGCTCCACAGGAACACATCCGGCTGGAATCCCCAGCTATTCGCCGTGGTTAGGGTGGGTGGCGCTGCCGGGCAATAGGCGAAGGATCCATTGATGAAGATGTCAGGGTCACCTAAGAAACCGGTGATGTAGGATGGGCATATTCCGCCGAGCACAAGTGCCGTGTAGGAGCCGGGCGTCAAACCCGTACGTACCGGACTGGTGATGGCATCATCATCCACCCATTCCCAGGTGTAAGGGCCGGGGTTCACAGCGAAGGTCACGGTGCCATCGGCGATGCCGGCGCAGGAGATGTCCGTTGTTGTCATCGATCCCAAGGGAGGATGGAAGGGTTCCGCCACCACCGTGTCGATCACCGAAACGCAACCGAGATCGCCCAGTACGGTAACGGAATAGATACCCACTTCAAGGTCCGTTGCTTGTGGCGCATCCAATGCGAAGTCGTGCGACCATTGGAATGTGAAGGGTCCACCGGGGCCCATGGCGAGGGTGATGGATCCATCCGCATCGTCCACGCAGGTGGGCGGATCTATTGTGATGTCCAGCACGCACGGCTCCTGTGCATAGCTGCTGATCAGGCAGCACAGTGCGGCGAACGTGGCGATCCGTCTCATGGGGGCGCGAATTTCGGTGGATCCCATGGAACGGAGCAGGTTTACGGACCTATTGACCATACACGGAACTTCGCACCTGCTATGCGGATCATAACACATGCCTGGGCAACGCCGTTCGGTGAGTTGTTATTGGGCTCTTGGGGCGAAGAACTGTGCCTTTGCGACTGGCGCTACCGGCGTATGCGAACGGCTGTGGATGCGCGGATCCAGCGCGGCTTGGGTGCGGAGTATGCAGCGGGTACCAGTGCGGTGATCGTGCGTGCGAAGGAAGAATTGGAAGGGTATTTCAACGGTGAAAGGGAGGAATTCTCCATCCCGCTACGTTTGGTCGGAACACCGTTCCAGAAAACCGTGTGGCAGGCTTTGCTGAACGTGCCCTATGGCGCCACGAGCACCTATCAGGGCCTCACGCACCAGGTCGCGGAACCGACCGCTATCCGTGCCGTAGCCTCAGCGAACGGGGCCAACGCGCTCTCCATCTTCGTGCCCTGCCACCGCATCATCGGCCGTGATGGCGCGTTGGTGGGTTATGCTGGCGGGCTATCGGCCAAACGGGATCTGCTCCTGTTGGAAGGGGCGATGCGCAACACCACACCCGACCTGTTCTCATACGAGCAAGCTTCATGATCGATTACAACGACCGCCGCTTCAGGCCAGTGCAGAACACGGCCAACGGAGAAACTTCACCGGATACCATCTTCCACTACAAGCAGGAGGGCCCTGTGCTATCATCCACGTATGCAGGGGGAAGGATCCGCATCGGCCACCTGATCGCCTTGGTGGATGCTGAGGGACGGATCGATATGCGGTACCACCAGATCAACGATAAGGGCGAGTTGATGACAGGTACCTGCACCTCTGTTCCCGAAGTGTTGCCGAACGGGAAGATCCGGCTGCACGAGCGCTGGCAATGGACCAGCGGCGATCGCACATCCGGATCTTCCGTGTTGGAAGAGATCTGACCTTACGGCATGCCCACAGCGATGTAGAGCTGCGCGCAAGCGTTCTTCGCGTCGCCCAACAACAGCTTGGCACCGTCGCTGTCCGCGATGGTCATCAATCCGTACTCGTACCGCGCACCGATCTGGATCACACCAGCGTTGAACGCGACGCCACCGACCAGTCCTGCATCGAAGGAATTGAAGTTGTCCTTGTCCAGTTCCTCCGATCCTGACCCGAGATCACCTTCGGTGTTCGCGTTCGCGCTCATCAAATAGGCGGCATATCCACCGGCCTGTAGCTCGATGGCCTGATCGCCGAAGCGGAACGCGATCATCGCAGGAATGGAGAGGTAGTTCAGGTTGAAGTCCACGGTCTGGTCGATGAAGCCGAACACACCATCGTAGTTCGTGCGATTGCCTTTGGAAGAGTACAGCAGTTCCACCTGTAGGCCGATGGGGTCCTCCACGCTGGTGCGTCCGAAGAAACCGGCATTCAAGCCTACGCGGGCATTCTGGTCACTAACCTCATTGTTGTAGAGCGTGCTCAGGTTCACGCCGCCTTTCACGCCAGCGCGTGGGCCTTGGGCTATCGCGGAAGAGGAAGTGGCCAGGAGGATGACCAGCGGCAAGAAGAAGGTGTGCTTCATGGATGTGGGTGTTTCTGGCGGATCATCCATTCCAGTGCCACGTGCTTCTACGCTTGCGGATCGGATCCCGTGGGGTGCTGTTTCCCCATTCGTGTGGTGTACCATGGCGAATGCGCGCTGCGCCATGGGGTCTTTTAGAAACTCCCCCTGCGCATTCCCGTTGCATCACAACCGCCGATCCAGCCAACGAATGATGTTCAAGAGCAAGCGCGGGTTCTGCTCGGCACCCGGCTGGTTCATGCCAACGGGCTGTAGTTGGGGCCCATGGCGTTGGGCGCTGAACATGGCGGCTTCGCCGGAACAGACCACGCGACCTTTCCCATGTTCTAGCATGGCGGCGTTGAGGAAATAGCGGCCTTCGATCCAAGCGGTGGTGTCCGTGAAAGTGCCCGCTTGTTCGGGGAGGAGGATCGAGTAGTCACTGTCCAGCTTCAGGATCGGCGTGGCTTCTGGTGGTGCTATGAAAGCGCTTCCCGTGAACACCATCACGCTGTCGATGCGGTCTTCCAAGGAAGCACCATCGGTGATCGCGTTGGGCACAAGGTTGCCGGCCTTGCGGGAGAAACGTTCCGGACCGCCATCATCGCGCATGGCGTATCCGTTGATCCAGTTGAAGCCGAAGGCACGGCCAAGTCTGCGCGCGGCACCACCGAAGGGCATATGATCGGCGATCAGGAACAGGCTTCCACCGGCGCGCACCCAAGCTTCAACAGCGGCGGCTTCTTCGCTGGTGAACGCGTGCGCGGTAGGTAGCACCCATGGCCCATCATCACCCAAGGCGTTCGCGATCACCAGTATCCTGGCTTGCTTCAGCTGTTCAGACGTGAATGGCGCTGAGCCCGGCAGCACCACATACCCATCGTTCTCAAGGGTCCGGGCAAAGGCCATGTAGCGCCCATCCATGCGGTGGAAATTATGATGCGCTTCATCGAGCAGTACAACAGGCCCTTTTCCTCTAGCGTAGGTTGGTGTCCTGGGGGTGTAATTGAAAGCCGTGTCCGGGACCTGCTGTGCCAGGGCTTGGAGCGAGAAGGCGAAGGCCACGATGGGCGCGAGCAGCTGCGGTCGCATGGTGAAAAGGTATCGCGCCTGCGCCGGTGTTCCTCACCTCCAGCTCGCTGTTCATCACATTCCTTTGGCCTTGTTGAACTCAGCGCTGCCGCCTCTCGGAATGGTCAGGGAACTGAACTGGTCCCCTAAGAAGAGTTTGCCTAGCAGCACGATCTGCCCAACATGGTAGGGTAGGTGGGCGAGTTGGCGTACGATGGCTTGTTCCACGGTATGTGGTTCGGTCCGGATGGTAACGATGCGTGCGAGGTCCGCCGTGGTCAGTGGTCCGATCGCGTTGAAGAGGCATGACCATCCCTGATCCCACCGCTGGAGAACGGCTTCGCGCGTCCGGAGGTCGTTATTGAATTCGGCCTCTCGCTGACGCCAGGGTTTCTCGCCATCGGATGTGAGGAAGTCCGTCCAACGCGACAGCATGTTGCCGTGCATGTGCTTCACGATCGTGGCGATGGAGTTGCTCCCCGGAGCCGGTTCACGGTGCAGCATTTCATCTGTAAGTTGTAAGAAGGTGCGATCACCAAGCGATCGGTAGTGCGTGAATTCTTTGTGGGTCGCGCGGAGGAAGTCCATGCCACAAAGGAAGGATGTGATCGCTGGATGGCGGATACCTTCGTATCGGAGACGAGAGAGCATGAACCACCTGGATGCGATGCAGCGCTCTTCTTTGCCCCTGTTGGTCATGGCAGGTACCCTCGTGCGCTTCGCGTTCGGTTCTTCGCATGAATTATGGAACAGCGCTCCGGATCAATTGGCGTGGGGCTTGGCGCTAGAGGATCTGGTCAACGGTGGAACGTTCGCGTACAAGCAACTGATCCACTATCCACACGAAGGTGGTAGTTCGTTCCTGGGGTTGCTGGCGTTCCTGTTCGTTCCATTGAGTGGGATAATGCCGCCGCTTTCGTGGGCTGCGCTACTGGTGGATACCCTCGTTCGCATCATCCAGATCAACGTTGCACACCGGCTTTTCGGAGCCCGCACGGCGATGTGGTTCGCGGTGTGGACGGTCTTCGCTGCGCCGTTGATGCTGCCTTGGTCCATCATCGATTTCGGCCTCCATGCGCTGATGTCCTTCGCGCCGTTCGTGCTGATCGCCTTCGCCATGCGGAAGGATCGCTCACGGTTCGTGTTAGGCCTGTTCTGCGGTGCGTTGGCATCGTTAGCCTACGATGTTTGGATCTTCGCACCGGCGTGGATCATATTCGAGCTCTTCTCCAAGGATCGGTTGAATGTTCGGATGAAGCGGATCGTGATGTTCGGTCTGGGTGCAGTGCTGGCCTTCCTTCCGCATCTGTTCATCCGGACGTTCATCGATCACGGTTTCGCGTTGGAGGAGCTTTCCGTGCTTTCCGTTCGCGGGTTGGAAAAGGAAGGTATCGATCTTTCAACATGGCCCGGGAAGACCTGGGCCGTGCTGACCGCCGCCTTGCCCGGGTCTTTCGCGCTGCTACGCATGGATCAATGGCTTCCACGGCTCTTGGCGACAGGGGTCCTAGCGCTCATCGTGCTCGGTGTCTCGCTTGCATGGCGCATCAAAGACGAGCGTTCGCCGGCATTGCACCTGATGATCCTTACTGTTCTCGTCTTCCTGCTGGCGCTGATCATAGGTCCCTTCTTCGAACCTCGTGCAGATGGCAATGGCTACCTGTACTACCGCTATTTCCCGTTCATCGCACCGTTGTTGGTGTTGTTGATCATCGAAGGCTCCGGTGAACTTCCGCGATACGGCAACAAGGTGCGCACCGCTTGGATCGTCGGCTGCTTGGGTGCTTCACTGGTCCACATGTACAGAACACCCCATTACGCGTCACCGAACGATGAAGCCACTGGTTGGGTGCTGGGCCGCAAATTCGGGGATGATCCGGAACGACTTCGGCGGATCATCGATGGGGCAGGACCTGTAAGGCACGATCCGCTGGTCAAGGGTGCAGCTTGGGGCTTCACCGCAGCCTTGTTCGACCGACGATCAACGGCTGATACAACGGCACTCCAAGAATTCGAACGCATCTGGCACCAACTGCCTGATACCGATCACGCCCTGTTACGCCAAGGTGTTCATCGGGCTTTCGACCCCGGTGTGACACCAGTGCTTGATCCCGGGCTCGCTACACAGGTGTTCGCCCTTTCAGACGAATAGCAACATGCCAGCGGTGATCCCGCTGATCACTTCAGCAAGCTCACGTGGCCTAGATATTCACGTCCGCCACCGGTGCTTTTCACCTGGTACACCACGCGGTAGGCGTAAACGTCTTGTTTCAGTATATCGCCTCCACCATTGTTCAGTGTGCCGTTCCAGCGGATGTTCGGGTCCGTAGCCGCGAAGACCACCTTGCCCCAACGGTCATACACCTTCAGGTCGAATCCGGTCACGTCCGGCACATTGAAGTGCACGTTCCATCCTTCGTTCTCCCCATCACCATCCGGTGTGAAGGCATTGGGGATGTAGGTATAGAGCACGTCGTTGATGATCACCGTGTGGCAAATGGTATCCGCGCAAGCGTTGGCGTCACGTGCGATCAGGCAGACCTCGTAGGTGTCGGGTACCTTGTTGGTGAAGGTGTATTGCGGATGCAGCGCGTCGGAGGTGGCGAGACCAGCGATATCCCAAGCCCACGCAATGGAGTTCTGGGAGAGGTTGCCGAAGGTGATCGTCGGGGCCTCCACATTGGCGGGGTCCGGACCGTGGATGAATTCGGCGATCACTTGCGGAGGCTCTGGCAAATTGTAGGCGAGCGTGCCCACACAACCGGCAGCGTTGCGGATCTGCAGATCGTACAAGCCGGTGCCGAGTTCTTCGGCGAGGGTGGAAGTGGAGAAGGTCACGCCACCATCAAAACTGTATTCCACTGCTTCTGGATCGTAGATGGAGATGGAACCGTTCTCATCACCATGGCACCACGGCAGCACATGGCTCACACTGTCTATCTGCAACAATACGGGTTGACTGATCGTGAATTCGGTCGAGGTGAAGCATCCATTCTCGTCGGTGATGGTCACCCCATGATCCCCAGCGCAGAACGTCTCGATGTAGCTGGTGTCCGCCAAGGTCGTGTCGCTCCATGTGTACGTGAAGTCGCCGTTGCCGCCGGTCACGCTCACCAGTGCGGTACCATCGCAGGCCTCGAAGCAGATGGCATCGCTCAACACGGTGGTGGCCATCAGCGGCCGGGTGAAGGTGATGGTCACACTGTCGATCAGGTAGCACAGGACTCCATCGTCCTCTGTCCAGTAGAACATCGCGGGTCCACTGTCCGGTGCGGTAACGTTGGTCTGTGGATCCTGTGCGTTGTCGAAGACGTACCCCGCAGGTCCGCTCCATTCACCCACGTCGGTGTTACCTGGTGTAGCGTTCAGTTGGTAGAGCAAGGTGCAGATGGTGGAATCGGGTCCGGCATCCGCCACGCCGCAACAACTGGGGTCGCTGGCTGGTAGTATCTGGATCTCCACATCAGCAGTGCCCGTGCAACCCAGTGGGGTTTCCAGTGTGTAGGTGTAAACCCCAGCGGGGTCCACTTGCGGGTCGAACACACTGGGCACCACGTCACCGTTGGCGTTGGTCCATACCCCGCCCGCATCTGGTGTTCCTGCCAGCAGGTCGATCAGTTGGTAGCTAGGCGGTGTAGCGCACAGGATCACCAGCGAGTCCAAGCCCGGGTTCAAACCGGGGTCGATGTCCACGAAAACACTGTCTAGCGCGTTGCAGATGGGGTGGCCTATTATGTGCGTGTTCACCACGTACATCGTGGGGCTCGTGATATACACCATGGGGTCGGGAACGGTGGGGTCGGAGAGGCCCTCGACAGGCGACCACGACCAGACCATGCCGTCCGCGCCGTCGCAAGAAGCTGTACCGTTCCAAACTACACCCGTGCCGGGGTTGGGGCCATCGGAGAAGAGCACGTTGCCTTGGTCGTCGAGCAGGGCGTAGGACACTTCACTCTCCCAGAAGCCTGCCGTGTAGGTCAATGTGATGGCATCTCCGGCGACCACGGCGATGGGTTCGGTCGCGGTTCCACCGAAAGGCATAGTGTAGTCCGTTTCCACGCCATCCACGGTGATGGTGAGACTAGCGCCGTTCCAACCATCGAACGCGGAGTCGTCCATTTGCAGGGTCCATTCGCACGGTGTGGAAGCGCCCACCACCGTGGCTTGAAGTTGAATGGAGTCGGAACACATCACCACATCGTCGCCGGCATCAAGCACGAACGGCTCGTTGACCGTTAATGTGATGGTGGTGTCGTACGTGCAGCCGAAGTTGTCGGTAACGGAATACACGAAAGGATATTCGCCCGGTACCGTAGCGGTGAAGGTGATCGTGTCGCCATTCGCGGAGATCAGGTCGGGGGTGGTGCCGCCGGTCCATGCGCTGGAGTCGGCATCAGGTCCGAAGGATGGCGTGAAGGTGGTGACATCCGGAATGATGTCCGGGTTGAAGTTCATGGACCACGAGCAGATGAAGCCGTTATCAGCACCCCAGAGGTCGGTGCTTTGATAGGTCCAGTCGCCGTTGAGCGGGCAGCCGATCAGGTTGTTGAAGGTCTGCACCGGCTCGTAGGTTCCGGGGTTCATCGATCCGCTCTGTGGAGTGCCGGAAGGGGTGGTCATGCCGCCGGCATCCACGTTCTCTACCCATGTTCCGTTGGTGGCCGTAGGGCTCCAGCAGTATTCCCAACATTCCCCGAAGATCGGATCGTCGTTGCTGTCCAGGTCGTTCGGCGACCCGAGATACGTGCCGCCGCCACCTTGTTGGTGGAAGATCATGGATTGACCGTTGGGGCAGATCACCTGCAGCACGAGATCACCCATGAAGGTGTGTTCCATCTCCACGCAGATGGACTCGATGTCGGTAAGGCTCGTTACCAACTGGCCGAAATCGAACTGTTCAAAGGTGAGCGTAGAGGTGAACGGCAGGCCCACATCATCCGGAAGGAAGATGCCTTCGCCGAAGTTCGCATCGGGGATCCCTGTCCATGTGGTAGGTAGTGCTCCACCGAAGATCTCCACCGTTTCGCCGAAGCAGGTTTCCAGACTTTCGTCCGTAGGGCTGAAGGTGGGCGTGGTGCTCACCAGGATCTGCAGGTCGGTCAGGTTCAGGTTGCGGCAATCGTTGTCGTCCGTTACATACAGTTGCACCACATGTTCGCCATCATCGTCGAAGACGTGCGTGGCAATGGGGCCGCTGGTGCTATCCACCGTTCCGTCATCCCAGTCCCACAGGTATTGCACGATGTTGAAATCGTTCTGGGCGGTGGATCCTGTTCCGTCGAAGGTCACGGCTTCTCCCTGGCAGATCAATGCGGGCGCAGCCTCGGTCATGGTAGCCACCGATGTGGGGTTGAGGCAGGGCACGGTACACTGGAAGCCTGCTGCGAAGTCGCCGATACCTCCGTTGTTGCTGCGGAAGACCAAGGTGAGGCAGCCGCTGGTGTTGAACACCGTTCCGCTCACGATCAGGTTCTGCAGCGCGCTGCCGGAGTAGGATCCCAAGGAGGTAGCGCTGGTGTTGTCACCGTCATAGATGGTGATGTTGTCCGCCGGGTTGCCAGGGCCACCTTGGTTGCTCAGGTTGAATACGAACCAGTTGAGGTAGATCACATTGCCGGGCACGTCCGGACAAATGGTGAGGGTGAAATTCTCGTTGTCGGAATACGAACCGTTGGGCCCTCCGGAGTCTTCGATCACCCCCGAGCAACTCGTGGCCGAACCCGCCGTGATGCTGATCTGCTGGGCGTTGGTGAGTGAAGCGAGGAGAAAGGCTAGAACGGGGAGGAGTGAACGCATGGTAGATGATCGGAGAGCCAAGGTGAGAAGACCCATGGTGAAGGTAGTGCTCGGACCCGACGAACCGGGGATCGGGGTTGATGAATTCGGCTGGTCGTGCTGGTGGGGAGTGGCCGACTTGTTCGACCGGTACGGACATGACTACGAAGAGCCTCGGCAAGTTGCCCGCGTTGTATCGGCCTCACCGATGTGGTGTGGCGGTGCGCAAGTGGCGCTCCAGTGCTTTCAGTGCCTTGGTAGCGCGCGACCGTATCGCCGGTCCGGGATCCACCCGCAGCGCAGCCTCCAGCAGGAGCTTGAATTCATCCCGTAGCTCCGGGTAAAGCTTCACCATACGCTCGGCAACGGTGATCGCGAAGGCGCGCACGGCGATGCTGTGCCGAGGTTCCGCGATCCGCAAGAACATGGTCTCGGTGATCCGGCCGTGAAGCCTCTTCGGCAACGCGCAGAACTGCATTATGCGGATGCTGTTCCGGTGGATGCCGTCATGCACATCCTGGTCCAGCACATCGATCAGCTGCTTCAGGTACGGGGTGGTCAGATGTGGGTTCTCTTCACACGCAACGCTCATGGCATAGGCCGCACGCTGGGCCACGCGCGGCTCGTTCGCCAGCACCAACTTCATCAGCTCCGCGAAGCGCTGTGCGTCGTGGCCAACGAAATGTGCAATGGCCTCCGTGTTCCGGCGGCTATGCTCTTTCAGTAGTTGTGTGCGGATGTCCATACCCCGCGAAGATCGTTGTCAACGGAACGCCTCGGCAACGCCGGTCACCACGAACTTGCCCGCCTCGGGTGGGTGGAGTGGATCAGATCAGCTCTTGCGCTCCTTCTTCGGGAACTTCGGCTTGGGCTCGTAGAAGCCTTCCTTTTTCTGGAATCCACCGCGCGCCGGGCGATCAGCAGCCGGACGGTCGTTGTTGCCACGGTAGCTGCTCTGCTCCTGACGGGCACCTGGGGCACCTTGGCCACCTTGGTATCCACCGCGATCCCCGCCACGGTCGTTGCCGCCCTGGTAACCGCCACGGTCGCCGCCACCACGATAGCCACCGCCACCGCCTTTGTAGCCACCACCGCCGCCTCCACCTTTGTATCCGCCACCGCTGGGGCGCGGCTCGCCGCCTTTGCTTCCACCGGCGGCTTCATCCACACGCACGCTGCGGCCTTTGTAGTTGGCGTTGTTGAAGGAGTTCTTCACCTGCTCGAAGTGGTCCGGTTCGATGTCGATGAAGGAGTACACGTCCTTGATCAACATGCGGCCGATCAGCTCGCCGCTGATGCCGCTGATGCCGCAGACGTAGCCGAGCATCTTGCCCTTGTCGAAACCATCCGCCGTGCCCAGGTTGATGAACATCTGGCGGCCGGTGCTGAAGCGCTCCAGCGAAGACGGACGTTCCGCGCGGGCGCTGTGGTCCTTGCGGCTCATGTCCACGTTCAGGTCGAACGAGGTCCGGTGCGCTTCGATGATGCGGTTGAACGCGAGGCTCATGAACCGATCGATCAGCTCTTCCTTCTCGAAGCTCATCAATTCGGTACGGGCTTCGGAGAGCAGTTCTTCCAAGCCTTCGCTGTCCACCTCCACGCTCTTCAAGCGCTTCATGTAGGCCACCACTTGCTGCTTGCCGATCTCGGCACCGCCGGGCACACGCACATAGGTGAAGTGTGTCTTCAGCGCACGTTCCAGCTGGCGGATCTTGTTCACGTCGCGCACACCGATGATGCTGAGCGAGATCCCCGCGCGTCCGGCACGGCCTGTACGGCCACTGCGGTGCGTGTAGTTCTCGGCTTCACCCGGCAGGTCGAAGTGGAACACGTGCGTCACGTCCTTCACGTCGATCCCGCGCGCCGCCACGTCCGTCGCGATCAGCATGCGGATGCTGCGGGCACGGTAGCGGCCCATCACGTGATCGCGTTGCGCCTGGGAAAGGTCGCCGTGGATGGCATCGGCGTTGTAGCCGTCGCGCACCAAGGCCGTGGCCAGGTCTTGTGTCTCGTGTTTGGTGCGGCAGAAGACGATGGCGAACAGGTCGGCATCGGCATCGATGAAACGCTTCAAGGCCGCGAAACGGTCCTTGGAGTGTACCACGCAGTATTGGTGCTGGATGGCGGCCGCAGCGCTGTTGGCAGGCCCCACGCTCACCTCTTCGAACTCACGCATGTAGCGCTTCGCGATGCGGCGCACGTCGCTGCTCATCGTAGCGCTGAAGAGCCAGGTCTTCTTGTTCTCGGGGGTCTTCTCCAGGATCTCTGTGAGGTCCTCTTGGAAACCCATGTTCAGCATCTCGTCGGCCTCGTCCAACACAACAACGCCAACGGTGGTCAGGTCCATCACCCCACGGCCGATCAGGTCCAGCAGGCGGCCGGGTGTGGCCACGATGATCTGTGCGCCGCGTTGGATGTCGCGGATCTGGTCGCGGATGCTGGCACCGCCGTACACCGCCACGATACGCGTTCCCTTCAAGTTGGCGCTGAAACGCTCCAAGTCCTTGGCGATCTGAACGCACAACTCGCGTGTAGGGGCCAGGATCAGGCTTTGGATCGTTTTGTCCTGCGGATCCAGGAACTCCAGCATGGGCAAGCCGAAGGCGGCCGTTTTGCCGGTGCCGGTCTGTGCCAGGGCCACAACATCCTTCTCGGTCGTCAGCAACAGGGGAATGGCCTGCTCCTGCACGGGAGTAGGTGTGGTGAAGCCGATCGTGGTAAGGGACTGGAGGGTTTCGGCACGTAGACCGAGCGCTTCAAAAGAGGACATCTTCAGGTGGGAAAAGGGGAGTGGCGAAGCGCTTGCCTAGCGCGTAACGGCCGCGAAGGTACGGTTCTGGGGCCGGGCAAAGGCCGGGGACTATCTTTGGCCGCTTCCGATGAACGTTGTAGAAGCCAGTTTCAACGGCACCTTGCGCACCATCCTCCTGTTGGTGCTGGCTTGGATGGTCCTGCGCATGATCCTACGGTACCAGCGCGCCAAGGACCCGCCACCGGCGCGGCGCACCAATGAGCCACAACGTCCTGCGGGCGAGGTAAGGATAGAGCGGCCCGGCGATGCGGACCGTTCCGGGAAACCGCCCGGCAACATCGTGGATGCCGATTTCGAGGAGATCAAGTAGACCACCAACCACCCATGAATTCCATCCCCTGGAAGCGCCTGGTGCCCGTGTTCGCGGCCCTGGTCCTGTTCTATGTGCTCAGCTTGGTCTACTTCAGCCCCATGCTGGACGGCAAACAGCTGGACCAGCACGACATCAAGCAGTGGATGGGCATGGCCCACGAGGTGGACGAGCACCGGGACGCCACGGGCGAAGAGGCCCTCTGGACCGGCAGCATGTTCAGCGGCATGCCCGCCTACCAGATCTCGGTCAAGTGGACAGCGAACCTGCTCACTTACGCCGATTCGCTTTTCCACGGTTTCCTGCCGAGGCCGGCCAATTTCCTCTTCCTGTACCTGATGGGCATGTTCGTCCTGCTGCGCATCCTGAAGGTGGATCCGTGGCTCAGTGTGATCGGTGCCATCGCCTTCGCCTTCTCCAGTTACTTCTTCGTGATCCTTCCTGCGGGCCACACCAGCAAGGCCAACGCCATCGGCTACATGCCCATGGTGCTCGGCGGGCTGTACCTCCTGTACCGTGGACGGATGATCCTGGGTGCAGCGCTGCTGGGCTTATTCCTCGGCTTGCAGATCATGCAGAACCACCTGCAGGTAACCTACTACCTCGCGATCTTATTACTGCTCTTCGTGCTTGCCGAATTGATGCGTGCGGTGCGCGAGAAGCAGCTGGTGGATTTTACCAAACGTTCGGGTTTGGGTGCCATCGCTGCTGGCCTGGCGGTGTTGTGCAACCTGGGTGTGTTGTGGAGCACGATGGAATACGGCAAGTACAGCACGCGCGGCAAGAGCGAGCTCACCATACAGGCGGATGGTTCTTCCGCTGAAGGCCTGCGGACAGCGGGTCTGGACCGCGACTACATCACCACGTACAGCTACGGCAAACAGGAGTCGTTCACCTTGTTGGTGCCCGATGCGAAGGGCGGCTACTCCAGCATGATCGGCAACGGTCCGGAGCTGGCAGGTGCGGATCAACGCTACCGCCAGAACCTCGCCCAGATGAACCGCTATTGGGGCGATCAGATCAGCACGAGCGGTCCGCAGTACGTGGGCGTGATCGTGATCCTGCTGATGCTGATGTTGTTGATGCAAGCCGAAGGGCGCGACCGCTGGTGGCTGCTCGGTTCGCTGCTGGTGATCCTCTTGCAGATCATGATCTCCAACGCCGCACCGTTCGACCCTTCGGTGGCCGTGGCTCACGTGGGCGGCATCAAAGCATCGCTGTTGGCCGGTGCGGTCATCATCCTCTACCTGCTGGCTGGTCTCTGGCTCATGCGCGACGGCCTGGTGTATGCGCTCTTCAGTGCATTGCTCCTCACGTTGATGCTTTCGTGGGGCCGCAACCTGATGCCGCTCACCGACTTCTTCCTGGATAACGTGCCCGGTTACGATAAGTTCCGCGCGGTCACCATCATCCTCGTTATCGTGGAATTGGCCGCGCCGGTGCTGGCGATCCTCTACCTCGACCGCCTCATCCGCAACGGCGGCTGGGACAAGGTAATGGAGAAACGTTCGTTGATCGCGATGGGATCGGTGCTCGTGGTGTTATTGGGCATGGGCCTCGCGCCGGACACCTTCTTCAGTTTCGTGAGCGATCAGGAACAAGTGATGTTGGCGCAACAGGCCGAGGATTCACCCGCTATGGAAGCGCAAGTACGCGTCTTCGTGGACGAGTTGAAGGCTGTGCGCATCGGCATCTTCACCGCCGATGTCTGGCGAAGCTTCGCCTTCGTGGTGGCGGCCGGTGCGTTGGTCTATTTCTTCGGGAAGAAGAAGATCGGCAAGGTGGTCTTGGTCGCGGGCCTCGGTGCGTTGTTCCTGCTGGATCAGTGGACGGTGGACAAGCGCTACATGCACAACGAGAAAGAGCGCGGGCGTTATGCGAAGTGGGTGGATGCGGAGGAATTCAAGCGGCCGTACAAACCCGACGCGGCCGACAAAGCGATCCTCGAAGCCGAATGGTCGCCCGAAGCAGAAGCGGAACACAAGGCCCGTATGGCACGGTTGAAGGAGTCGGGCGAAAAATTTGTGAAGCCTGAAGTGGAACTCGCCGAGCGTTTCAGCAGCCTGCGCCGCCATGCGGATTACCGTGTCCTGGGGTTGAACAACCCCTTCAACGATACCAAAGCGAGCTACTTCCATCGCAGCCTCGGCGGTTACCACGGCGCCAAGTTGAAGCGTTACCAAGAGCTGATCGAGTTCCACCTCACCGGTGCGATGCAACGTGTAGGGGGCTTGTTGCAAGGCGGCACATCACTTCCGCAGATCGACAGCTTGCTCGCGAAAGAAGGTGTCCTCAACATGTTGAACACGCGCTACCTCGTCTACAACCCGGAGCGTCCGCCGATCCGCAACAGCAATGCCTACGGTGCAGGCTGGTTCGTGGATGAGGTGAAGTGGGTGAAGAACGGCGATGAGGAGATCACCGAGCTGGGCAACATCGATCCATCGCGCACCGTGCTCATCGATGAACGGTACAAGACGCAGTTGGGTGATGCCAAAGCCATCGCCGATCCATCAGCCAGCGTTGAATTGACGGAGTACGAGACCAACGAACTCACCTACAACGTACGGTCGCAGAACGGTGGTGTGGTGGTCTTCAGCGAGATCTGGTACGGTCCCGATTGGACGGTCACCATCGACGGCCAACCTGCCGATCACGTACGTGCGGATTACGTGCTGCGCGCGATGGCCGTACCCGCAGGCGAACACGCCATCGTCTTCAAAGTGGAGAGCAAGCCGTACAACACCTCGCGTCCGTTGGCGATGGCTTCGAGCGCGTTGTTGCTCCTGTTGGTGATCGGTGCGCTCGGTTGGGAATGGCGCACCACGCAGAAGCCGGAATGAAACGGGTGCTGATCATCGCCTACTACTGGCCACCGAACGCCGGGGTAGGGGTGTATCGCTGGCTGAAGTTCACGAAATACCTGCCGCAATTCGGTTGGCAGCCGGTGGTGTACACGCCGGAGAACCCGGAGCTGATGGCCGTGGACGAAGCGTTGGTGAAGGAGGTACCACCGGAAGCCGAGGTCATCAAAGCGCCGATCATCGAGCCGTACACCTGGTACAAACGCTTCACCGGAAAGAAGTCCGATGAGCGTTTGCAGACGGCATTCTTGAAAGAGGATGGTGGTGGGCCAACGTGGAAGGAGAACGTGGCCAACTGGGTGCGCAGCAACTTCTTCATTCCCGATGCACGCGTGTGGTGGGTGAAACCTTCGGTGACGCGCTTGCTAGCCTACCTGAAGGCCAATCCTGTGGATGTGATCGTCACCACGGGATCGCCGCACAGCCTGCATTTGATCGGGCGGGCATTGAAGAAGCGCACGGGCATTCCATGGGTAGCCGACTTCCGTGATCCGTGGACGAATATCGATTTCTACGGCCAGTTGAAATTGACGAAGTGGGCCGATGCCGAGCAGCACAAGCTGGAGCGTGCGGTGTTGACCGAAGCGGATCGCGTGATCACCGTGAGCTGGCATTGGGCCGAAGAACTGAAAGCCCTCGGCGCGAAGAACGTGGACGTTATCACCAACGGTTTTGATCCAGCGGATGTGCCCTCACCACCTGCGCAGGTGGATGATGAATGGTCGCTCGTACACGTCGGTTCCATCAGCGCCACCCGCGATGTGCCCGAACTCTGGAACGCACTTGCAGAACGCATCACCAGCGATGCCGAATTCCGTTCGCGCTTCAAGCTCCGATTGGTCGGCAGTGTTGATCACACCATACAACGCAGCATCGAAGCGGCGGGCCTTACACCCTATGTTGAACGCATTGCGCAGGTCTCCCACGCCGAAGCCATGCGCCACATGCAACGCGCGAAGGCCTTGTTACTGCCGGTGAACAACACCCCGAACGTCGGTGGATTCCTTCCCGCGAAGGTGTTCGAATACCTCAGCGCACAACGGCCCATCCTCTGCATCGCGCCGCTGGATGCGGACATCGTGCGTGTTCTGGGCGATGGACATACGGTGATCGCACGGGAAGATGCAACGGGCATGCGCAAAGCGGTCGCATCATTGTTCATGAACACTCTAGGGAAGGCGTCCGATATTGCAGCCTACGACCGCCGCAACCTGACCGCCCAGTTGGCGAAGCTCTTGGGGACGGTCATTAGGTGAGACCGGTATTCTCCCCTCTCCCTCGGAGAGAGTTAGGGGGTGAGGGTGGGTTAGGGGGGAAGGTGCATTCTCTTCCAGTGCGTGATCGCCCCCTACTTTCGCAACCGTGCCACACGAACCACAATCCCCGCGCCGCGCATGGGCATCGTAGTCCGCCAGGCCAGCTGGAACGCGGCACTCGCCTACGTGGGGTTGGCGTTGGGCTTCGTCAACGTGGTGTTGTTGTATCCGAAGATCCTACCCGCCGACCAGTTCGGGCTCACGCGGTTGGTGGTTTCCATCGCGGCCATCGCGGCACAAGTGGCACAGCTGGGCTTGGACAATACGGTGATCCGGTACTTCCCGTATTTCCGCGATGCGGAGCGGAAGCACAACGGATTGCTCTCCCTGGTATTGGGCATCGGCACGGTCGGTTCGCTCGTTGCCATCTTCATCCTGTGGGCATTTCACGGCACGTTCGCACTTTGGTTCGGCGCAGCGGATGGCCTGTACGCTGAGCACGGTATTACCGTCTTACCGCTCGTACTTTCCGAGGTCTGCTTCTTCCTCTTCCGCAGCTACAGCCGTTCGGTCCATCGCAGTATCGCGCCCACGTTCTCGCGGGAATTCCTGTTGCGTGTATTGCAGATGGGCTTGATCCTGGTGCAGGCCAAGATGCACTTCGACCTGCGCACCTTCATGCTGCTGTACGTGGGCACCTTCTTGGTGAGCACCGCCTGGTTGGTACTTGACCTTTGGCGCAGCGACAACCTGCATTTCGGTCTCAGTCGATTGCGTGTGCCGAAGCGGCTCGGCCGCAGCATGTCGCGGTACGCCTTGTTCACCTTCGGCAGTAGCATGGCGGTGATCGCCTTGGGCAACATCGACCAACTGATGGTGGGTGCCATGCTGAAGAACGGCTTGGACAACGTGGCGTACTACGCCGTTGCGTTCTACATCGCAAGCGTGATACTCATTCCGGCAAGGGCGTTGGTATTGCCCAGCATGCCCATCCTCGCCGAAGCGTGGAAAAGACGTGATCACGCCAAGATCAGCATGATCTACCGGCGCTCCGCAGCGATCCAGCTCGTCATCGGCATCTACCTCTTCCTCTGTTTGTGGAGCGGCGTGGATGCCCTGTTCTCGTTGATGAAACCGGGGTACGCCATCGCCCGTCAGGCCTTGCTCATCCTTGCGGCGGTCAACGTGATCAACCTGGCTGGCGGCTTGAGCGGTGGTATCGTGGCCACCTCACGTTCCTATTGGTTCGATGCGGTGAGCGGAGCCGTGCTCGTGATCCTTAACGTGGTGCTGGACTTCGCTTTCATCAAGCTCTTCGGCATGGTGGGCGCGGCATGGTCGTCGCTGGTCTCGTTCACATTGGTGCTCGCCTGGCGCATGGCCTTCTTGCGTAAGAAGCACGGTCTCTGGCCGTTCGATGCAAGCACCATGCGTACCGCGTTGGTTGGTGCAGCGTTGGTCGCACTGCTGTGGTTGCTGCCGCTCATCGGCGAGCTGTGGACCAATGCCATCGTCCGCATCGTACTGGTCACGGTACTGTTCTGGCCCGCGGTGTATTTCCTGCGCCTGGCCCCGGACCTGAGCGAGCAAGCCGCCACGTTGAAACAGCGGTTCTTCAACACCTCGCGATGAACGCGCTCACACTGCGGACGTGGAAGGTGAAGATCGTGCGCGAGTTGCGCGTACGATCCAGCGGTGCGGTGGATGCGATGCTCTACTTCCTGCGCATCCCGCCTCGTATTCCCGTTGAAGCGAAGGTGAACGATGCCTTGTTATACGTCGCCGAATTGTTGATGGCGCGCGCGGGTCGCATGGCGAAATGGGTCACACGCCTCAGCGGTCGCAAAGTGATCCTGCTCTGCCATACCGAAGGCTTCATCCCGGAGTTCTCGGAAGGCTTCATGGCGATCGTGCGGTACCGCAACGCGTGGCACCTGCGCCGGTTGTTGCGGGCTTTGCCGAAGCCCTGGCTCATCCACGGTTTCGCACCGAAGAGCCACTACCCCGATGTCGCGCGCAAGGCCATGCCCGATGTGCCCTACATCCACGATCTGCAGGATACATTGGTGGTCTACTACGGAACAACGCCCACGAAACGCTGGCTGCGCGCCGAACTGCCGCACGAGAAAGCATGCATGGCCCACGCCGATGGTGTCATCGCACACAGCCTGGAACCCGCCGAAGGTTTCCGCCGCTACGGCATTCCGCGCAGCACGCGGCCACCCACCTTGTTCTTCCCGCTTTACTGCGACGATGACCGTTTCATCACCGGCGTACCGAAGATCTCGGACGCGGAGATCCACCTGGTCTATGCTGGCGGCGTGGCCGGATCACACCGCGATCCACGCTACTTCGGCAACATCCAGTTCTTCGGATTGATCGATACATTGACCAAACAAGGGCTACACCTGCACATCTACCCGAGTCCGACCACGTTGGAGGCGGATCGCAGTGAGTACATGGAATTGGCGAAGACCAACCCGCGTTTCCACTACCACCAGCCGGTGAAACAGGAAGTGTTGGCTGGGGAGTTGGCGCGGTATCATTTTGGGTTGATACCCTTCTTTGTGGAAAGGTCGGATCAATCGCCCGAGAAGCTCAAGTATGCCACAGCGCTCAAGCTTTTCAACTTCTTGGAAGCAGGTTTGCCGGTGGTCGTTTCCACGGACCTTGGTTTCCAATCATGGAAGGCCAAGCGCAGCGGCGCGGGAGTGGCCATCAAAGGCACCGACCTGATGGAACTAAGTAAGAAACTGCAGGACAGGCTTGCTCTTCCGGCGCAGCAAGCACGTGTCGCATTGTCCTTGAAGGAGCAGACACCCCGCCTCTTAGCCTTCTACGAACGCATCATCGCGCAACGACGAAGCGCCCAGTGAGTTTCGTTGCATCCTCGCTGACCACTGCGATGGAGTAGGCACCATTCGCGAGGTCAGTTGTGGAAATGCGCACACTTGATCGGTTGCGGTAGCGGTTGGATAGCACAGAACGGCCGCCAGCATCGAATACCTCAATACTGCTTATCAAGTTGTTCTGGAGGCTGATCTCCAAGTCCTGGATCGCCGTTCCCAATAGCGTTGGCGAGAGCGTCAGCATTTCGGGAGCCGCAGTTACCAACCCGAGTGTTGGGTTGAAGCGTTCCTTGCACGAGGAGCACAGGTCGGTATTCGCGGGCACCAAACAGACATCATCAACATAATAACCGAACAGGTCGTATGGACAGGATGAGCAGGCTTCGATCACCATGGTGTTGTCATCCGTCATGAAATTCCCGATCGCCAGATGTGTGTAAGCCTGATCAGCGATGAACGTCGCGGTGACAGTGGACCATCCCGTCTTGTTCATCACCACATCCGCCAGGGCGAGTTGGCAGTTGTTGTCGATGGGGAAATCAGTGTTCGTCGACAGTTTTATGCCGAAGTTATTCGTCGCGAACTGGCTATTGTCGGTATGCGAGATGCTCACGCGTACCGTGTATTCGACCCCGATCTGTGTGGGTGCGATCAATTGCGTGTAGATGTTCTCCCGATAGTTCTGGAAGATCTCCGGGGACATCGTATTCAGGGCCATATAGCCTTCCCCGGAAAGCGGCTCTTGGTACCCCCAAGTATTGTTCGGGCTGGAGAAGATCCCTGAGTTGCACGCGTGTAGATATTCCGTGTGGAACTCCGGGTCGTTCCCATTGGTGGACCTGAACCAGCCCACAGCCCGCTCCACTTGATTGTAGGTTGAAGGACAACTGGAATACTCCTCGAAACCGGGATTCGAGACCAGGTTTTGACCAAAGCCTGCAATGACCGGCAATTGGGCTACGAAAGGCAAGAAAGAGCGGAAGTTCATGCGCGCTTGGATTGTTCTGCAAGATAGAGACCCCTTCGTTGGCTAAATTCGCGTGCTTTTCCAGAACATGAAGTGTTTGATCATCGGAGCCCGTGCAGACGGCCACGCCAAAGTGGTGCTGGAAGTGGTACGCGCAGCCGGTGAGCACGAGGTGGTCGGCTTCGTGGACGATGACCCTCAGAAACTGGGCCTCGTGATCAACAATGTGCCCGTTCTGGGTGCGATGAAGGACATCCCAGCGCTGAAGGCTGGCCATGGAATAGCGGGTGGCATTGTAGCCATCGGCGACAATCCAGGTCGGCGCGCATTGGCCGGTAAGTTGAAAGAACACGGTCTTCAGCTCATCAACGCCATCCACCCCACGGTGATACGCGATGCGGACGTTGTGATCGGCCGAGGCTGTTACATCGGACAGGGCGTCATCCTTGTGAGCGGAACGCGGGTGGGCGATTGTGTCAACATCCACACCGGTGCCACGATCGATCACGACAATGTGATCGAGGATGGTGCGAACATCGGACCTGGTGTTCACACAGCGGGCCGCGTGCGGATAGAGCAGGATGCCTTTCTTGGAACAGGAACATTGGTGATCCCGGATGCGAGTGTTGGTCGTGGTGCGATCTGCGGAGCCGGAACAGTGGTGTTGGATCGCGTGGAACCCTTCACGAAGGTCGTAGGCGCACCGCCCCGTGTTATAGAACAATTGAACGAAACGAACGAACAGTGAATAGGATCTTCATCACCGGCGGCGCCGGATACGTAGGGTCGGTGCTCGTGCCGAAGCTTTTGGACAAGGGCTACGCCGTAACGGTGCTGGACCTGATGATCTACGGCGAGGAAGTGCTGCCGAAGCACGAAAAGCTCAACGCCGTGAAGGGCGACATCCGCGATCAGGCGCTTTTGAAGCAACTGCTTCCGGGGCATGACGCCGTGATCCACCTCGCCTGCATCAGCAACGATCCAAGCTTCGAGCTGAACCCGGAGCTCGGCAAGGGCATCAACCTGGACGCCTTCGAACCGTTGGTGCGCATCAGCAAAGAGAGCGGCGTGAAGCGGTTCATTTATGCCTCATCCAGCAGCGTATACGGCATCAAGGAAGAGCCTAATGTGACGGAGGACATGGTGCTGGAGCCGCTCACCGACTACAGCAAGTTCAAGATGCTATGCGAGGAGATCCTCGTACCGTTCCAGAGCGACGACTTCACCACGGTGACGATCCGTCCGGCAACGGTGTGCGGGTACGGCAAACGCCTGCGCCTCGACCTCAGCGTCAACATCCTCACCAACCTAGCGGTGAACAAGGGCGAGATCACGGTGTTCGGTGGAACACAGAAGCGCCCCAACATCCACATCGAGGACATGACGGACCTCTACATCCAGTTGCTCGAACTGCCGAAGGAGCGCATCGCCGGGAAGATCTGGAACGCGGGCTACGACAACTTCACCATCGCCGAGATCGCGGGCATGGTTCGGAACGTGATCGGTGATCATGTGCGCATCGTCACCACGCCAACGGATGATCTGCGCAGCTACCACGTGAGCAGCGAGAAGATCAAGCAGGACATCGGTTTCGTGGCCACGCACAGTTTGGAAGATGCCGTGCGCGACCTGAAGAAAGCCTTCGACGCGGGTGCTATCCCTGATAGTCTCACCGACGACCGCTACTTCAACGTGAAACGCATGCAACGCATCCACCTGAACTGATGGCGGTGATGACGATCATGAAAGTCCCGTACGTGGACCTCGGTGCGCAGTACAATGGGATCAAGCAGGAAGTGCTGGACCGCATTGGCGCGTTGCTGGACAGTGGCGCCTTCATCATGGGCGAAGAGCTGGCCACCTTCGAGAAGAACTTCGCGCAGCTCTGCGGTACGAAGTACGCGATCGGTGTCGCAAACGGCACGGACGCGTTGTTCCTGAGCATGATGGCGCTCGGCATCGGCGAAGGCGACGAGGTGATCACCGCACCGAACTCCTACCTCGCCAGCGCCAGCAGCATCGCATTGGCACGCGCAACGCCGGTCTTCGCGGATCCGCTGGATGACATGAACATCGATCCAGCCGCGGTACGCAAAGCGATCACGTCACGCACCAAGGCGATCATCGCCGTACACCTCACCGGTCGTCCAGTGCGGATGGTGGAACTGTTGGCCATCGCAAAAGAACATGGGTTGCACGTGATCGAGGATTGTGCGCAGGCCATCGGTGCCACCTTGAACGGACAGCACGTCGGATCCTTCGGTACCACGGGTTGTTTCAGCCTTCATCCGTTGAAGAACCTGGCCGCTGCCGGTGATGGCGGCGTGATCACCACGAACGATGATGCAGTTGCCGCGCACTTGTCGAAGGCCCGCAACCACGGCATGCGCGACCGCGATCACAGTGATTTCTTCAGCTACAACTCGCGCTTGGACAACATGCAGGCGGCGATCCTCAACGTGAAGATGCGCGAGCTTCCACGCTGGACCGAACGACGACGCGCTATCGCGGCGATGTACCAACTAGGCCTGTCCGCCACCGGTGACCTGTTGGTCCCGAACGATCGCAACGGTGAGCGCGCGGTGTACCACACGTTCATCGTACAGACCGCACAACGCGATGCGCTGAAGCAATTCCTGGCCGATCGCGGCATCGACACCAAGATCCATTACCCGGTGCCGATCCATTTGCAACAAGCGGCAGCGTATCTCGGCCACAAGAAAGGCGACTTCCCGGTGACGGAGAAGCAAAGCGCCACGATCCTCAGTTTGCCGGTCTTCGCCGAATTGAGCGACGAGCAAGTGCAGTACGTGATCGATGCGATCAAGACCTTTTATTCCGGCGCGCACTGATGGGCAACTGGCATCTGGCAGGCCCTTTCCTGCGACTCTGTCTCACGCAACCGAAGCGTGTGCTGAAAGGCCTTTTCCACTTCACCATGGAAGAGGATTGCCGCGATCACGTGATCAAGAAGTACGGACTTGCCAAGGGTTTGCCCACGGTGGACATCCGTGACATCGCGCCCGGTCTGGATGATACGATCACGCACTACACCTACTTGGACGGCACCAGTCGCGTGACCGACTTCGCGTTGCTGCGCGCCTTGGCGAAACGGTTCCCACAAGGCCGTTACATCGAGTTCGGCTCGTGGCGCGGTGAGAGCCTCGCTAACGTTTCCCCCTTGGTGAAAGAGGTGATCGCGATGAGCTTCGGTCCGGCCGAGATGAAGAAGATCGGTGCTCCCGATGCAGCCGTTCGCGCAGCGCACCTCTACAGCAAAGGCCTGCCCAACCTGCGGCTGATCGAGCACAACACACAGACCTACGACTTCTCCGCATTGAAAGGCACCTGCGACATGATCTTCGTGGATGCCGATCATCAGTACCCCGGCGTCACCATCGACACGCGCAATGCGTTCACCCTCTTGAAGGACGAGAAGTCGATCATCGTTTGGCATGACTACGGATTAGGCTACGAAAAGCCGAACTGGCAGGTGTTCCGCGGCATCTTGGACGGTGCGCCCAGCGACGAGCACCGCAAGCGGATCTACCACGTGAGCAACACGCTCTGTGCCGTTTACCTGCCGGAAGCCGTGAAGGCCAGCTACCCCGAAGTGGGTTGGCCCACCAAGACCTTCAGCGTACGCATCACCACCGACAAGAACTGATGCGGCCGGAGGAACTCGCCCTGCAACAACGGTTCAACGATGCCTTGTCGCGTGATCGTGATCGTGCGCCGGAATGGATGACGCGTTGGGACTATCAAGAGGGCTTGAAGAAGCGCAAGCGCATGTACGAGGATGGCGTGGTCAGCGACTTCTTCACCTTTGGCGGCGCACCGGACCTGTTGAAGTGGATGAGTTGGTTCCGCACGGATTATCCCGATTACATCAACGACGACCGCATCACCAAGTTGGTGGACGCCAGCCGTGCCAATGATGAACGCATCACACGATCCCTCGGTTTGGAATTGGATACGTCCGTTTACGACAAGCGGGTAGGGTTGAACAACGCGCACGACCATTTGCTCCCGCAGTCGTACCCCGTACCCGAGCGCGCACGCATCCGAACGGTATTGGACTTCGGAGCGGGTTATGGGCGCCAAGCGAACCTGTGGACCACGCAGGATCCGGACATTTGCTACATCGGCATGGACGCGATCGTGAACTCGTACTGCTTGCAGCACCTGTACTACAACGGGCTGGGCGTGCCGTTCGCGGATTACATCGACGCACCATCCACGTTCACCTTCCAGCCCAAGCCCGGCATCCAGCACGTCCCCACGTGGCGCAGTGATCTGGTCCCCGATGGGTCCGTGGATCTTGTGATGTGTGTGCAGGTGTTGCCGGAGCTGAACAGCCGCCTCGTACGGCACATGTTGGGCGAATTCCACCGCGTGCTGAAACCCGGCGGCGCGCTCTACATCCGCGACCACGCCTACACGTGGAAACCGACGGACACCTTCAATGTGGAACAACACCTCGGGTCGAACGGTTTCGATCTGGAGTTCCGCGCGCACATCATCAACGATGTGGAACTGCATGGCATCCCGCGCATTTGGCGGAAGGCTTTGCCGGAAGTGATCGCATCGCGCACACGCACCTGGAAACAGAAGCTCGACCAAGCCGTGGTGGATGTGGACACCATCACCGGCGGCGGATTCAAACGGACCCTGAAGAAATTGAAAGGCAAGGCATGAGAACGTTGGTGACAGGAGGCTGCGGCTTCATCGGAAGTTGGTTGGTGGAAAGGCTGTTGCACGATGGCCATGAGGTGCATGTGATCGACAACCTCAGCAGCGGCCATGCGCGCAACCTGGACCACCTGAAAGACAACGAACAGTTGCACGTCCACATCGCCGACATCGCCGATCACGCGCGCATCGAACCGTTGTTCCTCGGCATCGAACGGGTTTACCACCTCGCGGCATTGGCGGACATCGTCCCTAGCATCGAGCAGCCATTGAAATACCATCACTCCAATGTGAACGGAACGGTCAGCGTGTTGGAAGCGTGTCGCAAGCACGGCGTAAAGCGCGTGATCTACGCGGCCTCTTCAAGCTGCTATGGCATCCCTGATGTGTATCCAACGCCAGAGGTCGCGCCGATCCGTTGCCAATATCCTTACGCCGTCACGAAGTACTTGGGAGAAGAATACGCCATGTACTGGGCCAGCGTGTACAAGATGAACATCACCAGCATGCGCTTCTTCAACGTGTACGGTCCGCGCTCGCGCACCAGTGGCACCTACGGTGCGGTATTCGGTGTGTTCCTTGCGCAGAAGCTCGCCGGCAAACCATTCACCGTGGTGGGTGATGGCCAGCAAACGCGCGACTTCACCTTCGTGAGCGATGTGGCCGATGCATGTGTCGCGGCAAGTGAACGCGATGATGTGGCCGGTCGCATCTTCAACGTCGGCAGCGGCAGCACGTACAGCGTGAACCTCTTGTGCGACCTGCTCGGGGGAGAGAAGGTGTATATCCCCAAACGTCCCGGCGAACCGGACCAGACCTTTGCGGATACCAAGCGGATACAGGAAGTGCTCGGCTGGCGACCAAAGGTGAAGTTCGAGGATGGCGTGAAGACCATGCTCGCGAACATCGACTACTGGCGCGAAGCTCCGGTGTGGGAGCCGAACAGCATTGAAGAAGCAACGAAGGATTGGTTCAAATACCTCGGTTGATGGGCACGCAGATGACGCTGATAGGTATGATGAATGCTGATATGAGAATGGGGCTGAGGAGCATGGATGATCTGGTATTATCATATTTTGATCTGCGCTCTTCAGCGTCATCAGCGTTCCATTCCTCATGAGCAAGATCCTTCCACTCGACGAATTGGCTTCGGTGATCGCGAAGCACAAGGCCGAAGGCAAGCGCGTGGCGTTGTGCCACGGCTGTTTCGATCTGTTGCACCTCGGCCACATGAAACACTTCGAGGCCGCTAAGAAGGATGCCGATGTGTTGATCGTCACGGTCACTCCGGATCGTTTCGTGAACAAAGGCCCGGGCCGCCCGGTATTCACCGAGACCTTGCGCATGGAAGCGATCGCCGCACTTGGTGCGGTGGACTACGTGGGCCTGAACAAGTGGGAAACAGCGATCGAGACCATCAAGCTGTTGAAGCCCGACCTTTACGTGAAGGGCCAGGATTACAAGGACCGGTCGAAGGACGTGACGGGCATGATCGCAAAAGAGGAAGCCGCCGCGATCGAAGTAGGAGGGAAGCTCCACTTCACCGAAGAGATCCAGTTCAGCAGCAGCACGCTGATCAACGCGCACTTCAGTCCGTTGGATGACAGTGTGCAGAGCTTCCTCGCTGGTTTCCGCAAACGGTTCGATGCCGACACCATCGTGGCAGACCTGGAGTCGCTTAAGAAATTGAACGTGCTGGTGATCGGTGATACCATCATCGACGAGTACCACTATTGCCGCCCGCTAGGTAAGAGCAGCAAATCGCCCACCATCAGCAGCATCCTGTTGCGTGAAGAGGCGTACGCCGGTGGTGTGCTCGCCATCGCCAATCACCTCGAACAGTTCGCCGGAAGCGTGGACCTGATCACCTGCCTCGGCGCGAAGGATGAACGCCGGGAGATGATCGAGGAGAAACTGAGCCCGGCGATCAAGCGCACCTATTTCGTTCGTCCGGATGGCCCCACGCCGATCAAGCGCCGCTACCTGGACCACTACCTCAGCATCAAGCTCTTCGAGGTCACCTTCATGAACGACGAGCCCGTGAGCGGCGCGTTGGAAGCATCGATCATCGCAGAACTGGAGAAGAAGTTACCGGCCTGCGACCTCGTCCTCGTCGCCGACTTCGGCCACGGCGTGATGAGCCCTGCCATCATCGATCTGCTGCAGAAGAGCGGGAAGTACCTGGTGGTGAACGCGCAGACGAACAGCAACAACTACGGCTTCAACTACATCACCAAATACGGCCGTGTGGATTACATCAGCATCGACGAGGCGGAGTTGCGCCTTCCGTTCGGTGCGAAGCGAGAACCGCTGGATGGGCTGATCGACAAGCTGCAGGAGATCACGCACGCCAACGAGGTGCAGATCACCTTGGGGCAGAAGGGCAGTATTTACCGGCGCGGAAAGTCCCAGTCGTTAACGCCAGCTTTCGCCACACGCATAAAGGACAGTGTGGGTGCCGGTGATGCTGTGCTCAGTGTTACGGCGCTCTGTGCCAAAGCGGGCATGGACCCGGCGGTGATCGGCTTCGTGGGCAACTGTACGGGCTCGCTCGCCGTCGAGATCATCGGGAACGAACATCCGGTGTACAAGAAAGACCTGTTGAAATTCGTGAAGCACCTGTTGAAATGAGCTCGCCCACCGTCCCTGAATTCCTCTCCCGCTACACCGGTGCCATGCACGGCCTCATCGATGGCATCAGCGCGAGCAACGCCAACGGCGAGCTTGCTTATGTGAAGGCCATCGAGCATGCGGTGGAACTGGTGCGCATCACCCAAGCAGCGGGCCGCAAGGTCATCATGGTGGGCAACGGCGGCAGCGCGGGCATCGCCAGCCACCAGGCCGTGGACTATTGGAAGAACGGCGGCGTGCGCGCCATCGCCTTCAACGATGCTAGTTTGCTCACCTGCATCGGTAACGACCTGGGCTTCGAGAACCTCTTTTCGGCCCCCATCGATCGATTCGCGGATCCGGAGGATATCGTCTTCGCCATCAGCAGCAGCGGGGCTTCGCCCAACATCCTGAACGCCGCCAAAGCCGCCCGCACGGCGGGGTGCCGACTGGTCACCTTCAGTGGCTTCGACCCCGCTAACCCCCTTCGCTCACAGGGTGATATCAACTTCCATGTGGCCAGCAGCAGTTATGGGCTGGTGGAGATCCTGCACCTTTACATCATCCATTCCATCTTGGATGCCAAGTTGCAATGCCATGATGGTCGAGACATCTTCAACAAGAACAGCGTAGTTTGATCCCATGGTGTGGCGTTCCCTCTTGATCTTATACTGTTCGCTGGGCGTGCTCTCCTCGAGCTACGGCCAGACATTCCTGAAAGTGATCGGTGAACCGGGCCGTGCGGAGGCGGGTTTCGTCTCACACGTCTCCGCCACGGGCGGCATCTACATCGCAGGAAGCGTCAATGACAGTGCGTTGGTCCAACGGATCGATGGCGACGGAACGGTGCTTTGGTCGCGTGCTTTCCGCCCCGCAGGGCAATGGCCGAAGGTGGTGTATCATCTAACGGATACCCCGGAAGGTGATCTCATCGGATGCGGATCGGGTCTCGATGGCACACAGCAACAAGTGGAAGGATTCCATTTCCGGATGGACGCCGCAGGGAATCTCCTCTGGTTGCGTTCCTGGGACAACCCATCCATGTACGAGCGTCGGATCCTGGTATTGAACGCAGGCGAGTACATCGTTTTCGGGGGCATTTCCGAACCCTTCCCCTTCACGTATAGCGATGTGATGAACGCACGCATCGATGCGGCTACCGGTGATCTGATCGGGCTTTCGGACCGCTACGACCTCTACTCTCCCAACTCCTATATCGACGAGGTGCGTGGAGCTGTCCGGCTGAACGACCTGTATTACACCGTTGCTGGCATGTCGGTGGTAGGTGCGCCACTTTCGGGCCGCAGAGTGGGCCTGTCCACCTATGATCTCACGGGTACCTACGTGGACAACAAGTACTTGGTGTTCTCCGACTTCCAGGACCGTCGTGTCTACCCCACGGATATCGTGGTGAAGGATGATTCGCTCACCATCGCCTACTACGGGGATATCAACGGTTCATCGAACACATGGTCTACCGGGTTGATCCGGTGCGACACCTTGGGCAATATCGCTTGGGCGAGGGACTTCAACGTGGGCGGGAGCGGCCAGGAGCATAGCACGCGTGTGCTGCCGACCTCTTTTGGTTACGTGGTTGCGGGCCGCACCAGCACCTCGGCACCCAATAAGTTGTTCCTCATGGGCATCTCCAATTCCGGTACCATGCTTTGGTGCCGCTCTTACGGAGACCCTGTCCAAGCGCATTCGTTGGTGGACTTCTATGGTTACAACGTATCGGATGTTGGTGATGGTTACCTGCTCACCGGCATGGTCGATCAAGGGGGTGGTGATCTCGACCTCTTGTTGATACGGACCGATGTTGACGGCCAGATCACCTGTGATGTGGTCTCCGATCGCAACGCGATCACCACCGTGCTCCCCACGGTCAATTTCCCCACGGCTGCGTTATTGTTCCCATTCCCTGTGGCGACCGATCAGAGCGCGCCGATAGCCGTGGACGCTGGTATCGCCGACCTGTGCGAAGTGGATGTCGCCCTCGGGAACGATACGTCGGTATGTGGAACGCTAACGCTCGATGCAGGGATACCGAATGCCACCTACGAGTGGCAGGATGGGAGCACTGCACAGACCTTGGATGTGAGCGCGAGCGGCACCTATTGGGTGCGTGTCAACCTGGGTTGCTGCATCGGGTCCGATACCATCGTGGTCTCTGCTGGCGAGATCGACGGTATCGACCTGGGGCCCGATACCGCGTTGTGCGAAGGCCAGGAACTCACCTTGGAAACGCTCACCGGTACGTGGACCTTCGAATGGTCCGATGGAAGTACCGATCCTACGCTGACCATTGACGCTGCTGGGACCTATTGGGTGGAAGTGGTCGACGGTGGTTGCTCTGCGCAGGATACCATCGAGGTCACAACGGCGAACCTCCCGACGGTTTCGCTGGGTGCCGATACCGTTTCCTGCACTGGGGATCCGATCGAACTGATCGCCGTGGTGGAATACGTTGATTCGTATCTGTGGACGGGCGGTTCAACGGACCCGACGCTCACCGTTGCAACATCAGGGACCTACACGTTGGATGTCACCAATGCGTGCGGAACAGTAAGTGATGCCATCGTTGTGGATCTGGTCGAGGGCCAGACGATCGATCTGGGGCCGGATACCATCATCTGTAGTGATGCCACCCTGGAACTCAACGTGGACCTTTCGGATTGGACCTTGACGTGGTCCGATGGAAGCAGTGCTTCGACATTCGTTGTTACCGGTGCCGGTGAATTCTGGGTGGACGCCGAACGTTCCGGTTGCACGGTGAGCGACACCATCGTGGTTGACGAGCGGTTCGCGCCGCAAGTGACCTTGCCCAATGATACCACGATCTGCAGCGGTGAAGTACTGGAGTTGGAGCCTGTGCTAGTGGATGCGGATGAACTGATCTGGTCCGATGGAAGTGATGCACCAACGCTCGTTGTAGAAATGGATGGAACCTATTCGATCACGGTGACCAACGCCTGTGGTACGGACGCGGATGAGGTCGTGGCCACCTTCGTGGAACCACTGCAATTCGGGCTAGGTCCGGATACCACCATCTGCGGAACGGATTCCCTGGTGCTGGACCTGAGTTCCGTCGGCGCAACGTTGACCTGGCAGGATGGTAGTACGGATCCGGTATTCATCGTAACGGCCCCGGGGCAGTATTGGATCACGGCGGTGGTGGATGGTTGCACGGATCGCGATACGGTGGAAGTGGACTACGACCAGTTGGTGGCGTTCGATCTAGGAGCGGACCTCACGCTCTGTACGGTCTCGTCCTACACGCTCGATGCAGGTTTCCAAGGCAACGATGCTGTTTGGCAGGATGGCTCGGTCGGGCGCACCTATGTGGCAGAACGCACCGGGCAGTACATCGCGGTGATCACGAACTACTGTGGTGTGGTATCGGATACCGTGCAACTCAACTTCGCGGTCCCGGTGGAGCCTTTGGCGGACGTTGAACTTTGTGCGGCCCAGAAGGTGACCTTGGATCCCGTTGGTGATCTGGTGGAAGTGCGCTGGACCACGGGCGATACGGTTGATGCGATCACCGTGGGCGAAGGCAATTACGGCTATGAGGCCACGGACATCTACGGCTGTGAGCATGCCGATTTCGTGACCATCCGCTGGATGGATGATAGCGACGGTTCCATCCATATCCCCAACGCGTTCACACCGAACGAAGATGACCTGAACGAGGAATTCCTGGTCTACGGTGCGGAAGCGGGCACCTTCGAGATGGTACTCTTCGATCGTTGGGGAGAAGAGATCTACCGGTCCGTTGATCCGTACAAATACTGGGATGGGACATCAGGCGGCAAACCTGTCCCGGACGGTGTTTACATCTACACGGTCACCTACCAGGATCGTTGCAACGCGAACAATACGCTGGTCACCACGCGAGGCCACGTCACCGTGCTTCGTTGATCACTTCGTCCCTCGGATCCACGTCTGTGTCCTGAAGAAGAACGCGATGTAACCCCGCACCTGGAGCTTTCCGTTCTCCACCCACAACTTGCAATCGTAGACCTTGCCGTTGTCGGAATCCATGATGGTGCCATTTTCCCATTCATCATCATCCTGCACCATGCCACGGATGATGTCCATGCCGAGCACCTTCTTCCCCTTGCGATCATCCGTGCAAGCCTCACATGTCTTGTCCGCTTTGGTCTTGTCGAAGATCTCCACGATGCGCCCGGTCGCGATCCCGTCCTTCACGGTTACCTCCACCACGGAACGTTGCTTGCCGGTGTTATCGTCGATGGTCACCCAACGACCGGCGATGTCCTGTGCACTGATCGGGAGTGTGGCAAGGAGTGCTGCGAATGCGATGTAGCGCATGGTTCAGAAGCTTCGGCCAACGGCCAGTACATAGCGGAACGCGAAGTTGTCGGTCTCTGTTGCGGGCAGTGCGGAGAGCACCAACGGCATGTCGAACCGGATCGTGAGCGGGTTGATGTCCACCAGCGGCCCCCACTTTTTGATCGTGAGCGCAGCGCCCACTCCAGCATCCGCACGTGGCTCAGCCAACCGGAGTTCCTGTCCATCGGCTTTCGCCACACGGTATCCCATCACACCGATGTCGCCGAATAGGTAGACATCCATGTGCAGGTACTGCGCCAGTTTCCCCGGCCGAAGCCGTACCAGCCCATCCAGGTCGATCTCGCCCGATGCACTTATGCCGGTGTTGCCCCGGTAGGTGAAGATGAAGTTGCCGTCAGCGTCACGTTCAGGTGCCAAGTAACCGGCATATCCACGCAGTCCGAGCCCACCGCCATGCTGGAAGCTGTTCACATCAGCACCGAGACCCAACAGGTCGTACGGCACGAAACCGATGCTGCGCACATACTTGTTCTCCATCATCTCTTCGGGTGAAGCCCCGGCAAGGAAGAGCGCACTTTCACGCGGCGTGTTGCCGGTACCGAACTGTCCGAAGGCGCGTGTGCGCACATCCAGTTTGCCGAGCCTGTTGCTGTTCACGGCCGTGAGCCTCACTTGCGCGTAGGTTGATGCGGAACCCACGGCACTGTTGCGCAGTTCCAAATTGATGTCGCCCGTACCACGGGTGTAGGAGTAGCGGTGGCGCAAGCTCAGGTCCATCACCCCGTTCAAGCGGTTCAACTCCCACTGGTCCGGATAGAGCAGGTAGGTCAGGTCCGTACTGTCGCGACGCAGCATGTAGATCAGCTCGGCTTTCAGTTCCGTTCTTCCATTGGGAAGTTTCCACGCGAAGCCTCCACCATAGCGCTCCAGGCCGTCCAACATGCGCGCATGCACGAAGAGCGAAGAACCTTTCAGGATCTTCTCCGTGCCGTTCTCATAGCGGAAGTTGAAGGAGAACGGGTCATATGAAGTGTCCGTGTTGCCGGGGATCGAATCCACCTGTGCCGATGGATTCCCCGGTGGAAGGGATTGCCCCATACCGGTGTTGAGCCATCCGGTGAAGTGGACCTGGTGCTTGTACTTCATGTACGCTCCGTTGAAGTGTACACCCACCTTGGCTCCGTCGAAACCGTTCCACCAAAGATCCGGCCGAACGAACCCTTGATACGTGCGGCGGTCAGGTCGGTTCCGGATGTGGTGGTCGAACTGGATGTCCACCGGTGGCCGCAGTTGGTCGTTCAACTTGTACGCGTCCGCCAGACGATCCGTCGGGTCTATGATCACCTGGTCTATGCCGGACGGGATGTTGACCTTGGCGATGTAGTCGCGCTGCAGTTCATCGTATCCGATCCAGCGCGGTAGCACGGTGGCGTTCGTGTTCTTCTCGAACCACGTGTTCGGGATGTGGAAATCGTGCAGGCTGCCATCGCGCGCCACCACCCGCAGATCGATGGGCATTTGCAGGTCGGCTTTGCGGCGTAGGTGGATGGTCTGCGCACTATCGCGATGCTGGCCGGTCACCTTCGTCACCGCGTAGTCGATGCGCTTATCGGTTTCGATCCATTGATCGAAGAACCAGTTGAGGTCCACGTTCGTGAAGGCGATGATGCTCTCGCGGAAGTCTTCTGGATACGGGTGGCACATGTGCCATTGATCGAAGTAGTGCTGCATGGCCGCCAGGAAGAGGGTGTCTCCCAGCACGTACTGCAGGTTGTACAGCATGGTAGCCGTCTTGAAGTAGACATGCCCATACCCACGTCCGCCTTTCTCGTAGCGCGAGAACTCGTCGCTATGCGTGTTGATCGGGGGCAGTAGATCACGGACGGCATCGCGCTGGTAGCTGAAGTAGACTTCTTCTTCGCGCGGGCGTTGGGGCAGGGTGAAGCGCTGCTCATAAGCCGTGGAGGGCGCATCCTTCACCAACGTATCCCCATCGATGTGTTCCAAGGCCCACGAGGTCAGGAACTGGGTGAAGCCTTCGTCCAGGAACGCGCGGTATGTCTCGTTGTTCCCTACCATGCCGAAGAACCAGTTGTGCCCCACCTCGTGTGCGAGAAGACCACGGTAACTCGGGTCGCGGCCGCCATCCAGGGTCAGCATGGGGTATTCCATGCCATCACGTGCATCGGCCACGATCATCTTCGGGTAGGCGTACATCCCGAAGTCGCGGCTGTAACAGGCGATGATCTTCGCGGTGTATTCGGCGGCGTTCTGCCAACCGCTCGCGTGCGGTTCTTGCACCAACGCCACGCATTTCATGCCGTTCCATTCCGCTTCGCCGATGCGGTAGTTCGGGTCGGCGGTGAAGGCGAAGTCGTGGACGTTCTCGGCATGGAACTTCCACACCTTGCGTTTTCCGGGCTCCGGAGCGGTGATCACCGAAGGTGCTTCGTTCCACGGTTTGTCCTTGAAGTTGCGGATGTCAAGCTTCGCTTTGAGATCGGCAGGCAGCACGTCCTTCTCGTTCTGCAACCAGCCGGTGGCGTCCAATACATAGTGGTGCGGGAAGTCCAGGTCCACGTCGAATGCGCCGAAGTCACCATAGAATTCACTGCCGAGGTGTTGTTGCGTGTCCCACCCGAAGCGCGCGTCGTACACCGCGATGCGTGGATACCAGTGTACACCATCGTAGTGCTTGGTGCCCCAGCTGTTGAAGAGCTTCATGCGCCGGTACACATCGCTGGTCCAGTGCGTGGTGAAGCCGATGCGGAAGGTGGTGCGTGTGCCCGGTGGCAACGGCTCGGGTAGCCACACTTTCAGTACGGTATTGTCCTGTTCCTTCTTCAATTCGGCACCATCGATCGTCAGGGAATTGATCCGTGTGCCGGCGTAGGATACTTCGCCCTTCTTGGTGCGGCGCAACCCGCCCTCCAACCGTTCGAGGTATGATCCCTGCACGAACGCCTCTTGGTATAGGTGGAAGAACACGTACTGGAGCGTATCCGGCGAATTGTTCACGTACGTCAGGGCTTCCTCGCCGGTCAGTTGGTCCGTGGCATCATCCAGCCGCGCCTTGATCACGTAGTGTACATCCTGCTGCCAGTACCCGGGCTTGGGCGGCCTGTTCTTCCAGTAATGCGGATTGTCCGCATTGCGGTAGGTGTTCGGCGGGTGCTTATCGTCGAAAGGCTGGGCGCTAGTGGCCAGAGCCAATAGAAAGACCGGGAGTAAAAGGAGTATCCGCATGATGGCGGCTCCAAGTTATTCCATCAAACGGCAGGAACGATGGGTGCTTGCAGGTGCTCGCTGCGCATGATCCGGGCTTTTACGATGCTGGTATTCAGTTCGTAGCCCACCAGCAGCACGATCATGTTGAAATAGAGCCAGAATTGCACTGCAAGGATGGCCCCGATGGAACCGTAGAGCGCGTTGTAGTCCGTGATGGACGAGAAGAAGAACGCGAGTACTTGGGACACCAGCAGGATCAGCAACATCGCTAGGATGGCACCCGGTGTGAAGAGGCGGAACCGGCGAGCGGTAGGGTCGCCTGCGTTGTAGAGCAGTGATACGAACATGACCACCACGAGAATGGAGACCACCCACTTCGCGGCGAACAGGGCGGCCACTTGGAAATAGCTCGTGAAGAAGCCGAGTTGATCCAGCTGGTAGATCACCGTGCCACTGAAGGTGAGCAGGGGTATGGCGATCATGGTGAGGATGGTGAGCGCGAAGAGCAGGCCGATGCTGAGCAAACGTTGCTTCAAGGGCGTATGCCAAGTGGTGTGGTTGGTGCTGTCGCTGAAGCCGGCGAGAATGGCATCGATGCTGTTACTGGCCATGTACACACCGACCAGGAAGCTCACCGAAAGCAGGGTCCCGTGTTTCTTGATCAGCAGGTCGTGCAGGGTGGATTCGATGAATGTGTAGACCTCGCCCGGCAGCATGTCGTGGAAGGTGGTGAGCAGCTTGGTCTGGAAATCGTTGATGGGGATGTACGGGATCATAGTCAACAGCACGATCACCGCCGGGAAGAAGGCCAGGAAGAGTTTGAAGGAGATGGCCGAGGCGCGCATCACCAAGTTGCCGGTGAACAGTGCCCGGAAGAAGAACCGGCTGATCTCGTACAAGCTGAAACCTTCGAAGCCGGGTAGGATGATCCGCCGTGCCCATTTGATCACGCGCCTGTTGGAGCGCGAGTAGAGCAGCTTGCGTTTCAGCCGTTTCACCATACGGTCACAGGGCTTTCAGGCTCAAGTCCAAGCTGGGTACCGAATGGGTGAGGGCACCAACGGAGACGTAGTCCACTCCTGTTTCTGCGAAGCTACGGATGGTGGCCAAGGTGATGCCGCCCGAGGCTTCCGTCTCGAACCGGCCATCGATCAGCGATACCGCTTCGCGCATGCGTTCGGGTGTGAAATTGTCCAGCATGATGCGCTGTACACCGCCCACCTTCAACACTTGCTGTACCTCGTCGATGTTGCGTGTTTCCACCTCGATGGCGAGCTGCTTCCCGTTCTTCAACAGGTAATCCCGAGCAGCAACAATGGCGTTGGCGATACCACCGGCGAAATCGTGGTGGTTGTCCTTGATCATGATCATGTCGTACAACCCTTGCCGGTGGTTCCGGCCGCCACCGAGGCGTACGGCCCACTTCTCCAGTCCACGCAGGCCAGGTGTGGTCTTGCGCGTGTCAAGAACGCGGCATCCGGTCCCTTCCACGGCATCCACATACCGGCGTGTTTGCGTGGCGATCCCGCTCATGCGTTGCATGAAGTTGAGCAACACGCGCTCCACCATGAGGATGCTACGGATCGGCCCCATCAGGTTGAAGGCGATGTCACCCTTCTTCACCGATGCACCATCCTCCAGATAGATCCGGAAGGAGAGCGCCTTGTCGAAATGGGCGGCTACGGCTTGGGCCAATTCCACACCGGCCAGGATCCCATCTTCTTTCACCAACAACCGGGCGGCACCTTTGGCATCCGCAGGTATGGTGCTCAGTGAAGTATGGTCGCCATCGCCGATATCCTCGCGAAAGGCCAGCTCGATCAGTGCTTCGGTGCCGGGTGGAAGCACGGTCAGAAGTCGTTCTTGCTGTTCTCGATGCGCAACTGCTTCACTTGGAAAGCGGCATCCGTTTTCTTCAAGAAGAAGGTCACGCGGAAATACCCCGTGGTGGTGCGCAGGATCCCGATGAAGTACTTGTCGCCGAGCTTGCTTACACCGCTGTGCTCGATCACCAGGTCCACGGGCGGGTTATCGTTGAAGAACTTGCGGACGATCTGCTCGGCTTGTGCTTTGCTGTACACGTCAGCGGTCTCCTTGATCGTCAGGTCGATATTGGGTATGAAATGCACGGCCAGGTCCTTGGAGTTGCCTGTGCGCATGGCCTGCACGACTTTTTCCTTCACATCGTCCTGGGCTTGTAGACCGAAGGCGAGCAATAAGGTTGAAAGAAGCAGGACGAACCTGTTCATAAAGGGCTTCATTTGGAGCGTAATTTGGCAAATACCGGGCCAAGTGTAGACCTTGAGGCCCATGGACTTACGAACAGGGATACGCGCATGAACGTGAGGTTGTTACTAGTTGGACGTAGCGAACGGGGCTTGGTCACCGACGGTGTGGAGCATTATTTGGGCCGCTTGGCACGAACCTTCCCGGTGGAACAGGTGGTGCTGCCAGAAGCGGGGAAAGGTGAACCGGCCTACCAACAGCGGGTGGAATGTGAGCGCATTCTAGCTGCGCTGAGACCTGGTGAGCGGGTAGTGGTGCTGGACGAGCGGGGCATTCAAATGACCAGCCCACAATTCGCGGGGCGCATCGGGAGCTGGCGCGATCAAGGTGCACGGCGTATCGCTTTCGTGATCGGCGGCGCCTATGGAATGACCGATGAGGTGCGCCAACGGGCGGATCTGGTGTTGTCCTTATCGGCGATGACCTTCCCGCACCAGTTGGTACGTGTGCTCTTCGCGGAACAATTGTATCGGGCGTCGGCGATCCTACAGGGTTCACCCTACCATCACTGAGGCCGAGCGCCGAACATCTTGATGGTGTCTCCGGCAGATAACATGCCCAGTAGCGCGTTCAGGCTGCTTTTCCCCACACGCAAGAGGCCATTGCCTTCGATCCGTGCACGTAGACGTTGGTCCGTGTTCATGGGCGTGTGGTTCGCCTCCCGCTGGTCAGAAGAATCCACGCGGTAGCTGAGCCTGCTCACACTGATGCCGGTGGTTCGGCATGCGGTCACGGAAAGTCCGGCGCTTTCCAATGCTCTGCGCAGCGTTGCCGGTGTGAAGTAGTTGAGGTGTTCAGGGTAGTTCACCACGCTCCAGTTCTGTCCGATGAGGCGCCGGCTCAAGGCCGAGAAATTGGGCGTGGTGATGTAGAGAACACCCCCTGGGCGCAACATGCGGTGGAAGTTCCGGAGCTCAGCAAGCGGGTCCTGTAAGTGTTCCATCACCTCGAAGCTGGTGATCACGTCGAAATAGGCGTCGGGGAAGCTCTCGGTGGTCAACGCCCCTTGCCACATGGTGATACCGCGGTCACGGCAGGTCTTCACCACGCGTTCGTCGTATTCTGATCCGTGGGTATCCCAGCCGGCCTCCCTGGCCGTATCCAAGAAGAAACCCACCCCGCATCCCGCATCCAGTATGCGGCCGTGCGTGCGTGCAGGAGCCAGGTCGGTCAGCAATTCCAGGTATCGAGCGCGCGTGATCGGATTGAGTTGCGCGTGAAGCGGGTAGGTAGCGTAGAATTCCGCAAGTTCGGCTGGGGTAGGACGTTTTCCAGCATACACCATACCGCACCTCCTGCATCGGGCCAGGTGGTGCTTGGTGTAATTCTTCAGGAAACGCCCATCGTGGGCATCGCAGATCGGGCAATCGCGCAACATGTGTGGTGGACGCGGTGCAAGATACGGCCGGGGCACATGCGGGGCTAGTCGGGCGATGTGGGCCCTGGAACCATCTTCCTGTGATCGGAGCCCGGGGATGGATCCATTGGTGGTCGGGTGTGCAGCGCTTGTGCCGTCTACATTTGGCAGCTACAATAAAGCATGTTCGAGTTCGGATCCGCCTTCGTGACCATCCACGCATGGGAGTTCATGCTCCTGGTGGTCTACATCGTCGTGTTCGTGCTCTACTACGGGCGGAAGAAGCGGCTGATGATCGGGCAGAACCCGGAGTACAAGTATTATCTACTGGGGTACTTCGCCCGCCTCTTCGGTTCCCTTAGCCTGATCTGGATCTTCGTTTACTACTACGACAACGGGGATACGATCAGCTTCTATAACTCGGCTGTTCCGGTGGCCAACCTGGCAATGATCGATCCCGGGAAATTCTTCGAGATGTTCTTCCTCCCCAACACCTTGGAGAACTATCGGTACCTGTATGATTCGGGAACGGGTTTTCCGCTGGGTTACATCTATGCGGATGAACGTACGTACTTCCTGGTGAAACTCGTTGGCGTGCTCCTGCTGGTGAGCTTCAAGAGCATCATCCTGGTCTCCGTCGTGGTGAGCACGATCACGTACGGTGGCGTTTGGAACCTGTACCGCATGCTCGTGCGTTACTATCCGCAGATACCTGGTCGTTTGGCCATCGCCGTTCTGTTCCTGCCCTCTTGCGTGTTCTGGGGTTCGGGCCTGCTTAAGGACACCTTCGCGTTCTCCGCCGTGTGTTGGTTCATCTATGGCTTGGACAGTATCTTCTTCGTAGGTAGGAACGCGTGGCGCAATTGGGTGAACGTGGTGTTGGCCGCGTGGATCATGATCGCCATGAAGCCCTATGTTTTCATGACCGTTTTTCCAGCCACGTTGTTATGGCTGTTGTACCATCGTGTGCGGCACTTCCGCAACGCACTGGTGCGTATGTTGTTCCTACCCGTGGCGATGACCGTCTTGGCGACCGGTTCCATCTTCGTGATACAAGGCCTTGGCGACCGGTTGGGGAAGTTCTCTTTGGATGTAGCGCTCCAGACCATCGTGGTAAGCCAGGCCGACCTGAAGCGGAGCGAGCAGTATGGGACGAATTTCTTCGATATCGGGGAGATGGAAGCCACATGGTCCAGTGTCTTGGGGAAGTTCCCGCAGGCCACCTTCGGCGGTCTGTTCAGGCCACAGCTGCCCGAATGCAACAACATCGTGATGGTGCTTGCGGGCTTGGAGAACACCTTCTTGTTCCTGTTGGTGCTCTATATCCTTTTCCGTAGCCGGGTGGTTTTCTTCATCACCTTGGTACTGCGGAATCCGTTGTTGCAATTGTGTTTCGTTTTCGCTGTGGGCTACGCTTTCATGATCGGTGTCACCACCCCGAATTTCGGTGCATTGGTGCGCTTCAAGATACCGATGTTGCCGTTGTTCGTTTCCGGATTGTTCATCACCAGTCATATCCTGGACAGGAGGCGGAAGGCTCTTGCCACCGGGCAACGTTTCGATCTCGATGCGTTCTCCGGAGGCGATCCGGACCGTTCGGATCCACGTGTTCAAGAACGCGGCGTTCGCCCTGCACGTAATAAGCGAAGATGAGACTTCTGTTCATCAGTTTCTGGAGCGCCAACGAACCGCTCACCTCCTCCACCATTCTTCCCTACTTGCGGATCATGGTCGCCGACCCCTCTATGGAGAAAGTGGTGTTCGCATCCGTTGAACGCGGTGAACCCACCACACTTGCCGGGTTGGGAGAACTACGCAAAGTGGTGCATCATCCTATCGTTACACGGTACCGTGCCATCGACCAGCTCTCGAAGTTGGACCAGTTCACCGGTCGCATCAACGAATTGGTTCGATTGGTGAAGGACCATCGGATCGACATGATCGATGCGAAAGGCTCCCTCGCCGGTGGCATGGCCCACTTGGTAAGCCAACGCACGGGTGTGCCCTATGTAGTGGAATCGTTCGAGCCACATTCGGATTACATGGCGGACTGTGGAGTGTGGGGACGACGGGGTATATCGTACCGTGTAGCAAGGTGGTTGGAGCGCAAGCAGAAGGACCATGCCCGTGCCATCGTTACCGTGACGGAGAACTACCGCGCGCAGTTGATGGATGAAGGGGTTCCTGCGGACCGTATCAAGGTGATCCCGTCGATCACCGATATCGGGAGGTTCGCCTTCTCCGCTGAAAAACGCGACCTTTTGCGTGCCGAACTGGGGTGGCAGGATTCCCTGGTGGGGATCTACGTAGGGAAGTTCGGAGGGTTGTACTACGAAGGAGAGGCGTTCGATCTGTTCGAGCGCGTGCGCCAGTTGGTAGGTCCGCAGTTCAGGTTGATCATCATCACCGTGGTTCCGGAACAACAGGTTCGGAGCTGGTTGGGCGCCGCTGGTTTTCCGCAGGAGCATGCCGTGGTGCGTGCTGTGGACCACGGGGAAGTGCCGCATTGGCTCTCGGCGGCCGACATCGCGTTCTCGCTTCACCGGATCACGCCATCGAGCCTGTATTTCGGTCCGGTGAAGAATGGGGAGTATTGGGCGAACGGCTTGCCGATCCTGTTGCCACACGGGGTCTCGGACGATTTCCGGATCGTGCAGGAGAAACCTTGGACGGGGGCCATCTTCGATCCCGGTAAGCCGGAAAAGCTGGACCAGGCCGTTGATCATTTGAAGGCTCTTGTAGCCACACCAGGGCACAGGGAACGCATCATGCAGATGTGCCGGGAGATCCGGGACATCCGTGTGGCCCGCTTGGTCTACAAGGAAATGTTCGGCTTTGCCGTGGATTGAGCAGGCCTGTCCGGTCGTGATCCGAACCAAGCGGAAAGAGCGGCAAGGAATCGGCCTTTCTTGAGATAGCTCTTGAACATGATGCTACGGATGCGCGCCCACGCCTGTTGAAGGGTCGCCTCGTCCGGCGGTATCGGCAGGTCATGCATGGCCCGCATCAACTGCCTATAACCCCGGTGAAGTCCATCCAGGTCGGACATGGCCGAGGCGGTGCCCACGCGGTAATGGAGCACGGGATGTGGAACATGGTCATATGCACCATGGTGCGCGATGCTCATGTAGTAGAGCAGGTCTTCGGCATGGGTCATATCGGTGCGGAACAAGGGTACTGGTCCTGCGGTACGCCGGATCATCCATGTGGGACCGAGGAAACAAGCCCCTGTAATGCTGAAGAGCTGTTGCAACGGGGCAGGACCCCGGTACGTTGGTGTTCGTTCCCAAACGCAAGGATCGTTCGTTTTAAAGGCGCGCATAGCGCCATCAGCGAAGAAGACCGATGCGTTGTTCACGAGCAGAGTAGCGCGGTCGGCTAGGCTTGATGCCGGCAGGATATCGTCCGCATCCAAAAAGCAATAGAACTCGCCTCGCATCTGCTGCAGCGCCTGGTTGCGCGCAAGGCTCACACCACGTGTGCCGCAATGGAGCAGTGTGATCCTCGGGTCCGTGTAAGCACGCACAATGGCCGTGGTATCGTCGGTACTGCCGTTATCCACCACCAGTAGTTCCCATTCCGTCCAGCTTTGCGTAAGGACCGAATCGATCGCTTCGGCGATGAACGCCGAGGCGTTCAAGGCCGGCATGATGATGGAGATCAGCGGTGGCTTCGCCATCTGATTCAGGCCCGGCGTGAACGGTCCACTTCGATGATCCATTGCCGCCACTTACGCACTTGTACCTCGTTGCTCCATTCGCGCAGGGCCTCCTGGTCCGGATCATAGGGGATATCGATCCCGGCTTGCCACTTTTCAACGGCATTGATCAGGAAAGCCTTCAGGTCAGGTGCGTCCTTCACCATGATCCCGGTACAGGTCCGCTCGAGGATCTCGTGTTGGATACCCTTGGTTTCCCCGAAAAGCAAGGTAGGCCTTCCAAAGGAGAGGTAGTCCACGAGCTTCAGCGGGATCTGTCCGGTATTCCCTTCGCAGATCAGCGAGAGCAAAAGGTTCGCCTTGCCCGCTACTTCGGCCAACGTATCTCGCCCCACATCAGGCACCACATGGATCATTCCAGTACGCGCGCCACAGGCTTTCAGTGCAGCGCCGATGGCCGGTGTATCGCTGATGCCACCGAGAACATGGAGCTGAAGTTCGGAGGCGATGTCCGGATGATGCACATGGATGTCATCGAAGACCTGGATCACCGCCTGCCACGCCTGCTCTTCGTATAACCTTCCGGCATAGAACAAGGTGAAGCGCCCCTTCAAGGGCTTCCTATCCGTCCGCACAGGGGATACCATCCCATTGAGCACTGTCAAGCTGTGGTCATGCGGAGAGATCGTCAGTGCGTTCTGGAGGTAGGCGGGGCTGGCAGCGGTGATGCCATGCGCCTGATCAAGGATACGCTCTTCCAAGCGCAACATCCGTTTACTGCGGAAATACCCGGTGATACCGTCCCCATGCCAGTTCAGGCAGCGCAATGAGACTCCGGGGATCACCGTGTTCCAGGGGTCGCGCTGATCCACGAGGAACGTCGCGTTCCAAGCCTTTGCGATGTCCGCTGCTGTCTGCACTGCTGCCCATGCCGGCCCCGATGCGAGTACCACATCACTTCGGCCGCAAAGCTGCTCCAGTTCATCGGGGGTCACATCCCAGCGCATGTGGTGGTGAACGGGCAGGATCATATCACCCAGGAAGCCGAGCATACGCTTCCAGAGGCCGGGTGGTGCCCGGTGATGCGTCTTCGTTATAAAGCGTTGGAACCAGCCCAGATCACGTTGGGTCACCGAGCGGGGACGGTACACCACGGTAATGCCTTCCAATGGCGGCGACCACATGGGCGGTCCGGTTGGTGCGGTGGTGAGCACCGTTACGCGATGGCCGTGTGCTGCCAGGTGAACCGCTAAATAGTAGGGGCGCCGAGCCCCCGTAGCGTTCATCGGCGGGAAGTGTGTACACGCGATAAGTACACTGGGGAGAGGTATGCCTGTTGCGTGATCCTTGGCCATCTGCTTTGCTCAGGCGAATGTCACTGCGGGGCTCGATGGATCGTGGTGACAAGGAAATCACCTTCATGCTGTGAAGTGATCCGGACGCCACGTCCCAAGTGCTTGTTCATGTTGACCACCCGTTTCTTATCGCGGATGATGAAATCGCCGTTAGCATCCAAGAGGAAGTTCCACTGGTGCATGCCCATGTAGCCCGCTGTTTCGGCCACGTTCACCTCATGGCGCAGGTAGACATACCCGCCGGGTCTTACGACCTGGACCATTTGTGAGACTGATTCCACGGGATCGAAACCATGGTCCAAGCAGTTATTGGCATGGGCGAAATGGAAGTGGTCCGCAGGAAAGAGTTGGTGCAGCGTTTCACCGGCTCCTTCGATAGGGATCACCGGTGGGCGTACGGCATGTTTGGTGAACAGCTTCTTGTACTCTTCGCTCAGTGGATCCACAGCGGTGACTTCCAGCGTGCGCCCGGGCATGGTCTTGCCAACCCGGGTGAACGGTCCGGAGCCAACATCCAGTATGCGGAGCACAGGGTCGTTCGTCCAGGCCAAGAGTTGCACGAACGTGTCTTGGAGAGGCGTGTCGGGCGCGGTGCGGGCTTGGCCTTCTGTGCTGGGGAATTGGCCATTCCGCGGCACATAGTTCTTGGCGATGTGCTGGTCCCAGAAGCTGATCTCGTCACGCATGCCGATCCGCCATTTCTGCTTATGCGAGAATGGGGCATACTTGGAAGCATGCAGCAACAATTTATCCAGCAAGGTTGACATGGTTGCGCGGCGGTTCAGAAGCGCAATGTAGCATTGAGGACGCACTGGGCAGGCTGCACAAGGCACTCGCCAGTGTATATGGCAATTGCGGATGTTCTTCGGGAGCAGTGTTCAATATTACCCTGGCCATGTAACTACGGGCCACTCACACCGGTGATATGGAGGTGTGGGGTGTTGGGGCGCAGAAAGGGTTGGATCGGCCGTATGCCGGAGATCCAGTGATATGTGGACCGGTGCGGGGTTTTACATGGCGATCGTTCATCGATCGATCCCGGTGCGCTTCCCGGTGTTCGGTCATTTGTAATTTCGCCGGGCACATGGTTGGACACCGGTGCTTGATCCGGCCACATCGATCCGGGGAACGGTCATGTCCGCAGGTGATCGAGCATGACGCTTCGCAACAGTATACTAGCCAGCTTTTCCACCTTGGTCTCCACCGTGGTGATGAGCTTTTTCACAGGGTTATGCATCACCCGGATACTGGAAGAAGAAGGGCGTGGGATCTACTCGTTGTTGCAGGCCGATGTGACGGTGTTGACCTTCTTACTGTCGTTCAACATACCGGTCACCTTGGTGTACCTGCTATCCAAAGGGGAGTATGCGCGCGAGCGGATCATCGGTGCCTCTCTCTCGATGCTGTTGTTGGGGGCCATCGTGGTACTGGGTCTCGTAGGGCTCGCGTTCAGCGGTGTCATCGGGCTGGATCTGCTGCTACCCGGCACAGGTGGTCGGCGGCTGTATCTCATCTATCTCGCCTGGGCCATCCTGTATGCTGTTTTCCAAGGTTGGGTGGTTTCCTTGTTCATCGGTTTGCGCAAGTTCAAAGTGGTGAACCGGATGAACCTGGTATCAGCCATCTTGCTGGTGAGCTTGTATGGTGGGCTTTTGGCCGTGAGTGGCCAGGGAGGCGCCGGGAACATCGAACCGGTCTTGTACATCGCGATCTTTTCCCAATGTGCCTTGGCGATCGCCTGGTTGGTCTGTTATGTGGCGCTGGTGGGTGTATGGCCTCGCTTCGTATGGGATGGGCCACTGTTGCGCAGCATGCTCGTCTTCTCCGCATTGGGATATGTCTCTAGCCTTGTCCACCAATTGCATTACCGCATGGACGTGTGGTTCTTGAGCGAGTTCAAGGGAATGTCCGAACTCGGCCTTTACGCGGTGGCCGTGGGTACGATCCAACTCTTCTTCATGGTGCCCAACGCGGTGGTGCAGGTGCTCAACCCGCACCTGATCAAAGAGGAGCTGGGAACGGTACTGCCCAAGTTCGTGCTTTATTCCCGGTTGGTGTTCACCTTGGTGTTCTTGGGCGGCATCGTGGCCGTGCCCCTTTCTAGCTGGTTGCTGCCGTTGTTGTACGGAGAAGCGTTCACGGGGTCCGTGCGAGCGTTCCAGCTGCTTCTGCCCGGCGTGCTTTTCGGTAGTGCCACGAAGCTTCTGGCGCTGTTGGTCATTCGCAGTGGTAAGCTCATCTACAATCTGGCTGCATCCCTATTGGGCCTGGCCTGCACGGTCTGGATGGATCTATGGCTCATTCCGGAGCATGGCCTCCTTGGTGCTTCCGTCACATCGGCGGTAGCTAACTTTGTGGTGTTCGCGGTGGTCCTATGGGCCGTAACCTACAGGCTCCGGATACCCATGGCGAATTATTTCATCCTGCTTCCGGCGGATATCGGACGCCTCTGGCGGAGTTAGCCACCGGACGTCGACCTAGCGATCAATGGAACCGACCCGACCAACACCGGCCGCGCCTTCAGAGGTGGAGCGGTTCTATGATGAATACGTGGATCAGCAGGTGGCCATTGGGGTCAACGAGCGCCACCGTAGCATCATGGTGTGGCTGCGGAAGGCAGGCATGCATGCGGGCTCGCGCGTGCTGGAGATCGGATGTGGGGTAGGCACCCAAACAGAACTGATCGCTCAAGTGGTGACCACCGGGACCCTCTTGGCGAACGACATCAGCCCGCGAAGCGTTCAGGCGGCTAGGCAGCGGTTGAAGGGCCATCAGAACGTGGATTTCGTGGTGGGCGATATCGTGGCGCTGGAAGTTGACGGGGCTTTCGACCTGATCGTACTGCCCGATGTGCTGGAGCATATCCCGTTGGATCACCACGGTGAGCTGTTCAAGAAGTTGGCGTCTTTGCTTGCCCCGGGAGGCACCATCGTGGTGCATATCCCTTCGCCACAGCACATCCATTGGCTTCAGCAGCACCATCCGGAGCGTTTGCAGGTCATCGACCAGCAGATCCACTTGGCAGAATTGGCGCCCAAGCTTTCTAACGCGGGTCTGTACCTGCGTTTCGTGGAGCACTATGGCCTGTGGTTGGAGAACAGCAACGATGCGGCTGTGCTGTTCATCGATCGTTACGACACGGACCTTCCCGTGAAACTGAAGCGACCCAAGCGGACGATGGCCGGTCGGTTCTCCCGCTTGGTCGGTGGTGGCGCCACCGTGCAGAACCCGGGAACCAAGCAAGACGCTGTGCTTTTCATTGTTGATTGGTGGCCCTTGCCGGGAAATCCGCACAACGGGGTTTACGTCTGGGAGCATGCACAGGCCTTGGCCCGGCATCGCAAAGTGGTGGTGGTGCGCGTGGTGGTGGAAAAGGGGAGCTCTCCGGGCGTGTCGTTCGTGGAATCGCGTGATGGGGAGGTGGTCGTCTGCGAGGCCATCATCCGCACACCCGTTCGGCGTTTTGGCGTACATGACGCTTTGGTGCGCCGCTACTACCGCCGCATCGTGGAAGATCTTTCCGCACGCTACGCCTTCCGCATCGCCCATGTGCATGTTCGCACCGATAGCACCGCCTGCTTCCCCCCGGTAGCCGCTTCACTTGGCCTTCCTGTCGTGGTTACGGAGCATAGTTCCTTTTACCGCATCGGTATAAACAGTGGGCAGCTCGGCGACCCGGCCGTGTTGCGCGAGGGCATCCGTCGTTGGTTCGCCCACAAGTCCATCAAGCGGGTCTTGCCGGTCTCCCACGACCTGGCCCATACGTTGGTCTCCGAATACGGTGTTCGCCAGGAGCAGATCGCTGTAGTACCCAACGTGGCATCACCCTTGTTCCGCCCCATGGATTTGGCAGCACCTGCGCCGTTCAGGATCGTCCTGGCCGCCCGGTGGTCTTGGCTGAAGGATCCGCTGTTGTTCTTGGATGCGTTGCACCTGTTGCCTTCGGATGTAGCGGCTTCGCTTGAGGTCGATTGGATCGGGGATGGCGAACCCATGGAGAAGATCAAGGTGCACGCGCGCGCGTTGGAGGGCAAGGTGAAGGTCAACTTCCGCGGCTACCAGTTGAAGCCGGAGATCGCGCATTTCCTAGGTCATGCGCACTTGTTGGTGCATCCGACGAAGACGGAGAATCTGCCGTGCATCATCATCGAAAGTTTGGCCAGTGGCACGCCGGTTTTGAGCCACGCGGTAGGGGGTGTGCCCGAATTGATAGATCATACCAACGGTATCCTGTGCGCGCCGGGCGATGTGCAGGCGTTCGCCGATGCGTTGACCCGGATCGTTCGTGGCGAAGTGACCTTCGACCGCACGGCCATTGCCGCAGCGGCCGGTGCGCGCTATTCGCAGGACAACGTCGCCCGGGCCATGATCAAGGTCTACGACGAGGTGCTGGCAGAAAAAGCCTAGGACGGCTTGGTCCAGCAGTAGTGTTGTTCAATGTCCCGCGCCCCGGGCGTAGATGTCTCCGAAGCCCGAGCTCCGGAACACGTCGCCGGTGATGTGGGTGATCATTTCCGCAGCGGACATCCACTGGTCCAAGGCCACCACCATGCTCTCTCCCTTGCTGTAGTTGAAGCGTGCAGAAGGGTCGTTGCGGTGGATGATCTCCACGCACGCTACGGCCTTGTCCGATTGCTCCGGCACGGTGTACTCGAAACTGATCCAAGGCACGGGGCTCGTCAGTCCGCCCAGTACTTCGGTCTCGAAACCTTCCACATCGATCTTGATGAAATGCGGCCGCCCATGCTCCGCGATCAACGTATCCAAGGTGGTCATTGGAACGGTGATGGTCTTGTCCCAATTGGTGTTGTTGAACCGTGCGCTCTTCACCGCATCGATCCATTCCTTGGAGAAGGAGGAGAGCACATGGTTCTCCGAGAGGTGCATTTGCATGGTGCCTTCTTTCGTCGCCAGGCCTTTGGGCACCACGGTGATGCGTTTGCCGAAGCGCAGGCGCAACACCCGTTGGCAGCCCGGCTGGGGCTCCACGGCCACCACTCGCGCACCCACGCTCAAGAGCGGCCCTACACGGTTGCCAACGTTGGCGCCCACATCGAAGCAGAGGTCTCCTTTCTTCACGAAGGTGCCATAGAACCGTTGGCGGGCAAGATCCGCTTCCACCTCTTTCGGGTCCTTTTTCTCGACCAAGCGAGCAAGCTTGTAGGCTGCGGTCTCGCCCACGATGGCATTGGCGACGCGTTTCAGGGTGGAGCGGTTCATGGGCGATGGGGTTGGTCGGTCAAAGCTTGATGGTCACTTCCTCGATGCGCCCGATCTCGGCGGCGGTGCGAGAGTACGAACTGAAGAACGAACCGAACAAGCGGGAAGTGCGGGCCAAGGTATAGAGCTCCACCAACGCGTGTTCCATGCCTGCGACACTGGTGCGTTCAGCGTGGTCCTCGGAGGTCATGATGCGATCGCCGAAGCGTGCCCGCATGAGCGCCTTCGTCTCCTGGGAATCCGTGGCGAGGTAGAAGCGTGTTGCGCCATCCGCATCGATCGCCTGTTGCATGGCTTGTTCGAAGAGGTGTGTGGGGCTGGTGGCGATGGCCTTCTCGTTGTCCGATCGCCGGATGTGTACCCCGATGGTGTGGCTGTCGAACGATGCAGTGGCCTCATCGATCCGCTGTTGCAGGGCAGGTAGTGGTTTGAACGCGGTGAACTTGTCCGGCCGATCCAGGAAGCGCCAGTAGCTGATGATGTGCGTGTGGCGTCGGCGGGCGATGGGCGTCAACGCAGCGGCATCGTGTTCCAGCCGTTGGTTCTCGTCCCAGTTGTAGTAGGTGGTGCTGGTCAATTTGCCCACCCTCTCCATCAGTTCATGGCGTTTGCCGAAGCGCACGGCCAGTCGCGATGCTCTGCGCATTCCTTCCACCACACGCACGCCGGGGATCGGTTGGAAGAGGTCGCTGAACCGGCATTGCGCGTCCTTGTTCGGCATCCAGTGTATGCGCAACGGGCGCTGGAGCCGCTCCGCCAGCGTAAGTGCGGCATCAATGGTCCGCATGCGGTTGCACAGCCCTGCCGTGGGTACCAGATCGATCATACGGTTTTGGACATCGCGTTGTAAAGGTCGGAAGGAAGACGGCTTTCCACCGAAAAGGTGTCCTTCCTGCGCCGAACCATGCCGTTGGAAGGAACGAACGGGCTACGCGATCGCTTCCAAGCCGAGGTCGGAAGCAGCGCCTTGGACCAGGAAGTCTTGGAAGTTCTCGGCATCACCGCGGCGCTTGTGGAAGAAGAACGTAGCGGGTGGTGCGGCGCTCTTGCGCAGGCCGAGGTCGGTCATCATCCGCGCTTCCTCCGGCACATGGGTGAAACCGGCGAGCACATCGATGCCCAAGGACCGTGTCGCTGCGATCGCCGCGCGCCACAAGGGCTCCAGATCGGTGGTGGAGGTGGAGTGGTACGCGATCGCCCGGCTGATGCGGAGCCCACGACGGGCACCGGTGGAAAGCAACATGGCCGAACGGAGCGTTCCTGTTCCATCCGCTCGGTAGAGCAAGAGGTGCCGTGGTCCGGAAGGGTGGAAGAACCGCCAGCGCACGGTTTCCGGGGTCCAGCGCAGCTTCACACCGGCACGTGGAGCGTTCAACAGGTCGGCGAGTTGCTTCAGGAGATCGGCGTCCGGTGTACCTGTCAACGTGTGTCCGTCAAAAGCAGAACGCTCGGAGATCTTCAACGCTCTTGGCGTAGCACCAGCGATGCGGTTAAGCAGATGCCTCCAAGCAGCGCGGAACCGCGAGTGGATCACCAAGCCCCAGTAGGTGCCTTCCAACTCTTGGTACTTCAGCCCACGGAACAAGGGTGCGCTATTGGCATTGGCCCCGTTCACCAGTACGTGCGCCTCACCGCGCATATAGTGCATGATCAGTCGTAGGCCAAGTCCGCCTTTACGATGATCGGGGTCTATGGCGAAGTTGCCCGTGGAAGGGATGCGCATGAGGGTGCCATGGACGTTCCATTCCATGTACAGTTTGTCCATCATGCCCACTACGCGTCCGTTCTCGGTGGTGGCCACGCACGCTGCACCAAGGCCATCGGTACAGTTGGGGTTCTCCGTATAGCACCAGCGGTAGAAGGCCTCCTTCGCCTGATGCGAACTTGGGCCGTAAGTGTGCCGTGCGAAAGTGAGGATGGCTTCTAACGGCACAGCCGAACCAGCCACGATGTTGCTACGGGTGGTAGGCTCGCTGGCGGCCATGGTCAAACAGGCGAAGGGCCCAAGGTCAACGCCAAGGTGGACGGTCGCTCATACCGGCGATCCGTGTGCCACGTGAACGATGCGCCTGCTTGGTCGAATCCCGAGCGCTGCAAGAATTCCAGGCACGGCTTGTTCTTCGGCGTGGGAATGAAGTCTGCACGAACCACGATCTTCCCCGCATTACGCGCCTGTTCCGTAGCCACATGCAGCAAGGTCTCTTCCACTTTACGGCCCATCACACGGCAGCTCAGCACCAGATCGCTGATCACTGCGGTAGAAGGGTCCTTCAGGTACAAGCCCAGAATGCCGGTGAGCCCTGCATCGCCGAACTTGTCCCGCACACGGAAGGACCAGATGGGGCGTAGCGGATCCGCCATCCGTTCGCGTAGTTCGTGTTCCGTCCAGCGGTAGGTGGTCAGGTTGAACTGGTTGGTCTTGCCGAAGAGCTGATGCACCCGGGTGAAGTCCGCATCGTTCAACGGCGCTACGACCACCTCAGTCTCCAGCGATCGCAGCCAATCCTCCACATCGGTATGCCCGGCGCGGGTGCGTTCGCGCTCAGCCTCGTCCTGGTATAGTTTGGTGCGTTGTGTGTCTTCCGCGCTCAGCGTATCCAGGTTGAAGAGCGGCAGGCTGCGCAATGCGCTATCGTACAACAGCTTGTTCGCGGGCCATTCGGGCACATGTACCTCGGGCAGGAACTCGCGCACACGGGAGCGTTCCACCGGATTGTCATCTATGAACAGCACCGACTGCAGCCCGATGTTCAGGCTTCGCACCATGTCGGCGATGTTGCTGGCTTTGTCGTTCCAGTCGATCCGCATGGCAACGAAGTCATCGCGGCGCAGCACCATTTCCGGGTGCTTGTCGATCGCTTCCAACGCTACCGATTCATCGTTCTTGCTCGCGATGGCCAGCAGGATGCCGCGTTCCTTCAACCCCTTCAACGTGCGTTGGAAGTCGGTGAAACTTTCGCCCGTTGCATCGTGGCCGCCCAGGTGGAGGTTCTCCCATCCATCATCACCCACGATCCCGCCCCAGAGCGTATCGTCCAGGTCCAGCACGATCAACTTCACGGAACGTCCGCCGAGCTGATCGGCCATGGCTTGCAGATCAGCGGCCGCCGCTTGGAACACCGCGTTGCTGAACGGTGTTTTGGTCATGTACCACAACCGGTCGGACCATGCACCATCACCAGCTTGTTGCAACCACCGCGCGGTATGCATCAGGTGTATGTTCGGTGCATCGGCCACGCGTTGGGCCAAGCGCATGTTCATTTGCGCGAGCAAGCCATGCAGGCCGTGGCCGTAGCGCAATTCGCTAACTCCGGAACGATATGCCAGCGGGATCTGCCACGTGGGCACGAACAACAGGCGATGGTGCCGTGCGGCGTTCAGCAGGACATCGGCGAAGCCATCCACCTCGGCGAGCGATCGTTCCACATCGGCTGGCACGTATTGAAGGGCGCGTTGGAACTCGGCGGAAATGCGCTCGGGCCGTGTCCACACCAATGCCGATGCATCCGAGGAGGTGGGCGCGCTCAATGCGGACACCACTTGGTCCAACGGGGCTAGACGTGGCGTCCACGGCAAGCTCTCGCGGCTGCGCAGGATGCCAGCGAAGTTGGCCAGGTTGAAGTCCGATACCAGCAGCAGCTCCGTACGCACGTCGCCCATCCTCAGGAATTGATCCGGCCGTGTACGAAGGTGGCGAAGGAGCGCACCGTGACATGGGGCGCGTCGAACAAGCCGGTGAGGTCCTGGTCCGACAGGGAGACCGATGCGCCATAGGAATCTTCCAACGCCTCTTCCATGCCCACGATGAAGTTAGCGATCCCCAGCGAGTCCAGCACACCGCCGTCCCCGATGATCACCGTGGTGGGGTCGGTGCTGAAACGGTCCGATGCAGGAAGGTCGTCGTTCATCCGGGCCAGTACGGAACGGGTAAGGTCCTCGATGGCTTCGGGAGTGGCGGTGGGCATGTGGCAAATATACTCGGCGCAGCAAGTAGGCCCGGGCCGAGCAACGCGCTGTGCGTCGCTACGGAACACGAAGTGATCGCATGCGTATTTTGCTCCCGCGCAGCATGCCTCAGCAGCTCATCATCAACGCCGACGACCTGGGTCTGTGCCCTTCGGTGAACACAGCGATCTTCGACGTGTTCCGGGCCGGCAACCTCACTTCGGCCACCCTCATGGTACACATGCCGGGAACGGATGATGCGGTGCGTCGCTTGAAGGATCATCCCGGTCTGGGCATCGGTCTTCATTTCTGCATCACCGAAGGGCGTTCCAATGTTGGCCCATCAACGCTTACAGATGCGCAAGGCGAATTCCGCTCGCGCAGGGAATTGGTCAGGGCGGCGTTGCGCGGGAAGATCGACCCCAACGATGTTCAGCGCGAATTGGAAGAGCAGTTGTCCTGCTTCAAGTCCTTCGGCGTAACCCCCACCCATGCCGATNNTGCCACCAGCACATACACATGGTACCGGTGGTGATGGATGCCATGCTGCCCATCCTCCAGCGCGAGAGCCTCGCCATGCGCGTGGTGGATCCGCCTACCCGGATGGTGTGGGGTTCCCTCGGGCGCCCCCGGAAGACCGTGAAACAATTCTTGAGCAGGAGCCTCGCGCGGCGTGCGCGGAAGCGTGTACGCGTTCGCACCAACGACGTTCTCGTAAGCATCCATGATCTGGACGACGCAGGGCCTTACAACGCCGCAACCTATGCAGGACTCCTGCGCGGGATGGACAGCGATGCGGTGGTGGAGTTGGTGGTGCATCCTTACATACTTGGAGAAGATGTGAAGCAGCTGTACGGTGCGGGGATCGTTGCGCGGCAGCCTTTCCTGGACCGCTGCGTGGCCGAATACGAAGCGTTGCGGCACGGCCCTGTTTTCGGCGATGCCCAACTGATCACGTTCGCCGCTATCCGGCCATGACCATGCGCTACGTGTTGTGTACGGGCAATCCGGGCAAGGCCGCAGAGCTTCGCGCACTGTTGCCAGCGCACATCGAGTTGATCACCTTGGCCGAAACCGGGTTGCCCTTGGACCTGCCCGAGACCGGTGACACATTGGAAGCGAACGCGCTCCAGAAAGCACGTTTCGCCTTCGAGCGCACCGGCCTGCCGTGCATCGCCGATGATACTGGCCTGGAGGTACCATCGCTGGGGAACGCACCCGGTGTGTACTCCGCCCGGTACGCCGGTGAAACCAAGGATCCTGCTGCCAACATGGCGAAATTGCTACGGGAGTTGGAAGGTGAAGCCGATCGTTCGGCGCGGTTCCGCACGGTGATCGCGTTGGTGGACCGCGACGGTGAGCACACCTTCGAGGGCGAGGTCAGTGGACGGATAGCCGAGGCCCTCTGCGGCACGGGCGGCTTCGGGTACGACCCCGTATTCGTGCCGGAGAATGAGAGCCGCACCTTCGCCGAACTGAGCGCAGCGGAGAAGAACAGGATCAGCCATCGTGGGCGCGCCGTGCGCGAACTGGTCAACTGGTTGGTGAGAAGCTGAATGCTGATCAAGCCCTGCTAGGCAACATTCTGGATCGCCGCCGTCCTATACCACGGATGGATCGCATCTTTGACCGGGCGATCACGCTCTTGAACCGACCATGCTTTCTTCCAACGACAAGATCCTGGTGACCGGTGGCGCGGGCTACATCGGCTCGCATACCATCATCGAACTGATCATGAGCCGCGGTGCCCAAGTGGTATCCGCGGATGACCATTCCAACTCATCTTCCACGGTGTTCGATCGGATCGCGCAGATCACGGGGACACGTGTGCGGAACCATGCGGTGGATCTCTGTGACCGCGCTGCTGTGGAGCGCATTTTCACCGAAGAGAAGGGCATCACCGGAGTGATCCACTTCGCCGCGTTCAAATCCGTTCCGGAATCCACCGCGCAGCCGGACAAGTACTACCACAACAACATCGCCTCGCTGATCAACATCCTGCAGGGGTGTACGGCCCACGGTGTCCGCGATCTCATCTTCTCGTCGTCATGTTCGGTCTACGGCAACATCTCCACCTTGCCCGTGAGCGAGGATACGCCGCTGGGGCAGGCCGAATCACCCTACGCGTACACCAAGCAGATCGGCGAGCGCATCGTGGACGATCATGTGCGTGTCGATCCTGCCATGCGGGCGATCTCCCTGCGCTACTTCAACCCGGCAGGTGCGCACAGCACGGGCCTCAACGGCGAAGATCCGATCAATGCGCCCAGCAGCTTGGTGCCTGTGATCACGCGTACGGCGAGCGGCCGCATTCCGGTGATGCACGTCCACGGCACGGACTACGACACGCGCGATGGATCGTGCATCCGCGACTATGTGCATGTGAGCGACATCGCCGATGCGCACATCCTGGCGTTGGAGCGTGCCGCCTCGGGTTCCATGCCGCAGCGGCACGAGATCATCAACCTCGGCACCGGCAATGGCGTTAGCGTGTTGGAAGCCATCGCCGCGTTCGAGGAAGTGAGCGGGCAGAAGCTGAACTACCAACGTGGACCGCGTCGTGCTGGAGACGTCATCGCGGTGTATTCGGATACCACCCGCTCCCAAGCCCTCCTCGGGTGGAAAGCCCGCCGCGACCTGCATGAGATGATGCGTTCCGCCTGGGCATGGGAACAACACCTGGCCGGGAAGGTGGTGGTCTGATCCTGCTAGCCTTTCACCATCGCCTCCACCAGTCCGTTGATGGCGGCCGGTACACCGATACCCGCCACGTTCAACATCTTCGGGAAGATGCTCGCTGGGCTGAATCCCGGCGTGGTGTTCACCTCGATCGTCACCACATCGCCGGTGCGGTCATCGGTGGTGGCCCAGAAATGATCCACGCGTACCATGCCGTTGCATTTCAGCGCGGTGTAGATCGCCTCGGATCGTTGTTGCACCACGCGCGTCACCTCGTCGGGGAGCGGTGCGGGGATCAGCTCTTGCGTGTCGGCGGCGTGGTACTTCGCGTGGTAGTCGAAGAATTCGCTGCTCGTGCGGATCTCGCATACGGGCAACGCCTGCACCGTGCCGTTCAAGCGGATCACCCCACAGGTGAGTTCGCGCCCTTGCACGAAGGCTTCGCACATCACGGTACTGTCCTCCGCGAAGGCCTTGTCCAGTGCGGCGGAAAGTTCTTCTGCACGTTTCACTTTGCTGATGCCGAGACTGCTGCCGCTGCTATCGGGTTTCACGAAACAAGGCAGGCCCACTTCGTCCAGCACCCGCCGCTCGGTATCCGCGGTGCGTTCGCGCAGCAACAGTGATCGGGCCACGTTGAACCCCATCTGGCGCAAGAGGCCCGTGGTGCTGAACTTGCTCATGGTGATCGCCATCGGCAGCACACCACCAGTTTGGTACGGTACGCCGAGCATGTCCAGGTAACCTTGCAACTTACCGTCCTCGCCGGGTGTTCCGTGTATGGCGATCAGTGCAGCGGAAAAACGTTGGTGCCCCTTGCCCCGGTCCGCTGTGAAGAGTGCCCGGTCGAACGACACGGCGCTACCATCGGCACGTTCGCAGGTCCACCCACCGCGTTCCACGGTCACGTAAACGCCCTCGTACCGCACACCGTCCAACGCCTCCATCATCGTTCGTGCGCTTTGCATGCTGATGACCGATTCGCCGGTATAACCACCGCGGATGATCGCGATCAAGGGACGGGACATGGGGTTGGGATGGGTCCGCAAAGCTTGCTGCGGTGCACGTTAGCGGTTCTGCGGAACGCACCAAAGTGTGAACGGCCTGCTGTGAACCATGTTGCGGTGTCACTTTCCATACCGATCTCCGTCATGACTACAGCGACGGTCCATGATCTAGCAGAAAGTGTGATGAAGCAACTACCCCAGTTCGAACTTCTCGGGCATGGCCGGGCCCACCTTCTTGGCCCCGATGCACGCCAAGCCCCAGCGGCCCAGGTCGATCACATATCCGGTCCGTGGGTCGCTGCAGAGTTCTTCCCACGCTTTGAACATGCCGGGCGACCAGCGGATATCATCGAAGATCACCACGGCGTTGGGTGCCATGTGCGGGAGCAGCATATCGAAGTATTCCTTGGTGGCCTCGTGGTCGTGGTGGCCATCGATGAAGATGAAGTCCAGCGGGCCGCATTCGCGCAGCAGCGTGGGCAGCACATCCATGAAACGCCCGCAGCGTACTTCGGTCTCGGTGTAGCCTTGTTCCTTCAAGCCTGCCGTGGCGATCCGTGCGATCGAGGGGTCGCCTTCGATGGAGATGAGCCGTCCTTTGCCGTTGAGCTTGAGCGCCGCGCTCTGGTACGATGCCGAGATGCCCAAGCTGGTACCCAGTTCCAGGCATAGCCCTGGCCGCAAGGCCCGCACCAAGCTGAACATGCACTGGCCCCAGAAAGGAGGGCTGGCCGCCCCTTTCGCCAAGGCCGCCACCGAGCGTCCCACGCGGATACCCGTTTCCATCTCATTCCTGTTGCGGTCGGCATCGGGTCCGTGGGCACCATAGTCCACCACCTCGAACGTTTCGGTGGAAGCCAACAGGCGTGCGCGGTAGTTCTCCACCGCACGGATGCGTGCTTCCTCTTCGGCGGTCCACTGGGCATCCGTCAGGCGCTGGCGCACGGCCTGTCCGATGGCCTTCACGGCAGGTGCATCGGAACGGTCCAGCGCATCGAGGATCCGCTTGTTGCGTGGCAGGCTGGACTGGCGACGGACCCAGGCGGTGAAGGGGGATAAGAGGTGTGGCATGGGCATGACCGCCGATCGGTGCGGGAGCAACAAAGATGTGTGAAAGGTGGCTTCGTGCTGGAAAGTGCGTGCGGAAGGGTCGGCTAACTTAGCGCCCTTTGTAACGATGAGGTCACGTCCGGTCCAGTACTTCGTATTGCCACTGCTACTGGCGCTTGCGCTACTCTTCGCGGGTTGGCTGTGGTTGCGTTCGTACACCAAGCACAACGTGGCCATGCGCGTGCCGGACCTGAAGGGGATGACCTTTTCCGAGGCCGAGAGCATGTTGGAAGGTCGCGAGCTGCGTGCCTTGGTGATCGACTCGGTGTACTCGGACGAGCTGCCCAAGGGAAGTATCGTGGAGCAGGACCCCGCAGCGGGCATCGATGTGAAGCCGGGCCGCAAGATCTACCTGGTGCTCAACGCCAGCCAGCCGAAGATGATCGACATGCCGCGCTTGGTGGACCTGAGCAAACGCCAGGCGATCTCGGTGCTGGAGATCATCGGCCTGAAGGTGCAAGAGCTGCAGTATCGCCCGGACCCCTGCGTGGATTGTGTGATCGCGCAGCTGTACAAAGGCACGCCCATCGCGCCGGAGCAGCGCATCCGCCGGGGCGAATCCATCACCTTGGTGCTTGGCAGCGGGGACAGGGGTGAACGCGTCCCTGTACCGGACCTCGGTGGGCTCACGCATGCCGAGGTGCAGATGGTGCTGAACATGGCCTCGTTGAACCTGGGTGTGCTGGTGGAATGCGAAGGCTGCAATACGGCAGCGGATTCCACGTTGGCACGGGTGCGCCGCCAATCCCCGCCGGCCAACGCCAACGACCGCATCGCCTTGGGCAGTACCATCGACATCTGGCTAAGTGCCGACACCGCCGGCCTGAAACCGAACGACGGTTGGAACGACCCCGCGCGTTACACCCGCAACGACACTGTTGAAGATGTACTTGAATAAGATCCTTTCGTTCTTCTTCGCCGTGTTGGTGGGCAGCGCCGCACTGGCACAGGGTGAAGTGTTGCGTGCCTTGAGCGCCCGCCCGGTGGCCGATGCGGGCCGTGCCAAGGACAACATCAAGCGCGTGTTCGAGTACCAGTACGAGATGCAGGAGATCCCGTTGATGGATGACTTCTCCATCGACCGCACGCGCAAGCGGTTCGCGCAGGTCACCGATCCGGATGTCACCTTGGACAATACGCTCTACCGCCTTACGGTGAACGGCAACTCCACCTGGGACATGCGCTACAGCACGGACACCACGTGGCGCACCACGGTGAACACCAACGATCCGCCGGAGACCGTGCGCGAAGCCCTGCCCAGCGTGATGGTCACGGTGCTGGACCTTTCGGTACACCCACCAACGAGCAGCACGGTGGAAGCTTGGCCGGCGTACAACATCCTGGATTCACTTAGCGCACCACCGACCGATACCATCTTCCTCCTAAGCCCCGAACTGGTGCAGGATTCGGTGCTGGTGTACAGTGTAGCTGCGGCCGGTGGCACGTACATGATGAACGAGGTGGCCACGCCGCTGATCCTTTGGCAGGATGATGATGTGTACATCAACGGCACCTATCCCATCGATCCGCCCACCATCGGTGTAGCCACCTTCGATGGGTTGGCGAACACGGGCTACCCGTACGACTTCCCGAACTATACGGCATACGGCCGCGCGGACCACCTCACCTCGGTGCCTATCGACCTGGAATATCCAGCGAGCGATTCCATCTACCTCAGTTTCTTCTACCAGGCCAAAGGGTTGAGCGGCGATGACAACGCACAGATCGTGGACAGCCTGATCCTGGAGTTCTACGCGCCCTTGGAGCAGTCGTGGTACCAGATGTGGGCGATCCCCTACGTGGACCTCGCGGATTTCCAGCAGATCCTTATTCCCGTTCGGCAAGAACGTTTCTTGAAAGAGGGTTTCCAGTTCCGTTTCGTGAACTGCGCCACGCTCAGCGGTTCGTTCGATCACTGGCATTTGGATTATGTGCGCCTCGGTGCACAGCGTGCGTTCAACGATACACGCTTGGTGGACGTGGCCTACATGTACCCGGAAGCGAGCATTCTTCAGACCTACACCTCCGTGCCCTTCGCGCGTTTCCAGGAAGCATCGTCCACCTTGATGGCGCCACAGGTGGAAGAGAAGTTGCGCAACCTGGACATCACGGATCGTTTCATCCGGTACGGTATGACCGCGGTGAACGAAGATGGCGGACCGCTCGCATCGTTCGAGAACGGGTTGAGCCCCAACAGCAATGCGGCCACCATCCTCACCACCGTCCACCCGATCAACAGTGCGCCGAACAACTTCGTCTTCGACAATTCACCCAGCACCGACGCGGCATTCTGGAACATCAAGTTCTATTCGCAGACCGAGCCGGACATCAACCAGTACAACGACACCTCGTACCTGTTGCAGGAGTTGAGCAACTACTACGCGTACGATGATGGCACCGCGGAAATGGGCTACGGCCTCAACGTGGCAGGTGGGAAGTTGGCCTATCGCTATGATCTGATCGGGGCGGATTCGCTCCGTGCTGTTCGCATGTATTTCAACCCCGTCGCGAACCAGCCGCCGCTACTTCCACCGGATGATGGTTCGTTCCTCGTCACGGTCTGGAGCAGCTTGAACCCCGAGGTGATCCAACACCAGAACTTCTCCTTCTCATCGCCGCAATACCGGTTGGATGGGATCGACAACTTCGTGGAGTACGAATTGGACAGTGCCATCCGCGTGGAAGGCACCATCTATGTGGGGTGGGTGCAGACCAACCCGGCGAACCTGAACCTGGGTTTCGATCGCAACCGCAACAACAGCAACCGGATCTTCTACAACACGGGAGGCAGCTTCGCCAACACCAGTTTCCAAGGGTCGCTGATGATGCGGCCCGTGATGATCGCACCTGTTGATCCGTGGGCGAGCATTGCGGAGCTGGATGCTCCCGGTGATCTGCTCATCTTCCCCAATCCGGCTGCGCACGCCGTGCGCATCGCTTTGTCCGGGGACATGCCTCCGCGTGCCAGCGTGCAGTGCATCGATGCCACCGGGCGCACCGTGTGGAGCGAACGCGTCAATGGTACCAACGAGTTCAGCACCGCTTCCATCGCGAACGGTGTTTATGTGCTGCGTGTTGTGGATGCTACCGGTACCTTGCACGCGCAAGGCCGCTTGGTAGTGCAACACTGATGGAGCAAGAACTCGACATCGCCGGGGAAGAACAGGAGCTTTACGAGCACCACCGCATCGTTTGCGACCCGAAACAATCGCAGATACGGCTGGATAAATTCCTGTTCGATCGCTTAGCGAACACTTCGCGCAACCGCATCCAGGTAGCGGCCAAAGCGGGCAACGTGCTGGTGAACGGCAAGAGCGCCAAGCCCAGCCAGAAGGTGAAGCCCGGAGATGAGATCAGCATCGTGCTGCCGTATCCGCAGCGCGAAGTGGAGATCCAACCCGAGGATATCCCGCTGGAAGTGTTGTACGAGGATGACCATATCCTGATCATCAACAAGCAAGCAGGCCTTGTTGTGCATCCGGGTCACGGCAATTGGACCGGCACTTTGGTGAACGCCTTGCTGTTCCACTTCGGCAAATTGCCAAGCACACCCGGCGCGGAGATCCCACGTCCCGGCTTGGTACATCGGTTGGACAAGGACACCAGCGGCGTCATGGTCATCGGGAAGACCGAAGAAGCCCTCACGCACCTGGCCCGTCAGTTCTTCGATCGTACCAGCGACCGCCGTTACAACGCGTTGGTCTGGGGCGATTTCGCGGAAGAGGAAGGCACCATCGAAGGCCACATCGGCCGCAGCGTGAAGGACCGCACCGTACAGTTCGTTTATCCCGATGGTGAACAAGGCAAAGCGGCGCTCACGCGTTGGAAAGTGCTGGAACGTTTCCGCTACATCACCTTGGTGGAATGCAAACTGGAGACGGGACGCACGCACCAGATCCGGGTACACATGCAATGGAGCGGTCATCCGCTCTTCAACGATGCCGCGTACGGCGGGGATCGAGTGCTGAAGGGCACCACCTTCACCCGGTACCGCCAGTTCGTGGAGAACTGTTTCAAGGTGATCCCCCGCCAAGCCTTGCACGCGCGCACGCTGGACATCGACCACCCGATCACCGGCAAGCGCATGCACTTCGAAAGCCCGCTCCCTGCGGATATGCAGGCGGTCTTGGAGAAGTGGCGCAACTACACGGCGGTGAAGCCCATGGAGAACGATGACGACGAGGAGCCGTTGGACAAGCAGGCCTTGAACAACATGAAGTAGGGTTCAGCCGCGAAGGGCGCGCACGATGTTGAGCCCGAAGGTGAGCAGCATCGCTGTTCCGAAGATCCAGAAGTAGAGTTTCCAGTAGGAAGGCTGGCGGTAGAAACGCTTGTCATACTCGCCGTCCTGTGTGCGCATGTGCCAGATCCAGTGGATGGGCCATACGACGATCACGAAAAGCAGAGCGTACAAGAGTAGCAGGAGGAAGAACGCGCTCATGGCCTGTTGCGGATGACCTTGCCGCTCGTTGTGCGATCGAACACGGGAACAGCGCGTACACGTCGTGGCAATTCATGCGGATCGAGCACGCCGACCAACAGCGGCATCACTTCTTGCATCATCTCCGCTTCGGATCGTGGGCATTCCACAACGAGCAGCACGGCTTGGCCAAGGCGTTCATCCGGCGTAGCGGCGAAGTAATGTGGGTAGGGGAGTATGTTCGTGGTCTTCGCTTCCAACTGTTCGGGGAAGATCTTCTTGCCGCCACTGAGGATCACATTGTCGAAACGCCCGAGCCAGCGGAAATGGGTCTCGTCGATCACCTCCGCGATGTCGTTCGTCACGTGTTGTGGAACGCTGAGGTGCGGCGTGTACACCACCAGGCACCCACGTGGATCGCGGCCGAATTTCACGTCGCCGAGCGCGGTGAAGACTTCGCTTCGTTGCGGACCGTTCAAGGTTCGTGCTGCGATGTGTGTCACGGTCTCGGTGCTGCCGTAGCCGATGTGGACCTGCGCGCGCAGGCCTTGCAGGTCGTCGATCAACGCTTGGCTTACCGGTCCGCCGCCGAGCAGTATGGTCTCGAACTGTGCCTCTACGCGCGCACGGTCCTCCTGCAACGCACGGTGCAATTGCAACGGCACCATGGCCGAAAATCGGAAACGGTCGTTGGTGTTGAGGTGTTCCAATACACTGCCGCGCGGATCGATCACATGCAGATCCAGCCCGAGGACGAAGCCGCGCACCAGCATCATCTTGCCCGCAACGAAGTCACTCGGCAAGCAATGCAGCACCCGATCACCGGTGTGCAGGTTGAACGTGGCAGCGGTGATTTGCGCGCTGGCCACCAGATCAGCGGGTGGTATGGTGAACTGTTTCGGTGGGCCGGTGGTACCGCTGGTCTGGGCGTGGAGACCAGCGTTGTTGCCGAGGTCGTTCAAGGTCTTCACCACGGAAGTCGCCCACACGCGGTCCTCGGAATTGGATACGGTCAACGCGGTGAAGTGCTCGATCGATTGCTTGCGCGTGAGCCTAGTACCATCAATGGTGATCTCCTCGAACCGATCCAACGCGCCGCTCATCGCGCAAAGGATGACATGTCCCACGCCTCTTCTGGTCGGTAGTGCAAGGCACCGCGCTCGGCGAGCAACGGCGAGGGAATGTTGTTGGTGTACACATTGCCGGTGCCCAAGCCTTGCGGCATCGATACGTTCAATGTTGCCGTGTATTGCGCGATCGCGTTCAGCCCGATGCTGCTTTCCAACGCCGAGGTGATCCACCAGCCTATGTTGCGCGCCTTCGCCAGGTCGATCCATTCCTGTGTGGCGGCCCAACCACCCACCAGGCTCGGCTTGATCACGATGTATTGCGGCTTCACGTTGTCCAGCAGGTCCACTTTCGCGTCGCGTGTGTTCAGGCCGATCAGGTCCTCGTCCAACCCGATGGGAACGGGTGAACGTGCGCACAGTTCCGCCATCACTTCGTAGAGCCCGGCATGCACCGGTTGTTCGATGCTGTGGACGTGAAGCGCAGCCAGACGGTCCAATACGGGCATCGCATCGCGCGCACCAAAGGCGCCGTTCGCATCCACGCGCAGGGTGATGTCATCCGGTCCGAATTCCTGGCGTACGGCACTAAGCAGGTCCAGTTCATCCTCGATCCCGATGGCACCGATCTTCATCTTCACCGTGGTGAAGCCTTTCTCGATCTGATCACGGATGCGCTGCTTCATCGTGGCTTTGTCGCCCATCCACACCAAGCCATTGATCGGGATGGAACGTCTGCCCAGGGTGAAGTCCGAAGGGAAGAGGTCTTTCGTTCCGCTCACCTCCAGATCGCGTAAACATTGCTCCACCGCGAACCGAACGCTGGGCACATCTACCAAGTCTGTCGTAAGTCTTCGTTGCCAGTCGCGGGTATCAGCACACAGCTCGATCAACTTCGTCTTCACATCGGCCGGGAACTCCTTGCTGTGGCCTGGGAACAACGCCGCTTCGCCGATGCCTTTGATCTCCGGCCGTTCGCTATCCCAAGCGATCAAATACCAAACAGTACGCGCGTTGATCGGCCCTTTTGAAGTGCCCAGCTCGAAGCGGGGATGCAGGGTGCGTTCGATCCAGCGCGCGGCGATCATACCGCAAGGATAAGACCCAGCGAGAACAGCAGCGCGGTGAAGAAGGTGCCCATCGCCAAGACTTTCAGTTGCGGGTCGAGAGCGCGTGGCTCAGGTGTGGTCCAAACACGCTTCAGGTGTACGATGAAACCGGGGACGACGAGAAGGAAGAGCCATTGGTAGAAAGACCACTGGATGAACGCTGAGAACACGACAAGACAGGTGATACCCACGCATATAAGGATCGTCTGGTAGACTTTGGCGTTTCTACTGCCCATGCGAACCGCGAGTGTCCGCTTCCCGCTCTTGCCGTCATTGTCGATATCTCGCATGTTGTTCACGTTCAATACCCCGGCGCTCAAAAGGCCGAAGGCTGTTGCCGGCATTAGAACAGCCCAATGAAAGCCTCCGGAATGCAAGTAGAAAGTTCCACACACACCTACGACCCCAAAGAAGAGAAAAACGCTAATGTCACCAAGTCCGGCATAGCCATATGGGTTTTTACCGAACGTGTATTTCACCGCTGCACCTATCGCAAGCAGTCCGACGATCAAGAACCCCAAGCTCTTCATAGTGAACCCGAGCGCCACCGTGATCAACGCACATCCACTGGCGAAGGCGAGTAGTCCGCAGATGAACATTGCACGCTTCATTTGCGCAGGTGTGATGGCACCACTTTGCACGGCACGTTGCGGACCAACACGATCAGTGTTGTCGGTGCCATGCTGATGGTCGCCGAGGTCATTGGCGAGGTTGCTCAAGATCTGGAGCAGGATCGCGGTGAACAATGCGAGCACAAGAACTACCGGCTTGAAACTGGATGGTCCGCTGTATCGCCAGATATCAGCGAAGTACCCCAAGGCACTCCCAACCAGTATGCTGCTCGCCGCCAAAGGCAGCGTGCGCAAGCGGAATGCGTGGAGCCAGTGTTTCATCCGAATCGGTCCTCCGTGCCTCTGCGGTTTAACCTATTCACGGGAACTTAGGGAACTGCTTGAAATCCGGCGCCCGATCCTCCATGAAGGCATTGCGCCCTTCCTGCGCCTCGTCCATCAGGTAATACATCAGCGTAGCGTCGCCTGCGAATTCCATCAGGCCGCGTTGGCCGTCAAGTTCAGCGTTCAATCCACGTTTGATCATGCGCAGGGCCATGGGACTGCGTTGCATCATGATCTTGCACCATTCCACCGTCGTGTCCTCCAGTTCGGCGAGTGGCACCACTTTGTTCACCATGCCCATGTCCTCGGCTTCTTTCGCGGAGTATTGCAGGCAGAGGAACCAGATCTCGCGGGCCTTCTTCTGGCCCACGTGCCGTGCGAGGTAGCTGCTACCGAAGCCCGCATCGAAGCTGCCCACTTTCGGTCCGGTCTGTCCGAAACGCGCATGGTCCGCAGCGATGGTGAGGTCGCACACCACATGCAGCACATGCCCCCCACCGATCGCGTAGCCGTTCACCATGGCCACCACCGGCTTGGGGATCTCGCGGATCTTCTTGTGCATGTCCAGGATGTTCAGGCGCGGCACACCATCGGCACCCACGTAGCCGCCGCGACCTTTCACGTTCTGGTCTCCGCCACTACAGAACGCTTTGTCTCCGATACCGGTCAGCACCACCACGCCGATGCGTTGGTCCTCACGCGCGATGTCCATCGCATCCAGCATCTCCTTGGTGGTCTCCGGGCGGAAGGCGTTGTACACCTCCGGCCGGTTGATGGTGATCTTGCCGATGCCTTCGAAGAACTCGAACTTGATATCGGTGTATTCCTTGATGGTGGTCCAGGTACGGGAACTCATTAGAAGTCAATTGGACCGCGACGACGCGACGAACGCAACGAATGCGCAACGTTCATGAAGTGCGGAGTTGATTAAAGTAGTCGCGCAGGACTTTCGGTGAAGTGAGCGCGTCGGTCGTGATGTGTAGAACGGCTGGCTTGTCGTGGTTGGTGTAAAGCTTGTCCAGTCCGGTTTCCAGGGAAGCGTGGTCGTTGGCGTGGATGTACGGCAGTCCGTAGCTCTTTACCAGTTGCTCGACGCTGCGCGTGTGTGGCGCTTCGAACCATGGTAGCATTTCCGGATCCTTGTCAGGGCCATCGATATATCGGAAGATGTTGCCTCCGCCGTTGTCGATCACGATCACCTTTAGCTGTGACGAAAGATGGTTGTTCCAGAACGCGTTGCTGTCGTAACAGAACGCGGTGTCGCCGGTGATCAACGTCGTGATCTGCTTGGTGGCGAAAGCTGCGCCAACGGCTGTGCTCGTGCAACCATCGATGCCGCTGGTGCCGCGATTGCCGAACCAACGATGGCCACGTACACGATCGAAGAGTTGTGCGTAACGCGCCGGTGTGCTGTTCGCGAGGTGTACAGCGCTATCGCCGGGGATGCGGTCGTTCAACGTGTTGAAGACGGTGAGATCACAGAACGGTGCATCGGCGACGATACGATTGTGTTTGCCGCGTGTGCTTTCGTCCATCATCTTCCACACCTCGCCGTAGATGCTCTCATTGGGTACCACGGAAGGGGCAAGCTGCGCGAAGAAGATCTCGGGGCTCACCGCGATGTCGTGCGAGAGGCTTTGGTAGGTGTCGTAGTGGCGTTGGCCCGCATCGATGTTCCAGTGCTGCGCGGGTTTCCATTTGCGCAACAAGGTCTTTATGCGTTTGCTCACCACCGCACCACCGAAGGTGATCAGCAGATCCGGACGCAGGTCTTTCTCGTTGCGCTCGCTCACTGCCTCGATCACGCGGTCGATGCAGGTGATGAACGCTGTTTCATCCAAGTTGCTCGTGGCTTCCGTGTGAATGGTCACTTGCGGAAGTGCGGCCAGTTGCAACAACTGTTTGCGCAAACCATCGCTCCAGATGCCTTGTCCGGCAAGCACCATCACTTTCTTGCACGCCGAGAGTTGGCCGATCAACCAACGTGCGTGATCCGGCAGCACGAAGGCTTCTGTCATCACCGGCGCGATGAAGCGCGAAGTGCCGATCTCTTCTGTTGTTCCGTAAAGCGGCTCAGCGAACGGCACGTTCACATGCACCGGTCCGGGCACGGGAAGCAAGGTTGTATCGATCGCTTCATTGATCAAGCGGCCACAGTGCCACCGCGCCAGTTCATCGCTGGTGATGCGCGGTAGTTGCACGCTGCGTTTCATGTGCAACGCGAGCACGCCGTGTTGCCGGATCGCTTGTCCTTCACCTTGGTCCACCCATTCCTCGGGGCGATCGGCGGTGATCACGAGCAGCGGAATACGTTGGTAGAACGCTTCAGCGATGGCAGGGCCGTAGTTCAGCACCGCACTTCCGCTGGTGCAGATCAGTGCAACGGGAGCGTGCAGTTGTTGCGCCATGCCGAGCGCGAAGAAGGCCGCGCTGCGTTCATCGATCACTTGAAGGCACTCCATGCCTTCCTGCTTGTTGAAGGCGATCACCAGCGGCGCGCTGCGGCTGCCGGGGCTGATCACCGCGTGCTTCACACCTTTCGCGGCACACAGGCGGGCAAGTTCGGCCGCTGCGAAATGATCACTCGTCATGGACTACGCCGTTATCGGTGTGCGGATCAGCTCGCGCCAACTATCCGCTTTGTATTCGGTCTCTTCCCATTCGCGCTCCGGTACGGATCCTTTGGTGATCCCCGCGCCCACATGCATTTCGGCATGATCGGGGAACACGCGCATGCAGCGAATGTTCACGAACAGCTCCATGCGGCCATCGGCGCTCCACGGTCCCCAGAACCCGGAGTAGAGTTCACGGTCACCTTCTTCCAACGCTTCGATGCGCGCCATCGCCAATCCCGGCGGCAGTCCACCCACTGCAGGTGTGGGGTGGATGGCGTTCACCAACTCTTCCACTGTTCGGTTCTCCAAGGTTGCCGTGATGCTCGTACGCAGATGCGCCACAGGCCCTGCGACTAGAACATCGGGGCCTTCAACGGTGATGGTGCGTGCACCCAGGTCGATCAACGAAGCGGTGATGCTCTTGGTGACCACACGTTGCTCATGACGCTCCTTAGCGCCCCAGCCGGTAGGTTCCATTGGAGCGGTCGCGATCGGCGCTGTGCCTGCGATGGATTCGATACGGATGCTATCGTTCTCGGCCAGGATCAACCGTTCGGGTGTAGCACCGAGCCACAGGCCATGTTCGGGTGAAGAGACCAGTGCCACGAAGGCATCGGGCCGTGCGTTCACCGCTTCAACGAATAGCGATCCCGCTTCTTCGGCACCTACTGCCAACCGGATCGTGCGTGCCATCACCACCTTCTCCAAAGGGCCGGTGACACATTCTTCACGCGCTTGTGCCACGGCGCTCTCGAACGCTTCGCGTGATGTGCCCACATGCTGGCGCGTGGCCATGGGTGTGGTGGACCCCGTACATTCCATCAGCCGGTGCCAATGCGGTTCGGCATCGCCGAAGGTGAGTTCCACATCGGAGCGGATCATCGGTGTGCGCCCTTCGGTTCGGAACGGGGAAAAGAGGAACACGTCGTTCAACTCCCACCACAAGCCGTTCTCGCAGCGGTCGAGTTCCGGTGTTTGTTGTGCCCAAAGGGTAACGGCACCGCCGGGCGAGCGAAAGGCCGCGAAGGTGATGCGCTCACTGATGCAATAACGGAGCGCGAGGCGCAGGGCGGGTTCGGAACTCATCGGCGTTCTATGATCATGTTGGTGAGGCGGCAGATGGCCACGAGTTTTCCGGCCTCGTCGTGTACGCGGATGTCCCACACATGGGTCTTGCTCCCTTGGTGGACCAGTTCGCCGGTGGCTGTCACGCGGCCTTGTTTCACGCCGCGCAAATGGTTGGCGGTGATCTCCATGCCTACGGTGCCTTGGGTGTTCAGGTCGATCAGCATCGCCGAACCCACGCTGCCAAGCGTTTCGGCAAGGGCAGCGGTTGCCCCACCGTGCAGCAAGCCCATGGGCTGGTGGGTTCGTTCATCCACCGGCATGGAAGCCTGCAAACGGCCTTCGTTGTCAACGCTGAAGCGGATATCCAAGTGCTCCACCAAGGTGTTTGCGCGCATGGACTCTGCGGCGTGAGCATGTTGTGGCGTGAAACGCATGATCGGTGGATGGGTGCCAAAGGTAGCCGTGGGCCATCTTTGCATCCATGGAACTAGCCGAAGCCAAACCCCGCCTGCTCTTGGTGGAGGATGAGGATGCGCTGCGATCGGCGTTGCGCCTCAATTTCGAGTTGGAGGGCTATGATGTGACCACCGTGGTGAGCGGGCCGGATGCCTTGCAACGGCTGCGAGGCGCACATTACGACGTGGTGGTGATGGATGTGATGTTGCCCGGTATGGACGGCTTTGCCGTGGTGGAGACCATCCGGCTGGAAGGCAATGCCACGCCGGTGCTTTTCCTAACGGCTCGTGCTAGCGCCCCGGACCGTATCCGTGGGCTGAAGACGGGGGAAGACCACTTGGGAAAACCCTTCGAACTGGAAGAACTCCTGTTGCGCGTGGCCAAGCTGGTCACCCGGAAAGGGGAGAAGACCACCAACACGGTACTGGACGCCTACACGTTTGGCGAGAACCACGTGGATTTCCAGAGCTATGAGGTCCGTGGGCAAGGCGGCCTGGTGAAGACCTTGAGCCAGCGGGAGATGATGCTTCTGCGCTTGCTTCTGGAGCGGCAAGGCGACGTTGTTTCGCGGGAAGAGATCCTGCAGAAAGTCTGGGGTTACAACGTGTTCCCCACCACCCGTACCGTGGACAATTTCATCGTCGGATTCCGGAAATATTTCGAGCCTGACCCCCGGGAACCCAGGCACTTCCATTCCATACGCGGGGTGGGGTACAAGTTCACCTCCTGAAAATTTTTGGACGGGCTGGCAACCCTTTTCGACGGGCGCCGTCTTGGTTCTAGAAGGGTCGGTCTTCCTGACCTTTTCTGGTTCCATATTCCTTGCAGGTTTACCGCGCAGGGGCCCTTCCCGGGCCCCTGTTCGGTTTTTGGGCCCCGTTCGTCGGCGGAACGCGTTTTTCCATCCGGCGTAGGTGTTGGTTCCTCGAAGTGCTTGCGTTCCCTTGTCTTGCCGGATTATCTTGCGGCCTCCCGAAGCACGGGGTCTCGTCTAAGGACCAAGAAGCCGAACGGAGAATTAAATGACCGCATCCATGAACCGATCGATACGCACCACTGCACTCACCCTCCTTTTGGCCTGCACCGCCGGCCTTTCCAGCGCACAGAACGCGGTGGATATCGGTCTATACCAGAACAATGGTGTGCTGGAGGTGAAGGTGCGTCCGGAGTCCGACTTCTCCGGCATCTTCTCTTCGGTGGTCTTCACCGTGCGTTGGGATGCGAATTCCGGCGCCACGTTGGGCGAGAGCACGCAGGATGATGCAGCAGCCTCGTACATCGGTGTGCAACGTTCCGGGAACATCCGCGAGGAAGGTGGTTTCCGCTATGCGGTCTATGCTGGTTTCGGCATGAATCCGATGAGCACCGCATGGCAAGCTGGCCAGGAGTACACCATCGCCCGCATTCCGGTCACGGGCCAGGGTGAATTCGAACTGGTGAACGACGCGTACACGGCAGAGCGGAGGAACAACGCCAACTTCTACGCGGCCTGCGGCGGCACTGACCGTACGGGGATCATCTACAAAGGTCTCGCACCCGNNGATGGCAGCGTGCTGATCCAACCCAACCCGAACAACGGCCGCTTCACGCTCAGCTTCGCCAATACGGAGAAAGGGGATGTCACCGTGGAGATCATCAACAGCATCGGCCAAGCCGTGTACAACGAGACCGTGCGCGATCTCGAAGGCACCTACAAGAAGGAAATGGATCTGAGCACGATGGGTGCCGGCGCGTACTACGTGAAGCTGAAGCGAAACGGCAACACCACCTCGCACAAGGTGATCTACCGGTAGACCGGAAAAGAAGAAAAGCAAAAGGGAGGCTTCGGCCTCCCTTTTGCTTTTCCAGCCAACACGCCCAATAGTCCACACGGGGCACGGAATAACTCTGCCTGCTCCCGTTGGTGCGTTCTTCTACATTCGCCACGATCGGGCACTACGGTTCGATCCCACATCTGAATGGCTCTCCCTCTCCGCATCGCACAAGTGACCATCGCACTCTTTCTTGGTGGTGCTGTTCTGGCACAAGGCTACTCCACTGAACTGATCTCGCACACCACGCTCGACCTCATTACCGGCGACCTCGACAGCGATGGTGATCTGGACATCATCAGTGGTGGCATCCGCAACCTGGTGTGGAACGAGAACCAAGGTGATGGCACCTTCGAGCAACGGGTGATCTCGTTGGCTACACTAGAGGCGCAGACCGTGCTGATGCTCGATCTGGACGGTGATGGTCACCAGGATCTGGTGGTGGCCGACATGGCGGGGAACCGTATCCTCCAGTTCAGGAACAACGGCGACAACAGCTTCGATACGTACACCTTGCACAGCAATAGTGGAGGAACTTCCGGCGTGGCCGTGGCGGACCTTGATGGCGATGGCGACCTGGACCTCGCGTGTACCGCCTTCACCCAGAACAAAGTGTATTGGTTGCGCAACGATGGCGGGTTCCAGTTCACCAGTGTTGATGTGGCAACGGGCCTCACGGGTGTCTCGCACGTGGTGGTGGAAGACTACGATGACGATGGCGATATCGATCTGGCGGTAACGGTACAAACCGCAGGTGCAGCGCGTTTCTTCCGCAACAACGGCACGGGCACCTTCACCAACGAGCTGTTGGCGAACATGCCCACCCCACGCGCCATCATCAACAACGATGTGGATCAGGATGGGGACATGGACATTCTTTATTCCGGCGGCGGCGGGGCAGGTTGGTTCGAGAACACGGGTACGGCATTCACGCAACGTTCCGTGTTCACCTACACGGGGTCGCGTGGTGTGGGAGCGGGCGACCTCAACGGCGATGGGTACAAGGACCTGCTCGTATGTGACTACGAAGAAGATGACCTGAGTTGGCGCGGATACAGTGCAGTGGGGCAGTTCATGGGGGCAGGGGGTGTGCTCGACACGGACTTCGATTACATCTCTTTGGCCGTTGCAGCGGACCTGGATGGTGATGGCGACCTGGACATCGCCGCTGGGTCGAGCTTCGATCTGCGGGTGTACATCAATAACGGCGCGGGACAATTCACCAAACGACCGCTGAACCGCTACCTCGGCGATGCGCGCGGCGCAACACATGGCGACTTCGATGGCGATGGCGACATGGACATGATGGCCGTAGGTGGGTTGCACATGAACTGGTACCAGAACGATGGCACCGGGAAGTTGGAAGCGAAGATCCTGCGCGAAGGACCTGCACGCATCCAGGTGGGCGGCGGCATCTACTTGGCCACGGCGGACATGGATGGCGATGGCGACGACGATGCGGTTTTGAGCGAGCGCAGTGCTGACAAGCTCAGCTGGATCGAGAACCTGGGCAATGGCAATTTCGCTAAGCGCAGCCTCCATTACTTGAACGATGCTTACGGATGTGCGCCAATTGATTTCGATAGTGATGGCGACATGGACGTGGTGGCCACGGACCTGAACGGCGGCTTCATCTATTGGTACGAGAACAACGGTAGCCAAGTGTTCACACAGCGCACGGTGAACACCACCTACCGCACGCCCTACGAAGCACGGCCTTACGACTATGACAACGACGGTGACATGGACGTGGTGTCCGCCTCTTATTCCAGCCTCAACGTCATCGGCAAGGTGTTGCTGCACCGGAACATGGGCAACGGAACTTTCCAAGTGCAAGAAGTGGACGCCTCGGCCCCTAACACCACATCGGTGTTCTGGGTCGATCTGGATAGCGATGGCGACATCGATATCCTGAGCACCATGGCGGATAGCGATCGGATCAACTGGTACGAGAACGACGGTGCTTCCTTTCCCAGCTTCACCGAGCGTGTCTTGGCCTATGGTGTGCGTTTCGCCACGTATGCCGTTGCCGCCGACCTTGACGGTGATGGTGATATCGACGTGGCTGCATCGGCTTTGGAAGATCGCGCCACCGATTGGTTCGAGAATGATGGTTCGCAGGTGTTCACACGCCACGAGCTCGCACGCAACATCGTCAACCCGCAATTCGTCGGTGTCGGCGACATCGATGCGGATGGAACTCCGGAGATCTACGCGTCGTGTGTGGAGACCGAAGCGGTGCATCTCTATCGCCGAACGGGGATCACCAACGAGCAGGTCATCGGCCCGGAACCTGCAGCATGCCACGATCTTTTCATCAGCGAAATGGTCCACATGCCAGGAGATCAAGCATTGGCCTTGGAGATCTTCAACCCCCGTTCCGTTCCGGTGGACCTTACGGGCTATGCCTTGCGCTTCTATGCGAACGGCGAATACACCTATGCTGCCGCGATGTTGACCGGCATCATTCCCGCTGGCGGCACCCATGTGGTGGTAGCGCCCAACTTCACCACGGACATCGATACGTACGCCGATCAGATCACCTACCTGTGGTTCGATGGTTCCGAAACGATCGTACTCGTGAAGGATGACAGGCCGCTTGATATCATCGGAAAGGTGGGAGAGTATTTCGAAGATGGGGACTACTGGTTCAACAACGGTGTGGGCACGTACTATACCGTGCTCGTGCGTAAACCCACTGTGGATCGTGGCGATGTTGATGGAACCGATGCGTTCCTTCCCGATGTGGAGTGGATCCCCTACCCGGTGATGGATTACAGCCATCTCGGGACGCACGATGCGCCGTGCGGATCGGTCTGCACACCGGTAGTTACCATCGCGGGTGAGGTTGAAGTCTGTGCTGGTGAGAGCGCACTGTTCACCGCTACCGTTTCCGGTGCGGGTAGTGCGCCCGTCTATCAGTGGTATGTTAACGGTAATGCCTCGGGAACGTCAGCTACATACACCACGGCCCCTTTGACCGCCGACGCCGTGATCACCTGTACAGTGACAAGCAACGCCTCTTGCGCACCGGCCACAGCGGTCCAGTCGAATGTGGTCAGTGTCACGTTGGTGCCGGCACCCGCACCAGTCGCGTCCATCAACGGTGCGGTGTTATCCGCAAGTCCGGTGCCTGGCTCCACGTACCAGTGGTATGTAGATGGGGATGAGATCCCTGGTGCGAACGCATCCACGCACACGGCCACACAGACCGGATCATACAGCGTTACGGGACTGATCGATGGTTGCGCATCATTGCCCTCCAACGCAGTGCCGTACGACTTTTCCACGGAGGTGGTTGCCAACGTGGATATTGCATTCAGCATGTTCCCCAACCCGACCGATGGGCTGGTCACCATCCGCAGCAGCGAACGTGTGGAGCATGTGCAGGTGTGGAACGCTTTGGGCGCTTGCGTGATCGACACGACCCTACCCAACATCGATCTGAGCGGAACCGCGGCAGGTCCTTACCTGGTCGTCGTGCGGATCGGCGGCCAAGAACACAAGCGCACGATCATGGTGCAGTGATCATGTTCGCCTACAACGGTCAGGCCACGCAGCACCCGCAATAGGTGCTCTCCGGATCGTGTGCGAACGGTACTTGGGGATCCAGCATCTCGTCCACCAATTGGGTGAGCAATTCATCGATCGCGGAGAGTTGATCACGGCGGATCACATCCTCGCCGCCGATGCTGAGGAACTCACCTGCGGCTTGTGTGGGGCGTTGTAGCGGGATCACCCCGGCGCGGGCCTGTTCCACTTCGGGGTGCTGGTGCAGGTAGGCCCAGAGGTAGACCATCAATTGTAGCGCATACCGTCTTGTGGGAGTGATGGTTCCACGCTCCAGGCTTGGCATGCGCAGGTCGTTCTCGCGCACGGAGCCGGTCTTCACGTCCAGCACGGTCATGGCCCCATCGCGTAGGTCGATGCGGTCGCAGCGGCCTTTCAAGAGCACGCCATTGGACAGGGTGGCTTTCACTTCGAGTTCCACCGCTACCACGCGTGTTGGCGAAGCAGCGCAGCGATCGCGTTCGGCTTCGAGATAGGTTTCTACGGCCTTGGTGGCCATTTCGCGACGCAAGCGGAAGTGGCCATGCTCCAGGGTGGAGTGGGAGAAATCCTTCGCAAGGCGATCGGTCAGCAACCGATGCACCTGTGGCACCATGGCTTCCACGGCTTCGGGGGTGAGCGTGTGCCCGATGTGCGGCGCGAGCAGGCCGTCGAGCACGTTGTGTACCGCATCGCCGAGCACATCACTGCCCAAGTTGCCATCGGCCACCTCGGTCTCGCGGATACCCAGCACGTAGCGGAAGTAGAAGTCGAGCGGGCAGCGCAGCCAGGTGCCGATCGCGGAAGGGGAGAGGCCGCGTTCGCATAGGACACGTAATCGGGCGAGAACGGCTTCGTCCTTTTTCACGGCGATCGGTAGCGCAGCGCGTGCCGTGTTGGGTGCCGTCACGGCGCTCTTTTCCATACGCGTGTTGGAGTGCCCGACCACCTCGTGCTGCCATTGTGCGATGAAGCGTGATGGTTCGCCCGGTTCGGCACCGTCACCGGCCACGTGTACGAGTTCCACATCCTGCGCCAGATGCATGCAGCGGTTGAAGTGGTACGCCGTTATCGCTTCGCCATCCGCTGGCAGCGGTAACTTGTGGTGGCGGCGGATGTCGTGCGGGATCCAGCTTTGGAGGGCTGCTGCTTGTGGGATCACCCCTTCGTTCACAGATACCATGATCAACCGTTCATGGTCCAATGCGCGTGTTTCCAGCATGCCCATGAGCTGCAGACCTTGCAACGGTTCGCCCAGGAAAGCGATGCGTTCTTCGCGCAGCAAACGTTCGCGTATGCTGGCGTAGGTGCGTAGTTCAAGGTCGACCACTTCAAGCCGTTCCAGCGTACGGTCAAGGCGTTGTTGCAGGCGTGCCACTTGGAAGAGCTGCTCCTGCACCGTCTTATCGTTCGGCGCGCATGCTTTCGCCCAGCCGAAGAGTGCGATGAAATGCGAGGAAAGCATTCGCGGATCCGTGGTCGTGCTCACCAAACAAGCGTTGATCAACGCAACATGCAACGATCCGCTTTCGGTGAGGGCTTTGATGATGGTGCCCGCACTCACGCGTGCCTGTTGTTGTTCACGCAAGGCGGCGATCGTGCGCGCGGTGATGTTGCCTTCGTGTACGAACGGATGACCGAGCAACCGCTCCAGTTCATGCAAGGCGAAACGCCCATCCGACGTGGCACTTTCCAATAACGCGATGTATGCTTCGGTGAGGCCGTTCACGGGGAGCGCTTGCAGGGGCAGGCCCATGGTAACGTTCAGTGGACCGATGTCGGGAGGAAGTTGTTCCAGCAGTGGGAGCAGCAGGTCCTCATCACCCAGCACCACGGCGGTCCGGGCGCGCTCTTCGGGTGTGAGCGCGGCCAACCGTTGTGCCACGTAGGTTGTTTGGGCCAGCGGTTGCGGAGCGGCAACCACGTGGATGGTCCGGTCCCGTACACGGATGGCGGGTTGCGGCGCCAGTTCGCCGGGCCCGAGTGCAGCGCGCGAACGACGCAGGTACCTTCCGGCCTCTTGGCGCGGGTCATCGAGGTAGTGCGGGTCGGCATCCCACGCTACACGCGCAAGGCCTTGTTCTTGAAGTTTGCGGATCACCGCTGTGGAAGCGGGGTCCAGCGCGTTCATCCCGGCGAACCAGGTCATCTTCCACGGTGGGTTGAGCGTCCCTGCCAGTGCTTGTTCGGCACACACGCGGGCTACGAACCCGGATGTACCCATGCGCCGCTCATGCATCAACGCGGTAAGCGCTTCGTGCAGGTCGCGTGTGGATCGCCAGTTGAAGTTGAGGCGTTCTTGCGCCGGGCTGAGCTCTTCCCCCAGGCGGAAGCTCCATTCTTCCAGCTCGTGGTATTCGCGCAGGTCACGGTAGAGTTGGGCGTGATCGATCAGGTGGGTGTCCACCTCGCTCAGATCGCGCAAGGTCACCGGTGCCCATTCCAGGAACTCGGCGAGCGGTTCTGCGGCAGGCCCTGCCACTTGCCTGTGCGCCTCATAGAGCAGGAAGAGCATGTCTATGGTACCACCCTGTGCGAGTCCCGAACAGCGCTGCATGAACCCGCCAATGTCGATGATCTCCGGGCTCCATAACGCACCGCCGTGCTGTTGGGCGAGGTACTTTCGCAGGTACGAACCGGCTCGTCGGCTGGGGAGCACCACAGCGATACGGTCCATCTCGTTGCTGTGGTGTTCCAACAACAAGGCGGCGAGGCGATCGAGGAATGGACGCATGGGCGGTGGCGGAAGATAACGAGGCGATGAACGAAGAGCAGTTCCCCATTTACCGGATCAGTGCCAATGGGGCGCATGTGTACCGCATCGATTCGTGGGACCGGTTCACCGAATTGCAACGCATCGGTAAGCGCTGGGTGCTTCACGAGGTGGAGGCCACGATGTTTCCCGAAAAGCTGCGGATACGGGACATGGTGGACTGTGCGGATGGCGCTTTCGTCCCATCTACCAGTGCGGTCTGGGCGGCGGCGCAGGCAGCGGTGCATCCCTGATCGGATCGGCCTGCTTACCTTGCTTCGCGGCTGGGCAACCATTCTCTCTTGGTCTCGGTCGATAAGTCATCATGCGCATACTCTCATCTCTCCTCGTCGTTCTGCTTGGTGCCTTCTCAGCCCAAGCGACCCATATCGTGGGTGGCGAGATCTACTACGATCACCTCGGCGGCGACCAGTACCAGGTTTACCTGAAGCTGTACCGCGACTGTGGCCCCGGCAACGTGAACAACACCCAGTACGATGCCAGTGCCTTGCTGGGTGTGTTCGGGGGCGACGGTTCCAACGTGTTCATCGAGTCCATGATCTTCCCCGGTGCCATCGAGCTCCCGGTATCGTTGGACAATCCGTGCCTCACCGCTCCGCCGAACGTGTGCATCGAGCTCGCGATCTACACCAAGCTGCTCACCCTACCCGCACGGCCTGATGGGTACGTGCTGACCTACCAACGTTGTTGCCGCACACCCACCATCATCAACGTGGCCAACGCCGGCGACCAAGGGCTCACTTGTACGGTCCGCATTCCAGGGTCCGTGGCCGTGAACAGTTCCGCACGCTTCACGGGTTATCCGCCCGTGGTGCTCTGCCTCAACGAGCCGTTGGAGTTCGATCACTCGGCCACGGATGCCGACGGCGATTCACTCGCGTATTCTTTGCAAACACCGTTCAACGGAGGCACGGCCTTCGACCCCACACCCACACCGACCCCTCCACCGTATTCCGACATCATGTGGACCGGGGGATATTCGGGGGATTATCCGATGGATTCGGCGCCCATCATGGCCATCGACCCGCTCACCGGTATGCTCACGGTGACACCAACGTTGGCGGCGAGTTATACCGTTGCTGTTGGTGTGAAGGAGTATAGGGACGGGGTTCTACTATCCGAGACGCGCCGTGATTTCCGGTTCGATGTGGTGCCATGCCAAGCCGGTGTAACGGCGCAGATCGCACCACAGACCGACTTCTGCCAAGGGCTGACGATGGCTCTGGACAATGCCAGCGCCACAGGTACCACTTGGTCGTGGGAGTTCGGTGATGAACTGACCGCGCTGGATACGTCCTCGGCCCGTTCACCGCAGTGGACCTATGACGCACCGGGCTCCTATGTGGTCACGCTGATCGCGAACCCAGGCCTTGTCTGCGCCGATACCACCCAAAGCACCATCGAGGTGCGGCTGTTGCCTGAGCCATTCTTCACAGCGCCCACAGCGGGATGTGGCGCTTTTCAGACCACCTTCGATGCTGAGGGTCGTTTTGGCCCTGACGCGACTTTCTCTTGGCAGTTGAGCGGCGCGGTGCCTTCCACAGCAACAGGTTCATCCATTGAGGTCTTGTTCCCTTCACCGGGTCAACACACCGTATCGCTCACCGTTGTGGATCAGGGTTGTTCCGCTTCGTATTCCGGTGAGATCATAACACGTGCGTTGCCAGAAGCGTTCTTCACTCTTTCTCCGACTTCGCCTCAGGCGTATGGTGCGGATGTGATCTTGGATGATGGATCCACGGGCAATGGCGGCGAGATCGTCACATGGGCTTGGTCAGCGAACGGTTCGCCCATCGGGTCAGGGGAGACGTTCACTTGGATCCGGCCCACCCCGGGTTCCTATGATGTAACGTTGACCATCACCACAGCGGACGGTTGTACATCCACCTACAACTTGCCGTTCGAGATCATCGAGGTGCCCATCGATATCCCGAACGTCTTCACCCCGAACGGCGATGCCTTCAACGAACGGTTCTCCATTTTGAACATCGAGCAGCACCAGAACGACCTCACCATCTTCAACCGCTGGGGCATGCCCATCTATTCGGCGCAGAACTACCGCAACCAGTGGGCCGCCGTTGATGTCCCGGATGGCACCTACTACTACGAGCTGGTGCTGGCCGATGGCCGTACCTACACGGGCCACTTGACACTGCTTCGCTGACATGGCCGCCCATGGAACGAGCAACGGTGACGCAGGTAGGCGACCCCGGGGCTTACCTTTTCGTCCTAGAACCAAGATGGTACGCCAGGTCTTATCGCTACTGCTGATGTGCTGGTCCGTGATGGCCGGTGCAACGCACATACTAGGCGGAGAGATGTACTATGACCAGCTTGGTCCAGATCAGTATCGGATCACATTGAAACTGTACCGCGACTGTGGGCCCGGCAACGTGAACGGGACAGGCTTCGATGCAGAGGCACGCCTAGCCGTATACAATGGGATCGGCCTACCGCAATTCACACAGATGGTTCCACTTCCACAAGGTGGTGAACAGCCTGTGCCTGTGGATCTGGGCAACCCCTGCCTTGCCGTTCCGGGAACCATCTGCGCTACCTGGGCGGAATACACCACCGTGCTCACCTTGCCGCCGAACACGACCGGCTACGTGATCAGTTACCAACGGTGCTGCCGCACACCGTCCATGACGAATCTGCCCACGACGATCCTGCAAGGCCTCACCTGTACCGTGCAGATCCCTCCGACCACCACGGTAGCGGTGAACAGTAGCCCACGCTTCTTGGATTATCCGCCGGTGGTGTTGTGCATCGGGCAGGACATGACGTTCGACCACTCGGCATTGGATCCTGATGGGGATGAACTGGTTTACGATCTCTTCACGCCTTTCGCTGGTGGCACTGCGACCGAACCCGTGCCCGACTACATTCCACCACCGCCATATGACCCGATCGTTTGGGGGGCGGGATACAGCGCAGGCAACCCTGTGAACGGTGCCCCTGGTGTGGCCATCGATCCTGCTACGGGTGTGTTCACGGTACACCCTACGCTGATCGGCTCATTCACCATAGGTGTGCGGGTCCGGGAATACCGCGATGGTGTGCAATTGAGCGAGTCTATCCGCGATGTGCGCATGGATGTCGTGGCGTGCGAAGCGAACATCGTTTCATCCATTCAAGATCAGCAGGAATTCTGTTCGGGCATGACCGTGTTCTTGGAGAATGAGAGCGTGAACGGGCAGACGTATCACTGGGATTTCGGGGAGTTGAGCACGTTGGCGGATACCTCGGGCCTGGCCGAACCACAGTGGACTTATGCTGACACGGGTACTTACGCCATCCGGTTGATCGCCAATCCGGGATGGCCCTGCGCCGATACCAGCTGGTCCAGCTTCGAGGTCCACCTGCCGCTCGCACCCCACTTCGAACGCCCGCCGATCCGTTGCACCAACGAACCAGCATTGTTGCACGCCACGGGCTCGTTCACAGCTACGGCATCCGTGGCATGGGACTTCGGAGATCAATCCTCGCCGGTGACCGCTTCTGGTGTGGATGTGGTGGCGAACTACATGGCCACAGGAGCGCATGCCGTGCGGCTCACCGTGCAGGACTTCGGATGCGAAGAGACCTACACCGATTCCGTGATCGTATATCCACGCCCGACATTGACGGCTACCACTGATCTGGCCGGATGCGTGTTCGTGCCGTTCAACTTCGCCGCAACTGGTGAAGCGTGGACACCCTTGCGGTACTTGTGGGACTTCGGTGATGGTACCACTTCTGCGGGACCGATCTTCACACACGCCTACACCGCACCGGGCACGTATGATGTACGTGTGACCGTGAACACGGACGAAGGTTGTATCGACCAGAACACCGTGGTGATGGTGGATCAAGTGGAAGTGTTCCCGGAGCCGGTAGCCGAGTTCACGGTGGTGCCCGATGAAGTGAGCTTGCTTGATCCGGTGGTCAACATCAAGGACTACGCACAGCAAGCCGTGGCATGGGAATACCTGATCGATGGAACGGTGATCGAACAACCCTCGTTCACCTACGAGTTCGATGATGCCGGTTCTTTCCCCATCACGCAGCGCGTTACAAGCGGTACGAACTGCACCAACGAGATCACGCACACGGTGTATGTCACCGATCATTTGTTCTACGCGCCCACGGCATTCACTCCCGATGGTGATGGGGTGAACGATGTGTTCTTGCCGTCGGTTCGCGGTGCGCGGTTGTACGAACTGGTCATCCTCGATCGCTGGGGCAAGGAGGTCTTCCGCACAACGAACACGAAAGATGGTTGGAGCGGCGATGGCTTTCCGCAAGGTGTGTACAACTACCAAGCGCGCATCGCCGAGCATGGCGCTTACCGGAAGGAGTACGATGGGCACGTCACCCTGCTGCGCTGAACGCGTTCACTGTCCTTCGCGCCGCATGTCCACGTGCGGGATCCCATCGAGCAGGTAGTCCGCGCCGGTCCGTCTGAAGCCGTGCTTCGCGTAGAACCGCTCGAGATGCGCTTGTGCCGCGAGTGCTGACCGTTTCGAGCCGAACAACACTTCCACTTGGTGCAACGCGCGTTCCATCAGCTCGGAGGCCACGCCGGTGCCGCGCGCTGTCTCGCGAACGATCACGCGCCCGATATGAGGCAGTCCATCTTCATGCGGCGGAAGGATACGTGCATAGGCGATGAGGGCACCGTCATCGGAGTGAAGCATCACGTGTGTCGCCTCTTGATCCAGGCCATCGAGCTCCGGATACGGACAGTTCTGTTCCACCACGAACACATCCACACGTAAGCGAAGTACCGCGTACAGTTGATATGCGGAAAGTTCAGCGAACGAGCGTACGGTCCAAGTTCCCATCAGGCCACGTGTTCCAAGTGTCCATCGCCCACGTACCAAACGGCGCCGTCCACCTGTGCATAGCCTAGGTCGCGCAGCAGGTGTAGGTAGGAGCGGAGCTGTTCCACATGTTTCGTTAATGCCTTGCCTGTCTTGATCTCCAGCACCCGCACCTGATCACCATCGAACACCAGTCGATCGGGGCGCAACGTGTGGCCATCAGCAGTGATCAACGCAGCTTCGGCGCGGACATCCAGGGGCGGTGCGAACCAAGGTGCCATTGCATCGGACGAGAGCCAAGGGCCGAGACGTTCCAGCAGCTGTGCTGCTTGTTCCGCAGTGAGGTCGCCCGCTGTGACAGCGACCTGCAACGATGCTTCCAGATCAGTGGCTGACTTGGTACGTTCCAGCGCTTCGTGTACCGCGGTACCATAGGCGCGTGCCGGGTCAGGATGCGCGGGGTCCCAATCTTCGGGTGCCTCGAAACGCATGGTGATGGTGGGCAACGCCGCATCGCTGGATACATCGCGCAACAAAGCGCCGGTGGTGGTGTTGCGCTTCTTACGCGGAGGTTCCGCTTCGGCGCCGGTGCATGTGAGGTCGGGTTGCGCTGCGGCGAAAGCGAGCAGGGCTTTGGTGATCACATCATTCGCTTCGGGAACGAACGCGTAGAGGCGTTGTTCAGGCCGCGTGAACGCCACGTACAACAGGTTCATGGCATCCAACGTGCGTAGCCCTTCTTCTTCTTGCAACTCGGGCAATTCTGCGGCTTTGCTCAGTTTGCCTTCGCGTATCAGCACGATGTCCAGTTCGGGCACCGCATCTCCGGGCCGCACCCAGAAAAGCTCTCCATGGTTGCCGGTACTTGCCATGCGCGCATCGGGTACTATCACCACCGGGAATTGCAGGCCCTTGGACTTGTGGACGGTCATCACCTGCACGGCTTGGCCTTGATCCGGCGCAGCGGAACTGCGATCACCGCCGGACCGTTCCCAGTGTTCCAAGAAACCACCGATATCCTGTGCATGCTCCGTGGTCCACGTGTGTATCTCGTCGAGCAAAGTGAGCACCGATGCATCTTCCGCTGGTTTGATGCCATGTGCTTTGGCGAGTTGCGACACGAGCGAAACGATCGTGGTGCGCAGGCGCGGATCACCATGCTGTTGTAACCACCGCCGCAGTTCCACAGTGGGCTTGGGTAGTGCATCTCCGGTGCTGAACGGTTCGGCCGCTCCACCTTCCTGTTCCCGTGTAGCCAACACGATGGATCGCCATTGCATAGCACGCGTTGCAGCAGCTTCTTCGCCGGTGTGCAAGAAGCGCAACAGTTCGATCAACAGTTGCACACAGGGATCCGCTGCGAGTTGCAGGCCATCGGGAGAGACCACCGCGTGGCCATGCTCCACCAAGTGGCGTGCGATGGCGCGTCCGGTGCGTTTGGAGCGGACGAGCACGGCGATATCACCCGGAACGAAACCAGCATCCAGCGCTTCCTGCACCCAGTGCAGCGTATGGTCCAATATGGCCTGTTGCAGTGCCTCGCCTCGCAAGCCTGGATCCGCCGGTTCGATGTGTACGAGGCCGAGGTCGGAATGTGAAGTGCGCTGATCATGTTCATCGTACACATTGCGCAGTTGCGGCGGAAGTTGCTGTGCCAGCGCACCGTGCAGCGCGTTGTTGAAGGCGATGATGCGTTGCGCGGAACGCCGGTTGTGTGCCAGCCTTTCACCCTTGGTGAAATAGCGGTCCAAGGTTTCTTCGCGTTGCACTTCCACCGGGTCTTCGCGATCGATGCCGAAGACTTTCGGTAGTTCCACGAAGAGCCGCACCTCACCATTGCGCCAGCGGTAGATGGCCTGTTTCGCATCGCCCACGAGCAAGGTCGTGCCGCCGTTGGCCAATGCGTTCTCGATCAGCGGCAGCAAGGCGTTCCATTGCAGCAGCGACGTATCCTGGAACTCGTCGATGAGGAAATGCCGGTACCGTTCGCCGAGCCGTTCGTAGATGAACGGGACCGGTTCGTTCTTCACCACTTCGGCCACGCGGCGCGTGAGGTCGCTGAAGAAGGTGACACCATCCTCGGCTTTCAGTGCTTCTAGTTTGGCATCCAGTTCGTGCAACGCGAAGGCGGGCAACAACTCGCGCACCACGGCCCGTTGGATCAGGTGGTCGCGCAGCCCGTTGGTGCGCAGGTCTTCCGCTTGCTGGAAAAAGTTCGTCAACCGGTCGGAGATCCCGTCCAATGCGGCGATCGCTGTAGTGCTTGCTTTTCCGGAATGCCACTTCCCTGTTTCCAATGGTTTCAAGGTCTGTGGTCCCGGTGCATCCCACGCATCCGCGAAGCGGGCCAACTTGCGGAAGTAGCCCAGGATACCGCCTTTCCCATACGCCACATCAGGCTCGGAGATCTGGTTCTCGGCGATCAACTTGATCGCTTCCCGCCCGATGCTCCTGACCTGTTGGCGGAAGACAGCTGTGTCGCGGTTCAGCCGCTCGATCAATGGCGCCAGATCTTCCGCGGAGAAGGAACGGAGCCGGGCAAGCGGGCCGATGGAACTTTCCTTCAGCAGCTCGTAGCTCAGGTCCAGCAAGGGTTTGGATGGATCCCACGAACGCTCTTCGTGCAGCAGTTGAAGACACGCTTGGGAGAGGATCACGGTGATGCGCTCATCGCTTCCGGCCGCATCGATCAAGGCCTGCACCGCCCGTTCGCGGTAGTAGGTCTGCTCGGTGGTCATGCGCAGGTCATGGTCCAACCGCAGGTCGCGTGCGAAGGGGCGGACGACACGGCGGGTGAACGCATCGATGGTGCTGATGGCGACATCGCTCCAGTTGTGCAGCATGTGGCCGAGCAAGGCGTTGGCGCGTACCCCGAGTTCAGCTTTCCCCAATCCGGTGAGCTGTTCCAGGTGCTGCTCCAGATCCAGCTGCGACCCTGTCGAAAGCGCGCCGGAAGCGAGGTGTTCCAGGTTCTGGATCATCCGCTCCTTCATCTCGGCAGCGGCTTTGTTGGTGAAGGTGAGGGCCAGCACCTGCCGGTATGCGCCATGGTCTTCGCTACGGAGGCAAAGGCTCAGGTAGTTCTTCACCAGAGCGTGCGTCTTACCGGCACCGGCGGAGCTGTGGAGTACCAGGAACATGGTCGGGCCAAGTTAGGTGTACAGGAACGGTTGATGAGGAGGTGCCGAATGTCATGCGACGCCCTGCCGACAGCCGTACTTTTGTGTACCGTAAGAATCGACGGGGAACCGCTAACAACCGTATCCATGGAATTCGATCCACGCACCATTCTCGTTCCGCTGATGTTCTTGACGTTGGTGGGCTGCGGGCCTGATGAGCCGGTGGAACCCGAGCCGCCTCCTGCACCATCGACGGGAACATTGAAGTTGGTGATGAGACCGACTTGGAACGGAGCACCGTTCGTGATGAACGAGATCTACAATAACGTGAACGACTACCGCGTAAAGGTGGAAGGGATCAAATTCTACCTCGGTGATGTGCGCTTGCTCAATGGCAGCGGTAACACCTTGGTGAAAGACATCGCTTTCTTCGACCTGCGGTATAACGGGGATACCGTCACCTGGACGGGTGTGCAACCCGGCATTTGGAGCGGCCTGAGCGCAGGATTCGGTGTGCCACAGGCCTTGAACGATGCCGATCCCATTGTTTATCCTCCTGGCCATCCGTTGGACTTGGCGAACGGTTCATACTGGACATGGGCTACCGCGTATCGCTTCTTTCAGTTCGATGGGCGATACGATCTGGATGGGAGTGGAACCGCACCACCTACCGCACCCTTTTCCATGCACACGGGGTTGAATGCTTGTTATCAGGAATTCAATTTGGATCTTGGCGGTGATATCGTGGTCACTGCGGGAAGTACCTCTACGTTGGTGATCGATATGGCCGTGGACAAGGTATTCTACACCGCGACGGATACGGTTGACCTAGCCACGGAGAACCAGACACATGGCACCAATCTTCCCGTGGCGCTGGAGCTAACGAATTGCGCTGTGCAAAGCTTCAGTGTGGAGTGAAGACCTGGACCATCGCGATCCTGCTGTTGGTGATGCTCGGTGCTTGCCGCAAGGATCCCGTCATCGTTCAGGAAGAAGTTGATGGGCCGTTCCTGCTTGCACTACCGCTAGGAGCACCGTCTCCGCTGATACCCGAGAACAACCCGCTGACTGTGGCTTCCGTGACCTTGGGCAAGGCCTTGTTCTTCGATCCACGCCTCTCCCGCGATGGCACGATCTCCTGCGCGAGTTGTCATTTTCCCGACCGCGCCTTCAGCGATACCGTGGCGTTGAGCCGTGGTGTGGATGGTCTTACCGGCATGCGCAACGCTCCTTCCTTGGGCAATGTCGTTTACCACACGGCCATGTTCCGTGATGGCGGTGTGGATGATCTGGAGCGGCAAGTGATCGCCCCCGTCGAAGATCCGGTGGAAATGGATCATTCCCTCCAAGGAGCCGTTGATGCGGTCGCCAACGACCTGGAGTACCAACGTAAAAGTCAACTCGCCTATGGTCGTCCGCTGGATGCCTTCGTGATCACGCGTGCGATCGCGAGCTACGAGCGCACGTTGATCAGCGGTTGGTCTCGGTACGACAGGTACATGTATGGTGGCGAGCTGCCAGCGCTGAATGAAAGCGAGGTCCGTGGGTTGGCGCTCTTCAACAGTGAGTTGCTCAACTGTACGGCTTGCCACAACGGCTTCGACCTGAGCGATCATTCGTACCAGAACATCGGGCAATACCTCACTTACGCTGATCCGGGCCGCGAGCGGATCTCGTTGGACCCAGGGGATGCGGGCAAGTTCAAGGTGCCTTCGTTGCGCAACGTGGCGATGACAGGTCCTTACATGCACGATGGAGCCATGGCCACCTTGGAAGAGGTAGTTGATCACTTCGCTTCGGGTGGACAGCCTCACCCCAACCGCAGCCCATTATTAACGAACTTTGCATTGAGCGCCGAAGAGAGGACGGATCTGATCGCCTTTTTGAACGCGCTCACCGACGAACGATCACTCGATCAAGTGCCATGAGAAACGGGTACATTCTCCTCGCCACCGCCTCGTTCTTGTCACTTGCCGTTGGCTGCAAGCGGGATAATGGTGAGCCACCTGCTCCTACTGGACCACCGCCTTCCGGCACGCCACTTTTCTTCGACATCCCGGCCAATTTCCCGGCCATGCCCATCCCTGCGGATAATCCGTTCACGGTGGAAGGTGTCGCTTTGGGGCGGTTCCTTTTCTATGAGGAAATGCTCAGCGGGGACAATACGATGTCTTGTGGCTCGTGCCATTCGCCGGCCGTGGCCTTTACGGATGATGGCAACCAGTTCAGCACGGGTATCGATGGTGTGCAAGGCACGCGCAATGCGATGGCTTTGATCAATCTTGCGTGGGATACACGTTACTTCTGGGATGGACGTTCAATGACCTTGGAGGATCAGGTGTTGCATCCGGTACAGGATCCGATCGAGATGCATGAATCATGGCCTGATGCGGTTGCCAAGCTGCAAGCACACGATGCCTACCCTGGCCTGTTCCAAGCCGCGTTCGGGACACCCACGATCGATTCGTTGCTCGCGGCGAAGGCGTTGGCCCAGTTCCTGCGCACCATGATCAGTGGCAATTCGAACTTCGACAAACTGCAACGCGGAGATCCATACTTCCCGACGATAGATGAACAGTTCGGGATACAACTGACACAACAAGAAGGCGGAGATCCGGCCCTTGGTTTAGGTGGGCAATGGGGTGCCGATTGTTTCCATTGTCACCCGCACAGCGGTGGTCGAATGACGGATGGTTTGTTGCACAATAACGGCCTGGACAGTGAGTTCACCGACCTAGGGGCTGGCGGTGTAACGGGCCTGCCGGAGGATATGGGTCGTTTCAAGACACCCACATTGCGCAATGTGGCGCTCACGGCTCCCTACATGCATGATGGTCGCTTCCAGACCTTGGAGGAAGTGATCGAGCATTATAACTCTGGAGCTCATGAGTCACCCACTGTGGATGTTTTCATGAAATACACGCAGGGTGGACTTCAGTTGACCCCTGAGAAGAAGCAACAGCTGCTCGCGTTCTTGAACATGCTCACGGACATGGATTTCGTGAACAATCCGGCGTTCCAGGATCCGGGAGAGCCCTGATCAAGCGGCGACAACGACGGGTTCCAGTTCCGGGGTCCAGGTGTAGCACTGCATGCGATCATCGAAGATGCCGGGTTTGAAGATGCTTCTGCCCAGCAACATGCGCGCACATTCCTGCACCCCTTCGGTGATGCTCGGGTGTGGGTGGATCAGTTCGGCGAGCTCGCGTATCGGGGTGCCGAGGCGCATCATCAGCGCAACGGCTTCGATGGCACTGGAGGCATGTTCGCCGACGGCCCGCATACCGAGCACGCGCATTTCATCATCGTTCGTGACCAGCAGTTTGAAGCAACCCTTCGTGCGGCGCATGGCGATGGCGCGTGCGATGCATGAATAGTCGATGCGGGCCACTCGGTAGGATACACCGCGTTTGCGGCATTCCTGTTCGTTCATGCCCACACCGGCCACCTCCGGGTCCAGGAACATGATCGAGCTCACGTTGTCGTAGCTGAGCGCATCCTTTTTTCCGGCCCAGATGCGTTCCACGGCGTGGCGGCCTTCCATTTCGCCGAGGTTCACCAACATGTTGGTGGCCGTGGCATCGCCCACCACATGCACGTGAGGTTGCGACGTGCTGGTATCGTGTACGCGGATCAATCCGTTCGTCGGGTCCATTTCCACGCCTGCCTGCTCCAGCCCAAGGCCTTCCACGTTCGGTGTTCTCCCTACGCTCAGCAGGGCCTTCTCCACGTGGACGGTCTCGGTCCGGCCATCGGCATAGGAAAGGTCGTAGCGTACTTGATCAGCTTCCACGGCGATGCTTTCAAGTTTCGCGGAGCGGTGGATGATGACGCCTTTGCGTTCAAGATTGCGCGCTACGAGTTCCGAAATGTCCGCATCCTCGAAGGGAAGGATACGGTCCGCGCGGTCTATGAGGTGTACGCGTGTGGCACCGAGGTTGGAGAAGATCGTAGCGAATTCGCAGCCGATGACACCGGCACCGATGATGACGATGCTCTTTGGCAGTTCTTCGATCGCGAAGATGCCGTCGCTGGTGAAGATGTGTTTTTCGTCCGCCAGGATGCCGGGCGCGGTGCGTGGTCGACTTCCTGTGGCGATGATGATGTGATCGGCCCGAACGTCCACCGAGAAGTTCGAACGTTCCACGCGAACGATGTTCCGATCCACGAGTTTGCCTGTTCCCCGTTCGTGTTTGAACAGCATAGTGCCCTCCTTGTTGTTGGACAGCATCTGCATGTGGCACGCGTAGAGGTATTTACGTTCGAAGATGGCTTCGTTCACGGTTTTCCCGATCTCTTCCCAGCTCAGCCGGAAGGGTTCGCGGCCGCGGGTGCGCATCAGTTCATTGGTGCTGGAAACGCGGTGAGCGATCTCCCAGAGCGTTTTGGAGGCCAGAGCGCCGTTGTAGATGCCCGTTCCGCCTATGCGGTCGCGTTCCACCAGCAGCACACGTTTGCCAAGGTCAATGGCGCGCATGGCTGCGGCATAGCCCGCTGGGCCGCCGCCGATCACGCATAGGTCGAAGTGTTCCATTCGGATCAAGGCCCGTCCATGGTGGAGTGGTGGCACGGTTCCTCGCGCCGTTCTTACGCTCGGCTGGCGGAAGGGTTGCCTTGCGTACCAAGATGGTACACGCTGTATCCAAACCGCCGTGCCGTGCGTAGGAAGGGACGTGAACGAGCGCTTCATCGAACAGGTGTGCAAGGCAACGGCCTCGATCGCAGCCGCCCTTGTGGTGTCGGCTGCGGCTGGTCAATGCCCACGGCTGTACGACTATTACGGCGCTCCATCGGCAACGCCAGCATGGTTTAGTTGTTCGGGCACCAACTATGCGCTCGTCATCGCCACGTCACAGCCAGTTGGCAATTTCACCATCGACTGGGGTGACGGAAGTCCACTCTACGCCGGTGGTTCATTGGCTCCACCGCAGACGGTGAGCCACGTGTACACGGCCGCTGTGGATGTGTTCACCGTGGTGTTCACCGAGACCGCCACGGGATGTACGGTCACTGGCACCTTGCTGATGGAGGAAAGCAGCAGTGCTTCCATCCAGATCCCCGTTGGAGGGCTCACGCAGGTGTGCGCCCCACAAGCGGTGGAGTTCATCAACAGCAGTACGAACGTTTCGCCGAACTCGGTGTTCACCTGGGATTTCGGTGATGGATCGCCCATCCTCACCTTCGATCATACCAATTGGGGCCAGACCATTTCGCACACCTACCAGCAGGGAACGGTGGATTGTGAAACGACCGTTCGGTTGACCGCCGAGAACACGTGTAACGATCTGCAAGGCGGCCCCAGCTTCGCCACGTTCAACCCGATCCGCATCTGGGACATCGATGATGCGAGCATCGCGCCGAGCGCCACCTTGCTCTGCTGGCCGGACCGTACGGTGACGTTCGCCAACACCACGGACCGCAACTGCTTCACCCAGGGCAACATTTTCCAGCGCTACGAGTACTGGAATTTCGGCGATTACTGGGGAACGGGTCAGGATAGCATAATCGACTGGACACCATGGCCACCCACGTTCCCGCGCACGATCGCATACCCGGCCATCGGCAGTTACGAAGTGATGTTGCTCGATAGCAACTACTGCGGGATCGACACGGCGTTCATCACCATCAACATCGTTCCGCCACCATCGGTCACGTTAACGGCCACCCCGAGCCCGGTATGCGCGGGTGAACAGGTGCAGTTCAATGAGACCACCACGAGTGGTGCGAACTACTTCCAATGGGATTTCGGAACGGGCAGTGGTTTCGAGTGGACCTCTGCCGGTGATCAAGCACGCACGTACAACACACCGGGACAGTACACCATACGTTACACGGCCAGCATACAGGGTGCCACCGCAGGTTGTGCGGATACAGCGGCCGTGGTGGTGGATGTATTGCCCAGCCCCACTGCGCAGTTCACCGTTGATCAGGATGCGGCTTGTGACCAGCTCACCGTGGCGTTCACGAACACATCGGTGAACGGGATCAGCTACGTATGGGACTTCGGCGATGGTACCGGCAGCACGGATCAGGACCCACCACCGCATTTCTATGGCACGTATGGAAGTTATACGGTAACGCTACACGTGGAGAATTCGCAAGGTTGTGAAGACCTGGCCACGCATGTGGTGAACGTGTATCAGCCGCCACCGGTGCAGATCGGTGCGCAGAACGTTTGCGAAGGTGTGGTGGCGCAGTTCGCGGATCTAACGGTCACCGAACCCGGCAACCCGATCATCGCATGGGCATGGGACTTCGGCGACGGGAACACGGATACGATACAATCTCCCCAGCACCTCTATGCGGGCTCTGGTGGATACACCGTTACGCTCGTAGCCACCACGCCGTATTGCAGCGGGACAGGAACCTTGCCTGTCGTAGTTGAAGCGAAACCACAAGCCTCGTTCACACCGAGCGATGATCTGGGCTGCTCGCCTCATACGGTGGTCTTCAACAACACCAGCGTTGGTGGTGTGAACTCGATCTGGACCTTCGGTGACGGAGGTGCTTCCAACGATACCGACCCCACGCATACGTATATCAACATGGGCACACAGGACAGTGTGTACACGGCCCAGCTGATCATGACCACCACGTTCGGATGCGCGGATACAGCCAGCGCACCGATCACCGTGGCACCTGGTGTGATGGCCCTGTATAGCCACAATGCGATCCCCGGCTGCGCTCCATTGGATGTGGACTTCACCAATACCAGCACGGGCGCGGACAGTTATCTGTGGGATTTCGGCGATGGCCTCACCAGCACGGCGACGAACCCTTCACACACCTTCGTGAACACGACCTTGCTGTTGCAGATCCGCCAAGTGTCGCTGATCGCATACAGCGCTGCTGGATGTGTGGATACGCTCACACAGCAGATCCTCGTTTACCCTACTCCGGATTTCACCTTCGTTGCACAGCCTGATAGTGGTTGCAGTCCCCACACGGTAACGCTGCCATCTGTCGTTGGCGCAGTTACCTACCAATGGGATTTCGGTGATGGATCCACGGGTTCGGGCCCTTCGCCAACGCACATCTTCTTCAACAACACCACCTCCGATGTGGTGTACCCGATCACACTGATCGCCTCCAATGCGTTCGGTTGCACGGATACGACCTACGATGCGGTGACGGTGTTCCCGGTTCCCACGGCGCAATTCACCACGGCACCTACTTCGGGATGTCATCCACTGACGGCCACGCTTACGAACACCAGCAGCGGCGCCACACAGATGAGTTGGACCTATGGTGATGGCGCCAGTTCGGATACGACCGTGACCAACCATGAGCATACGTGGTTCAACTACGCTGGTGCCACGGCGATCACATATCCGATAGCACTCACTGTTCAGAATGAAGCGGGCTGCACGAGCACGGCTTCATCGCAGGTCCAGGTATTCCCACAGGTAACAGCCGCGTTCGTTGCGGACAGTGCCGGATGTGCGCCGCTGGCCGTGGACTTCGCGAATGTGAGTTCCGGAGCAACAACGTATTCCTGGTCGTTCGGCGATGGCCAACCTTCTTCGGCGACATCCCCGACGCACACCTACATGAACCAGGGTCTGGCCGACGCTACGTTCAACGTACAACTAACGGCGACTTCTGCGTTCGGCTGTTCCGACACGGCATCGTTCGCGATCCTTGTCCACCCGCAGCCGATCGCGCAGTTCATCCCGAACACCCAAGCGGGTTGCCAGCCGTTGCCGGTGAGCTTCCAAGATCTCAGTATCGGTGCCGCCACCTTGGATTGGGACTTCGACGATGGCTCAACGCTCACAGCTGCTCCGGGATCAACGTCGCATACCTATGTGAACGCAACGACCGATCCCATCTTCTTCGATCCTCGGTTGGTCGCAAGGACGGTACATGGCTGTACGGATACGGCCACCACGCAGATTCAGGTCTATCCGGCCATCACTGCTTCGTTCAATGTGGATACCCTGTCCTGTTCACCTTTCGTTGTCGACCTGGAGAACACCACTACCGGCGGCGCGAGCTACCAATGGAACATGGGTGATGGCACCATTCTCGTGGGCACGGAGCCGGCGTACACCTACGTGAACAACACGACCACCGATCAAGTGCGGGTGATCACGCTCACGGCCACTTCGGCCTACGGTTGTGTAAGCACGGTCGCACACCAGGTGACGGTTTATCCTGTACCTGTCGCGGCTTTCCAAGCAACACCGAACACGCAGCAGTTCCCGAACGCGGATGTGCTTGTGCTCAATAACAGTTCACCCGGACCGTGGAGCCATGCATGGTCTTTTGGTGATGGCGGAACGGCGAACAGCGCTTCACCAGGTTCGCATACATACACCACGTGGGGAACTTTCGAAATCATGTTGGTGGTGAGCGGTACGTATTGCGCGGATACGACGATCCAGACCATCACCATCACCCCGCCGGAACCATCTGCGAGTTTCCTTGGGCAGGGGAGCGGTTGTGCTCCGCTGGCCGTTCCGTTCACGAACACCAGCCTGCTCGGATCGACCTTCCAATGGGACTTCGGCGATGGGGGGACCAGCACGGCGGATAACCCCACGTACATCTACAACGTACCAGGGGTCTATACCGTGACACTCACAGCGACAGGCATCGGAGGTGGTACCAACAGCATGACCAAGGTTGATTCCGTGGTGGTGCATCCCCGTGCGCAAGCCTTCTTCGTACTACAACCCACGGAGGTGGCTGTTCCATCGCAACCGGTGTTCGCCTACAACCTGTCTTCCAATGCATCGCTCTACACCTGGGACTTCGGCGATGGCACATCATCAGCGGAGCTGAACCCCGTACACTACTACCAGCAAGCGGGTCTTTACGATGTGATGTTGATCGCGAACAACCAATGGAACTGTCCGGATACGTTCCAGTTGTTGGAAGCGGTCACCGCGAACGGTGCAGGCGAGATCAGCTTCCCGAACGCCTTCACACCGCCGAGCACAGGACCCACCGGTGGTGTTTATGATCCACGCAGCTTCGATAACGATCACTTCTTCCCGCTGTACCAAGGCGTTGAAGATTACAAGCTTGAGATCTTCAACCGTTGGGGCGAACTGCTGTTCGTGAGCGACGATGTGAAGATCGGATGGGATGGCTACTACCGTGACCAACCCGCCAAACAGGATGTTTATGTCTGGAAAGCCTACGCCAAGTTCAGCGATGGTCACGAGACCACGATGAAAGGCGATGTCACTCTACTTCGTTGAACCATGCAGCGTTACTACACCACCGCGATCATCCTTCTCATCTGCTCTAGCGCTATGGCTCAGCAGGGGTACAAGAAGGTACATTACCAGATGCTCGATCAGGCCAAGACCATGTTGGCCGACGAGGATTATGAAGAGGCTGCCAAGCTCTACAAGAAGCTGATCCCGGTTGATCCGGCCTTCGTGGAAGCGCAGCATGATATGGGCGTGTGCCTCGCGAACCTGCCGGGCCAGAAGGAACGCGCCGTGCCCTACTTCGAGAAGGGCGTCGAAGGCAACTACATCGAGTCGTACTACGAGCTCGCGGTGGCTCGTCATCGTCAACAGCGGTTCGATGATGCGCTGTCCCTGTTCAACAAATACAAGACGTTGAATGGTCGAGCCATCGCCGATGTGGAAGTCGAACGTCGCAAGGCGATGTCGTTCTCTGCGAAAGCACTGAGCCAGGCACCTGTTGACCTGGAGATCCGCAACCTGGGATCAATGATCAACTCCGCAGCGCACGACTACTGTCCGTTGGTCACTGCGGATGGCAACACGATGTACTTCACCTCGCGTCGCGAAGGCACCACGGGTAATTTGAAGGATCCGTACGGGCAATGGTTCGAGGATATCTACATGGCACGTCGCATCGATGATGTTTGGACCAATGCCGTGAACGCGGGTTCGCCCTTGAACACCATGGTGCATGATGCCACCGTGGGACTGAGCCCCGATGGTAGCTCCATGATCGTATACCGCACGCAGGAGAACCTGGTGAGCGGCGATCTGTACGAAGCACGCATGCACGCCCGCAAATGGCAGCATCCCGAGTTGATGACCGATCGGATCAACTCCGAGCACCACGAACCAAGCGCGAGCATCGCGCCGGGCGCTGAAGAGATCTACTTCTCCAGCGACCGCCCTGGTGGATTCGGTGGCCGTGACCTGTACCGCATCCGTCGCCTACCGAACGGTCAATGGAGCTTGCCACTGAACCTGGGTCCGAACGTGAACACGGAGTTCGACGAGGACGCGCCCTTCATGCATAGCGATGGCACCACGTTGTTCTTCTGCTCCAATGGGCACAACACCATTGGCGGCTATGACATCTTCAAGATCGTACAGACTGACTACGACATGAACGGGTGGGGTTCTGCCGAGAACATGGGCTATCCCTTGAACACGGTGAACGATGACATCTATTTCTGTCTCAGCGCGGATGGACGGACGGGTTACTTCAGCAGCGAACGTGCCGAGGGGATGGGCATGCAGGACATCTATGAGGTGACGTTCCCCAACAGCCAGCTCGATCACATGATCGTTCGTGGTGTGGTGGCCGACGCGAGCGAAGAGCCCGTGAGGGCGCGCATCATTCTTACTGATGCAACTGGCGAAGAGATAGTTGGGGTCTACAACACCAACGAACGGACGGGTAGGTACCTGATGGTGTTGAGCCCCGATCAAGAGTATCACATGAGCGTGGAGGCCGCAGGCTTCGTTACACAAGAGAGCACCGTTGTCGCCCGCACAACAGATGATTCGCGTGAAATGGCCCTGGATGTGATCATGCGTCCGGTACACGCACAGGAAGGTCTGACCCGGAATGAGAAGTAGGACCGTTGCTGTAGTCCTGTTGGGCTGGGCGTTCCTGTCGCGAGTTGTCGCGCAGGACGCCCAGCTTACGCAGTTCTATGCAACACCTACATACATCAGCCCGGCCTTCGCGGGTACAGGTGTACAGTCGCGTTTCGGTCTGGTGGCACGTGATCAATGGCCGGCCATCCCGGGCGCGTTCATCACCACCAACTTCGCGTTCGACCACAACCTCAGTGGCATGAACAGCGGCCTGGGCCTGATGGTGCATCACGACCGTTCCGGTTCAGGAGCACTGAGCTATTCCAGTGTGACGGGTCAGTATGCGTACGAGATGCAACTGAAGCGTAAAGTCTTCTTGCGTCCTGCGCTACAGATCGGCTGGGTGCAACATGCGGTGGATTATTCGCGACTGGTCTTCGGTGATCAGCTTGCCCGGGGCGGTACTGTAGGCACCTACGAGAACATGGATGGCACACGCGCGAGCTATGCCGATCTGGGCGGTGGACTGTTGTTCTTCACACCGAAACTCTGGTTAGGGACCGCGTTACATCACCTGAACCGGCCGAACCAGTCGCTGTTACAGAACGAAGCGCAGGTGCCCATGAAGTTCAGTTTGCATGGCGGGTATCGCATTGCTGTGCGTACGCCGGTGATCTTGAAGAACCCACAGAGTTTCGTGTTCGCGTTCAACTACAAATCGCAACAGAAATACGACCAGCTGGATCTGGGCATGTATTTCGAGCGTGAGCCCTTCTTCGTTGGCTTGTGGTACCGTGGCTTACCGCTGCTGAAGCGCTACCAACCAGGCTACGCGAACAATGATGCATTGGCATTGCTGGTAGGTACCATCGTCAACGACATGCGCATCGGGTACAGCTACGACCTCACCATTTCACGGTTGGCGGCGCACTCCGGCGGGGCGCACGAGATCACGATCGGTTACGAGCTTGCCTCGAAGCGTAAGAAGCGATCGGCGAGCAAGCGGAGGGTGGTGCCCTGCGCGAAGTTCTGATCGGATAAGTGTTGTCAGTTCGAAGTCCTCAGTTTCCAGAACACTGGGCTCCTAGCTTCTTGACGTGTTTCCACGGGTCGTACACCAGGAAGTCTGACAACCGACAACTGGGAACGAGCAACTTCACACCCGCTCGCTCAACTCCAGCCACCGGTCCGTGATCCGGTCCAGCTCTTTGATGGTCTTCTCCAGGTCCACCGAACGTTCCATGATCACGTGGTGGTCTGTTCCGCCTTTGGCGATCAATAGCAGGATCTCTTCTTTGCGTGCCTCCAGCTTTGGCATCTCTTTTTCGATCTTCTGCAGCTCCAGCTTTTCGGCGTAGGTCAGCTTCTTCTTTGCCTTGTCCACGGCTTCGGTGGCTGCGAGGCTTTGCGAAGCGGTCTTCACGACCTCCGCTGGGATCTCCTTGCGCACCTTGGGTTTCTCGGCTTCGTCCTTCTGGCGGTCGCGTAGTTCGGTGTAGCTGCCCACCCATTCCTTGATCTTGCCTTCGCCTTCGAACACGAGCAGCTTTGTACACAGCTTGTCCATGAAGTAGCGGTCGTGGCTCACGATCAACAGGCAGATGTCCAGGTCGGTGAGGAAGGTCTCCAGCGCGTTCAGCGTAGGGATGTCGAGATCGTTCGTGGGCTCGTCGAGGATAAGGACGTTCGGGTTCTTCATCAACACGGTACAGAGGTAGAGCCGGCGTTTCTCGCCACCGCTCAAGGTGCTCACGTACTGGTACTGTTGTTCCTTGTCGAAGAGGAAACGCTCTAGCAGGCCTGATGCGGTCAACGTGCGGCCTTTGTTCAAGGGGATCAGCTCGGCGATGTCGCGCACCACATCGAGGATGCGTTTGTCTTCGGTCAGTTGCAAGCCTTGCTGGCCGAAGGTGCCGAGGATCACGGTATCACCGATGCTCACGGTGCCTGCGTCGGGTTGCAGTTTGCCCACCATCAGATCGATGAACGTGGACTTGCCGATCCCGTTGGGGCCCACTATGCCGATACGATCTCCGCGCTTGAGCGAATAGCTGAAGCCTTTCACGATCGGCTTGTAGGTCTCCGGCTTGTCAGCGCTGCCGAAACTCTTGGTGAGGTTGCGCGCTTCGATCACCTTGCCACCGAGGCGTTCGGTCTTCACATCGATCTTCACTTCCTCCCGATCGAAGTTGCGTGTGGCGTCCGCCTTGATCTTGTCGAACGCATCCAGGCGGCTCTTGCTCTTGGTGCCACGGGCACGGGGCATTTTGCGCACCCACTCCAGCTCGCTGCGCATCAGGCCGCGGAGGTGTTGCTGTGTTGCATCGCGCACTTCATCCAACGCGGCTTTCTTCTCCACGTAGTAGCTGTAGTTCCCTTTGAAACGCGTGAAGTCACCGAACTCCATCTCGATGATCTCGTCACACACGTTGTCCAGGAAGTAGCGATCGTGCGTAACAAGCAACAGCGTAAGGCCGGGAACGCTCAACTCTTCTTCCAGCTGCTCGATCATGCCCACGTCCAAGTGGTTGGTGGGTTCGTCCAGGATCAGCACATCGGGCGCGTTGATCAACACCTTCGCCATGGCCAGGCGTTTCTGTTGTCCGCCGCTCAGCGTGTTCACCGGCTGTTCCATATCGCGCAGGCCGAAGCGGTGCAGCAACACTTGCACGTGGGCTTCATGGTCCCAGGCACCTTGTTCGGTCATTTCATGGATCACCTTCTCCATGGTGGCATCATCGGCATGGCGCGCCACCGCATGCTCGTAGGCTCGTACCGCGTTGGTCACGGGGTCGTCCTGGTCGAGCATCTCGTCCACTAGGCTGTGGGTGCCGGTCATGTGTACGCTCTGGTCCAGGTATCCGGTGCGCAGCCCCTTGTTGAAGGTGATGATCCCTTCGTCGGGTGTTTCGAGGCCGGCTATGCACTTCAGCAGGGTGCTTTTGCCCGTGCCGTTGCGCGCCACGATGGCCGTCTTCTGGCCCTTTTCCAGGCCGAAAGAGATGTCTTTGAAGAGTTGACGTGGGCCGTAGCGCTTGGCGACCTTTTCGACAGAGAGAACGTTCATGCGGGCGCGAAGGTCGGGAATTCGACCGTGCGGTCTCCCAGGGCCTTATCTCACCCGCGGTCCAACGGCGAGTGTTCGCGTTCCCCATCGCTTTCTGCAGCATCCATCAACCTCGGTCTGCGCGTTCTCGAAAGCCACGTAGGCTCGCACCACGCATGGACCACAATTAAGGAATTGCACGGCTTTGGATGCTCGATCAGTGCTCCTCCATCATCGCCGCGCGCTGCGTGAGCTCGTGATAGCACAGCACATCATCCGCGAAGCAGTGGATCACCATGCTCTTGCGGCTTGCGTTGGGCGTGGTCATTTTCTTGCCGCCGTGCAAGAGGTTAGCGTGCCACAAGAGCACATCGCCAGGTTTCGCCAGGAGTTCCTTGCGTTCGAAGTGGCCTTCTGCGATGGAGCGGTCAACGGCTTGTTCGTAGCGCAGGTAGGCATCTTCACCGATGATGAACTGGTTGCCGCCGTGGTCGTACTGGCCATTGAGGAGGTAGGGCAGCTTATGGCTTCCAGGGTGGTACACCAGCGGCCCGTTGTCCGGCGTGATCTCTTCCAGCGCGATCCACGCCGCGGTCATGTAGCCCAGCGGGTGTGTGGTCATGTGGATGCTGTCGCTGTGTGCGGCCTGCTCGCTGCCGGTGAGGAAGTTGATGCTTTGGAAAACGTTCATCTTCTTGCCGAGGATGAAGTCCATCACATCCAGGATGCGGCGATCGTGCACGTACTTGCGCAGCAGTTCGCTGTGGTGGAACGCGAACATGATCTTCCGTCCGGTGAAGTTGAAGTCCACCACCTTGTCGCGGATCAACCGATCGATCTCGGTATTGATCTCCTCCACCTCGTGGGGTTCGAAGAGGCCGCGCAGGATCACATATCCATGGGCAGGCCAAGCGAGGATGGCTTCGCGTGTGGCGGCATCGAATTTCTGTAGACCGGGAGCCGTGTGCAGTTTGGCGACACCTTCAGTGGTATCCAGCCACGGCAGGTCGGTGGTCTTGGTCTTCGGCAAGTCTATGCTGCTGATGGGCAGGAGCACGCTGCGTTGGATGCCGTACTTCTTGTACATGCGCCGCGCGTGTGCCAGCTTCTTCAGGTTGAAGAGGTTCAGCAGCACGTAGTTCGCCTTGATCTTGCGTAGGGTGCCGTAGTAGCGATCAAGCCATTTGCGCATGGCGCGAAGGTAGGGGAGCGGTTGAAAGGGCGCCTGATGGACGTTGGTACGAAGGTGTAAGGAAAGCCATGCACATCGGGGCGAACCACCATCAAGGAGCCTGACGACGACGAACTGCGATCGAAGACCTACGGCCACCTGCCCGTTGGGATTACCTTGGTCGTATGCTCTCCAAGATGTTCCTCGCCAAGTCGGTCATGCTCACGGCACTGTTCTTCACGGGTTGTGCCTCCGGGTCCAAGACTGCAACCAACGCTGGTATGACCACCGTGTACGTGGTGCGCCATGCGGAGAAGTTGAACACCGATAGTGATACGCCGCTATCGCCGGAGGGTCAAAAGCGCGCCATCGCGTTGGCCGATCGACTTGCTGATGCGAAGGTTGAGCGGATCTACGCCACCACGCGCCAGCGCACACAACAGACCGTGGCGGTCCTTGCAGAGCGCCTTGGTCTTGAAGTGGTCGTTACGGAACCCGGAGCCGTCGGTGATCTAGTAACGCGTATCCAAGCGATTGATCGTGGCAAAGTGGTGTTGGTGGCGGGCCACAGCAATACGGTGGCAGACATCGTGAACGGACTTTCGGGCAAGGGGCTGGAGGGTTTACCAGAGGACCGTTTCGATCGACTGTTCCGTGTGGACATCGCCGCGGATGGCAAGGCCGAGGTGGAGGAGATGCGCTATGGAGCGCCTACGCCGTAGCGTTCACGGCTGCGCTTCCTCCTTCAGCAGTTTCGCGATATCGCCGATCAAGCGGTCCACGTCCTTCACGTTGGTGCCATCGTAGAATCCACGGATGCGGCGCTTGGTGTCCACGAGCACGAAATTCTCCGTGTGTACGAAATCATCCGGTCCGCCATCACCTTCATCCATGGCCGCGAAGTAGCTCTTGCGGGCGAGAGCGTAGATCTGCTTGCGATCACCGGTGAGGAAACGCCAGCGCTTGGGGTCCGCGCGGTGCAGCTCTGCGTATGCGGCCAGCACAGGTACGGAATCCATCTCGGGTGTTACGGAATGGGAGAGGAGCAGCAACCTGTCTTCGGCCTTGTACGCCTCTTGCACGCGTTCCATCTGCACGGTCATTTTTGGGCAAATGGTGGCGCAGGTGGTGAAGAAGAAGTCGGCGACGATGATGCGATCACCGACATCGTTCAACGTGAAGTTACCACCGAACTGGTCGATCAGGTGGAAATCGCTGATGTGGTGTTCCCCTTTCGCGCCTTTCAGCGAAGGGTCCACCAAGCGTTGGTCCAATTGGTTCGGATGGTAGACGGGCAGTTCATCCGAGGGCTTCAGCAAGAAATAGCCGATCACGATCGCGACCAATGCAACAACGATGAACAGCAGAAGTCGAGTGCCGAGTGCGCGGTTGCGGGCCGTGTCCATTTCAGGTCTTGCGCAGGTTGATGCTGTAGTCCACGGTGAAGATGAAGCGGTACTCCGGTGCGTACACCATGCGTTCCCTGTCGTGCACCAGGCCGAAGCCGATCGCATGGGCTTTGTTCAGTTCATACTCCGTGCCCAGCTTGTACCGTGTGCCGAAGTACGAGAGGCCTTGAAGCCCGGCCCAGGTGAAGAACTCCACGCTGAACTGCGGATCGAGTTTCCATTTCGGGATGTTGTACGCGGCGAGGAACTTGTTGCGCAGCACCTCACGCACATCACCGCGATCGCGGAAGTTGTGCTGGTAGGTGAAGCGGTACCCTAGATCGAAACGATCCACTTGTGTCTTGTACTGCACCATGCCACCGAGGCGTTGGCGGTTGCGGTCTTCGGTGCGGTAGGCATAGCGGAACTCGCCTCCAGCAGTGATCTTCTCCGTGATCTTGTAGGTGGCGCCAAGGTCCAAGTAGAACTGGCGACCGGCGAAGAAACTATCAGCGGAGCGGTAGCCGATCTCTCCGGTCGTGCGCAAGCGTTTCACGATCTCTTTACCCAGCAATCCCTCAAGTATGGAAGGGCGGCCCTGCACACCGAAGCTGGTCCACAATTCCTGCTTGATCTCTGGCCGCGCGCGCTCCTGGGCATGGGCGCTGAACAGCGCACAGCATGCGACCACGGAGAAGATGACGCGGCGTAGCAGCATCAGTAATTGAACACGGTAAGATCCCCGGTGGTGATCACTTCTTTCTTGTCGCCGATCTCAGCCTTGAAGATGATCGCTTTCGTCCCTCCACCGCAATCGTTGCATTCGGAGATCGCATACACCGTATAGCTGCCTTTGCGCAGCCATTTGAAACGGAATTCGCCGTTGGGTCCGCTGTCCACGTTATCATCGGGGAAGGTGCCTTCGCTGGCATCACCGTACACGATGTAGATGTTCTCGCCCGCCAGCGGGTAGGGGTCGCCGATGGGGTTGTTGCTGAGGCTCATCCGCTGCTCCATCAGGCGACCGCGGATCTCGGCCTTGCCGCCTTCACCGGGTTCCTTGTTGCAACTGAGGAGAAGAAGGGCGGGGAGTGTGGCCGTCCAGATGAACTTCATGCGAGCTCCGTGTTAAGGGAGCGTAAATGTAGCGGGTGGCGGGGTTCAGCGCTCGGCATAGATACGTTCCACCTCTGCCGCATACTTCGCCATGATGGGTTTCCTGCGCAGTTTCAGCGAAGGGGTCAGCTCGCCGCCATCGATGGTGAATTCCGCAGGCAGCAGCTCGATCTTCTTGATCTGTTCCCAGTGGCCAAGGCCCGCGTTCACCTTCTGCACTTCAACGAAGACACGGTCCATGATGCGTTTCTCGGTGATGACCTGTCGCGGTCCTTCGAACGGGATGCCCTTCAGCGCACAGTAGTCTTTCAGGAAGGTGAAGCTGGGCACGATCAGCGCAGCGGGGAACTTGCGGTTCTCGCCGATCACCATGGCTTGTTCGATGAAGCGCGATGCCTTCAACAGGTTCTCGATCGTCTGCGGCGCCACGTATTTGCCGCCGCTGGTCTTGAACATCTCCTTCTTGCGGTCGGTGATGTAGAGGAACCCTTCGCGCACCTCGCCGATGTCCCCTGTGTGGAACCAGCCTTCCGTATCAAGCACTTCGCTCGTCAGCGTTGGTTCCTTGTAGTAGCCCATCATCACGTTGGGCCCTTTGATCAGGATCTCGCCATCCGCGGCGATGCGCACCTCCACATCCTTGATCGGGCGACCGACCGAGCCGAATCTCAATCCATCATTGCGTGCATCGTTCACGCTCACCACGGGGCTTGTTTCCGTAAGGCCATAGCCTTCCATCAAAGGCACACCAGCGGCGTTGAAGATGCGTGCCAGGCGTGGTTGAAGGGCCGCGCTGCCACTGGCCACGCACTTCACATGGCCGCCCAGGGCCGCGCGCCATTTGCTGAAGACGAGTTTGCGCGCGATGCCGAGCTGCACATCGTACCACCAACTGCGGCCGTGTACTTCGTACCGATCACCAAGGTCCAACGACCAGAAGAAGAGCTTGCGTTTGAAGCCGGTGAGCGCTTCGCCTTTCGTGAGGATGGTGTCGTAGATCTTCTCCAACAGGCGCGGCACGGCGGTGAACACATGCGGTTCCGCCTCGCGGATGCGTGCGCCCAGTTCTTCCAACGTTTCCTGGAAACGCACCTGCATACCGGCACGTTGGTAGAGATACATCAGCATACGCTCGTAGATGTGGCACAGCGGAAGGAAGCTGATCGCCCGACACCCTTGTTCCACCGGCAGGCGGGCCGCACTGGACTCCACGTTGCTCAGGATGTTGTTGTGCGAGAGCATCACTCCTTTGGGTTTTCCCGTGGTACCGCTGGTGTAGATGATGGTGGCGAGGTCCGCGTTCTTCACGGTGGCTTTGCAGCGTTCCAGTTCGGCGCGGTGCTGTGTGCCCTTGCCCAACAGTGCTCTCCAATGTGTTGCGCCAGCGAGTTCCTCGAAGGTGAACACATGGGCCAGCCCCGGCACTTTGGCCTTTGCCAGCAGCGCCTTCGCGTGGATCTCGGCGTTGCTCACGAAGAACACCTTGCTCTCGGAATGGTCCAGGATGTAGGCGTAGTCGTCCGCGCTCATCGTGGGGTAGATGGGGATGCCTATGGCCCCCAGGCGCAGCACCGCTTGGTCCACGATGGCCCATTCGGCGCGGTTGCCGCTGGCGATGGCGATCTTATCCCCGGGCTTGATCCCCAGTTCCATCAACCCCAGCGCGAGCTGTTCAGCGGTGTCGATGAATTCCTTGGTACTGTAGGAGCGGAGCTTTCCGTTCTCCAATGACTCCACGCAAACGGTCTGCGGGAATTCGGCCAGTTGCAGGTCGGCGATATCGAAGAGGCGGGTCACGAGCATGGGTCCAAGATAATCGGGAGGGAGCAAATACGAACGGGGCGCGAAGGACCGATCGGGACTTCTTGCGGATGATCGGTTCCGGTATTCCTTCCGTTCAAGTTCTACGACCGGTGATCTCCACATCCAACACCATAGCCCAGTAAGTTTGCGGCGTGAACAACGCTCCCCACCTGCTGATCATCGACGACGAGCCACAGCTCCGCAACATGTTGCAGCGGCTTTTCGTGGGCGAGGGGTATACGGTAGCGACCGTGGAGAACGGCGCGCAAGCCATGCAACGGCTCAAGGCACAACGCTTCCAGGCAGTGCTGTGCGATGTGAAACTGCCCGATGCCAATGGGGTGGAACTGACCAAGGCGATCAAGTCCCAACAGCCGGATGTGGAGGTGATCGTGTTCACGGCGTTCGGCACCATAAGCGATGCGGTTAAGGCTGTGCAGAACGGTGCTTTCCAGTATCTAGTGAAGGGCGACGACAACGACAAGTTGATCCCCACTGTGAGCCGTGCGGTTGAGAAAGCGCGAGCGCAGCAACTGATCGAGCAGCCCAAGCAGGATAACCCGTTCGAAGCGGTGACCGGTCGCACGTCGGCCATCCAACAGGTGATCGAGCTAGCGCGCAAGGTGGCACCCACGGAAGCGACGGTATTGCTCACCGGCGCAACGGGAACGGGCAAGGAAGTCTTCGCCAACGCGATCCATGCGGCCAGCAACCGTGCGGGCAAAGCCATGCTTGCGGTGAACTGTAGCGCCTTCGGCAATGAGTTGTTGGAGAGCGAACTATTCGGTCATGTGGCCGGTTCGTTCACCGGTGCCACCAAGGACAAGAAAGGGTTGATCGAAGCGGCGAAAGGCGGCACGCTCTTCCTCGACGAAGTGGGCGAGCTGAGCGCTGCGATGCAAGCCAAGTTGCTGCGTGTGCTCGAGACGGGCGACTTCCTCCGTGTGGGTGATACCGTTCCGCAGAAGGCCGATGTCCGCATCATCGCCGCCACGCACCGCGATCTTTTGCACGAGAGCAATGAAGGGCGTTTCCGCCAGGATCTGTACTACCGCTTGGCCGCGTTCACGTTGCGTTTGCCCGCGCTCGCCGAACGTAAAGCGGATGTTCCACTGCTCGCGCAGGTCTTCATCAGCCGCTTCGCTGCGAAGTTGAAGAAGCCCATCACCGGCATGGACGACAGCGTGAAAGAGCGACTGCTGTCACACCCCTGGCATGGGCATGTGCGCGAGCTCCGCAATGTGATCGAACGCGCTTGCATCCTGTGCGATGGACCGTTGTTGGATGCCGCTTCGTTGCCGCTGGAAGTGCAAGCCGAACCGGAACAGAAGCTGGGTGCGATCTACGAATTGGAACAGGTGGAGCGCGAACACATCCGGCGCGTGCTGGCGCATACCGGAGGCAACAAGACACTCGCGGCGGAGCTGCTCGGGATCGGGCTTACGACACTGTATGCGAAGGTGAAGCGGTTCGATCTCTGAACCCTTCCATTCCTGCACCCGACCCTTCCATTTCGGTAGGGTAGATGATCAGTACTTCTTTCACTCGGTCCGCATCAAACGCGCGATAGCCGGGCCTTCCAAACGTTCCGATGGTTCCGGGCATTCCATTCGCCATTGGCGCGGCATGGACATCCTCACCCTGCTGTTGGTCGGCGCTGGTCTGCTCGGTTTCGCACTGTGCTACCGGTGCATCAACTGGTTCGAAAAGATCTGATCCCATGATCGCCCTGCTCATCGTTTCCATCCTCCTCTTCGCCTACATGTGTTACGTGCTGGTGAAACCCGAAAAGTTCTAATGCCATGATGAACACTGAACTCTTCGGTATCGTGGCCATGTTCTTGGCCGCCTTCCTGCTGGCCATTCCGCTGGGCCGGTACATCGCTCGTGTGTATGGCGGTGAACGGTCGCTGCTGGATCCAGTGATGGGTCCGGTGGAGCGCCTGTTCTTCCGCTTGTCGGGCATCGACGCGAAGCGCGAAATGGACTGGAAGGAGCACCTGAAAGCGCTGCTCACCATCAACATGGTCTGGTTCCTCTGGACCATGTTCGTCCTGACCAACCAAGGCTGGCTGCCGTGGAACCCGGATGGCAACCCGAGCATGAGCGCGGATCTGGCCTTCAATACGGCCATCAGCTTCGTGGTGAATTGCAACCTGCAGCACTACAGCGGCGAATCGGGTGTTACCTACTTCAGCCAGATCTTCGGTTTGATGTTCCTGCAGTTCGTCAGCGCAGGGACGGGATTGGCCGCCGCAGCGATGGTCTTCAATGCCCTGAAGCAGCGGACCGCGAACAAACTCGGCAACTTCTACGACTACTTCCTGAAGAGCATGACGCGCGTGCTGCTTCCGCTCTCTTTGGTGGTGGCCGTGCTGCTCATGTTCAATGGGACGCCCCAAACCGTCGAAGGCAAGGACAGCATCGTCACCCTGCAAGGGGACAGCGTGCAAGTCTCACGTGGACCGGTCGCGGGTTTCGTGGCGATCAAGCACCTGGGCACCAACGGCGGTGGTTACTACGGAGCGAACAGTGCGCATCCGCTGGAGAACCCGAGCTACTTCACCAACATGGTGGAGATGGTAAGCCAGTTGATCATCCCCTTTGCGATGGTCTTCGCCATGGGCTTCTACCTGAAACGGAAACGGTTCGCGTGGATGGTCTTCGGTGTGATGACCGTCGGATTCCTGTTGCTCGCCGTACCGAACATCATCATGGAGGTGAATGGCAACCCGAACATCACGGCCATGGGCATCGACCAGGGCAGCGGTTCTATGGAAGGCAAGGAAGTGCGCTTCGGTGCAGCGGCTTCTGGTTTCTGGAGCATCGTGACCACGGTGATCAGCACCGGTTCGGTGAACGCCATGCACGATAGTACCATGCCACTCAGTGGTATGAACGAACTGTTGGCGATGATGACCAACGCGTTCTATGGAGGCTGTGGCGTGGGTATCCTCAACTTCTACGTCTTCATCATCCTCGCGGTGTTCATCAGCGGGCTCATGGTGGGCCGTACCCCGGAGTTCATGGGCAAGAAAGTGGAAGCGCGTGAGATGAAGATCGCCATGATCATCGCGCTGTTGCATCCGTTCCTGATCCTCACCGGCACAGCGCTCGCGGCATACGGCATCACCCACACGCCGGACCACGCCTGGCTGAACAACCCGGGTTCACACGGGTTCAGTGAGATGCTCTACGAATTCACCAGTAGCGCTGCCAACAACGGCAGCGGCTTCGAAGGGCTCGGCGACAACACACCGTGGTGGAACATCAGCACGGGCATCATCCTGCTGCTCTCGCGCTTCCTGCCGATCATCGGGCCGCTGGCGATCGCTGGCTTGCTCGCGCAGAAGAAGTACATCCCGGAAAGCGCGGGCACCTTGAAGACGGACACCGGCACCTTCGGCGTGGTGGTGTTCGCCGTGATCGCCATCGTGGCCGCACTCTCGTTCTTCCCGGCGCTCGCCCTGGGCCCCATCGCCGAATACCTCAGCTTCTGATCCCATGAACGCTCAACAACCGACTTCGCTTTTTCAACGCGCGCTGGTCATGGAGGCTGTGAAACAGTCCTTCGTGAAATTGGATCCGCGCCAACTGGTACGCAACCCGGTGATGTTCACCGTGGAGGTGGGCACCGCAGTGATGGGGGTGGTCACGCTCTGGGTGCTCTTCGGTGGCCAGGACCAAGGCTCCGTGGGCTACAACGTCGCTGTATTCCTGCTGCTCTTCCTCACGTTGCTCTTCGCCAACTTCGCTGAGGCGATCGCCGAAGCGCGCGGAAAGGCGCAGGCCAATTCATTGCGGAAGACGCGTGAAGAGACACCTGCGAAGGTTGTCGGACCTGATGGCAAGATCACGGCGCGGTCATCCAGCGAGCTGCGTAAAGGCGATGTGTTCGTCTGCGAGGCCGGTGACCTGATCGCTACCGACGGAGAGATCATCGAGGGCCTTGCTACCATCGACGAGAGCGCGATCACCGGTGAAAGCGCGCCAGTGATCCGTGAAGCCGGTGGCGACAAAAGCTCCGTTACCGGTGGCACGAAAGTGCTTAGCGACCGCGTGAAAGTGCGCGTGACCAACGAGCCTGGCGAGAGTTTCCTGGACCGCATGATCGCGTTGGTGGAAGGCGCCAGCCGACAGAAGACGCCGAACGAGATCGCCTTGACCATCCTGCTAGCGGGCTTCACGCTGGTGTTCATCATCGTATGCGTCACGCTGCAACCTTTCGCGGGATACGCGAACGCCACCGTGACCATCGCAGCGCTCGTTTCACTCTTCGTGTGCTTGATCCCCACCACGATCGGTGGGTTGTTGAGCGCCATCGGCATCGCGGGCATGGACCGTGCGCTGCGGGCCAACGTGATCACCAAGAGCGGCAAGGCGGTGGAAACGGCCGGCGACATCGACGTGCTGTTGCTGGACAAGACCGGCACGATCACCATCGGCAACCGCAAGGCCACGGCTTTCCATCCGGCTTCAGGCGTTGATCGGAACATGTTCATCCGCTCCTGTGTGGTCTGTTCACTGGCCGACGAAACACCCGAGGGCAAGAGCATCCTGGAGCTTGCTGGTGCGGATGTCACCCGTGGGCTTTCTCTGGAGGGCGCCGAGCTGATCAAGTTCACGGCGGAAACGCGTAGCAGTGGTGTGGACATGCCCAACGGTCGACGTATCCGGAAAGGCGCGCAGGATGCGATGAAGAGGTTGGCCGAACGTGCTGGCAACACGGTGCCGAGCGATGTGGACGCCGAGGTGAAGCGCATCGCCAGCAATGGTGGAACGCCGCTGGTGGTCGCCGAGAACGATCGCATCATCGGTTGCATCGAATTGCAGGACATCATCAAACCCGGAATCAGCGAGCGCTTCGAACGCCTGCGGAAGATGGGCGTGAAGACGGTGATGGTCACGGGCGACAATCCGCTCACAGCGAAGTTCATCGCTGCCAAAGCCGGTGTGGACGACTACATCGCCGAAGCCACGCCCGAAGACAAGATGGCCTACATCAAGAAGGAGCAGCAGGGCGGTCGTCTCGTGGCGATGATGGGTGACGGAACGAACGATGCGCCCGCACTTGCGCAAGCGGATGTCGGCGTGGCCATGAACAGTGGCACGGCGCCAGCCAAGGAAGCCGGCAACATGGTGGACTTGGACAACGATCCCACCAAGCTCATCGAGATCGTGGAGATCGGTAAGCAACTGTTGATGACGCGCGGCACGCTCACCACGTTCAGCATCGCCAACGATGTGGCCAAATACTTCGCCATCGTACCTGCGCTCTTCATCGCAAGCATCCCGGCGTTGCAAGGGTTGAACATCATGCAGCTCAGCAGTCCGGAAAGCGCGATCCTCTCCGCCGTGATCTTCAACGCGCTCATCATCCCTGCCTTGATCCCGCTCGCATTGAAAGGCGTGGCGTACAAGCCCATTGGCGCCTCCGCTATCCTGCGCCGCAACCTCTTGATCTATGGGCTCGGTGGATTGATCGTGCCGTTCATCGGGATCAAACTGATCGATATGGCGGTTTCATTCTTCATCTGATCGACCATGAAACAGAACATTTTTCCCGCATTGAAACTGACGCTTATCTGCTTGGTGTTCTTTAGCGGACTTTACACGCTGACACTGCTAGGCATCGCGCAGCTCTCCCCGAATGGTGGTAACGCCGAGACGGTGGACCATGACGGCGGTACGCAATACACGAACCTTGCGCAGTCTTTCACCAACGATGGATACTTCTGGAGCCGTCCCAGCGTGGTCGGCTACAACGCGGCCGGGTCCGGAGGCAGCAACAAAGGCCCAACGAATGCCGACTACCTGGCCGTCTTGCAGGCGCGCATCGACACCTTCATGGTCCACAACCCAAGTGTACAGAAGGCCGACATCCCGGCTGAACTGGTCACGGCCAGCGGCAGTGGATTGGATCCGCACCTGAGCGTGAAGGCCGCGAACGTGCAAGCGGCGCGAGTCGCAACGAACCGTGGTCTTCCACAAGATGCCGTGGATCAGTTGATCATTGAACATACCGACGGACCTTTGTTGGGCCTGTTCGGTCCTGCCACGGTGAACGTATTGGAACTCAACATGGCGCTGGACGCCGCAACCAAATGAAACGCCTCTTTCTTCTGCCCGTATTGGGCCTCTCTCTTTCCGCATCTGCGCAACAACTCGATAGCGCCATCACCTTGAGCGCTTACGCGGAAGCCTACTACAGCTTCGATCTCGCGCAACCGGACGATCATTTGCGCCCCGGCTTCGTGTACAGTCATAACCGCCACAACGAGGTGAACCTGAACCTCGGGATGATCAAGTTGGCCTACGCGAAGGACAACGTGCGAGGCAACCTCGCGCTGATGGCCGGTACATATCCACAGTACAACTTGGCTGCCGAGCCTGAATTGTTGCGCAGTGTGTTCGAAGCGAACGTCGGGGTGAAGCTGAGCAAGACCAGGAACCTCTGGCTCGATGCAGGCATCATGCCCAGTCACATCGGTTTCGAGAGCGCCATCGGCAAGGACTGCTGGAACCTCACGCGCAGCATGCTGGCCGACAACACACCCTACTACGAAGCCGGTGCCCGTGTGAGCTACACCAGCAAGAACGAGAAGTGGTATGCGAGCGGCCTGTTGCTCAACGGCTGGCAGCGCATCGCCCGGGTGGATGGCAACAACACACCCGCGTTCGGAACACAACTCACCTACAAGCCGAACAGCAAGACCACGCTGAACTGGAGCACCTTCATCGGCAACGACAAGCCCGATACCGTGAGCCAGTCGCGCATCTTCAACAACCTCTATGCACAACTGCAAGTGACCGAGCGTTTCGGTGTGATCGTGGGTTGCGACATCGGCATGGAACAAGCAGCCAGTGGCGACAGCCTGCCTACCGGACAGGCAGGCAGCAGCACCTGGGTCACCCCGATCGTGATCCCGCGGTACAAACTTGGCGACAAGAGCTACCTCGCCGCGCGTGTGGAATACTACCAGGATGAGAAGGGTGTCATCATCGCCACCGGCACACCGAACGGGTTCACCACCTTGGGCTATTCGCTCAACTTCGATCGGTGGGTCACACAGAACGTGTTGTGGCGGATCGAGGCGCGCAGCCTGAACAGCGAGGACAAGATCTTCGTGGATGCCGATGGCAAGGCCACCACCAGCAACACCTTTTTCACCGCTTCGCTCTGCATCACCTTGCCGTGATCGCTTCCGACGGCACGAACCCCTTGCTTCAGGCGACCTCCCCACGAGGCCGGCTGAAGGTCTACATCGGCATGAGCGCGGGTGTGGGAAAGAGCTACCGCATGTTGGAAGAAGCCCACCGGTTGTTGGACCAGGGCGTGAACATCCAGGTAGGCTACATCGAAACGCACAACCGTGCCGAGACCCACGCGTTGTTGGAAGGACTACCGGTGATCCCGCGACGCGAAGTGTTCTACAAAGGCAAGCGGCTCGATGAGTTCGACCTGAACGCGACGTTGTTGCTCCATCCTTCATGGGTGGTCGTGGATGAACTGGCGCATAGCAACGTGCCGGGAAGCAAGCACGCCAAGCGTTGGCAGGACATCCTGGAACTGCTGGACAACGGGATCAACGTGATCACGGCGGTGAACATCCAGCACATCGAGAGCATCAACGACGAGGTGCAACGGATCACCGGCGTGGAGGTGAGCGAACGTGTGTCCGACAGTTTCCTGCAACGGGCGGATGAAGTGGTGAACATCGACCTCACCGCCGAGGAACTGATCACCCGGATGAAGGAGGGCAAGATCTACGACCGGGCGAAAGTGGAGACGGCCTTGCGCAATTTCTTCCAGCCGGACAAGATCCTGCAACTGCGCGAGCTGGCACTGAAGGAAGTGGCCGGTCAGGTGGAACGCAAGGTGGAAGCGGAAGTGGAACGGCCCAAGCAATTGCGCCACGAGCACTTTCTCGCATGCATCAGCAGCAATGCGGATGTGGCGCGCAAGATCATCCGCAAGACGGCCCGCCTGGCGAACTACTACCACAGTGACTGGACGGTGCTCTATGTGCAAACGCCGAGCGAAGCGCTGGACAAGATCCCGTTGGACAAACAGCGCTTCCTGCTACAGAATTTCCAACTGGCCACGGAGCTGGGAGGGGAGGTGATCCAAGCGCAAAGCACGGATCAACGGTCGGGCGCACGGCCTGTGCTGGGCTTTCTTCCGGCGAAAGTGCTCAATTTGGACCGGGCGGACATCGGTGCGGCCATCCTACAAGTGGTCAAGGAGAAACGCATCACCACCGTCTGCATCGGTAAGCCGCATTTGAAGCTCTTCCATGTGATCCTCAAGACCAGCGTGTTCAACCAACTGCTCACCGCGCTCTCCACGAACGATGTGGATCTGGTGATCCTGTCATGAGGATCAAAACACGCCTCACGCTGTGGCTCGGGCTCATCACCTTCCTGGTGTTGGTGCTGGCGACCATCGCGTTGGCCACCATCTGGAACCTGCGCACCGGGACGCGCGATGTGCTCAAGGCCAACTACAACAGCATCAGTTATGCACAGGCGATGCTGGAAGCCGTGGATGCTGCGCCGATCGCCGTGGATGTGTTACGTGCACAACTCGCGTTGCAGAACAAGAACATCACCGAACCGGGGGAAGAGGAACTATCGCAGCACCTCGGACGGTCCATCGAACGCTTCGTATCCACGCCGGATGATCCTGCCCAATTGCGTGCTGTGCGCGGTGATCTGCATGCGATCATCGAGATCAATCGAGCGGCGATCGAGCGCAAGGCGAACGCTGCGGAACTCAGGGCGGAGACCGCCTTCACCTGGATCAGCATCGCCGGCACGCTCTGCTTCTTGATCGCCTTCACGCTTTTCCTCAGCCTTCCAGAACGCTTGGCGGATCCCATCCGGAAGCTCACGGAAGGGATCGATCGCATTGCACAAGGGCGGTACGCGGAACGTGTGGTGGTGCAGGATGGCAGTGAGTTCAGCCACATGGCCGATCGCTTCAATACCATGGCGGGTGAACTGGAGCGGTGGCAGAGCAGCAACCTCGCACGGGTGATGGAAGAGAAGGCGCGTGCCGAGGCCGTGATCAATTCGCTGGAGGATGCGAGCATCGGCTTGGACGAGCAGGGGCGCATCCTCTTCATCAATCGCCAAGCCATGGACCTGCTTGGCTTGAAGGAGGATATATCGGGTCGTTCAGCGGTGGAGATGGCGGCCAACAATGACCTGCTCCGCCATGTGCTGAATGACCGATCCGGAGCGCCGATGAAGATCGTGGTCGATGGCAAGGAGCAGTACTTCGCCAGTGCGAGCAGCGCCATCACCGGTGCGAACGGTCCGCTCGGCACGGTGATCACCTTGCATAACATCACGCCGTTCCAAGAGCGCGATCAGGCGAAGACCCACTTCCTGGCCACCATCAGCCACGAGTTGAAAACCCCGCTCGCCAGTACCGATATCGGACTTGGACTATTGGAACGAACGACTTCGCTCGGTGACGAACACAAGGCGATCATCAACGATCTGCGGAAGGATCATCAAAGGCTCGTGCGCATCGTGAGCGAACTGTTGGATATGGCCCAGGTGGAAAGTGGCCGCATCCGGATGGAGCTTGGTCCACAGCGCCTGATGGGTTTGGTGCATGACGCGCTCACCGTGGTGCACGTAGCGGCCGAACAGAAGCACATCCGGTTCGAGCAAACCCCCGTTGACCCCGAAGTGCTCGTGATCGCCGATGCCGCCCGTGCCACATGGGCCTTGGTGAACGTACTGGCCAACGCGGTGCGCCATTCACCAGCGGGAGGCACCATCGATGTGCGATGCGGATCGACCGATCACCAAGTCAACGTGACCATTGCCGATCATGGCGCAGGCTTCGATGCACAGGTGCGTGAACGTTTGTTCCAACGGTTCGCCGTGGGGGCTACAACGGATCAACGTACAGGATTGGGATTATCCATCGCTCGCGACGTGATGGTGGCGATGGGCGGCGGCATCGAGCTGGTCGATCAGGAACAGGGAGGTGCCACCCTGCGCCTCACGTTCCAGCGGGCCTGATCAACCACGTACCGAAAAAGGAACCGGGAGCGCGGCCGCTCTTGGCCGATCGGAGGAGGCTTATTCAGCCCCGCTTCCAACCCCTCGTGACCCCTTGAGGCCGGCGCTCCCGGAAGTATGTATCCTGCCTGTTCCCTTGGTGGTGAGTTCCAACTTGCCGTCGCTGTACACGTGGGCGTTACCGGAACCCAGCACGTTCACCGTGCCACCATTGCGGGCTTTCAGGTTCATCGCGTTCACATCACCGGAACCTTCCAGCACCACATCCACACGGCCCGTCTCACCGCCCATTTGCACGTTGCCGCTACCGATCAGGTTGATGTGCGTGGTGCCCGTGACGCGTGCCTTTCCACAATCCACGTTCCCGGAACCTTCCATGTTGATATGGAATTCATCCACGCGCACTGCGTTCGTGAGGTAGACCCCACCGGACCCCAGTATGGTCATGTTCACCAGGTCGCTGCTCATCAAGTTGGCCATGTGTACACCGCCTGAACCTTCGATCGACATGTGCAACTTGCTTGCTCCATCTACCCGCCCGAGCAGGATGTTCCCGGAGCCGAGCACTTTCAGGTCCAGGTTGCTGGTGGGTACGAGCCTCTCCGCATTGATGCTGCCCGATCCTTCCACCACCAGATCATCCACGCGCGGCATACGGATCAGCAGGTGTACCGATCCTTTATTCCTGTAGGAGCCACGGATGTACTCGTAGCCGACCATGAGCATGCCACTTTCGTTGGTCACGACCAGTTGGTTCAGCATGTCCACATCGCCCGTGGCGCTAACGCTGAACTCGCCGATCTCCACCGTCACGTCCACGCTCGAGGCGATTGTGATCCCGGTGAAGTCGCGCAGATCGAACGAGCGTTCGTTGCTGTGTTGCCGGTTGATGGGAGTGCGCGGCTGCGCGGGAGAAAGCGGATCCATCGAGGCTACCGGGTCCGCCGGTGGAACGCCCGGAAAGGCTGGAGCACCTGGGAAAGCCGGTGCGCCCGCATACGCCACTGCGCCATCATCCTGTGCGGTGCTGTCTTCGGTGGGGAGCACGGTACACGCGATCTCTGTCTTCGGTTCTTGTTTCGGCGCAGGAGCAGCGCGCTTCGCAGGCGGAAGCTCCAATACCACAGCAGGCTCTTCCAGCACCACTTCGGCAGCGGGCATCTCCAGCACCACGGCGGGTTCGGGTGTGCTCGCTGCAGCCGGTGTAGCGGCGGGGGAAAGGGCGCTGAAGAAGTAGACACCGGTGCCGACGAGGAGTGTGCCTGTGGTGGTCATGATGATGGAGTTGAGATGGATCTTGGCCAGGGCCAACCACGCGGTCAGTCCAACGGCGATGGGGAATGCGGCCACCATGTGCTGCACCTGGTCCAGGCTCACCTCCGCAGGCAGCTCACGCAGCACGCCTAGGGTGTTCTCGGGTTCGTTGGGGCGTTT
>DLGQ01000033.1 GCA_002482775.1 Flavobacteriales bacterium UBA7690 | reverse complement strand
CACTGCCGTATCGTATGCCTCCACTAAATATGGGAGCACTTCAGCAAAGGTTCCCTTCCAAGCATTCCAACGATGGGCTTCGTTGAGGTAGAAGGTCATCCAACCTGTGAAGGTTGTTTGGGTGAACAGAAAGAACATGAAATTCCCTAGGGCATAGATGTCGGCGGCTTGGTGCTTGAACATCCATTCCTTCTCCTCCAATCCATAGAGCATCTCGGGTGTTGCATAGGCTGGATCTAGCACCAAGCCGCCGCGACTTTCAGTAGGATTCTCCAATCCCTTCATGCTCGCACCTCCCAGATCTGTGAGCTTATAGAGCGACTGTCCGAATTCGAGGACCGCCGACGCACGCAACCCCCGATGCGCAACCTGTTCCTTGTGCAGTTGCCAGAGAGCGACGGTCGCATTGTGCAAGATCCGCAGGAGCCATGCTGTGTTCAAGCGACTATCGTGATCGATTTTGGCTTCCACATTGTCATCTGCGTACTCAAGGATGAAGTAGGGCACAGGAATGATCCCGCCTGCCTGTGGCACTAGGTTTCCGCTGTCCAGAATGTTCACAATCTTGGTCAAGCGAGCTGACTTGCAGAGTTCAAGTAGGCTTTTCTCGAACTCGTATGTCCGAGTGAGATACGCGAGTTCTTGGATTGGATCAGCAGCAGATAGTGCGATAGACAGGTCAATCGCCTTCAGAAGGGCAATGCTGCCTTCTCGCTCAACAACATATGTTTCGGAAAAGCTACCGCCCGCGACCGCCAGTGGTGATGGGATGTGCGTCTTTACATACCATCCACCGGGCAAGGTCGTGCCTAAGAGATATCGCGCTGGTTGATTGAGACTGCTCATTTCATTTGGCCCCTTACTTGTCGGCTTATTTGTCAAGCCACTGGCCACAATGTAGGGTGCGCGCAAGGATCATCAGCGGCAGTCCAGTGCCGCAGTAGCTGGCCGGGACAAATCAGCCTATTGGGTATGGCCCGACCCAGCCGAATTTGGGCCGGGATACATCGCGCCAGATGTCTACCAGTACTTCTTCTCCATGGCCCAGAACGTCGACAATGCTTCCACACCGGCCGACCCGGTAAGCAACATCAGCGGCGGCGCCCTTGGCTACTTTTCGGTACGCACGTCCTCAACAAGGAGGGTTGTGGTGCCATGACCGTCATGGACTTGATCCGTTAATCCTCGGATCACCCAGCAACGGATGCACTACCTCTACCACCCCTTTATCCACTGTTCTACCTAAACAGTGCATCCCAACCGTTCCATCATCATAGTGAACCGTGCGACTACACCTATTTACTCGCCTGCGAGCATCACCTAAGGGTAGAGGGCTCTGTTTCTCGCTTCTTCGAACCGGGATTCCAAACTCCATGCGAAAAAATCTCAGCCATCATGAACGAAATTTGACGGTGTTGGAATCAACTTTGTCACCTTCTTGGCACAAGACCGTTTCACCAAATGCAGAAGGCCCTGAACTTCAGGGCCTTCTAATCAAACGTAGTAGCGGGGGTAGGACTCGAACCTACGGCCTTCGGGTTATGAGCCCGACGAGCTACCATCTGCTCCACCCCGCAATGGGCGGCGAAGATAGTCATCTTTTCGGGAAACCGGTCATTCTTATTGCACCTTGATCGCTACCGGGGCCAAATTCCGGGGCGTGCCTTGCCCATTCGCCAGTTTGCCTTTGATGTTCTCGAAGTAGATCTGGTCACCTGTCCGGAGCTTGCAGAGGATGGTCTTGATGTCCGCGGTGAACTCATTGCCGCTTCCGGGTTTCACGATCGGGCTTTGTCCATTGCGCACCAGGGTGAACTCGTAGGAGATGACCTGCCATGTATCGCCGAATTCCGAACCGAGGGCCTTCGCCAACAGGCCGGGTGCAGCGCACAGCTTGTTCTTCGAGACCTTCGTTAAGGTGGGATCGACCCCGGAAATGATCGCGCTCGGTGGCGGCAGATCCTTCACCCGGAAGTTCACCGGCCCGATACGTCGACTACCTCCGTCAGGAAGCGCGACCACAGCGCTTACCTCTGCTGTGCTACCGGTCATGCCCGTCGCGATCCAGGAATTTCCGGAACGCGCGATCCGCCCCGTGGAAATGGTGGCTTGCACACGTTCAGCAGGCACACCGGGTACGGAGAGGTCGATGGGGTTCTCCACCCCGCGGTAGAGCACGTTCATCTTGGTGGGCGAGGCCACGAGCAGCGGGGCCATCACCTGATAGGTGGTGCTGTAGGCCACTTCTTCTGGACCGTTCGGACCTTCGAATTTGATGATGCCCTTCACTTCATGCTCTCCCACTTGATCACCACGCAAACGCAATTTGGCCTTCCCATCGCTGCCGATCGCGAGCGGGGAAGCGCCATCCACGGTCACCGTCGGCCGGTTCTTCGGATCGTAAGCTGCGAGGAACACATCGGCGCGGAAACTGTCACCGGCCATCACCAACGGGCTTTGTGGTACCACGGCGCTCATCAACGTGCCGAACTTGTAATCCTTGGATTCCACTTGGCGATAAAGCCATTTCACCACGTCGTTCTCCGAGCTGCGGATGTCGGCCTGCAACTTGCTCAACGTGGCCACACCGGCCGCGAGCGGAACATCGTAGAAGTTGGTGGACTCCCAGTTGTTCATCGTTCCGGAAGCATCGCGCCGATCGCGGAAGTCGAAGAGCACATCCAACGCTGCGGAGAGTTCGTTCCCCTGTGGTCCGCTCACCAATGTCTTCAACGAATCGCGGAAGGCACCGATGCGTACGCGTAGATCATAGGCACCGCCAGCGGTCTGCGTGGGTGTAGATGGTTCGCTGCCCACCATCACCCGTGTGAGCGCTTCGCGATCATCTTTCGCATCCAATGCGAGCAACGCACGCAACGTATCCCGACCATCCGCATCCGCGCCACGGACGGCGGTTAGCGGCAATCCATCCGCTTCAGCGATCAGCTCGCCTTTGATGCGTTGGATGTGCTGCACCAATGAATCAGCTTGTTGTTTCACGCGTTGGGCGCGTTGGTGCGGGGCTTCGAACTTCTCCGGGAAGCGCTTGGCCGCATCGGCGAACACGGCGTACTCCACGGCCGAGCGTTGTTCATGTGCGCGTTCGCTACGCACGAGCTCAGCATCCATGATGGCGAACGCATCAAGCACCTCCTTGCTCACGTTCAGCGCGAGGATCGCAGTGAGCACGAGGTACATCATGTTGATCATCTTCTGCCTGGGGGGCATGCTTCCAGAAGCCATGTGCGGTGCGGTGTTTCGAGGGAAGCATGGAGGATGCCTCCGAACGAAGAATGCACGATGGCCCCGCGCGTAACGGCGCGAACGGAATGGATCGCGGTCAGACCTCCGCGGTCAACGCCTGTAATTCTGCGGAAGCGCTCTCCCACTCTTCCATCACCTTGGCGATGTTCTGTGCAAGATCCCCAAGCCGTGTGTAGCCCTTCTGAAGTTGCTCCGCAGGCATGCTGCCCTTCATCACTTCAGCCTGCAGCTCCTTCTCCTGCTTCTCCAGATCCGCGAGTTGCTTCTCCAATCGCTCCACGGTGTTCTGTGCTTTGCGCCGTTCCTTGTCCCGGTCGCGTTTGTCGCGTTGGTCGGAAGACTTCTCGGACTTGGGCGTCTTCGCTTGTGCCGCGCTGGACTTCCCGATGTCCGCTCCTTGCAGCGCTTTGCGCTTCTCGATCAACTCGAGGATGTCCATGTGCTGATCGCGGATGCGGAAGTCATCAAGCTCCAGCAGGCGTGTCGTCAACCCCGTGAGGAAATCACGATCGTGGCTCACCAGCAGGAAGGCTCCTTCGTAGTTCTTCAGCGCTTCCTTCAGCACGTCCTTGCTCTGGATGTCCAAGTGGTGTGTTGGTTCGTCAAGGATCAAGAAGTTCAATGGCTTCAAGAGCATGCAGCACAAGGCGAGGCGCGCGCGCTCTCCACCGCTCAGCACCTTCACCTTCTTGTCCACATCCTCTCCGCTGAACATGAACGCACCGAGCATGGCACGCACACGCAAACGGTTCTCTTCGCTCGCTGCGTACTCGGCGGTCTCCATCACGGTGTTCTGCGGCGGCATGCGTTCCGGCATATCCTGCGCGTAGTAGCCGATGATCACGTTGTGCCCCAAGCGGATCTCGCCTTCGTAGGGCTCTTCGTTCATGATCATCCGCACCAGCGTGGACTTGCCCGTTCCGTTGGCACCAACGAGCGCGAGGTGTTCGCCTTTCGCGATGGTGAGCTCGGCGTTGCTGAAGATCTGCTTCACCTCTCCCGGTCGGTTCTTATCCGGGTATGCCTTGCTCACCCCTTTCACCTCGGCCACGATCTTGCCGCTGGATGGAGCTGGGGGGAACTTCACCAACATCTTGCGCAGGTCCTCATCGTCCACCTCGATCCGCTCCAGCTTATCCAACTTGGTGATCAAGCTTTGCGCGAACGCCGCTTTACTCGCCTTCGCCCGGAACTTGTTGATCAGGTCGGTGGTCTCCTTGATGTAGCGCTGCTGATCCTTCGCGGCGGACGCTTGTTGTTCGCGTTCCACCTTGCGCAGCTCCACGTACTGCGTCCATGGCACTTTGCGATCGATGATCTTTCCACCGGCCACTTCCAACGTGCGCTTGGTGAGGCGATCCAAGAACGTTTTATCGTGTGAGATCAGGACCAGCGCTGCGGGATAGGCGCGCAGCAGATCCTCCAGCCATTGGATCGCGGGGAGATCCAAGTGGTTCGTAGGCTCATCCAGCAGCAGCAGGTCGGGCTGCATCAAGAGCAGACGAGCCAGCTCGGCGCGCATACGCCAACCACCGCTGAGCTCGCTCATGACGCGGTGCATGTCCTTCTCCACGAAGCCGATGCCTTTCAACATCCGTTCGATCTGCATATCGTGGTCGGCCGCGCCGATCGCGTTCAGGCGCTCGTGGGCATGGGCCAGCAACGTTGCCAGTTCCATCGCCTCTTCGTCGGTCGTTGCTTTCTCCAGGTCCTTCTCGATACGCTCCAACGATGCGTTGAGGGCGACCGCCTCCTCGAACGCCTTCTCTGCCACCTGCCAAGGTGTGAGGGTGAGGTTGTGGGCCATCTCCTGGGGGAGATAACCCATCGTGAGCTCCTTCGGCTTGCCGATCGTGCCCTTGTCGTACGGCTGCTGGCCGGCCATGATCTTCAGCAGGGTGCTTTTCCCCGCCCCGTTGCGGCCTACCAATCCGATGCGATCCTCGCTACCGATGAAGAACGAGATATCGTCGAACATCGGCCGTTGACCGAAGTGTAGTGTAAGACCTTGAACGGTGATCATCGGGCTGAATGGGCTGAAAAAGCTCGCCTTTGCTTATGCTTTTTGGCGAACGGGCGCGCAAAAGTACGGGAGACCGGAAAAAGAAGACCCCCGGAAGATCCGGGGGTCTTTCAAATGTGCGCTAACGGGTCAGAAGTTCCAGAGATCGTGCTCGAACTCGAACAATGACTGCTTGATCTCCTCCCCTTCCAACAACGCATCCAGACCGGTCTTGTACTCGTTGATACCACGGTCGTACACGTTGCTCCACTTGGTGATGTAGCTGCTGAACTGGCGCTTCCAGAAGATATCCTCGAAGCTTCGGCGTTCCGAATCGTTCTCCCGGTTGAAAGCATCCCAGTTCGCGAACACATAACGGCACTCGGGGTAATACAACCAGAAGATCGGCGCATAACCACGGATCTCACCGTCATCCCCTTTGATCTCGCGCATTGGCGCGATACCCAGGATGCGGATGTCCATCGTGCTGCGCTGCTTGTCGAAGATCCAATCCTCTTTCAAGCGGTACATCTTGATGTCGGCGCTCTCCAGGGTGATCTCTTGCACCACAGGCTCCAACTCACCGGTCTCCAGATTCTCTGTGTACTGGGTATCCATGCGGGTGAAGAGGTCCTTGAGGTCCGTTGTCAGCAACGGCTTCTTGAACTCATCATCATCCAAGAGCGGTCCCGGATCATAGGCTGTGATGGAGCCATCGGTCATCAACCCTTGGCGGATAACATCGAACAAGCTCTTGCGGTCGTTGATGGCCTCCGTTGGGAAATACAACGGGTGGTTCATCTTCTCCCGCAGGTCGATCGTACGCCACACGCGACGCGCCCACATCACATCCGCCTCGCGGATATGGGTGTACGGCACCACGCGTTTGGTCTTCGTATGCTCCTTGATGTAGGCACCATCGAGCACGGTCTGTGCCGCGACTTCCGTCGTGGAGCAGAGCCCGATCACTGCTACCGCAGCTGTGGTCAGGATGTTCTTGCAGGTCCTCATCATTGTCATGGAGATTTCGGGTCAAACCACTTTGAACGAAAGAGATCCAAGGTTACGCGTAGTACCATCCGGACCACGCGCTTTGATCTGTTCGATGTACACCTTCTGGCCAGGTTTTGCCTTCTGGAACATCTCCTTCATATCGCCGCTAACGGCAGCGCCATTGGTGATCTTCTCGATCGGCGTTCCGCCTACGATCATGGTCACCTTGTAGCCCACGATCTCGAACTTCAGGTCGAACTCGAAGTCGATCATCTTGGCGATCACACCAGCCGCAGCGGTGAGTTCGGGTTTCTTGATCGTCTCGTCGTCCACGCTCTTTCCAGCGAAATAGGGGCGCGGGTTCGGCACGTTCTTCACGCGGAACTTCATACCAGGCATCGGCTTCTTCGTGCCATCAGGGTTGGTCACTGTAGCTCCAATGGAAGCCTCGGCCTCCTTGCCTGGGCGCATGATGTAGCCATCAGCGGACTTGGTCAGCGTACCGTTCGTGGCAGTGGCCGAGATGTCCTTGTTGCTGTAGCCCGATACGCTTACGCTCACCGGGTTATCCACACCACGGTAGAACACGTTCATCTTGGTAGGGCTCACGACCAAGGAAGGAGCGGCCACCTCGTAAGTAGTTTCGAACACTTCGACAGTCTCCTCACCACCAACAGGTTTGAACTTGATGATACCGCGCACCGTCTGCAGACCAGCACCGCCGGCTACACGTTCAAGCATAGCCTTGGCGCCGTTCATCGGCAGTTTGATGGCTTCACCGTTGATCTTCTTCGCTACAGTATCAACCGTTGCGCCGGGACCAGCGATGAATACTTCAGGAGCGTTCTGGTCGTCATAAGCACCGAGGAAGATCTCCGCCGTGTACTTACTTCCTACAGTAACGTAACTGCTCAGTGGCTTCACGATGGTGGTGAGCTTGTTGAACTTGAAGCTCTTCCCTTCCACGGCATCCATCATACGCTTCACCACTTCACCTTCCGCGTTGCGGACATCCGCTTGCAGTTTGCTGAGGATGGTGATACCGGCTGCCAATGGAACGTGGTAGAAGTTGATGCTCTGCCAGTTGTTGTCGGTGCCTGAAGCATCTTTCCGGTTCTCGAAGTTGAACACTCGGTCCATCGAGGCGGACAGTTCCTTGTCGTCCTTCCGGCTGTTCTTCACCAATTCACGGAAAGCCTCCAGTTTGTTCTTCAGGTCAGTTGCCGACATCGGACCATCCTTCGGGGTAGCCGGTTCACCACCGATCATCAAGTTGGTCAGTTCGTCGTGGCTGTCCTTCTTGGTCACTTTGGCGAGGTCCACGATGCGGCCATCGCCAAGCACCACACTATCCCTGGGCCAGCCTTCGGCTTCAATGATGGCTGCTGCCTTGATGGAGTCGATGTACGCGATGATCTCCGCACCGGCGGTCTTGATCTTCTTAGCTTCGTTCCAAGCTGCACCATATTTCGCCGCGTTCTCACTCGCAAAACCCTCGAAGCTCTTGTACTGAGCGTTCATCTTGTCGTTGAGCGAGAGCTTGGTGTTCTCCAGACCGTTGTTCACGGTGATGAAGCTGTCCAGGATCTCCTTGGATACGTTCATCGCCAGAAGCGCTGTCAGTACCAAGTACATCATATTGATCATCGCCTGTCTAGGCGACTGTTTCCCGCTTGCCATTTCGTTCCAACAGGTATTTTACTGGTTCCTAGGTCCCGTTGTGAAGAGGATCAGCCGCGTACCGTCATGGCGGCCAGCATGTTGCCGTACACCGTGTTCAGTTTGGCGAGGTTGTCGCTGAGTTCCGCGATGTTCTCTTTGTAGCGCTTGGTATCGTCCACCGAGTTGCGGAGGTTGGTGAGCATTTCGCCCATTCCTTCGAACATCTGGTTGGCGGCCTCGAGCTTCTCGCGGCTTCCGCGGAGTTGCATCTCGTACATCTCGTTGAGCGCGGTGAGGTTGGCGCTCATCTTCTGGAGGCTTTCGCCAGCGTTGCGGCCGGCGTCCACGTTGTTGGTGAGGCCCACGAGGCTTTCGCTAGCCTTGGCATAGCTGTCGCTGAGGCTGGTCACTTTGGCGCTAGCATCTTTCAAGCTGCTGGCGTATTCGCCCGTAGCCGCTGCCGCACCGGAGATCTCGCCCATCTGCTTGGCTTGGTCGCTCAAGGAGCGCATGCCGTCACCAAGACTGGCGATCAGTTCCGGTTCGATCTTGGCGCTTTCGAGCATATCGTCCAACTGCTCGGTGATGGAGCGCTGGTCCTCTTTCTTGAACTCTTCGCCTTCAGCACGCTCTCCTGTTGCCAGCTCGGGGTATACCAAGCTCCAATCGGGATCCTCATGTGGTGGTTCGAATGCCGAAAAGAAGAAGATGATGGCCTCGGTACTGAGGCCTATGATCAAGAAAAAGCTCGCGAACGGCCAGTGTTGGATCTTGAACAACGCGCCTATGATCACGACCGCTGCACCGATCCCGTACAACTTGGCCATGAAGTTCTTCCACTTCTTGCTCCCTGGTTTCATCGTTCGTCCTTGCGTTTTAAGGTTCTGAGAGAATTCGTCTGGTTCTTTATGAATGCGACCGTCCTGGTTCCGTAACGGCCGTTGATTCCAACGTCTAGAGGTCCTCGGCCTGCACGGCTTTGCCGCGGCCCAGGAAGGTCATCACCGAGCGGAAGCCGATGTAGGCCTTGGTGGTATCTTGGTATTCGTAGCTCCGCGTGCCGGTCTGCATGTAATACCCGATATCCTTCCACGAGCCGCCACGGATCACCTTGCGCTTGAGCGAAGGGGGATCGTTCATGAGGGCATCGTAGCTGTATTCAGGGTTCAGGTCGTGGTCGAAGTCGTACACGCTCTCATCGAACGCGGTGCTCGTCCACTCGGCCACGTTGCCGGACATCTGGTACAGGCCGTAATCGTTCGGCGTGTAGCTGTTCACAGGTACGGTGTGGAATCCGCCGTCATCCACGTAGTTGCCGTGCAGGGGCTTGAAGTTACCCAGGAAGCAACCTTGGCGGTTACGCACATACGGGCCACCCCACGGGTAAGGAGCCTGATCCAAACCACCGCGCGAGGCGTATTCCCACTCAGCCTCCGTAGGGAGACGGAAACGGTTGATGAAGGCATCGCCGTTCTCGTTCAGCCACGAGTTCATGAGCTGTGTGCGCCACACGTTGAAGGCATTGGCCTGCTGCCAGGTAACGCCCACGAGCGGATACTCATCGTAAGCCGGATGCCAGAAGTAGTTCTCGGTCATCGGCTCGTTGAAGGAGTAGGTGAAATCGTGGACCCAAACGAGGGTATCCGGATACACGTTGATGATCTCCTTGATGATGAACTTGGAACGATCGCTGTGCCCACGGATGGCGTTGTTCTGGCCCTTCACGTTGGTGTAGCTCAGATCCAGGTCACGGGCGTTGTTCGCTTTGCGGGCGGCCTCTTTCAGGTCGATCCAGTAGTACTCGAACATCAGCTTGCGGGTATCCACCTCCTTGCGGCGGTAGAACTGTTCGCTTGCGCTGAGGAACATGTCGGCAAGGGCTTCACGCTCTTCGTCTCCGTACCAGTTGATCCGCTCGCGCCAGTTGATGATCGGTGGATCGATCTCTTCGCCGAACTCGTCCTCTGTGATCACGTGCTCTCCGATGTCCTCATCGCCCAGGATACGCTTGGCGATGGAATCACGCACGTAGTACACGAACTGCCGATACTCGTTGTTGGTGATCTCCGTTTGGTCGATGTAGAAAGCCTGGACCGACACGGTCTTGCTCTTGCTCACCGAGGCGTACGGCACATCTTGGTCGCTAGGACCCATGACGTAGGAGCCCATGGGGATGTAGTTCATCCCGTAAGGATCAACATCATACCAGCCGGGTCGGCCTTGTACGCCGATGAGCTGCCCCTGGCCGCCACCGCCACAGCTAGCCAGCAAGCCAATGGCGCAGAGATACACTATGGGACGTTCCATGTTCTTCCTGTTTTGCCGTTCCGATCGTTCCTTGCAGGGAACCTTATCCTGGTGTGTACGGGTAAGCGACACGCTTTAGACAAGGCTGATTACGGCAGTTGGGGTTACTTGGTTTCGGTCGCTTAGAGGAAACGGACGTTCTTGTAGATCTGGAGATCCGGTTTCGGCACCAGGAGGAAGCAGTAGTTCACCATGATCTCATGGCTGCCACTGCTGTAGTTCTTCAGTTGCGAAGTGGTCACATCGTAGCTGTAACCGATCTTCAGCATGCTCTTCTTGTCTTTGCCGGTCGCCATCTGGTAGCCGATAAGCGGCGCGATGGCATCCTCCGTCCGGTACGAAACGCCGAGCCAGACCTGGTTATTATAGAGGAAGGTGGCGGTGAGGTCCACTTGGGTAGAGGTTCCGTCGCTCTTGATCAAGGTAGAAGGCTGAAGCACATACTTTTGGTTTCCACCGATCTTCCAGTCATAACCGGCCTGCACGAAGTAGTGGCGCACCGCCTTGATGCTCACGTCGTCCAGCTCAGGTTCGCCAAGGTGGGTGCTGCTGAGGCCTATCCAGAACGTGGGGCTGGTGTAGTAGAGACCAGCACCGAGGTCGAAGCCGGAATCGCTTTGGCCGTTGTTGGGGATGGCGGTATCGTCGGCGACGTTATCTCGGGCGATCCAGTTATTGCCCAAGGAGTGGGAGATCAGACCGGCGCTGAGGCCGATGCCGAGGGTCCCAGGACCGATCTTGCGGTGAAAGGAATAGCTGAGGCGTGCGAAGTTGCTCTTCTGCTGGCCGAGCTCATCGAGGTAGACACTGATGCCCACGCCGCTGCTGATCTTGGAGATCGGCATCTGGGCATTGAATAAGCCCGTCTTGGGAGCCCCCTCGAACCCCGACCATTGCTGGCGGAAGAAACCTGTGGCACAGATCTGGCCACTGGTGCCCGCGACGGCAGGGTTGATGGATATCCTGTCGAACATGTATTGGGTCAGTTGCGGATCTTGCTGGGCGAGAGCTGCACCAGCGACGCACAAACCGACAACTGCGGTAAGTATCCCCCTCATTCGTGTTTCGTTCTTTTCCGCCTTCGTGGGACGACATATCCCAAGGGTCCTTTGCTCAGAACCGGGGCCAATATAACAACATTCCGATCCGACCAACTACCGGATCGAAACCGCGGAATAGGGTTCCCAAGCCGATCAGCAGGCGGTTCTGGCGTACTAGGAAAGCTTCTGGAAGGTGCGCCACCAGCGGTCCGGGACCTCTTCGCGACAGGCCATCCGGTAGTCGGAATACGAGCATGGAACCAGGTGGTGACGTTCGAATCTTGCCTCCTGTTCGGCCTTGTAGGGGATGTCCATCCACCATCGGTCACTTACCGTGCTCTTGTAAAAGACCAGTTCCTGCTCGTGGCCGCGGATGGGGATACGGAAGCGGGTGAAGCGTTTACGGTCCAGCCAAGGCAGGTCGTTGGTGCGGCTGCGGAACCCATCCAGGAAACACCATACCATTTGGGCCGCGAGCTGTGCGGTGGTGCTATCCTGGTCCATCGTGGGGTCCAGTTCATAGATCCCCACCGAGGTGATCTTCTCGCTGACACCGGCATAGCGCATCAACTGGCAGATCTCTTCTCCATGGAAGCCGTTCGGGCCTGGGCGGCTGGTGCCCGGTGCATCGCTGCGGCGCACACTGGTCATGTCTACGCTGAGCGTATCGCCGTTGCGCATAACGGGTTCGGCATCGGCCATGGTAGAGCGGAGTTCGCCGAGACGGTGCGCATCGAAGAAGAGTTTGTCCATGAGCTCGATGCCCGGCTGGTCCACGAGGTAGGTCTGGAACCCGAGGTTGCTGTAGTTGAACAGGTAGTTCGGTTGGCGCAGGACGATGTGGCTGAGGTAGCTGCTTTCGGCGAGGCCCTGGCCCGGATCACCCAGATCGAAACGGGCATCCACACAGACCAAGTTGGCGGTACGTTCCAGCTTCTCGTAGGCGAGGTATTGGGAGAAGGTGTGCCCCTGCCCTCCACCGATCATGATGGGCACGATGTTCATGCGGATCAGTTCGGCGATGGTCTCCGAAACGGCGTGCTGTGTATCGGCCGCACTGGCACCGGGATGGATGTCGCCGAGGTCCACCATGGCGAAGTTACCGTTGGGCATGAAGAGGCGGTACAGCTCGTCGCGCACGGCATCGGGAGCATGCACCACCCCGCGTGGACGTGCGTGTCCGGGGTCATCCATCAGCCCGAAGAAGGCGATCTGCGCCCCTTCGATGGAAGGGAAATCCTTGCCCGCCATGTGTGTCAGCACACTATCGCCGATGCTGTTGGCGGGCCATTCGGGACGCGACTGCCCGAAGCGTTCGCTGGGCTTGAAGTAGATGCTGATGTCCATACGGATCGTTCGCTCGGTGCCGCACGAAGGTCCGAGGTGTAAAAAGGAAGTGGGCATCCACTTCGCAGCGGATGCCCACAAAATGGTGTTGGCAACCCTAGAGGCTCGGCTGCAGATCGGAAAATTGTTCAGCCGGATGGTCGACTTTGCCTCGTCCACTATGGGTCGACCCTACGGGTCGACGCTACGGGGGCGCAGGGCTAGGTCATCAGGCTTTGGGGGCCTTCTTCGCGGCCTTCTTGGCTGCTTTCTTGGCGGCCTTCTTTGGTGCTGCCTTTTTCGCGGCCTTCTTGGCTGGCGCTGCTTTCGCGGCACCTCGGCGCCCCTTCTTGCCTCCCTTCCGTTCGGGCGCTGCGGCCAGCAAGGCGGTGGCTTCTTCCAGGGTCACCTCTTCGGGTTGTTTCTCCTTTGGCACGTTGGCGTTCTTGGCACCGTCGGTGATGTAGGGACCATAACGACCGGCGAGGATCTGGATCTCCGACCCCTCGAATTCCTTGAGAATGTTCTGGCGGGCACCGGCGAGTTTCGCTTCCACGAGTTCCACGGCCCGTTCGAAGGTGACCGTTGAAGGATCCTCGGCTTTGGGAATGTTGGCGTAGGTCTTTCCGAATTTCACGAAGGGGCCGAAACGGCCGCGACCCTGCACGATCATCTCCCCTTTATGTTCGCCCAGGTCACGGGTGGCATTGGCGATCTTCTTCAGGTCCACCAGTTCCACGGCGCGGCGCAGATCGATCTCCAATGGATCATCTTCCGGCGTCAGGCTCGCATACGTGGCACCGAGCCGTACGTAGGGGCCGAAGCGACCGATGCCCACAGTGACCACTTCACCATTGCTTTCGCCCAAGGTGCGTGGCAGCTTGAATAGGTCGAGCGCCTCTTGTAGGGTGATGGACTGGATGCTCTGGTCTTTGCGCAGGCTGGCGAAGCGCGGCTTCTCCTCATCTTCCACGGTGCCGATCTGGATCATGGGACCGAAGCGACCGATGCGCGCGATGATCGGTTTGCCGCTGACGGGATCCATTCCCAGTTCGCGGGATCCTGTGGCGCGTTCGGCTGTTTCCTGCACGGTGCCGATCGTTTCGTGGAAGGGCTTGTAGAAGCGGGCGATCATCTCGCGCCAATTCTCTTTGCCTTCGGCGATCACGTCGAACTCCTCCTCCACTTTGGCCGTGAAATTCAGATCCACCACGGTGGGGAAATGTTCCACGAGGAAGTCGTTCACCACCATACCGATGTCCGTGGGGAACAGTTTCTGTTTCTCGGCACCGGCGTTCTCCGTGGCGGTGACATCGCTGATCGCATTGTCGGCAAGTGTCAGGACGCGGTAAGCGCGTTTGGTGCCTTCGCGATCCTCTTTGACCACGTAGTTCTTGCGCTGTACGGTACTGATGGTAGCCGCGTACGTACTCGGGCGACCGATGCCGAGCTCTTCCAGCTTCTTCACCAAGCTGGCCTCGGTGTAGCGCGGTGCAGGGCGATCGAAGCGCTGGGTGGCGATCATTTCGCGCAAGCCCAGGTCCTCGCCTTGCTTCATATCAGGCAACAGACCTTCTTGTTCTTCGCTGTCCTCATCGTCCTTGCCTTCCATGTAAACCTTCAGGAAACCGTCGAAGAGGATCACTTCGCCGGAAGCCTTCAGCGCTTGTCCGGGACGTGAGCTGATGGCGATATCCACCACGGTCTTCTCCAGTTCCGCATCGGCCATCTGGCTGGCGAGCGTGCGTTTCCAGATCAGGTCGTAGAGGCGCTCGGCATCACGGTCGGCCCCGGCGTTGCGCACCATCATATCCGCCGGGCGGATGGCTTCGTGCGCTTCCTGGGCGCCCTTGCTCTTGCTGGTGTAACGGCGCGGCTTGCTGTAGCGCGGACCATATTGCGTGCTGATCTGCGCTTCGGCCGCAGCGATGGCGCCCTCGCTCAGGTTCACCGAATCGGTACGCATGTAGGTGATGTGCCCTTGCTCGTAGAGGCCTTGGGCGATGCGCATGGTGCGATCCACGCCGTAGCCGAGTTTGCGGCTGGCCTCCTGCTGAAGCGTTGACGTGGTGAACGGTGCAGCAGGCGTGCGTTTGCCGGGTTTCTTCTCCACGGCGTTCACCGTGTAGTTGGCGCCGATGCAGCCTTGCAGGAACTCCATGGCCTCGGGCTCCGTGGCGAAACGACTGGGCAGTTCGGCCTTCACCTGGGCACCTGTGCTGGTGGTGAACACCGCGGTGATGCGGAAGGCGCTCTTGCTGTGGAAGTCCAGGATCTCGCGCTCGCGTTCCACGATGATGCGGACTGCGACGCTCTGTACACGGCCGGCGCTGAGGCTCGGCTTCACCTTGCGCCAAAGCACGGGGCTCAGTTCATACCCCACTAGGCGATCCAGTACACGACGTGCTTGCTGGGCATCCACGAGGTGGATATCGATCTCGCGCGGGTTGGCGATGGCCTTCATCACGGCCGTCTTGGTGATCTCGTTGAAGGTGATGCGTTTCACCTTGGAATCGGCGAGGCCGAGCGCTTCCTTCAGGTGCCAGCTGATGGCCTCCCCTTCGCGGTCTTCGTCGGTCGCGAGCCAGACGGTGGTGGCTTTGTCGGCTTCTTTCTGAAGCTGGCGGAGGCGATCCTTCTTATCGTCGGGGATGATGTAGGTGGGCTCGAATCCGTTCTCCACATCCACGCTGAGGTCACGTTCTGGAAGGTCCCGTACGTGGCCGTAACTGCTTAGTACGGTGTAGCCTTCACCCAGGTACTTCTCGATGGTCTTCGCCTTTGCAGGAGACTCCACGATGACCAGATCGCCGCTCTTCTTTGCCATATGATCCCCAAAAAATGAGGCGGCAAAGAAAGGTCTCTGGATCAAGATCCCGACACCACGTTCTCTTGCCTTCTTGTACTTCCCCTTAAGGGGAAGGAAATTTTCAACAGCTCCAAGGCCACACTGGAACGGTCCGAACCGATGGAGGCGATCGTATGTTCTTCAACCACCTTTGTCATGGAACCGACCCCTCAGCGACCAACAGGCAGCACCAACGCAAGTTCGATCATGCATCGCCTGCCATCCGTACTACTACTGACCACACTCTTCCTCACCGGCTGTGCGGATAGCACCGGCCAAGCCAACGACCAAGCCCAAGCGCCCACCATGGATCCCATGAACCAATACGACCACAGCAACAATCCACACTACTCGCACACGGACACGAGCAAACTGAACGTGCCACTGAGCGAGTGGAAGAAGCTTTTGCCTGAAGACCTTTACTACATCGCTTTCGAGAAGGGCACCGAGCGGGCCTTCACGGGGAAGTACTGGGATTTCGAAGGCATCGGCACTTACGCTTGTGCTGTTTGCGGCAATGTACTTTTCCAAGCGGACAGCAAATTCGCGAGCAGCTGTGGCTGGCCGAGCTTTTTCCAGGCGGAGCGGAAGGAGGCTATCACCTACCACGAGGACAAGACGTTCGGCATGGTGCGCACCGAGACCACATGCGGCCGCTGCGGAGCCCACTTGGGCCACGTGTTCGATGATGGTCCAAAGCCGACCGGCCGGCGCTACTGCATCAACTCGGTGAGTTTGGAATTCATCGGGAAAAAGTAGGTCATCGTAGAGATCCGTGTGCATTTCATATTTTCGGTTCGTTCGGATCAAGAACGGACACGGAAAACATGCATACGTTCGCTCTCCCGCGGATCATTCTAGCGTCTATTGCCGCGTTCGTCCTCGCGTGTAATGCGAATGAACCGCGCGAACCAAGCGATCCCGTAAGCGATCTGCGCCTAGCACTGCATGAGGCAACCACCGACACTGCCCGTCTGCGCGCATTGGTCATGCTCGCCACGGAGCTGAAGGCGCAACAACCCGATACCGCGTGGGCACTACTCCAGCGTGCGGAGAAGATCGCGGATGAAGTGGGTGCCAGCGAGATCAGCAAAGACGCTGATGAGCTGCATGCCGAGCTGTTGATGCAGAAATTCGACCCTTCTGCTGAAGCGTACCTGCTAGGGCTGATCGAAAAGAACAAGGCGGTCAAGGATCGAAAGCGCGAGTTGAACGGGATGATGATGCTGGCCTCCCAGTACGCCCGGGCTTCCCGACCGATGCTCTCGGATAGTTTGTTACGGCTGGTGATCCGCGGAGCACGGGAGACGGGTACCAAGGTCCTGGAATGCCAAGCTCATGGTCTCGCGGTGAACGTCTCTCATGCCATCGGCCAACCGGACAGCGCATTGATCCATGCGGATCTGGGCCTAGCGTTGATCGACTCCACGATGCCTGCGGAATTGGAGGCGATCTACATCGGTGACCGGTCCGCGCCGTTGTTCACCATGGGGCTACCGGACAGCGCGATCGCTGAGATCAAGCGCGCGGAAGCATTGCACTTCATGAATGGCGACACCTTGTATGGTTTGATGGCACTGGGCATGCGCGCGGCATATTTGATGGAGGTCGGCGAGTACGCGCAAGTGGTTTCGTTGTTGCTTGGATCGGAGCACGTACGTGAGCGGTTCAGCAGTCCACAATCAGCAGCAGTGGATGCCTACAACCTGGGTGATGCGTACCGTCGCTTGAACCAACCAGCCAAAGCACTGAAGTGGTTACCGATAGCCCAGGATCGTGCTGCCCGCATCGGGATGATCGACCTTGCCGCCATCGCCCATTCCGGGCAGGCCGTGATCTGGGCGAACATGGATAGCACCAGCTTGGCACGTGTGGGTCTGCGTCCGTCAACGTTGTTGGATTCGGCCTTGAAAGTGTTCCGTGCCACTGAAGGAATTCTAGAACGGACGGGTCGCTTCCAGGAGTATGGTATTCTACAGATCGCCATTGGCAAATTGTTGTTGCAGCACGGGCAAAGCGGTGATGCGCATTTCGAAAAAGCCCATCGCGCATACGTGGCCGGTAACATGCCCCTTGGCATATGCGAGGCACTTGAGGCCAAGGCTTTGTCGGCCATACAAAAGGGCGAATACCGGGACGCAGTGGGGCTGCTAGAACAAGCCTTGGAATTGAGCCAGAAAAGCGGTTGGAGGTCGGTACAAGCCAGGGTCCTGGAGGCTTTGAGCACGGCCTATGGAAGTTCGGGCAGGCCAGCCTTGGCGCTGGACCACTTGCGGCGATCGAACGTGCTGACCGAATCCTATCGTGGCGATTCCGTGACCCAAGCGGTGGCCGCTGCGGAAGCACGGTTCGACTATGCCCGTCGCCAGTTGGTGGATAGTTTGAACCACCAGCGATCCATCGCGCTGGAGCGCGAAGAAGCACGTTCAGCGGTGGCCCAACAACGCACGCGCACCAATGGCATGGCAGCAGGCGGCGGCATCCTCGTTGCGAGCGTTGTAGGCGGCTTCCTGCTGGATCGCCGCCGCCGTCGGGAACGTTTTGCCAAGGAAGCTGCACGATTGGAAACGAAAGCATTACGCGCTCAAATGGATCCGCACTTCATCGGCAACACGCTGCATGCCGTGAACGGCTACCTCCTTTCCAATGATCCCGGAACAGCAAGCTCCCTGCTCTCCCGTTTTTCCAAATGGATCCGATCCACGCTCGAAAGCAGTAGGCACGATGAGGTAACGTTACGCGACGATATCGAGGCCATGCGCACCTACCTGGAGCTGGAGCGTGTGCGTACACGGAACAAATTCGAGTTCACCATCGAACTGCCGCCGGAGGAAAGTATCTTGGGGTTGCTTATTCCACCGCTTTTGGTGCAGCCCATCCTAGAGAATGCGATACAGCATGGTGTGCTACACAAGGATGGTCCGGGCCACATCAGGTTGCGTGTGGAAGACAAGGAAGACCACCTGCTGATAACCGTGGAAGACGATGGCGTTGGCCGCGCTGCACGAAGGACCGCATGCGGCCAGATCGAAGGCAAGACCTCTCTGAGCACGGCTATTACGCAGGAGCGCTTACAGTTACTGAGCGAACGCACCGGCAAACGTGCGGAGGTGCGGGTGGTGGATCTTCCACACGGTACACGGGTGGAGATCGAGCTACCGCTGGTCTAAGGGACCTTGAACGGCATGGTGCTGTAGCTACCGGATATGCGGCATACTCCGCCGTATCCACGACCGACCGATCCAGATACTTCGTGTCCCTAGGTATGGGTGACCTCCATGAAGCCACCTTGGTCCCCTATTTCAATTGCGGAAACTTCTTCGCGAATAGTACTGGATCCATGGAAAACAATAGCTTCACGATGCAACTCTCCCCAATGCCGATCACCGCTGCCATCGTAGATGACGAACCACAATTCCGGGAATTGCTGAGTTCATTGCTGAGCAAACGCTTTCCGGAGATCCATGTTGCAGGTACCGCAGGGTCGGTAGCAGAAGGCACCTCGTTGGTCAAAGAGAAACGGCCAGACCTTCTCTTCTTGGACGTGGAGTTGGGAGAAATGAACGGGTTCGACCTATTGAAACGGATCGCACCGATGGAGCCGCTCGTCGTCTTCGTCACAGCACACCAAGGTTACGCTGTGCGCGCCATCAAGTTCAATGCGTTGGACTTTTTGGTGAAGCCTTACGACGTGGATGAGTTCGATGACGCCGTGCACAAGGCGTTGAAGCGCTTGGGCGAGGGCCACCGTCCCTCCGCCATTTCCGCGTTGCTCGGCTCGGTGGTGAGCGACCGGCAAGTAGCGATCTCCGATGGCAAGGGTCTTACCGTATTGCACCTGGACGACATCCTGCATTGCAGCAGCGATGATGCCTACACACTGGTACACACCCGCACGGAGAAGAAGCCGATCCTGGTGACGCGTCCGTTGGCGCTATTCGATGAGTTCTTGTCAGATAAAGGCTTCGTGCGGATCCACCAAAGCCACTTGGTGCATCGCAAACACATCAAGCGATACATCCGTGGCGAAGGTGGTGAGGTGGTGCTGAGCGACGGAAGCAACCTGCCGGTGAGCAGGCGCCTGAAAGCGCAGTTGATGGAGGTGCTGGATAAGATATGAGGCCTAGACACGGAGAACATCCATCAAATAGTCACGCACATCAAGAGACCGATCAGAAATCAGCGAAACCACTAACAAACAATAACATGAAAACACCAGCGCTCTCCGCCACATTCGCCTTTTACCTTCTATCAACAGCAAGCCAAGCCACCGTGTGGCGAGTGAATTACAATCAACTGCATGCGACGAACTGCTCAACATGCAAATTCGGTCCTACTGGCGTACAACAAGCGATCAATCTGGCAGACGAGGAAGGTGGCGATACCATCCAAGTGGAGCCATCCCAGTTCGTTTACGACGCCATTAACGTCACCAAACCTGTTACTATCATCGGTGCTGGCTTTATGCACGGCCCAGCGGCGACGCAAAATCCAGACCTCCAAGCGAACCCGAACTACTCAAGGATCTTCAAAGTGGTTTTCGCGCCGGGTTCAGCCGGTTCTACAATGACGGGTATCGTCTTTGGTGCTGGCAGCAATATCGTGCAGGGGATTGAGATCAATGCGAGCAATATCACCATCGACCGAAATATGCGAGCAGCGAACGCGAACAACTCAACGATCTACATCACCGGCACCAACTTGATGGATATAACGATCAGTCGCAACTATCTCCGGAACATCGCTGAACCAGGCGGTGCCCAAACTATCAGCAATCTGCGCATCCTGAACAATTACTTCGAAGTTGGAGTATTCCTCAATGACGCGACCGATAGCTACCCGAACCTACTGGTCCAGAACAACACTTTCAACGGGAATACCGTCAATGAACTCTACACTGCCACATTCGTCTACAACATCCTTGCCCAGGGCTCAGTGGTCCTGAACAACAATGATATCCACCACAACATTGCGGTGAGCACAACAGGTTTGCCTACGAGTGAAGGCCCCACGAACCAGAACGGCATAACACCTCTTTTCGTGGGTACAGGATCCGATGATGCAAAGTGGAAACTTCAGGCCAATTCTCCAGCGATCGACTACATGGATACGAACGTACAGCTAGGCATGTATGGCGGAGCGAACCCATACATCCTTAGCGGTATCCCGGCCATCCCTACGATCTACCAATTGCAGACCACCGTAAGCACAACCGTTGGTGGGACAGTGGACGTGACGTTAAGCACCAAGACCAACAACTGAGTGCGCCATGCTACGCGATCAACTAATAGCGACGTGCCTGATATTCGGCGGACCAGCCAGCGCGCAAGAGATCGTCGCTGCCGAGTATTGGATCGACTTGGACCTCGGCTTCGGTAATTGCACCACACTGGTCGTTACACCAGATCAAGAGCTGGATCTGGAGGGAGCTATCAACATGAGCGGTCGCTCACCGGGGTTGCACACGGTTGGCCTTCGCACCAAGGACGGGGCCGGGCACTGGAGCCTAACGAATATCACCACCGTGCTGGTGCAGGAGGAGCCTCCTTCGCTGGAACCGATCATACAAGTGGAGTACTTCCTGAACCAGGACCCCGGTTGGGGCCAGGGCGATACCGCTTGGCTGGGTTCGTCGATGGACACCGGCGAACTTGCGTTCACAGCCGATCTGGACGGCGCAGTAGCGGGCATCAACACCCTATTCTACCGCAGCCGGACCACGGACGGGCGTTGGAGTTTGACGAACAACACCCCGATCCATGTGGAGGCAGTGGACAACACCGTCGGCTTGATCGACCGCATCGAGACGTTCTGGGTTCCGGGAATGGACCCTGGATTCGGGAATGCGACCCAACATATCGTGGCCTCGCCCTCGGCAAACCTTACAGACCTCCTTTTCAAGCGCCTCTCCCAGTGGACTTCCAAATGGGTGACACGATCGCCGTTCGCACCCACGATAGTCGCGGGATATGGAGCTTAACGAATTTCATTCCTGCATCTGGCTATACCGATACGGACGCTTTTGCGAAAGGAACCAGCATCTCGGTCTATCCCAACCCCTTCACCGAAGGCATCACCGTGAAGACCGAAGATGGTCAGCCCGTGCGCGTTGTGCTGTACGACCCACAAGGCAAGTTGGTACACGATAAGGTGCTTACTGGCGAAACACGGATCGATCTGAAGGGTCTGGCCAACGGCGCTTACACGGCCTTCTTCTGGAAGGAGTTGGAGCGGATACACCGGGTGACACTTGTGAAGCAGTAGAACGATCCAGGTCCAACACATGCTCACCATGAAGCACACCTTCACCGCAACCTTGATCCTCCTGACGATCTGCGCAGGAGCGCAGGATCAAACGCAACGGGCCATGTACAACGACATCCTTGTCGCGCACTATGGCACCAAACCTTCAGGCACGCCTCCGAAGATCCTTTGGAAGCCCACAGGGGAAGACGCCAAACGATTCGAGAATTACTCTTCAGGGAACCTGGAGACGACGGTGGATACCTCTTTCGATGTAGGCGGATATGAACGATTGGTCTTCTTCCGCACCCAAGTGCCACGCGAGCCGGACATGGTGTTCTGCGAGGCATGCACGGATTGGATCGGCTTGGCCCGCATGGGGTACGATGACGACCAGAAGCCTGTGAAAGGGGAATTCATCAATTGGTTCCAAATGCAGGGCACGCTGGAAGGCCAACCGAAGCCGACGCTCGTCACGCAGAATGGCTGGCCGATCGCTGTGAAGATCATCTCCTACAATGGCTTCATGGGTCAGAACACCACGGAAGAACAGTACTTCTCATTCCCGGAAATGAAGTCCATCCTCGCCGTGAAGACCTCTGAATTCATAGAAGAGCGGGGCGGGCCGAACGGACCGATGAGTTCTTTGACCCAACGATCGGTGCGGTTCATACCCGAGGACAATGAGAACACAGCACACTATGAAGTGGAAGTGACCTCAACATCGGAAGAGGGCGGTGCGGGATCCATTGAAATTTGGAAATGGTCGGAGGCGGAACAGAAATATGTACTGAAGCCAGCTGTACCCAAACCTTCAACCACGCGCACCGTTGCGCCGACAAAGACGAAGTGAACCTGTCCCGCAGATGAGAACAATAGCCATCCATCAGGTATCGACACTCTTGCTCGGCATGGCCTCGCTCGTCGCTTGCGGCGGCGGAACGGGGAACGCATCCGAAGCAGCCGCAGTGGCAAGGGACACCATCACTGCACAAGCGGAGCCCGAGATCGTGCCCGACCTGCTCCTAGACAAGGTGGAGGCTGGTCCGTTGTTGCAAGCACTTTTCCCAGGAACGTTGGCCAAGGATGGCAAGTCAGTTGACTGGACATCCGCCGAGGACAATGCCAACACGGATCCGACGCAACCAACGAGTTCGAGCCGCAGCACGGCAGGCAAGCCCATCACCTTCGGCAGGTTGAAGGATCGTGCGGTCGTGCTGCTACAGACCTTTACGGTGCACAACGGGCAGATAGCGGATTGCCGCGCCTGCACACCGACGATCGGGCTTGCCATTTTCCAGAAAGTCGCATCAGGTTGGCAATTGAAGGCCGTGGCCCGTCGCCTTGGCGGATATGGTGCGAATGGGAAGACGTGGCCGCAGGAGGTTGTGAAGGCCGGACCTGACCGGCATTTCCTCCGGATCGCAGGTGCATTCGGCATGGGAGGTCAGAATTCCGCGAGCTACTTCTTCTTTTCACTGGCTGAGGACGGCACACCGATCCGCATGGTTCATGAGCAAAGCACACTCGAGGAGTATGAGGACCCAGAGAACAACGCGACGATCGGGCATCGTGCCACCATGGAATTCGTGCCCTCCGGTGGTGACTATGATGATATCGTTGCCACCTATACACGCAACGACCGGAACGAAGCTGGGAGCATGGAACGAACCACCCGCACAGAGACCTATCACTTCGACCCCACCACAGGCAAATACGACTCCCATGACCCACGTGGGGGTTCTTGACCATATGGTGATCACAAGGCTCATCCGTTCCGCGGATCGAAAGGCACCCCTGTAGGTGCCTTTCGCATTTCTACTTCCATCGATCCGGTGCCGCATCCTCGCACTATCCTACCGCATTCTCGAAGCCTTGAAAAGCATACGATGCTTGGCCCCAGCTTTGGTCTTGGACGGAAGAAGAACCCCCTTAACCACCAACACCATGAAACCGCTTACCTATTCCTTGATCACAGCTCTGGCTTTTACACTGGGCGATCTGAACGCGCAGGACCGAGAACTCCCCATCAAGATCCCGCACCAACCAGAGCGCAACTGGACGCAGTACAAGCGTATCGCGATCGCCGAATTCACGGGTGATGATAATGCGACCGTGACCCCACGGTCCCAGGACATATCCGATTTCGTTGCTGCCACGTTCACCAAAGCAGGTGAAGTGGAGGTGTATGACCGCAACGCCCTGAGCAAGATCCTGAAAGAACAGAAAACACAGTTGGGCGGCACCTTCGACGAGGCCACCACGATCAAAGCGGGCAAGATGATCGGATCGGACTTCATGATCCTGGGTCGCGTTCAGCAAGATGATTTCGCGCAAGACGACGGTAGCGTATATATCCCCGGCGCGCGTGGTGGTTCGGTGATCCCCACCACCAAAGGTGTTTATGTCCTCGCTGTCGCCTTCACCATCCTTGACCCGCAGACGGGGCGCACGATCGATCAATTCGTGGAATCCATCACGATCAAGAGCAAGTCGAAGATCGGCAACAGCGCATACATGGGCGTGAACGACGGGGAGATCAAGCGTGAGGCGTTGGAGAAGTTCGCCGTGAAATTCTCGCGCAACCTAGCCCCTTGGACCGAGGAGATCACGTTGAAGTTCATGGGTGATCCGGGATTCAACAAGGAACTGAACACGGCCATCGCCACCTACCAGATGGACGATGTGGAAGAGGCCATCGCCCAGATGAAAGCCATCGCGGAACGCACCGACCTGAAGAGCCGCGCACCGGCGAAAGCCAAGTACAACTACGGGTTGATCATGCTCGCCAAAGGGCAATGTGAGGAGGCGGGTCAACACTTCAAAGCAGCCTACATGGCTGATCCGAAGACAGAGCAATTCCGCGAGTCCTATGAGCAGGCCAAGGAAATGTGCGCAGGACAGGTGAAGGCGCATTGACCACAAGCGAAAACAAGCAAGAGAGGCGCTCCACATGGGCGCCTCTCTTGCTTGTGGACGGCCTGCTGCAACGGCACTGATGATGATCCGCGATCACGAACAGGTGCCATGTAGGTAGCGAAAGGATCAGACCACACCGCTCAAAACGAAACCGGCGACCAACACTTCGCCAAGGCGACAGGTGATGGACGGGTGGGACCGCAGGCGTACCTGGAAGGCGGATCCAAGCAAGACCAGCCACTTTCTCGGTAAGGGCCACCGGATACTCGAGCACCCTTCGCTGTTGGGCATCATAGCATGAGTTTTGGCACGGCGAAAGAAATAAACCACCAAAACAGTACGGACATGAAAACGCACACTATCATCCTCACCGCGACCTTGACCATGGCCACGATGGCCCCTGTTCGATCCATCGCACAAAGCTTCGACAAAGGCACCACCGCGATCAACCTCGGCTTGGGCCTTGGTGGCTCGCGGTACAGCTACCTCTCATCGTACAACGACAACTACAATGTGTCGCCCACGTTCAATGCCAGTGTGGAGCATGGCGTGGGATACCTAGGTGATGGTGTCGTTGGCCTTGGCGGCTTCTTCGGGCAACGTTCGGTCGGCTACGAATACACATCGCAAGTGGGTAGCACCACCTACAACTACGACCGCAAATGGACCAACACGGTGGTGGGTCTACGTGGCAGCTTCCATTATAACGACTGGCACGGGAACGACAAGTTGGACCTCTATGCTGGCTTGATGTTGGGTTACAACATCGGCGGGTATAAGGACAAGAGCACGCGTACCACGAACGGGGTTACCACCACGTATGATGAGACCAACCGGAACAACTACAGTTTCGTTACATACTCCACTTACGTCGGCGGCCGGTATTTCTTCACCGAGAAGATAGGTGCGTACTTGGAACTCGGCTGGGGGGTATCGGCCATCAACCTGGGCGCGACGCTGAAATTCTGACCATTCTTCCGCCAACCGTACCGGTCGGAGCAGCCGGTCCAGGAGAGCACCCCGACATGCGCTTTGCGGCGAATGATCGGGGTGTTCGCTTAGCGTGCTAAGCCACGAGTCAGCGGTATTGCATCAACCCATAGAACTCGGAATTCTTGGATGGATTAGCGGGGCCGGTCGATCTGGACCACAGGAATGAACAGGTGCGATGATCTTCAATAGCCCTCTTTCATCCGAACTCTTAACGCTCCGGCCCTTAGGCATTGCCAGATCGTTCGTTGCGGGATCCGCAGTCCCAGTGAGACTTTCAGGCCTCCGTCTATGGATTTCATCGTCGGTTCATCATGAATGGAACTGATGCCGAGACTGACATAAGGGTCGAGAGATAGGCTGAACCGCTCGTTCAGTGCGGTCCAAAAACCAAAGCTCAAGAGCCAACGACCATCCCCCCCGTACTGCTTGTCGAACCGGCCACCATTAATGGTCCCGTTAGATCGACCAGAGACAATACTCCAACTCGTATAGGACCCGCTCTCAGTCCCACCAACCAAGAAGCCGATCTGCGGTCCGGTCCGAAGCATTAGCCTCCCTTTGCGGTCCAGGCGTATCTCTGGAACGATGTTTACATGGAGGAAGTCGGCCCGAACATCAGAGGTGTATTGTACACCGGACCCGAGACCACCATCAGAGTAGTTGGCATGAAAAGCTTTACGCGTCCACTGGACCTCAAGGCCCAAACCAACACCCTTTTCGCTTCGCTCCCGATACCAGACACTGGCGATGAAAGGGATGGATCGATCCTCCTCGTACTCGCCCGAGTGGGGCGAATTCCTCGGGGTGTACATCTCGTACACGTAGGCCCCCACCGACGCACCCAGTTCGTATTGGGCATGGGCAGTTGCACCGACGCAAAAGGCGGAGACCATCATAAGTCCGTTCCGCCCGTGGATTCCGCTTGCCATTCGCACCTTCTGCCACATTGTCACGCCCCCGAAGTTCGGTAACTTCGCACCCCTTTCCAAGGCCAATTGAGCAAACGGGTCTACATCGAGAGCTACGGCTGCCAAATGAACGTGAGCGACAGTGAGGTCGTTGCGAGCATTCTGGCCAAGGACGGCTATGTACCGGTTCAACGTGCCGAAGAAGCCGATCTGGTGCTGCTGAACACATGCAGCATCCGGGAGAAGGCGGAATACACGGTGCTACAGCGGATCAACGAGATGAACAACCTGAAAGCCCGGAAGAAGGGTTTGAAGGTGGGTGTGCTCGGCTGCATGGCCGAACGCATGCGCGAAGACCTGCTGGAGAAGAAGAAGGTGGTGGACCTGGTGGTAGGGCCCGACGCTTACCGGACACTGCCCGAATTGCTAGAGAAGGTCGGCACTGGCCAGAAAGCGGTGAACGTGCTGCTCAGCCGCGAAGAGACCTACGGCGAGATCGAGCCGGTGCGGTTGGACACGAACGGCGTAACGGCCTTCGTCACCATCATGCGCGGGTGCGACAACATGTGCGCGTTCTGCGTAGTGCCTTTCACCCGTGGGCGCGAGCGCAGCCGAGATGCGGAGAGCATCGTGCGCGAATGCGTTCAATTGGTGAAGGATGGATACAAAGAGGTGACGTTGTTGGGGCAGAACGTGGATAGCTACAAATGGCAGCCCACCGCATCGGGTGGTGATGCGCGTACGGACAGCACCCGTATCGTCGACCCACGGGGTCGACCTACCGCCATCGTCGATTTCGCCGATCTGCTGGAGATGGTCGCCCTCGCCTGCCCTACCCTGCGCATCCGGTATAGCACCAGCCATCCGAAGGACATGACGGACAAGGTGCTGGCGGTGATGGCGCGGTACGACAACATCTGCAAGTACATCCACCTACCCGTGCAAAGCGGCAGTAGCGATGTGTTGAAACGCATGAACCGCGGCTACGACCGGACTTGGTACTTGGAGCGTATGGCGAGCATCCGCAGGCACATGCCGGACTGCGCCATCAGCACGGACATCATCGCTGGGTTCTGCGGTGAGACGGAGGAAGACCACAAGGCCACGTTGGACCTGATCCGTGAGGTGCAGTACGACATGGCCTTCATGTTCAAATACAGCGAACGCCCGAAGACCCTTGCCGCGCGCAAATACCCGGACGATGTGCCGGAAGAAGTGAAAGGCCGTCGCTTGTCGGAGATCATTGAAACGCAGAAAGAGGCGAGTGCCGCTCGTCTGAAGAACTACCTCGGCCAAACGCATGAAGTGCTTCTGGAGGGCGTGAGCAAACGCAGCGCAGAACACCTCTACGGGCGCAATTCGCAGAGTTCGGTGGTGATCGTTCCGCGGATACATAACGGTATCGAATTGAAGCCAGGCCAGTTCGTTGCGGTGGTGATCGCGGAAACCACCGTAGGGAGTTTGAAAGGTGAAGTGGTCAGCGTGATCGAACGAACGGCATTAGAAGCATGAACGTACAGCCCATTAAACAACGGTTCGGGATCATCGGCACCTCTGTCGGTTTGGACCGTGCCATCGAGATCGCTGCGCAGGTAGCGCCAACGGACCTTAGCGTATTGATCCAAGGAGAAAGTGGAAGTGGCAAGGAAGTGCTTCCGCAGATCGTACACGCGTACAGTGGCAGGAAACATGGTCCCTACATCGCGGTGAACTGCGGTGCGATCCCCGAAGGCACCATCGACAGTGAGCTTTTCGGTCACGAGAAAGGATCGTTCACCGGAGCGCACGAGGCACGTAAGGGATACTTCGAAGTAGCGAATGGCGGCACCATATTCCTGGATGAAGTAGGCGAACTACCGCTGACCACCCAAGTGCGCTTGCTCCGCGTACTGGAGACGGGCGAATTCATCCGCGTTGGAAGCAGCAAAGCGCAGAAGACCAACGTGCGTGTGGTAGCCGCCACCAACGTGCAGATGCTACAGGCCATCGCGCGCGGCACGTTCCGCGAAGACCTCTACTACCGCTTGAAC
>DLGQ01000058.1 GCA_002482775.1 Flavobacteriales bacterium UBA7690 | reverse complement strand
CTCACGGAGCCGCTGCTGAAGTTGCCGGTATTGTCGATGATACGGAGGTTGTCGCCAGCTATGCGCAGAACGTATCCGCCGCCGATCATGCCATCTCCGCCACTATCTAACACACGTAGGACGTAGCAACCATCAGGCAAACAGGTGCTGTTCGTTTCCGGGCTGCCGTTCAAAGGGCCACCGCTGCGTACAACGGAATTGGTGTTGGCATCGCGGATCTCCCAGGTCGTCTGGTTGGGCGCATCGGAACGGAACTCGAGCGTGATGTCGTTGTTGCATGGTGGTTCATAGATCCACTCCAAGGAGAAGTCACCTTCGGTACTGCCATCCTGGATCCAATACACGGTCTGTGTTGATCCGGTTGTATTGGTCCAGCTGAATTCAGAGAGGTCGTTCTCGCAGATAAGGGTGTTGCTTCCGGGGCAACTGGGGCCGTAGTTCACCGAGACCGTGGCAGCGTAGTCGTGCGCGGCGAAGAAGGAGATCGTGGCACCATCGCCAACAGGGTAGGAGAGCAGGATATCACCACCGTTGAAGGTTCCACAATCATGCACGGATACCGCGTTGCTCGCCCCGGTCGTAGTGCCGAAGAAAGGGCTGGTCTCTGCAGAGAGGTCGATCACACGGGTGCAATCATCGCCGTTGATGATGGTGAATTGGATCGGCGTACCGTTGGTGCTGTACTGGCCAGCACCGCAATCGTTGCGTACGTACACATCGTAGGTCACATCCAGGTCCAAGCCTGCCAATGCGGTCGTGGTCCCGTTCACAGCAACGGCAGTGCCTGCGCCCGCCGTGGCACCTGCGCCCGGGGTGAAGCCGGTCGGTCCGTATTCCACGATCACGTTTCCGCTGCACGTCGCATCCCAGTTGATACTTGCGGTAGAGCTGCTGGTGATGCTGGCGGATACGTTGCTCACTTCATTGCATGGTGGAGCTCCCGTCACGTAACTGTAGTTCCAGATGTAGAATGGTCCACCCGCGCCAGCACCTTCAACTTGCATGTATACCCGCTGCGTGGTGCAGGTCGTGTTGGTCCAGGTCACTTGTCCGTTCTCATCAGCTAGCGGAGCGGTCGTGAAATAGCTCGCGCCGCATCCGAGTTGCACATCACCTGGGCAAGCACCACCGTAGCGGAGCACCATGCCGCCGCCACCGAGGTTCTGGATCGTGAAGGAGAGCGTTGCGCCAGCATCCACATCATGGTAGAGCACCGCATCCGGGCCTGGGGCGCTGGGTGCGCAGAAGGTGGAGCTATAGGTGTTGGTCGCGTTGGCGGTCGTTCCCGATGGCGTGGTAGGGGTATCGCTCGCGTTCGATCCAGCGAAGTTGATCGCCGAAGCGCAGAAGTCACCGGCCACGATGGAGAAGTTCATGGGACCGGCATTGGTGCTGGTACCGGCCACGCCGCAGTTCTGGCGCACGTAGGCCTGGTAGTTCCCGTTGGCAAGACCCGTGATGGAAGCGGGGCTGTTGGTGAACGGACCTGCCACGGTGCCCGTGCCGAGCGTGAAGCCCGATGCTCCGTACTCAACGAAGTAGGTTCCCGTGCAGGAAGCGCAGGTCCAACTGATATCGACCGCACCTGCACCCACCACCGCGGCTGCTGGAGCCGTTGGAGCAGCACATGTCACTGCTGGGATGATCCGGAAATTGTCCACGCCTATATCGTTCCCACTGGCGGCTGCACTGGCCGTGCCACGCAGGCGGATCACCGTTGTGGCCGAAGTGGAACCGATGGTGAATTCCTTGGTCTCCCAAGTGTTGATCGCGGTGGTGGTCAACGTGGCGCCTACTTGCGTGAAGCTCGTGCCGCCGTTGGTAGAGACCCAAACACCCATGTTGCCGCCACCTGCGGAGTTGATGTATTCGAAGCGGACCATTTCGCTACCGGTACCGGCGGACATGTCCACATGGAAGTCCATGGTGCCCACAACAGAGCCGCCTTGCCGGCTGTGGAAGCGCGCTGCAGGAAGTGTTACAGCTACAGCGTTCGCGTTCGGTGCTACGGTAGTGACGAAGAACCCTCCGCTCACATTGTTCCAACCGGCTGCTACTTGCGTGGTGTTACTCGCACGCCAGGTACCAGCGCCGAAGGCAGGCGTGTTCTTCCAGTGGTTGGAAGCCAACGAAGGCACATCGCCTGTGCTGCAACGGTTACCCCATGTGCTGAAGGCTTCGCTGTACTGCGCACCGGCGTAGTTGAAGTACGTGGCTGCCGGTTCGGAAACGGTGAGTTGGACAGGTGTGCTGTTCACCGTGCTTGGACCTGTGCTGCATGTTACCAAGCACTGGAACCAGGTCGTGGTGGAGAGCGCTGCGGTCGTGTAGGTGGCGCTGTTAGCACCCACGTTCGTCCAAGTGTCCACGCCATTCGGGCTGGACTGCCATTGGTAGGAGACGCCTGAGCCCGGAGTGTTGTTCTGCAAGCTTAGCGCGCTGGAGAAACCGGAACAGCCGGAGCTGATCGATGCTACGGTTTGGCCAGGTGCCGGCGGTGGTGTGCAAGGTGCAGGTGGGCTGAAGGTGAGGATGGTGCCGTTGCCAGGCCAGGCATTGGTAGTGGTGAACAAGGTGGTGTTGCTTGTGCTCGCCGTCAGGTTGGAGAGCACGTTCAAATAGTTCGTGGCGGTGGCGCCGGTGATGGCCACCTGAATGCCGCCCGAGAACGAGCCGCTCGGCGCGCCTGCACCATAGCGGAATTCGATCACGTTACTGCCTTCATAGAGCCATACTTGGTATAGGCAGTTGGCCGATGAGACAGAGTAGTCCATGCCGACGTTCCACTGGACCACGCGGATCTGGTTCGGTGATGTACCCGTGAGCGCTGTGGTCACACTTCCGTTCGCGGTGGTACCGTCACCGCTGTAGGGCAGAAGCACCAGTGGGTTCGAGGTCAGGTTGAAATTGATGGCGCTGCCGCTGATCTGCGAGCCTCCGAGTTTCATTCCTCCGTTGGAATTGACCGAGAAGTCCGTGTAGTTGGTCCCTTCGTAGTTGAAGGCGAACCCGATGCCCGTTACCGACGAGGGAGTGTCGTCCTGGCCGGATCCGATGAGGACGCTTGCACTGCTCATAGGGTCAAGTGTTCCGCCGCCAGATGAGCTGAAGGAATAGAGGCTCACGTTCTGCGCAGCAGCATTAGCGAGCAGCAACGCACTAACGAGTGTTGCCGATCCTATTCGCCTGGCGTGGCGCATAAGGAAGTCGGGTATCGCGTAGGTTTTGTCCATGGTGATGTGGGAGCTTTTGTTGATGAACAGGTTAGTGCGCCGTGGTTGGCGTGGAACCAAAGTATCGGGGTGCTCGCGGCGCATTGGGATGGACGGGGTGGAACGTTGATGTTGATTTAAAGCTGGCCTCATTTACCATCAAGCATTCCATGACCGCCATGTTCGCACCGCACGAAGGTTCTTGAATGGACGGGGAACGAAAGGACCCGATCGGGCACCTGGCCGGATCCCTTGTGCAATGCTAGTTGCTCTGGCGGCTGGTTCAGCGCAGAGCGCGGTCCATGATCACGGCCGTCCGTTGCTCAGGATGGTGAGCGTTCCGGTCACGGGTTCATCGGAACGGTCGCTGATGATCTCGTAGAAGTACGTGCCATCGGAAACACCCGATGCGCGCCATGAGTTGTTGTAGTTCTTCGATTCGAAGATCACATTGCCCCAGCGGTTGAAAACTGTAACGGTGTGCTTCGAACGGTACAATCCATCGATCACCCACGCATCGTTCATGCCATCGTTGTTCGGGGTGATCACGTTGGGCACATTGATGCCACAACCGGAATTGACGTTCACTTCCACGGTCGCGGTGCGCGGGCAGTCATCCGTTGCGCTCACCGTGTACGTACCGTTCTCCAAGCCCGGCACGTAAGTGAAGTCACCTGTGTCCCCGTTCGCCCAGCTCATGGTTATCGCACCGAGCCCGCCGCTCACCAGTGCATCCAAACGTACACTGTCCTGGTCGCAGCCGAGGTATTGGTCATAGGTCATGATGTCCATGGGCACGTAGTCCAGGAGTTCGATGGAGACCGAGTCGGAGACCGTGAAGCCACATGCGGATACCCAGGTGGCGATGATGCGGAGCTCTTCGCCGTCATCCTGCTGGTCATCACTGATGGCGCCTAGCGGAAAAGAGATCGTGGTGGATCCTGAAGGTATTGTCACCGTTCCGAGGTTCCCCGAAATGTCCTCTGCACCGGCCTCACCTCGGTAGTGCAATTGGATGTTGGCATCGGTGCTGCGCGATGGTACTTCGAGCGTAATGATGGCATCACCACATCCCTCGGTCAAGGTACCGTCGTTCTGTGGCGTGGTCGCGGTAACGGAGACTGCGCTGTTGGAAGAGAAGCTGCCTCCTTCAATGAACACCGCGGAATCGAGGCTGGCATCACCCGCATGTGCGATCGCGATCTTGATGTGGTAGGTCTGGCCACATTGCACAGCGGCTCCGGTGCGGATCGGTACGGTGAAGCCATCGAGCTCCACGGTGGCGCCACCATCGTTGTCGATGTAATAGACCGAGTTGAGCTGCCAGTTCGGATCCGACGCGTTACAACCCGAAGCACCACCACCGAGCACTCCCGGAGAGCCATTGTTCACCGTGTTTATTGCGATTGGGACCGTGGTGTTGGGCAGCACACCGAGGTTGATGGCATTGTTGGAGAACGGCCCGTTGAGGCCGGGTCCGCTCAGGAAGAATCCGAACACATCGTTGTATTGGGAGCACACGAATTCGGGGTATTCCTCGGAGCCGAAGACGAAGCGGAAGTTCACTGAATCGCCCGTGGGGATGAAGTCGAATTCCAGCACGGCCACACAACGCTGAAGGCTTTCGATCAGTGCGAGGTCGGGGTCCGCCACGTTCACGGGTGCGGCTGGCGGAACGGTGAGGCTGATGTTCTGGTTGGAGCCCGTAACGCCCACCACGCGGCCGGTCCCAAGCACCACTCCATTGTTCAACCCGATGTTGGAGGTGGATCCGTCGAAGGCCCCGATCTGATCGTTCACGGTGTTGGCAGGCGCGCCATTGAAGGTCAAATTGCTCACTGTGATCCCTTGCCCTACCAAGATGTCATTCACCAAGGCGGCGGGGGTGAACGTGGTGTTCACATCCAGTTGGCCATGCGCTTGGGTGCACAACAGGGCAGTGCCGAGAAGGAGGAGAATGTTGTTCAGGTTGGTGCGGACCATCGGACGAGTCGAGTGAACGGTTGACATGCGCAACCAAAGTGAGCGATCACCTGAAAACTTCTCTTCTGGACGGTGCAGTCCGTTCAACCGGGTATGAACGTGCTCACCGCAATACGGTGACATGCCCGGTGTACTGCCGCATTATGCCATCCACGCCATTGCGCGACCTCAACTTCCAGATGTACACATCGGTCTTGGGCTCGTTGCCATCCACTGTGCCATCCCAACCTACAGTGGGGTCGCTGGTCTGGAACACTTCTCGTCCCCATCGGTCGAAGATGCGCAGGTCATGATCACGGGCCACATCGTCGCGGATGATGGGCAGGAACACCCCATTGATCGCGTCGCCGTCCGGGGTGAACGCGTTGGGTACATAGACCGAGTGAACACCATCGATCGTGACCGGCAGGATCATTACATCCGTGCACCCATGTTCGTTGGTCACGGTCAATTCCGCAGGATAGGTGCCGCCGTGATCGTTCGGATAGGTCACCACGACTTGGGTATTGGAAGACTCGTCCGGTGTGCCGGCCGGGAAGTGCCAGCTCCAAGCGATCACATCGTTGCTGGAGTTGTCGACGAACGTGATCTCCGGGTGGTAGAAGTCCGTGGGCTGCGGGCCCAAGGAGAAGTTCGCCGTGGGTGATGGATCCACATGCACCAAGTGGTACAAGGTGGTGTCGCCTTCACATCCTGCGGGAGAACTCACGGTTAGCGAAACGGTGTAGGTGCCACTCTGCACGTAGACGTGTTGTGATGCGCAGTCGGAGGAGGTCGATCCATCGCCGAAGGCCCACACGCATCCACCGATCATGCCGGGATCCGTGGTATTGGTGAATTGCACATCCAGCGGGGCGCAGCCGGAATCGGGTTCCACGAAGAAGGTCACCACGGGCAGGCCATGCGCGGTGATGGCATCGGTCTTCGTATGCGTGGCGCTGCAGCCGAGCGTGTTGGTCATGGTCAGCGCCACGGTGTATACGCCGGGCGTGGTGTATAGCGCGATGGCATCTTGTGTGGTCGCCGTCTGTCCGTTGCCCAGGTCCCAGAAAGGTGTTTGTTCGTCTTGCCCCGGTGTATCGTTCTCGAATCGCACCTCCAGCGGAACACATCCGTTGTTGGTGGTGAAGGAGAAGTCAGGCACTGGAGTATCGATGATCCTGATGAGCTGGGGCATTACCACGTCGTCCACACATCCGAATTCGCTAGTGACCTGAAGCATCACATTGAATGAACCGGCTTCGGCATAGTCGTGTGTGATAGGGCAACCAGTGCCCAAGGATCCATCACCAAAGGACCAAGAACAATCATAGTCGTCTGGCGGGGTGCTGGTGCTGGAGAAGGTGATCTCCTCCCCGACGCAGGCTTCAGTGGCACTGGTTTCGAATGATGCCACCGGTCTGGGGTGTACGGTTACGGCATCCTCGAAGATGCTGTCCGCTGAGCAGCCTTGTGCTGAAGTCACCGTAAGGGTAACGTCGTACACACCTGGGTCGTTGTAGATATGCTGTATGTATGGCGCCGCTGACGAAGCGCCATCGCCAAAGTCCCAGTTCAACGTGGCGCTCAGTGCAGGCGTGGTCAAGTTGGTGAACTCCACGTTCAATGGTGCACATCCCTCCTGCGGGACCATGCTAGCCAGCGGAACGGGATATTCCACGAGGACCTCTTCCTCTGCTACAAGACAGGTTCCATCGGGAGCGATCATGCGCACCGCATAAGTGCCCTCGCCCAACCCGAGCGTGGAGGCATGCAGGGTGTCGTCCATCTGGCCCACGATGGCCACTCCGTCCAGGAACCATTGGTAGGTGTTCATGGCACTATACGGCGCACCGGTAAGCACCAGGTCGTTCGTGCAAGGATGTCCCGTACGATTCACCACCAGCGTTACCTCGGTCAGGTCCATTGCATCCAGAAAGAAATAGGGCCAGGTGCTCTGGGTGGAGATGTAGTCCTGTGGTACGGGGCAGGTGGGTCCGAACATGATGCCCTGGACATCGAACGGTGCGGTGAATGTGAAGGAGATCTCCTGCCAAGTGGTCACGGGGTTGTAGGTCACATGGCCCAGTTCGGTCCACCCCAGATCCGTTGCGCAATACGTAGCTGGCAAAGGATTCCCGAAGACAGGGTCGTAATAGACGTACGGTTCGGTGATGCAACTCGCGTATCCGTAGATGGCGAGGTCGATAGGCCCCATGTTGAGCGGCGAACTAGGGATAAGAACACCCGAGGGCTGCATGAATTGCAATCGTGCAGCAGCGATATTGAACTGGAGCTCGAAGGTCTCCCCGGTCTGCATGGGCGAATTCAGACAGGTGGTAAGGTATTCGTAGTAGCTATTGTTCCAAGACCAGTCTGTGAACGCGCCGAAACCCACGACCCCCGAGCCATCTGGGAGGGGCTGTGGGATCGCGGATGGCACATAATTGCAGTTGTAGTAATCCACCGTGGCGCTTTCAAAGTAGTTCATCCACCCTGTGGCGCACTCGAAGTATTCGTGGAGTCCTTGCGGGCAGCACGAATTGTCCTCGAACGATCCGTTGGTGATCAACGACGGTTGTGGCACCACCAGGTCACATGGACAGCCAGCGACATCGTTCAGATCCACCAGTCCGTTGCCATCATCGTCCACACCGTTGTCGCAGATCTCCTGTGCGGCCATCACCTGCACCAACAGCATGCAGACGATGATTGCCCATGGCCGCAGTGGCCATGGGCTTTTCGCAAGGAGATGTACGGCAGGCGAGTTCAAAGTGGCTTGGTCGTGGATTATTCGATCGCGACTTGCGCGCGAACGATGCCCCCGTTGGCAAGTTCGGTACGTACCACGTAGATCCCGGCGGCAATGCCGTTCACGGGCACCACGATCTGCTCGGTACGCAAGCCATCGTAGCGGGCCACCTCGCGGCCACCAGCGTCAACAAGTCGTACGGAACGGATCAGTTGTTCAGGCGAACGTACCGTGAAGGATCCGCTCGCAGGGGATGGGAACACATCCACGCGGAACGTGCCTTGCGCTTCTGCGATACCTACACCGATGGAGATGTCCTGGCACGTTGTGGCTTCGCCGCAATCGCCGAACGCGGTAAGGCACACGGTGTATTCACCGGCTACGGTGTAAGTGTGCGCTGGTGAAACCTCGTCGGTCTCGGTACCATCGCCAAGGTCCCACAGGTACGTAGCGGCTCCTGCGCTGGTGTTGTTGAAGGTGGACTCCAGCCCGGTGTTGGCCACTTCGAAATCAGCGCTCACCGAGCAGCAGGGGTTGAAGGTGCTCACGGTGACAGCTTCGGTGCCAAGGTTGTAGGCGAATGTGGTGAAGCCCGAACCGGTGAGGCTGGTGAACGGGTTCACGATCGCGACATCTTCCGTCCAAGGAAGGTCCAGTTCCAGGTTGTTGCATTGGGCCTCCAACTGCGAGTTGGTCCGGATCAGCAAACCGCTCCAATCGGTTGTTCCGCTGTTGGTGAAGCCCACGATGGCAAGTGTTCCGTCAGCCAGTTCGAACATGGCCGTACCGTTATCCGATCCCACACCGCCGTAGAGGTTGGACTCGAGCAAGGTGCCGTCCGTGCCGAAGGTTCCCCATGCGATCTCGTAGTCGCCAGCGCCACCCTCCACGTATTGCGGGTGGGCCAGGTAGGTAACACCGCCATTCGCGGCAGGGCTAAGGGCTACGGTCTCGATCCCTTGTTCCAGGACGCGTGTCCACACATGCGCACCGGAGCTGGAGATCTTCGTGATGAAGGCCGTCACATCACCGGTGAAGTAACCCAAGGAACGCCCACCAACGTAGATGTCGCCTGTGGTGCTTTCAGCGATGGAATAGGCTTCGTCCACACCGCCACCACTGCTGATGCTGCGTGCCCACAGCTCGTTGCCGGTCGCATCGGTGCGTACCAAGTAGCCGGAAGGAGCATAGCCTGTGCCGAGGCCATCACCATAACCCACCATGGCATATCCGCCATCGGCAAGCGCTGTGGCTTGGTAGCCCCAGTCCCATCCCGTTGTTCCGTAGGAGCGCATCCATTCAATGGTGCCTTCCGCATCCATCTTGGCAAGCGTCATGTCGTACTGGTTGCCACCAGCATCGGAGCGCCCGGTAGCGATGAATCCATTTTGCGTGGCCTTCAGGTAGTGGAAAGCGTTGGAGCTTCCCTGGTCAATGCGTTGCGTGGCCAACAAGGTGCCATCAAGCCCGATGCGCAGCAGGATCCCATCACGGGAGTTGGTGCCCAATCCCATGGTATACCCTGCCACCAGGATCCCTTGCGGGCCAACGGCGATACCGTTCCCGTACAGGCCTTCCTCCGCAAAGAGCGGATACTTGTTCGTCCATACGTGGTCGCCTTGTGGGGAAAGACGGGTCACTTGGATGTCACCTTCGTTCACCGAAGCGATCACGAAATGGCTTTCGTGGTCCATGGCGACACCCGCGATGTACAAGGCACCAGGCATGGTGATGATCCGTTCGAACGGGTCCTGCGCGAAGGCGGGAATGCTGAGGGAGAGGAGGAGCGAAAGCGGAATGAAGCGCATCGATGGAAGGTGTTTCGACAAAACTGTGGAAGTACGGTGAGAGTAGCGTGGACGTTCACCACAGGCTGAACGGACCACCCCGTCCGCCCGGTTATTCGTCCACGGGGCGGCTGAGCAACTTGGCGATCTGTTCCTTGTAACTGCGGCCGCTAAGCACGTGCTGGCCGTTGCTCATGGTGAAGAGGAATTCGTTGTTCCCGCTGTAGCGCGTGTTCCGCACATGGGCCATGTTCACCATGTAACTGCGGTGTACCCTTACGAAGACGGCAGGGTCCAGGTCGGTCTCCACCATGTTCATGGTCATGCGCAGCAAGTAGTGCCGAGCCTTGGTCTGCAGGATGAGGTAGTTGCCTTCGGCGCGGATGAAGAGCACGTCCTTCACCGGCACGCGGTACTCACGCCCCTTTTCTTTGATCACGATCACCTGGGTGTACTCGCGCCGCGTGTTCATGTGGTCCTGCACCAGGTCCATCAACCGGCCGGTGAGGCGCTTGTTCTCGCGCATCTCGATGAAATCCTTCGCCCGTGCCAAAGAGGTGAAGAAGCGCTCATCGTCGTAGGGCTTCAAGAGATAATCCACGGCATGTACATCGAACGCTTTGGTGGCGTAGCGGTCATGGGCGGTCACGAACACCACGAAAGGCGACTGGCCGGGCGCGAATTTGCCCACCACATCGAAGCCGCTCATCTGCGGCATCTGCACATCGAGGTAGACCAGGTCCACGGGTTCCTGCTGGATGGCTTGAAGTGCTTCCATCCCGTTCCGGCATTCGGCCACCAGGCGTATCTCCGGGTCGGTTCCTAAGAGGCGTACGATGCGCGAGCGAGCCGCGGGCTCATCGTCTACCACGAGCGTACGAATGTTCTTCATGGCGTGTTCGTTCCATCAATTCGAAGGGTATGGAGATCATCACATGGAAGCCGTTCCCATGTTCCGATGCGATCTGGAACCGGCCATCCGGGCCGTGAAGTAATGAAAGTCTCTCGCGCACATTGCGCAACCCGATGCCGCCTTCGGCCAAGGCGAGGTCCACATCGGAACATCCCCGTCCGTTGTCGCTGATGGTCAGAACCAGGTCATCCGCGTCGCGATGCGCATCAATGGTGATGCAGACTTCCGCATTGGTAGCGTCCAAGCCATGTTTGATGGAATTCTCCACCAAAGGTTGCAATACCATGCTCGGCACCAGCGCGTTCTGGCATTCCGAGGGGATGTTGTACCGCACCTGCAGGCGGTCCTTGAACCGGATCGCTTCGATGCCCAAGTAGTTGCCCACGTGGTCCACCTCGTGGATCAAGGTCACGCGCTCCTTCCGCTCTTCGTCCAGCGTGATACGCAACAATTGGCCGAGCTTGGAAAGCACGGTGCGGGCACTTTTGGTGTCCTCGTCCATCAGCGCGCTCACCGTGTTCAGGGTGTTGTACAGGAAGTGCGGTTGCAGCTGTTTCTTCAAGGCCAACAGCTGTGTGGTCTGCAGTTCGTTCTGCAATTGAAGCACGCGGGTGCGTTCTTCCCGCACCTGTCGGTGGGTCTCCATGTACATGAGCAGCACCAACAAGAGGCCATACTCCATGAAGCGCTGCACGACCCCTCCCGGCAAGCTCCAAAGCACGTTGCCGAGCATCTCGGGCTGCCACACCATACGCCCGCTGTAGTTGAGGATCAGGAGGTAGAGCGTATTGCTGAAGACCTCATGCACGATGCACAGCAGTAATCCGAAAACGATGTGCAGCAGGATGGGCCTCCAGAGGGGACGACCTTTGAGCGGCCATTTCTTGGACCAACGATGCACCAAGGGAAGCACCAATGCCCACGTGAAGAAGTTCAGGAAGGGGATGGGGGCCTGCATCCACCAATCGAACAGGTGCATCTGCATGCCCATTTGCGTGCGGCCTATGAACGAGGTGAACACGAACAGCACGGACAACAGGCCCGCCGCGAAGAACACGGTCCGCATCGGCACGGGAGAATCGCCGAAGTAGGAACGGATGGCGGAGAGGAACCTCATCTTGAGCTGGGCGCTCCGGCTGGGGAATGGATCCTCGCTGATGACGGGTACATCCTGTTGGCGGAACGTGGGTTCGTAACGCCAATGTAACGTTGTCCGGTGACTTTCCGGATCCTGCACCATCTCAGGGGCTTGCCTTCCCATACGCTGCCAACTCTTCTCGCCGGTCCCCAAAGGCGGGGCACGGGAATGTCGATCAATGTACCGGGAGAGGAAAACGCAGCGTCCGTGGACGGGACGGTCGGTGGATAACGGGGTGGAAGCACCGCAGCGAAACTACTTGCACCGTGGTGATCGGTGGTACGTGTACGGACCAGAGTTCTTACTCCTCTTGGCAGCCCATGTGTACCACCAAGCTCCGTGGCAGGGATCACATCGTCGCCTCGGATTGCGTTAGGGCTTTAGCGATCTGCTCCTTGTAACTGCGGCCGCTTATGATGCGTTCGCCGTTGGCCATGGTGAAGATGAACTCGTTGTTGCCGCTGTAGCGGGTGCTGCGCATATGCAGGGTGTTCACCAAGTAGCTGCGGTGGATGCGTAAGAAACGCGCGGGGTCCAGTTCCGTCTCCACGGCGTTCATGGTCATGCGGTACAAGAAGCTGCGGTCAGAGAGCACCAATTTCAAGTAGTTGCCCTCGGCGCGCAGGAAGATCACGTCATCCACATGCACCACTTGGTCGCGGCCCTTGTCGCGTATGGTGAAGGTCTCGGTGAACTCGTTCTGCTCGTGCAGGTGACCGCGCACCAGGTCCATCAGCCTGCCGGTGAGCTTGTCGTTGGTGTTCATCGCGATCAGCTTCTTCGCCTTGGTGATCGCCGCATGGAACCGCGAATCGTCGTAAGGCTTCAGCAGGTAATCCACGGCGTTCACCTCGAAAGCCTTCAAAGCGTACTGGTCGTAGGCAGTAACGAAAATGGTGAAGGGCATTCTAGAAGCACCGATACGGCGCACCACCTCAAAGCCGTTCATCATGGGCATCTGCACATCCAACAGGACAAGATCCGGTTTGTGCTTGGCGATGGCCAGTACCGCATCGGCACCGTTGCGGCACTCGGTAACAACTTCCAAGGTGGGATCCTGGTTCACCAGTTCCACGAGGCGTTCGCGTGCGTCCGGTTCGTCGTCAACTACGATGATGCGTGTGCGTTTCATGTGCAGAGGTTCCTTGTTCGTAGGGGATGGAGAGATCAACACGGAAACCGCCCGAGGTGGGCGAGGTGGCGTTCATGGTGGCGCGGTCGCCGTAGAGGGTGCGCAGGCGTTCGCGTACGTTGCGCAGGCCAATGCCACCATGGTCCACGGCGTGGTGTACATCGGAGCACCCGCGCCCATCGTCCACCACGCTCAGTATCAATGAGCCGTTCGTTCGGCGGGCGGAGACGGAGATCTGCACACTTTCATCTTGCGTGTCCAAGCCATGCTTGATGGCGTTCTCCGCCAAGGGCTGAAGGATCATGGATGGCACCATTGCTTGGCCCAGGTCATCGGGTACGTCGTACTTCACGGAAAGCCGGTCACGGAAACGGACGGCTTCAATGCCCAAGTAGTTGCCCACGTGGTCCACCTCCTGCATCAACTGCACCTTGTGCTGGCGTTCGCCATCCAACGAGACTCGCAGCAAATGACCGAGCCTGCCGATCATGCGTCGCGCTCCTTCGGGGTCGCGGCTCACCAAGGCGCTCACACCGTTGAGTGTGTTGAAGAGGAAGTGTGGTTGCAGCTGTTTCTTCAGCGCGTTCAACTGGGTGATCTGCAATTCACTTTTCAGTTGCAGGAACTGCTCGTGTTCTTCACGTTGTTGCCGCACGTTCTCCAATGCGACCACCACGCCCATGAGCACCCAGTATTCCATGGTGCGCGAAAAGATGGCGGGTGCCAAGGCGCTGTAAGCCCAGCTGCGGTTCACCGGGTCGGAGAGGTCGAAATCGCCGATGCGGAAGAGGATGCCGTAGTAGATGGCCGAAGTGATGACCTCGTGTAACGTTGCGATGAGCAGGCTGAAACCGACATGGATCAGGATCGTGCGCAGGAAGGGTTTCTCTTGGAACGGCCAGCGTTTCAGGATGGAATACACCAACGGACAGAGCAGCGCCCAGAAAAGGAAGTTCAGGTAGGGCACTGGTGCTTCGCGCCACCAGCTGAACTCGCCCATGTTCTTCAGATCGGCATACACATAGTGGTGCATGTAGGCCTGGAACAGGAACAGCGTAGCGAGCACACCCGCCGTGATCAGGATGGTGCGGAACCGGATGGGTACGCGCTGGAAGTAGTTCATCAGCTTTTGTTGGACGGCCCCGCCACCGATGCGGGAGGTGACGAGGCCGTCCGTTGCTCCATGTTACACCGGTGTTGCGGCCGATCCTTCATGGAAGCATGACGAAGCTAGATGGGGTGCATGGTGCCTGCCAACGGGATGGTGATGGACGGCAAGGGGTGGGACGGACGGTTGGCCCCGGATCGCACTGAATGCCCAGTATCCGCAAGAACTTCCGGTAGGTGTCGAGAACAGTTCCCGATCGGATGAACGGCTCAGCCGATGCGGTGCAGTACTACGAAGCTGAACGCGAAGGCATGGCGCTCATCAGCCTCGTGCCGCGTGCGTTCCACCTCTTCCCATTCGCCGGGATCCAGCGGCGGGAAATGCGTGTCGCCTTCCACATCGCTGTGTACCAGGGTGAGGTAGAGGCGATCCACCAAACGCATGGTGAGCGCTTCGCGGTAGATCTGCCCACCACCGATGATGAAGGCTTCCTGCTCGTTGGCGAGGTGCGCGACCTCCAACCCGGATGCGAGTGAATCCACCACGAGCGCACCGGGCGCATCGTAGTTCATGTTGCGGGTGACAACGATGTTCACACGGTCTTTCAGTGGCCTGTACTTCGCCGGAATGCTCTCGTAGTTCTTGCGTCCGGTGATCACGTGGTGGCCCTTGGTGATGCGCTGGAAATACTTCAGGTCATCCGGCAAATGCCACGGCAGATCACCGTTGCTGCCGATGATTCCGTTCTGCGCCACGGCGGCGATGGCCGAAACGATCATACGCTGACGGCCGCTTTGATGTGTGGATGCGGATCGTAGTCCTTCAACGTGAAGTGCTCGAAGCGGAAGTCGAACAGGTCCGTCACGCTCGGGTCGATCTCCATCTTCGGCAGCGGACGTGGCTCGCGTGTGAGCTGGAGTTTCGCTTGTTCGAGGTGGTCGTTGTACAAATGCACATCGCCGAAGG
>DLGQ01000102.1 GCA_002482775.1 Flavobacteriales bacterium UBA7690 | reverse complement strand
GTGGCCCAGCCTGATGATGTTCGGCCCTAGCGATGCCAACAGCCCCAACAGCGCCGACAGCATGAAGTGGAAGATCAAACGACAGAGCAACGATGAGCTGCGGCAGATCTTTATCGACCGCACCGTGCAACAAGCGGAGATCATCGGGCTATCGATACCCGATCCGGACCTGAAGTGGAACGAGGAGACCAAACACTATGACTGGGGCACCATCGATTGGACCGAATTCAACAACGTGGTAGCGGGGAACGGCCCCTGCAACAAGGAACGTCTGGCCGCCCGCAACAAGGCACACGATAATGGAGCCTGGGTGCGTGAAGCAGCGCTGGCCCACGCGGCGAAGAAAGCGAAACGCAAGGCTGCATGAGAGCAGCAAGTAGCGAGCCGACCAGCGGCGAGTGCCCGGCGCCGGAACTTGCCGCTAGCCGCTGAACTACTAGCCCCTCTAGAAAACCTCCACCAAGACACTGACCTGACACTGACCCGATGAGCGCTGAGAATAGCAACAACTGGCCCCTCTGGGAGATCTTCATCCAGAGCAAACGCGGACTGGAGCATAAGCACGTAGGCAGTTTGCACGCCTCCGATGCACAGATGGCCATCGAGAACGCGCGCGATGTGTACACCCGCCGCCAGGAAGGCAACAGCATTTGGGTGGTACCCGCAGGCGTTNNCCATCAGCAGCAGCCAGCCCGATGATGCCGCCATGCTCTTCGATCCCGCCGATGACAAGACCTATCGGCACCCCACCTTCTACCAGATGCCGGAAGGCGCGAAATACATCTAACGTGAAAGGGCGGTAGGGGCGATGCATGCATCGCTCCGTGCCGCTCTTGGAGAATATCGCAATGAACGCTCAAGAAGCCCTCTTCACCTACACCCTCCGCCTCGGCGACGACCTGCTGATCCTGAGCCACCGCCTGGGCGAATGGTGCGGACATGGCCCCGTGCTGGAAGAAGACATCGCACTGACAAACCGCGCGTTGGACCACATCGGCGAAGCCCGCAACTTGTACGACTATGCCGTGAAAGTGGAAGGCAAAGGCCGCACGGAGGACGACCTCGCCTACCTGCGCACCGAACGGCACTTCGTGAACACCTTGCTCACGGAACAGCCGAACGGCGACTACGCGCATACCATCGCACGCAGCTTCCTTTTTGATGCGTACCACTTGCCGTTGGCCGAAGCATTGACCAAGAGCAGCGACACGCAGATCGGCGCCATCGCTGCCAAAGCGGTGAAAGAGGCGCAGTACCACCTGAAGCACAGCAGCGACTGGCTCATCCGTTTTGGGGACGGCACGGAAGAGAGCCACCGCCGCGCGCAAGAAGCACTGGATGGACTTTGGGTCTACACCGGCGAACTGTTCGTTCAGGATGAGGTACACCAAGCCATGGTGAAGGCGGGCATCGCACCGGACCTTAACACCATCAAAGCCAGTTTCGATGCCACCGTGGACCGCGTGCTGACCGAAGCAACCTTGAAACGCCCCGCCGACGGCTACATGATGAGCGGTGGCCGCCAAGGCAAACACAGCGAACACCTCGGTTTCCTGCTGGCAGAGATGCAGTATTTGCAGCGGGCATATCCTGGGGCACAGTGGTGACGCACCAACGTTGATCCGAAGCACCCGTAGCGTCGACCCACAGGGTCGACCTACCATGACCGAACACAAGGATGACAACCAACGACCGCATCCTCGATCTTCTGCAGAACGTGAAAGACCCGGAGGTTCCGGTGATCAGCGTGCTGGAACTGGGTGTTGTGCGGCATGTGGATGTGGAAGCCGATGGCAAGGTGCTCGTCACCATCAGCCCAACGTATACCGGCTGCCCGGCGATGGACGTGATGGCCGCCGACATCAAGAAGGAACTGCGGGACCATGGCTTCGCGAACGTGGAAGTGAAGCAAAGCCTCTCCCCCGCCTGGACCACCGACTGGATAACGGAACCCGGCAAGGCCAAGCTGAAAGCCTACGGGATTGCACCGCCCGAGAAGACCGGTGACATCCGCGCATTGAAAGGTGAACTGCCCGTGGTGCCCTGCCCGCAATGCGGCTCAACCCACACGGTGATGCTTTCGGCCTTTGGCAGCACGGCGTGCAAGGCGCTGTGGAAGTGCAACGACTGTTTGGAGCCGTTCGATCAGTTCAAGTGTTTGTGATGACAGACGAGCGGATTGTGCACATCCATGGTTTGATCCAAGACTGGTTGTCTTTTGTGAACGACCCAAAGCCAGCTACAGAGGAAAACTTGTCGCGCTTGGATCACGTGTTGGACCTGCTCGCTCTGAGCCGACATTCTTTAGAGGATGTGGGTAGGATCATTGCCGAGGATGGACAGGATCCTCCGGGATGGTCAGACCAAGCCACGTTGCGCAAATCCATCGCCACCCGCTTCCCGATGCTGGGCTTTTACAACATCCCGGCGGATGTTACCTCGAATTTCAGCAACGCCACCCTCCATCTCGGTGATGCCATTGACGACCTGCTGGACATCACGAATGAGCTTCTACAGGTGAAGTGGCTTATCGAAAATAACCTACCGGGGGACGCTTCCTGGAACTTCGCTTTCACCTACGACCACCACTGGCGTTACCATTTGCGAAGCCTTCAATGGTATCTCGAAATGAGACGATTCGAATCGACCTGAAATCACATGATCTCAGACAATAGATCTTAGAACCATGCCCTACACCAAGATCCTCTTCTCCGTCACCGACGGTGTCGCCACCATCACCCTCAACCGCCCGGACAAGCTCAATAGTTTCGATCGCGAGATGGCGTTGGAGGTCATCCAAGCGCTGGATGTTTGCGCTACGGACAAGACCATCCGCGCCGTGCTGCTCACCGGTGAAGGGCGCGCGTTCAGTGCTGGTCAGGACCTGGCCGAAGCCATTGCCCCGGGCACCAAGATCGAGGAGATCCTCACCGTGCAGTACAACCCCATCGTGCGTCGCATCCGTAAACTACCCAAGCCCGTGGTAGCGGCGGTGAACGGCGTGGCAGCAGGTGCCGGGGCCAACATCGCCTTCGCCTGCGACCTCACGCTGGCCGCAGAGAGCGCGAGCTTCATCCAGAGCTTCATCAACATCGGCCTGATCCCGGACAGCGGTGGCACATTCACCCTACCGCGTTTAGTGGGCATGCAACGCGCGTTCGGGCAAATGATCCTGGCGCCGAAGGTGAGCGCCACACAAGCCGAAGCACAAGGCATGATCTGGCGCATGGTCCCGGACAGCGAGCTGCTGAACGAGGCCAACAACTTGGCGAAGAAGCTTGCCCAGATGCCGACGAAGGCCATCGCACTCACGAAGGAAGCCCTCAACCGCAGCGAGAACAACGACCTCGATGGCCAACTGGATGTGGAGAACGAACTCCAGAGCCTCGCCGGCCGCAGCCACGACTACAACGAAGGCGTGCAGGCGTTCTTGGAGAAGCGGAAGCCGGTGTACAAAGGGGAATAAGCCGCTCGATCGCACTTGCAACGTCGACCTGGATCGACCTTGTGCAATGTGATGCCATGCGTCCGATCTTCGCCCCATGGATAGTTCACTGAACGTTGCCGTCATCGGCGCTGGCACCATGGGCAGTGGCATCGCCCAAGTGGCGGCACAAGCCGGACACACCACTTTCCTCTACGACACGCGCAAGGAAGCGGTGGACAAGGCGATCAGCGCACTGGGCAAGACCTTTGACAAGTTGGTGGAGAAAGGGAAACTCACCAGCGATAAGGCCAACGAGATCCGCGCACGCATCAAGCCCGCCACGGAACTGAAAGAACTCGCCGGATGTGGACTCGTGATCGAAGCCATCATCGAAGACCTCGGCATCAAGAAGAAGCTCTTCGCGGAATTGGAAACCGTACTTGACCAAACTGCGATCCTCGCCACCAACACCTCCAGCCTCTCGGTTACCGCCATCGCTGCGGGGTGCGCAAAGCCGGAGCGCGTGGTCGGGCTGCACTTCTTCAACCCCGCTCCCCTGCTTCCTTTGGTGGAAGTGGTACCTGGATTGGTCTCTGATCCCGCTCTGGCACCACGGATGTACGCGCTGATGCAAGCCTGGGGCAAAACTCCGGTGATCTGCAAGGACACGCCCGGCTTCATCGTGAACCGCGTGGCAAGGCCTTTCTACGGTGAGGCCATCCGCATCTACGAGGAAGGCATCGCGGACATGCCCACGATCGATGCGGCCATGAAGAGCGTCGGTTTCAAAATGGGGCCGTTCGAGCTGATGGACCTGATCGGCAACGACGTCAACTTCACCGTGACCAAGACCGTGTGGGAAGCGTTCTTCTTCGACCAGCGGTACAAACCCAGCTTTACCCAACAGCGCCAGGTGGAGAGCGGGCGGCTGGGAAGGAAGAGCGGTCGGGGGTATTACCGGTATGATCAGGGGCCGGAGCAGGTACAGGAGCAATCCACCGCCGTTTCGGAGCCGATCGTGGAGCGCATCCTCGCCATGCTGATCAACGAAGCATCCGATGCACTTTTCTGGCAGGTAGCTTCCGCTGCTGACATCGACCTGGCCATGACCAAAGGCGTGAACTACCCGAAAGGCCTGCTCACCTGGGCGGACGAGTTGGGCGCTTCGCACTGGCTGGCCATCTTGGAGCGGCTGCAAAACCTCTACGGTGAGGATCGTTACCGGCCTTCGCCCCTGCTTCGCCAAGCAGCGCAGACCGGATCACGCTTGCGGTAACATCCACTTAACGTGTGGGTTATGGCCCAGATAGAAGTGAAATGATCGTTGAAAAGTCGCACTTGTTTTCCATGGAAACTTTAGACTTACATTTGCGCCCCCAAACAACCATTCAAACCAAATGAAATCCCCTGTTCTTGCCGTTGTCGCTCTGGCAGCCGTAGCCCTCGTTGCCTGCGGTCCTAGCGAAGCTGAGACCGCTGCTGCCAAAGAAAAGCAGACAGCCGATAGCCTCGCAGCCCTCGCTGCGATGGAGAAGTCCTACACCGTTGATGCCACTGCCAGCAAACTGACGTGGACGGGCACTATGCTCGGCGTTAAGAGCCACAACGGTACCATCAACATGACCGAAGGCAAGTTCAGCGTGAAAGGTGGTGTTGTTACCGGCGGTGCTTTCACCGTGGACATGAAGACCATCGCTCCTTTGGATACGAACTACGCGAAAGACGACGCCAAGCAAGGTACCCGCAGCATGCTGGTGGGCCACTTGAGCAGCGCTGACTTCTTCGCTGTGGACAGCTTCCCGACCGCCAACTTCGAGATCACCAGCGTAGAGGGCACCACCGCAACCGGTAAACTCACCCTCCGTGGCAAGACCAACGAAGAGAAGGTGACCGATATCGTGGTGACCGAAGAGAACGGTGTGGCCAAGGCTACCGGCAAACTTTCCTTCGACCGCCAGAAGTACGGCGCGAAGTGGGCAGCTCCCATGAAAGACGTGGTGCTGAACGATGCTATCGAACTGACCGTGGAACTTACCGGCAACGCCCAGTAAGGTCCCCTTTCGGTGAAAGTCGAGGAGCGCTCGCCGAAAGGCGGGCGCTCTTTCGTTGGTGCCTATTTCATCGCTGAAGCCAACCACATATTGAACGGACGCATCGCCAGGTAGTGCTCCATCAAGTGCTCCATCAACTTCGGGTCCGCCACCAGTTTCGTCGGGCGCTCGGCTGCCACGTAGAACTGCTTGTTCGCGATAAGTGGCTCCTTTGCCACGGCGCCTTTGAACTCCGCGGGTAACACCTTGTTCTTCTCGCCGCTCACACCGGCGAACAGTGCTGTGAACGCCTTGTCCTCAATGGTCTTGCGGAAGCCCTTCGGATCGCGCAGGATCGCCGTGCGGATCTTCTCCAACTGCTCCTTATCGGGCTCGTAAGCACCGCCATAGAACTTCACGCTTTCCGGTCCCAGTTCGAAATAGATGCCCGGGGTGGAATGGTCCTTCCGCCCCGCCGCTGAGATGATCGCGGACTTGTTGAGCTTGTACGGCGTCTTGTCCTTGCTGAAACGGATGTCCTTGTTGATGCGGAAGATGGCTTCCTTCGGTTCGATCCGCACGTTCTTATCATGTCTCGCCACCTGCTTGATGGCCTCGGCCACGAAGTCTTCGAAGGGTTTCTTCACGCTTGCTTCGTAGCGCTTGCGGTTCGCATCGAACCACTCCTTGTTGTTGTTCTTCGCCAGATCCTTGAAGAAGGCATTGAAGTCGTTGGTGAACCAGGCCATCGGAAGTAATTTGCCCGAAGATATCCGGCCCGCCACATGCCCAGCCGCCCAACCACGCAAGAACCCGAACTATTCGCCCCGCTCCATGTGGTGGTGGTGGAAAGCCCCATCGGTAAGCTGTGGGTGGAAAGCGACGGCGCACTGATCACACGGCTATCCTTCGATGCCTTGCACGTGCGACAGGCCAAAGTGCCCACGGTGTTGGAAGAAGCCCACAAGCAACTGGATGCCTACTTCACCGGCCGTAGCCGCAAGTTCGATCTGCCTGTGCAACGCTTGGGAAGTCGGTTCCAGAAGTTGGTCTGGGAGGCGCTGGATCATATTCCGTACGGCACCTCCGAGACCTACCAAGGCATTGCGGAAAGCATCGGTGGCAAAGCCAACGCCCGCACGGTGGGCAACGCATGCGGAAGTAATCCTGTTCCCATCATCGTTCCCTGCCATCGTGTGCTTTCTGCAGATGGCCTGCTCACCGGCTACGTGGGGGGCATTTGGCGCAAGAAGTGGTTGCTGCAGCACGAGGGAGCCTTGCCGAAGGAACTGTTCGACGAAGCCTGAAGGGTACCTTTGCCGACCATGGATGCACAAGGGCTCGCGGAACGTGTGGTGGCCCGCATGTACGACAACGATCCGTTCAGCATCTGGCTGGGGATAGAACGGGTACACGTGGCTCCCGGCAGCTGTTTGCTCCGGCTCGTTCTTCGCGCCGAAATGCTCAACGGATTCGCCATCGCGCACGGCGGGATCACCTACTCGCTTGCCGATAGCTGCTTGGCCTTCGCTTCCAATTCCTACGGGATCCAAGCGGTATCCGTGGAAACCTCGATCAGCCATACCAAGCCGGTGAAGGAAGGTGATATCCTCACCGCCGCGTCGGAGGAAATGAGCTTGACCAACCGCATCGGCATCTACCACATCACCGTTACCAACCAGCGTGGCGAGACCGTCGCGCTTTTCAAGGGCACCGTCTACCGCACCGGTAAGCCGTGGTTCCCCGATGAACAACCCACCGCATGAAAGCAGCTTACATCATCGACGCCATCCGCACGCCCATCGGCAGTTTCACCGGCACGCTCTCGCCGGTCCGTGCTGATGACCTGGCTGCACACGTGATCAAGGCGTTGATGGATCGCCATGCCACCTTGGACCCCGCCGCCGTGGACGACCTGATACTCGGCTGCGCCAACCAAGCCGGCGAGGACAACCGCAACGTGGCCCGCATGGCCGGGCTGTTGGCCGGGCTTCCCGTAACGGTGCCTGGTGAAACCGTGAACCGCCTTTGTGCATCAGGTATGAGCGCCGTGGTGCAGGCCGGTCGCGCCATCGCTGCCGAAAGTGGGGATCTTTTCATCGCCGGTGGCGTGGAGCACATGACGCGTGGCCCCTGGGTGATCAGCAAGACCAGCACGCCTTATGGCCGAGATGCGCAGATGTACGACAGCAGTTTCGGCTGGCGCTTCGTGAACCCGTTGATGAAGGAGAAATTCGGGGTGGATGCCATGGGCGAGACCGCTGAGAACCTCCTCGAAACGAACAGCATCACCCGCGAAGACCAGGACCGGTTCGCACTGTGGAGCCAGCAGAAAGCCGCGGCGGCGCAAGCAAACGGTCGCCTGGCGCAGGAGATCGCGCCGGTGGCCATCCCCCAGCGCAAGGGCGATCCGGTACTCTTCTCCGCAGATGAGTTCGTGAAACCGAAGACGACCTTGGAAGGGTTGGCCGGATTGAAACCCGCTTTCCGCAAGAACGGATCGGTAACAGCTGGCAACGCCAGTGGGCTGAACGATGGCGCAGCCGCTGTCCTGGTGGCAAGTGAAGCTGGCGCGAAGGAACATGGGTTGAAACCGCTGGCCCGGATCGTGAGCAGCGCGGTGGTAGGTGTTGAACCACGCATCATGGGTATCGGTCCGGTGACCGCCACCAAACTCGCCTTGAAGCGCGCCGGGCTCACGCTGGAGCAGATCGACCTCTTGGAACTGAACGAAGCCTTCGCGGCCCAAGTGCTTAGTTGTACGCGTAGCTTGGGCATTGCAGACAACGATCCGCGCATCAACCCCAACGGTGGAGCTATCGCGTTAGGACACCCCTTGGGGATGAGCGGCGCGCGACTTGTGCAGACCGCCGCCTTGGAATTGCAAGCCCGGAAAAAGCGTTACGCCCTGTGTACCATGTGCATAGGTGTTGGCCAAGGCTATGCCATCGTGCTGGAAGCTTGTTAAGAACCGACTTCACCTTGGCGTAACGATCCTTCGCGCCGTTATTAGCTTGGTCCCCAGAATAGCAGCTCCCCATGCATCCGCAGGAACAGATCAACAGTTACATCGCCGAACAACCAGAATGGCAACGCAGACTTCTGGTGCGCCTACGCCAGTTGATCCACGCCCACGACACCGAGGTGGAAGAGACCTGGCGATGGAACGCTCCGGGCTTCGACCATGGCGGGATCATGATCAGCCTGCATGGCTTCAAGACCTGTGTGAGCGTGTGGTTCCACAAGGGTGCTTTGCTGAAGGATACGCATGGCCTCTTCGTACTTACCGAGAAGGATGAGGAGCGCGGGATCCGCAAGTACAAGGTGAACGAGGGCGAACCCATCAACGAAAAGGCCTTCGCCGACCTGGTGAAACAAGCCGTCAAACTGAACGGGGCCGGCACCAAGCTAGGCGATGCCAAACCCGCCAGCAAGGCGCTGGTGGTACCACCCGAACTGGAGAATTGCCTGAAGAAGGACGAAGAGGCCTGGGAGCACTGGGAGAACTTCAACCACTCCCACAAGAAGGAGTATGTGGAATGGATCGATGATGCCAAGAAGGACGAGACCCGGAAACGGCGCATAGCCCAAGCCTTGGAGATGATCCGTGAGGGAGTGGGCAAGGAAGACAAGCACCGTGTCTGAAGACCAACACAACAACTTGAAAGGGCGACTTCAGGGTCGCCCTTTTCGTTCTAGGTCACGCGCGTTCAATAGCACTTAAAACATCATATAATCTTGACCAACAGCATATTAACACACATTATTACAAGTAAATCCTAATATTACACAGCCCAGCGTAGTTACATCGACCACCACCCCAAACCGCGCGGAAATGAGCATGTGCCAGCCCAACGAAAAAGCCCCCGACCAACGGCCGAGGGCTTCTGAAGAGCAGTAGTTGGCTTACTTCGTCTCTGTCGCCTTGGTGGCGGTGTGCTTGGCGAAGCGCTTGTTGAACTTGTCCACGCGACCGGCGGTGTCCACCAACATCATCTTGCCGGTGTAGAACGGGTGCGAGCTTTGGCTGATGTCCAGCTTCACCAGCGGGTACTCATTGCCATCTTCCCATTTCACGGTGTCCTTGGTGTTCGTGCAGCTCTTGCCCATGAACATATCCTCGTTGGACATGTCCTTGAAGATCACAAGGCGATAGTTGGAAGGGTGGATATCCGGCTTCATGACGTTAATTCCGTTGGGGCGGCAAAAGTAACGAACTTCGGCGGAAATACAACTCCGCCTCGTTCTTGATCCCACAAAGTGATGTTGGGCCGTGCAATGATCGGGCCTCCCTAGCCGTAGATAACCGCGATCGGTCATCTTTGCCAGCCTTGAGAACAGCCTTCCTTCCCCTAATCCTGATCATCCTCGCCGCTGGCACACTCACCTCGTGCCGGAAAGAGGCCAAATTCACCGACGAAAGCGGTATCTCCCTGGATCTCAGCCGGGATACGGTGTTGTTCGACACCCTTTTCAGCGGGGTTGGGTCTGTGACCAAGCGTTTCGTGGCCCGCAACCCGAGCGCGAATGCCGTGCGGGTGGATATCGCCTTGGAAGGTGGCAGTCCTTCCCCCTATCGCCTCAATGTGGACGGAGCCACCGGCATCACCTTCGATGATGTGGAGATCCTGGGGGGCGATAGCATCTACGTTTTCGTTGAAGTCACCTTGGACCAAGGCAACTCCAGCAATCCGTTCATCATCCAGGATCATGTCCTGTTCAATACGAATGGGACAGCGCAGCAAGTGCTGCTGGAAGCGTGGGGACAGAACGCACACTTCATTACGATCGGTCCTGATAGCATCCAAATTGAAGGACTACCGTCGTTCAGTTATATCGCGGGGGGCTTAGATGAGAATGGTATCCAGATCTGCGAGACCGTGACCTGGGTGGACGATCTCCCCTATGTGATCTACGGCTACGGTGTCGTGGATTCGTGCTGTACGCTGATCATCGAACCGGGGGTGGATGTGTATTTCCACGGTGGCGGCGGGCTATGGGTATACCGGTATGGGCAGATCAAAGCCAACGGAGACCTCTCCCAACCCATCACCTTCCAAGGCGACCGGCTGGAACCCTTCTATGCCGAATTGCCCGGCCAATGGGACCGGATCTGGTTAAACGAAGGCCCGGCGGAATTCACGAACGAGTTCAGCAACGTGCTGATCAAGAACGCGTTGGTGGGGATCCAGTGCGAGAACGTTCCCTGGCGCCCGGAGGAACCCACCAGCGCCCAGAAACTCATCCTCAATAGTGTGAAGATCCGCAACTGTAGCGCGGCGGGGATACTTAGTCGCAACTACAGCATCCAGGCCACCAACCTGCTCGTTGGCGATTGCGGTCAGTACGGTGTAGCGCTCACGGGCGGTGGCGAGTACCAGTTCGAGCATTTCACCATCGCGAACTACTGGAGCTACGGGATACGGCAGACACCCGCCTTCTACATGAACAACGTGTACCAGACGGCGAACGAGTTGCAGGTGCGGGACATTTCCAACAGCACGTTCATCAACGGGCTTGTACATGGAAGTAACGAGAACGAATTCCAGTTCTCGTTCAACGACCTACAGTTGCCGAGTTCCCTGAGCTTCACACACGCATTGCTTCGCACTACACAAAGCAGCAATTCGCCGTATTTCCCCGACCCGAGCACGATCTACCGCAACCAGAACCCGTCCTTCGTGGATGCTTCGGCACGCGACTTCCACATCAGACCCAACTCAGCCGCAGCCGATCGTGCGATCCCTTCTTCCAACACCTTCGCGCTGTTCGATCTTGACGGGGTGGATCGCGGCATCGACGGCCAAAGGGACCTCGGCTGCTACGAGGTAACGCCGTAGGCTACTTCAGGTCGACAAGGAAACGCAACGTATCCACCCCGTCCGCGTAGTCATCCAACGCGGGCGCTTGTGCTGTGCCAAAAGGCACCTGACCATGGCCCACGATACATTGGATGGAGTCCTTCGCGCCGCCCAACGTGGTGGCTAGGATCGTTGGATCACTGTACCGTTCGTAGAAGACCGCCGAGACCGGACTGGCCAACGCCGCATCCTCCTTCAACAGGGTGAAGCCATTCTCCAGGAACTTGACGCCATCCAGCAGCCAGAGCGCGCGGGTGTAGTCGTAGTTGTTGCCGTACTTGTTGTGATTCACGATGTCGTTCCACGGGTAGATCGCCTCGAAGTAGCGATCCAATACGAAGTCTTCCGGCACAAAGAGTTTGGCCACGTTGCGGCAGCCCAGGCCGAAAAAGCGGAAGATGTCGTCGCCCAGCGCGGCTAGTTCCTCTTGCGTTTCCGTTCCATCCAGCACCGCCACGCTCACCCGGCTTTTGCGCACGATGCGTGGCAGGTGCCCGAAGTAATGTTCGAAGTAACGCGCCGTGTTATTGCTACCCGTGGCGATCACCGCATCCACCTCACCCAGCTTCTCGGTGAGGAAGACGATCCGTTCCGCCGTGCCGGGCAGAAAGCGGTCCAGGACATGGATCAACGCCGGGATCAGCGCAGGATCCTGGGAAGAGCATTTCACGCGGGAGGTATGCCCACTGAGCCAGACGCACAGCACATCGTGCAGACCCACCAACGGGATATTACCGGCCAGCACGAGACCAACACGACGAACGGAGACGCGTGGTTCGTTCAACTCCGGATAGGCCGCCAGCCATGCGTCAACGGCAGGTCGCTCCAAAGCGATGGCCCACGAGGCGAAGGCATACCGCACGTTCTCTTCCGTGAACCAGGCATTGGTGAGGTACGCTCGGCGAACAGTGGCATCCAACTGGTTGAATTCCTCCTCGTTCAACCCGCAGCCATGGCCGGGCCATTCCGCTCCATTACCCACCAAAGCCATCACCTTGCCGAGTTGCTCCAGGGCAGCGATGCGTTCGTTCAACCGGGTCTCTTGTGCGGTGTTCATGCGTGCTAGCGGGGTGCGCCTATCTTTGCGGGCCCAAAAGTAGACCGTACCGCCATGGCGATCATGATCACCGACGAATGCATCAACTGTGGTGCATGCGAACCCGAATGCCCCAATAACGCCATCTACGAAGGGGGCGCTGAGTGGCGGCTGGCGGACGGCACCTCGCTGAAAGGCACGCAGACCACGCCCATGGGCAACACCTACGAGGCGGATGCGGCCAACACGCCCAAGACCATGGACGTGTACTACATCGTTACCGACAAATGCACCGAATGCACCGGCTTCCACGATGAGCCGCAGTGCGCCGCCGTTTGCCCGGTGGATTGCTGCGTGGACGATCCCGACTTCCGCGAGACCAAGGAGCAACTGATGGCGAAGAAGGAATTCATGCACTTGTAGCATGGTATTGGCGTACTGAAGGACGACCGCACGAGTTGCTCCTTACGAATGCTCCGGCTCCTCACCTTCCTTCTATTCCTTCCCGTGTGGGGAGCGAACATGATCCAGGCCCAGGCCGATCCCGCTGGAACGGGACAGGTCCTGAAAGCACGCATCGGTTCCAATTTGAAGCGACTGCCCAGCGCGACCGATCTGGTGCAGGACAGCATCAATATGGCGATCAAAGCCGACCTGCGCGCGTTGTTGGACAAGGACGACGCCCACACCGCCGACTTCGAAGACCTGCAAATGACCCGTGTGGACGCGCCCGACGGTGCTTTCCGCCTGTTCACCTGGAACCTGCCGCGCAACGATGGCCAACACCTCTTCGAGGGATTCCTCCTGGCCCGAACACCCAAGGGCCAAGCGCTCTACGAATTGCGGGATATGACCGCCAAGATCCCTTCCCCCGAAGTGCCGGAACTGGGCCCGGACAAGTGGTATGGCGCGCTGTACTACGAAGTGGTCCCCAGGCAGAAAGGCGGCCGCACCGTATACACCTTGCTCGGCTGGAAAGGCCACAGCAAAGCCGAGACCCGCAAGGTGATCGAGATCCTCACCTTCAAAAGTGGCAAGCCGCGTTTCGGGGCACCACTGTTCGGCTCTGGCAGTTCAGCAACCCCTCGGAATGCCGGAAGTAAGTTGAAGGCTATGCGTAAAGTCTATGGTTACGCCGCCAACCTGAGCATGACGTTGAGGTACGATCCGTCGCTGGAAGCCATCATCATGGACCACCTATCCCCTTCCCGTGCGGACCTGAAGGACAATTGGGCGTTCTATGGCCCGGACATGACGCACGACGGGTTCTACTGGCACAAAGGTGAATGGTGGTTCGGTCCGGAGATCGACCTGCGTGCCCCGGACACCGGTAAACCTGGCGGCGCGAAGGACAAAGGCAGTCGATGATGCTCCGGATCGAACGTTGGATCGTGTACGGATCGATGTGAAGATATGACCACCGGGGCACTACCGGTTACCTTTACCGCGCCGATCTCACCGGCACCAACTGAACATGACCACTGCTACCCACGTGAAGGTCCACAACTTCAGCGCCGGACCGTGCATCCTCCCGCAAGAGGTGTTGCGCAAAGCTTCCGAGTCCATCCTCGACTATGAAGGCACAGGCCTCTCCATCATCGAGATGAGCCATCGCAGCAAACCGTTCGAAGCCGTGATGGCCAAGGCCCAAAGCCTGGTGAAGGAACTACTCAACGCTCCGGAGCACTACCAAGTGGTGTTCCTCGGTGGCGGTGCGAGTATGGGTTTCCACATGATCCCACAGAACTACATGCGCCTGGGTGGTAAGGCGGCCTACGCCAACACCGGTGAGTGGGCCACACGCGCCATCAAGGAAAGCAAGATGGCCGGCGAAACGCTGGTGGTGGCTAGTAGTGAGGACAAGAACTTCAACTACATCCCAAAAGGATTCATCATTCCTGCGGATGCCGACTACTTCCACTTCACCAGCAACAACACCATTTTCGGCACGCAGTACAAGCAATTCCCGAAAAGCCCGGTGCCGCTGATCTGCGACATGAGCAGCGACATCTTCAGCCGCCCGGTGAACGTGAGCGACTTCGCCCTGATCTACGGTGGTGCGCAGAAGAACATGGGACCTGCCGGTGCAACGGTATACCTGTTCGACAATGCCTTCTTGGGCAAGACCGGCCGCAAGCTGAGCCCGATGATGGACCTGAAGAACCACGCAGACAAGGAGAGCATGTACAACACGCCACCGGTCTACGCGGTGTACGTGAGCATGCTCACCATGCAATGGATGAAAGACCAAGGTGGTGTGGTGGAAATGGAACGCCGCAACGCCGCAAAAGCCAAGCTGCTGTACGATGCCATCGATCGCCTCCCCATTTTCCAAGGCACTACCGCCGTTGAGGACCGCAGCGTGATGAACCCCACCTTCGTGATGACCGATGCTGCACTGGAAACCGCGTTCGATGCGCAGTGGAAGGAAGCGGGTGTAAGTGGCATCCGCGGCCACCGCAGCGTAGGCGGCTACCGTGCCAGCATGTACAACGCCCTGCCGTTGGAAAGCGTCCAAGTGCTGGTGGATGTGATGGAGGACTTCGCCAAGAAGAACGGATAAACCACCGGTAACAACGATGCGCGTACACGCCAACGACGGTATCTCGGCACAAGCCAAGAACAGCCTCAACGAAGAAGGATTCAAGGTGACCACGGATCATGTGCCGCAGGACCAATTGATCGCCTACATCAACCAGGAGAACGTGGAGGTGCTACTGGTGCGCAGTGCCACCAAAGTGCGCCGCGAGCTGATCGACGCCTGCCCCTCACTGAGGCTGATCGGACGCGGTGGCGTGGGCTTGGACAACATCGATGTGGCCTACGCGAAAGACAAAGGCCTGCCGGTGATCAATACGCCAGCATCCAGCAGCATCAGCGTGGCTGAGTTGGTGATGGCGCACCTCTTCAGCTTGATGCGCAACCTGCACAAGGCCAACCGCCGCATGCCTGCCGAGGGTCGCACGAAATTCAAGGACCTGAAGAAGGAATACGAAAAGGGTTTCGAACTACGCGGCAAAACACTTGGTGTGGTCGGCTTCGGCCGTATCGGCCAGTGGACCGCCCGTTATGCTTTGGGTTGTGGCATGCGCGTGATCTACGTGGACAACAACGCCACAGTGGAAGCATTGGAACTGGAGGTCGGCGGACACAACGTGCGCGTTCCGGTGAAGATGGTCTCCATGACCGAGCTGCTCCAACAAGCGGATGCCATCAGCCTGCATGTGCCGGCACAGAAAGATGGTCGCCCCGTGCTGGGCACCGCCGAACTCGCCATGGTGAAGCCCGGCGTGGTGTTGGTGAACACAGCACGCGGTGGCAGCATCGATGAGGATGCTTTGCTGAAAGCCTTGAAGGATGGCCGTGTACGCGGTGCTGCGCTGGACGTGTTCGTGGGCGAACCCGAGCCGCGCGAAGACCTGATGGCAGAAGCCAACCTGAGCCTGACGCCGCACATCGGTGCGGCTACCGCGGAAGCACAAGGCCGCGTGGGTGATGAGCTCGCCGACCAGATCATCTCCTTCCGTTCCACGGTGGACGTGGGCTGATGGTACGCATCCGCCCCTTCCGCGCCTGGCGTCCTACGCCGGACAAAGCCCACCTCGTAGGCTCGCGGTCGTACGTCTCATACACAGATGATCAACTGCGTGAGAAGCTGAGCGGCAACCCGTTCTCTTTCCTGCATGTGATCCATCCCGACCACGGGAACAACGCACACCTGAGCCGCCACCAGCGTTTCACCAACGTACGCCGCAAATGGAACGAGTTCGTTGGCGATGGCTGGTTCCTGCGCGATGAGAAGCCGTGCATCTACCTCTACGAACAGAGCCGCAAAGGCCTGCTCTCGCGCGGCATCATAGCGGCCGTATCCGTAAGCGATTACCGAGGAGGCAAGGTGAAGGTGCATGAACACACCCTCCAGGCGCGCGAAGAACTCTTCAAGGAATACCTGGACATAACGGGCATCAACGCAGAGCCCGTGTTGCTCGCTGCCCCGCAAGGCCATGGGCTGGATGCGGCGTTGGGCGCTGCTTGGAACGCTTCCCCTATCTACGACTTCAGTACCACGGACCGCGTTCGGCACCGCATCTGGACCGTTAGTGATCCAAATGTGATCAGCGCGGTGGCCCAGCGGTTCGGCTCCATCGATGCGCTGTACATCGCCGATGGCCACCACCGCATGGCCAGCAGTGCCCGCCTCGCAGAGAGCACGGGCGCTTTCGCCGATGCACCGAAGGCGTGGTGTCTAGCGTTCATCGTCCCCCAGGAACACTTGCACATCCACAACTTCGATCGGGCTGTTACCAGCTTGGGCGGTATGGACACCGATGAATTCTTGGAAGCCGTGAAGGAGGTGGGTGAACTCCATCCCCTTCCCTGCGCGCCCACGGAAATGCCTGCGCACGGCACTGTGAACATGTGTACCCGCAAAGGCTGGTTCACCCTCACTTTGCCGCGACCGAAACCAGGTGCCGATGCTGCAGACAAGCTCGATGCTTCCGTGCTGAGCGATGCCGTGCTGCACCCTGTGCTCGGCATCCATGATCTGCGCACCGATCCGCATGTGAAATTCGTACCCGGCACCTACGGCGTAGCGGAACTTGAACGTTTGGTGAAGAGCGGTGAGGCAGCAGCAGCCTTCAACCTACGGCCCGTTAGTTTCGAAGAACTGAAGGCCGTGGCCGATACCGGTGGGTGCATGCCGCCTAAGAGCACGTACATCGAACCGAAGCTGCGCAGCGGGATCACCGTGTACAGCTTGGAAGACGTGTGATCATGGGCGCACTGGACCGATCGGCGCTGGCAGAACGCTATCACGCGGTGAAAGCCGGCCTTCCCGCACACGTCACGTTGGTGGCGGTGAGCAAGACACGTTCGGTGGAAGAGATCCGAGCACTCTATGATCTGGGACACCGTGCCTTCGGCGAGAACTATCCGCAGGAACTTCGGGAAAAGGTGCCGCAACTTCCGCCGGACATCCAATGGCATTTCATAGGCCACCTGCAGCGCAGCAACGTGAAGCATGTGCTCCCGTTCGCGCACTTGATCCATGGCGTGGATGGTCCACGTCTTTTGGAGGAGATCGAGAAACGCGCGAACGCCAGCGCGAAGACCGTGGATGTGTTGTTGCAGATCCACGTGGCACTTGAGGAAACGAAACATGGCTTCGCACCGGACGAAGTACTGGAACTGCTGCGCGAACAGGACCCTGCTGAACGTTGGCCGCATGTGCGCATCCGCGGCTTGATGGGCATGGCTACGAACACGGACGATCGCGCGCGGATCAGCGCAGAGTTCAACACGATGAACAAGTTGTACCGGAAAGTGATGGAGGAGGACCTTCTCCCAGCGGGCCGGTTCAACACCTTGAGCATGGGCATGAGCGGCGATGCTGAACTGGCGATCCAGGCCGGAAGCACCCTGGTCCGGATCGGTACGGCCATCTTCGGCGAACGGGCCTAAAAGCCCGCCTGACCGGTCGATCGGGGCAACCAACTAGGTGGGATACGTCTCATCTTCATACATTCGAGGCACGAAAAGGCCATGTCCCGCTTGCTAGCTTTCCTTGGTGCCCTGGCGATCTGTGCCGGTGCTGCTGCTCAACGGCATTTGGAGGTCGGCGTATCCACCGGTGTCACCCACTATTATGGCGACCTGGGCAACATCGATGGTCCGGTGCAGTGGAACAGCTCCCGGCCGGGCATGCAGCTCACCTTCCGCGATTTCCTGAACAACAAGAAACGGTATGTGACGCGCTCCCTCACCACCGAGGCGCGTATCAGTTGGTTCCGGATCGGGTACGATGAGACCGCACCGATCAAGGACCTGGAGGTGAAGGATCTGAAGAACTACAAACGAGGCCTCAGCTTCCGGAACGATCTGGTGGGCGCCTCCGGGCATTTGGTGCTCAACGCCTACCGCGAGCCGTATACACCGCTATTCCAACAACGGTTCTTCATGTACTTCCACATCGGTGTGGGCATCTACCATGGTCGCCCAAAGGCCGATCTGTTCCGTGGTGATGTGGACCCGGCGAACCGTTACTACTTCTGGGAAGATGGTACTGTGCGCGATGCACCGCGTTACACGCCTGGTGCGAACGTGATCCAACGCGACGGTAAGTACGAGACCGACCTGTACGAGTGGCTCACCGAAGGTGGTGCTGGTACTGGCGAAACGGGTGGAGGTCAGCGATTCTCGCCATGGCATGTAGGCATTCCCATGGGGGCTGGCCTTCGTGTGATGGCCACCCGCAAACTCAGCATCGGCTTGGAATATTGCTACCTGATGTTCATGACGGACATGCTCGATGATGTGAGCGATCGGTATTCCACCTACGAGGAGATCGATGCCACCTACACTTCGTTGCGCGACCAGACCTTGGCCCGTTACATCAGCGACCCCACCGGCTGGGGCACCAACGGGGAGATCGGTATCATCACCAGCCCGCGTGGCAATCCGGGGCTGCTGGATTCGTTCAGTTACTTCTCGCTGGAGGTCTCCTACAAGTTCAAGCGCAGCCCTGCCCGTCGCAGCTACATGAGTCTTTGATCAGTTCCTTTCCAGAACCGTGCGAACGGCCCCTGCCCGGGGCCGTTCGCCATTTCCATGGCCATACCTTTGCGCCCGTTAACACACGCATGAGCACCACAGCGCCCAAAGCCAAACGGATGGATCTCGCCTTCGCCGCTTTGCTGAGCAAGGATGATGAAGCCATCCTCACCGCCCTCACACGCATCGAACAGGAAGGTGACGCCCGTGCGATACGCCCACTGCTCACCGCGCTGATGAACACCAGTGAGGGCCGAATTCAACAACGCATAACCGGTCTACTGCACGAAGTGAAGGCCTCCAACGCAGCGGAGGAACTCTTCTCGGCACTTGAGGATCCCACCTTTGCAAGCATACGCGCCACCATTCTTGGTACGTTCTGGAACGCGGGGCTGGATGTACGTGATCACTTGGATCGTTTCATCCGGATCGCCTTGGAAGGCACGGCAGCCGAGTGTTTCGAATGCCTTACCGTGGTGGAGAACCAAGAGATCTGGCCGGAAAAAGCGGCACGCCATGCGTTGAACCAAGTGCGCAAAGCGTTGCCCTTGGAGAAGGACCCTTACAAAAGTTCCATGCTGACCGACCTAGCAGCGGCACTGGAATACCGGTTGGGTGCGGCCGAGTAGACGGGTTCAATATTCATGTGAGGAACGAAGGTTCTTCGACCTACCTTTGTGCCTGGGGCAAGTCCTGTACGACCAGCTCCCGCTGAACCCCCCAGGGCCGGAAGGCAGCAAGGGTAAGCGGTTGTAGCGGTGCGATACGGGTCGCTTGCCCCTCTTTTTTTGCCCCTCTGCGAGGCCTGTTACCTTCGGCCCGATGTCCACCCCGAAAGTCGTTCTCATCACCGGTGCCTCTAGCGGACTGGGTAAGTCCATCGGCAACAGGCTGGCCAGAACAGGCCACACCGTCTTCGGCACCAGCCGTCAACCCCAGTTGAACGAAGGCCACGGCGCCTTCCCGTTGATCGCCATGGATGTGACCAGTGACACCTCCGTTCAGGAAGCTGTTGCTGAGGTGATCAAGCGGACCGGGCGTTTGGATGTGGTGATCAACAATGCGGGACTCGGCATCCAAGGGCCTGCGGAAGACATCACGGCAGAACTCGCACACCGCTTGTTGGACACGAACGTGATAGGCCCGCACCGCGTGTGCAGAGCATCCTTGCCACAGATGCGCAAGCAAGGCAAGGGCCTCATCATCAATATCACCAGTGTAGCGGGCAATTTCGGCCTACCCTACCGCAGTTTCTACAGCGCCAGCAAAGCAGCCTTGGAACGGTATACTGAAGCACTGAGCACCGAGGTGGATCGGTTCGGGGTGAAGGTGCTCACCATCCAGCCGGGCGAGTTCAATACCAACATCGCAGCAGCGCGGTTGCGCCCCGAGGTGATCAGCGAAGCCAACAAGCCGGGGTACGAAAAGGCCATGGAGGTGCTAGGCGGAAGCATGCACTACAGCCGCGATCCGGATGAATTGGCACAGGTGGTGGAGAAGATCATCCGGTCAAGATCCCCGAAGACCACGTACATCGTGGCACAAGGTGTTCAGCGCCTGAGCATCGTGCTGAAGAAGATCCTGCCCGGCCGCATGTTCCAACGCATGGTGCGCAAGCACTACGAGTGATCCATGGAAGCTTACGACTCGCACAATTGGTTCAAAGCGCTTGCGCTACACAAGTCGGATACGTTCCGGAAACTGATCCCCGGCGTATTGGTGGTGGGCGCGTTCACCGCTGCCGTGGGTTGGGTTGAAGTGAGCTACATGCAACTCTCCAAGAACACCTACGCGGCCAGTTTGCCGGTGATGCACAGCCTGCTGGGTTTCGCCATCAGTATGCTGCTGGTGTTCCGCACCAACACCGCGTACGACCGCTGGTGGGAAGGCCGCAAACTGTGGGGACAGTTGGTGAACACCAGCCGCAACTTCGCCGTGAAGATCAATGTGATGGTGGTGGAAGACGCTGCCACGCGCACCTTCTTCAACCGGTTGATCGGCCTATTCCCCGAAGAGCTGAAGCGGCACCTTCGCTTAGAGAAGACCCGTTTGGAGCTGGACACGAAAGCACATCCGGAGATACCTGACTTCGACCGGAGCAAACATGTTCCCACACAAATGGTGAACCTGATGCAACAACGCGTGCAGCGGTTGTACCGCGATGGCGCCATTACCGGTGACCAGTTGATCGTGCTGAACACCGAGCTGGTACAGTACCTGGACATCTGCGGTGCTTGTGAACGGATAAAGAACACACCCATACCCTATTCGTACAGCAGTTTCATCAAGAAGTTCATCGTGATCTACGTGTTCACGTTGCCCTTCGGTTTCGCCTTCACACTGGGTTACCTCGCTACTCCCGTGGTGATGTTCATCTTCTACGTATTGGCCAGCCTGGAACTGATCGCCGAGGACATCGAGGACCCGTTCGGCACAGACAGCAACGACCTGCCGATGGACCGGTTGGCAGAGAACATCAAGAAGAACGTGGAAGAGATCCTGACGCAATAGGCCTTTGGAAATTCTTCCGTACGAGATCCACTGTTCAGTACAGGCGCGTTGTATTTGGCTGCAACGGTGATCCCTTCCTACTTCTGGAACGCATAGCGCGCCAACACGGGTGTGCGGCCCTTGCCTTCGCTGCTGATCCACATGTCGCCATTGGGCATGAAGGTGATGCCTTCGGGCTTGGGCAGCAACTCCTCATCCAACATGACCAGATCGATGAGGGTGCCGCTGCGGTCCACCACGAGCAGTGTGCGATCGGCCGCGGAGAGCAGGTAGTAATGATCCGTGATCGGATGCACGGCCACTGAACTGTACCGCAGCTTCAAAGACGAAACTTCCTGCCCGTCATCTTTTCGTCGTCGCGGTGTGGCGATGCCTTTGCGCTCGGCCTGTTCAACAAGTCCCTCCAGTGAAAGCCGTAGGACGACCGACGGCACATGCTCCTTCGCATTCGGATCGATCGCGTAGATCACCCGTTCATCCTTTCCTTCTTTGGCCCCCTTCACGAAGTCCTTCGGCGAGATCAGCACGAGGCCCTTTCGTTCATCGTATCCTAGGCCTTCGATGTTCTTGTTCGGCACATCCAACCAGAAGGTGTCCCGCACGGATAGTCGTGACGCACGACCGCCCAAATGGAAGACCAATCCATCGCTGCGTAAGGCGAAGAACTCATTACCCACCCGGGTAAGACCTTCCATATCCGCTGGACCGGAGAACGTCATACTATCAAGTACAGATCCATCGCGCAGGGAGACGAAATAGACGCTGGCCGCTTCGTCATGCACACAGGCGATGGTGTTCTCATCCACATCCGTGAGTGCGGAAACCTCCGTCAGGAACACAGGTAGTTCGAATACCTGGGAAGGACGCAGCATGTTATATTTCCCCTGCCCACGACCCATTGGATCGGGTTGCGCGTGGACGCAAACATGGAATAGAACGGTAGTGAGCAGAATGATCCTCATGCGGCAAAGGTGATGTGGGATCCGGGAATGGACCGGGAACGATCGACCTACCAAGCCCGTGCCGCTCTTGCCCGGTAAGCGCCGCCTTCCTTTCTTCGTGACCCACCACCGCATGAAGCACATCTTCCCGGGTCGAACCTTCCTGCTCGTCATCGTAGCGGCTTTGGGGTATTTCGTGGACATCTACGACCTGGTGCTCTTCAACGTGGTGAAGCGCGAGAGCTTGGAATTCATCCTTGGCGCAGGCCATCCGGACATCAAGGACATCGGTATCGACCTGTTCAACATCCAGATGTTGGGCATGTTGTTGGGCGGCATCCTTTGGGGCGTTTGGGGCGATAAGAAAGGGCGCATCACCGTGCTGTTCGGAAGCATACTGCTCTATTCAGCCGCGAACATCGCCAATGCCTTCACCTACGACTTGACGACCTATGCCATCGTACGGTTCATCGCCGGTGTGGGCCTCGCGGGTGAACTTGGTGCGGGCATCACGTTGATCACCGAAACGTTGCCACGCGAAAAACGCGGATACGGTACCATGGTTGTGGTCACCTTCGGTGCGCTGGGTGCCGTGTTCGCTGCCGAGGTTGCCGATAGAGGCGCTTGGTTCGGAACGCTCTGGGAAAGCCTCACCGGTGCAACGTTGATGAATTGGCAGATCACCTACCTCGTGGGCGGCCTGATGGGTTTGGTATTGCTCGCGATGCGCATCGGCACCTTCGAGAGCGGCTTGTTCACCCAAGTGAAAGAAAGCGCGGTAAAGAAGGGTGATCTGCGCATGTTGTTCAGCGACCGAGGGCGTTTCCTTCGCTACCTCAGTTGCATCCTCATTGGTGTGCCGGTGTGGTACGTGATCGGTGTATTGGTGAGCCTTTCGCAGGATGTGTTCGTGCCGGAATTCCGGATCGATACGAGCGCGCTGGATGCCGATGGACTGAAACGCATCAATGGGCAGGCGATCAAATACGCCTACATCGGCCTCAGCATCGGCGATCTGATAAGCGGGGTGCTGAGCCAGGTGTTGCGCAGCCGCAAGAAGGTGATCTTCATCTACCTCGCAGCCAACCTCGTGCTCACCTTGGTCTTTCTCTTCGGCATGGAGGGAGCCACCATTGCGGTCTACAACTGGTTGTGTCTCGCGCTTGGCCTCGCCACGGGCTATTGGGTCATCTTCGTTACCGTGGCCAGCGAGCAGTTCGGCACCAACATCCGCAGTACCGTGGCCACCACCACATCCAACTTCGTTCGCGGCGCCGTGATCCCTGTTACCAATGCCTTCAAGTTCATCGCTGTGCCCATGGGCAGTGTCACCGGTGCCTTGGTCGTGGGCCTGGTATGCATCGGAGCAGCGATCTGGGCCACCACACGCGTCCATGAAACGTTCCACAGCGATATGGATTTCGTGGAACACTGACCAACCAACACCACATGATCCCCACCTGGATCCTCTCCCGCCCGCTAGTCCAACGCAACAACGAGCCTGACCACAGCCGCAAATGGGCGCTTGGCCTTATCGGGCTTTATGTGTTGGCTAGTTTGGTCTACGGCTTCTTGAGCAACGCGCCGTGGGATGATGATTGCGTGGTGCGTTTCTTCCATGCGCGTGAGGCGTGGAGCAAGCCCGATCATTTCTTCAGCCTGTGGAACCGACCGCTCTTCATGGTGCTTTTCGCGCCCACCGCGTGGCTAGGCCGCAACGTGATGATGGTGCAGATGATCCTGATCAGCGCCTTCTCCGGTTGGTTGCTCCATCGCGCGCTGCACAAGCTGGGTACCCGCGATGCCCATTGGGTGCTTCCGTTCTTCTTCTTCCAAGCGTTCTACTTCACCGTTTCGCGCAACTTCCTCACCGAGCCGCTCGCGGTCGCTGTTATCTGTACAGGCCTGTACGCATTGGTGCATCAACGTTACATGCTCTTCGCGTTGATGGGTGGCTTGTTGCCGCTCGCACGGTTGGAGTTGTCCGTGATCCTGCCCATTTGGGGCTTCATCCTGCTTGCCGACAAACAGTGGAAGCCTTTGCTGGTGATGGGCGCGCCCGTTGTGCTGTTGATGATCCTGGGGTACTTCGTGAAGAATACCGATAGCCTGCTGTGGTTGGTGGACGAGACCCTGGGAAAGGACGGCAAGAACCGCTATGGCCACCGCGATGTGTGGCATTACTTCCACCGATTCGCTTACGTGATAGGCCCTATCGTGTTCTTCTTCCTGATCACCGGCCTGCTGGAACGCATCACCCGGTTGCGCATCGATCTGTTCGTCGTGATCCAAGGGTTGGGCATCCTGTTCCTCTACGTGATCTTCTCGTGGAAATTGGACATGGGGAACTCCGCCGGCTTCTTGCGCAACTTGATCCCGCTGGCACCCTTCATCGCGATCCTGGCTTTCGATGGACTGCAAGCTTGGCAAGGTCTGGTGGCGAAAGACACGGGAAGCCGAAGTTTGCCCATTGCTGAAGATCCCGAACTGAGCCGAGAAGACCGCAAACGCCAGAAGAAGGTGGTGGCGAAGGTCACCAAGAAAGAGGAGCCCGCACGGAACCCGTGGATCGCGTTGATCCGCGTACACCTATTCGGCTTGATCGCCGTGCTGATCCTCGCGTTCTACTTCGACAAAGAATTGCTGAGCCACCACAAGATCTCCGCGAACGTGGATCACACACCGGCGGTCATCGCTGCCGTGCTGGCGGTCCTGGGCATCGTGCTGCTCGCCGTGTTCCGCTTGAAGATGGCGCCGCGTTGGATCCTTTCCGGAACCGGTGTCCTGGTCACCCTTGGTGCATTGGCCTACACGCTCTACACCGAACGGCCCGATGCGCACTTGAACCACGAGCGCAAGGCCATCACCGAGGTTTCTACGCTCTACCGGGAAAGCTACTTGCGCGAATGGCCGCTGTATTGCAACCACAGCTGGTTCTTCTGGCCCAAGGAGATGGGCTACCCCGATCGCACGAAGTACCGCACGCTGAACAAGGCCGCCTTGGATACCGCAGAGGTGCATTCCGTGGTGTTCTGGGAGAACCACTACTCCCACCGGTTACAAGGCGATGTGCAACTGGCCGACATGTACAAGCGCAAGGACATGGTGGAACTGATGCACGTGATGGGGCGCGATCACCGCACCACTATCGGCCTCTTCCAAAAGGTGGACACCCTAGTGAAGAACGATGCCGATGCGCTCCGAGAGAAGTTCAACAAGACCTACCCCGATAACATCTATGCGCTTTACGCTGATCAACTTCGGCACACCCGTGCGAACGACCACCAAGCTGCGTTGCTGGCTGCCCAACGGATGATGGCGCTTGATAGTTCCTACGCCGAAGCCGCGCTGGCACGTGCGCAAACCCTCTCAGTAATGGGCCGTTACGATGAAGCCATCGCCGGTTTCGAAAAGGCCATGGCCATGGACACTGCTTTGTTCGGGGTCCATTACAGCATCGGTGTTTGCCAGTTCCGCAAGAAGGACTACCCTGCCGCGATCAAGAGCATGACGCTCTACCAGCAGCGCGATAAGAAGTTGAAGGACGCCTATGACGTGTTAGGTGCTTCCTACTTCTACCAGAAGGAGTTCGACAAGGCCGCCGCGGCATTCGGCGAGTACATCAAGCTGGATCCTAAGAATCCGAACGGATGGCTGAACCGGGCGAGCGCATACACCCAGTCCAATAACATGGACCTCGCGCTAGCGGATTTCGATGTTGTGCTGAAACGTGACCCGAACAACCGCAATGCCTTGCTGAACAAAGCCGTTGTGCTCGTGCGCAAGAACCGCAAAGCGGAAGGCTGCCAGATCCTTCAACGTATGGCTACGGCAGGTGATGTAGCGGCCGCACAGCAGATGGCTGGGTTGTGCAGGTGAACGGTGCGGTGAACATTCTTCGAGGTCGAGGGTGGTCGCTACGAACTGTAAGATCGTGTCCAGATCCTCGAACTGTTCACGGGGCTGTACACCCCCGGCATATCGCACCTTCGGTATTGAAGGGATCCACAATTGGCTAGTAGCTCCATGGAGCAATGTAGCTTCGCGCTCCCATGTCCTCCTCCATCGACGTAAAGAACCGCAAAGCGGGGTTCGACTATCACTTGTTGGACACCTTCGAGTGTGGCATCGTGCTGATGGGTTCGGAGATCAAAAGCATCCGGAACAACGGTGCCACCATGGGCGAGGCTTATTGTGCCTTCGTAGGTGGTGATCTTCTGGTTCGCGGGATGCAGATCAACCCGTGGGGGACCAATCCCCATTACGTACACGAGCCGAAACGTGATCGGAAGCTGCTGCTCCACCACAAAGAACTGGACAAGCTGAAACGCAAGTTGCGCGACACGGGGATGACCATCGTTCCTGTCAGGCTCTTCATTGCCAAGAACGGATTCGCCAAACTGGAGATCGCATTGGCAAAGGGCAAGAAGACCTATGATAAGCGCGATAGCCTGAAAGCCAAAGACGTGCAACGCGATCTGGACCGGCAAGACTGAGCCATGGAATGGCGCCGCCATATCGCACGGTACGGGGAGGCGAGCTTCCCGGGCGAAGGGTGGGTACGATGGACGTTCTTGGCTGTGTTGCTGTTAGCGGCCATCCTGCGCTTCTGGGACCTCGCCGACCTTCCCTTCACGCATGATGAGTTGAGCGCATTGGTGCGCATCTTTCCCACGTTGAGGGAGACCATCCAACGCGGTGTGATCGAACTGGACACGCATCCACCGGGGGTGCAGTTCTTCGAGTGGGCTTGGACCTCGCTTTTCGGGATGAGCTCCTTGGCGGTGAAGCTGCCTTTCGTGCTGTTCTCACTGGTAGCCCTGTTCCTACTGTTCCGTTCCGCCCTCGCTTGGACCTCCGCTCCTACGGCACTTTTCAGCCTCACCTTGCTCGCCACCCTCCAGTTCAGCGTCATGTATGGGCAGATCGCGCGGCCCTATGCTGCTGGCCTCTTCACCACGGCCCTCGTTGCAGACCAACTGACGCGCTTCATCGCTTTCGGGCGACACAAGCAGCTTATCGGCACTGGTATCGGCCTCCTACTATCCGCGTACACGCACCACTTCGCGCTGATGCTCGCGGCCATCATGGCGGTTACAGGGCTGGTCCTTGTGGAACAGCGACAACGCAACCGATACATGTTGATGTGTGCGGCGGTGGCACTGCTCTACCTTCCGAACGTACCGATCGTTCTCAAGCAGCTCGGCTGGGGTGGTCTGGCAGGTTGGCTTGCCGCTCCGGACAAGTATTGGCTGGTGGATCATGTACGATGGCTGCTGCACTACTCTGGTGCCTTGGCCATCGTGGTTTGCTGCGTGCTTGTGTTCGCGCTTTTACGAAGACCGGGATCAGCGGCACACCAAGGACCTGCTCGTTGGTTCATGCCGGCCTGGGGTCTGCTCCCGTTGGTGGTTGGTTATGCCTATAGTATTTGGCGCGCGCCGGTGCTCCAATATTCCATGCTGCTGTTCAGCTTTCCTTATGTTCTTTTCGCCTTGTTCACCGGCCTACGTGGGCTAGGCCGCGGTGGAACTATAGCGATCTGTGCGATCACGGCCACCTTCACCACTTCTTCGCTGATCTTCCAACGCCACCACTATACGGTCTTCTATACTTCGCGCTATGAGGCCATGGTGAATACGGCACGGGATGTCGTATCCAAGAACGGGCCCGGCAAGACCTTGGTGCTCTTTGATGCCCCGGAGCCGCAAGTGCGATTCTACCTGGACCGCCTCGGGCTTGGTGCAGCGGAACTGCCCTATGTTCAGCTGAGGAAGACCATCGACCCGGGTGCCCTGGACAGCATCCTTGTGGCAAGAAGCCCGCAGTATGTCGTCCTCGGGCTCAGTAATGGGGCAGCAAGCGAGCACGTAGCACGCGTGCAGGCCCATCTACCCTATCTCTTGGAGCGCCAAGACCATGTGGAGGGCCAGGTCTTGGTGTTCGGTAAGGAACCGCAAGGGCACGTTGTGGAGGACCGTGAGCTCATCGCAGAATTGGTAACCGGGGATAGTTCTCAAGGACCCTGTACCTCCCATGCTGACCTTCCGATCGAGATCGATGGGACCGGTGTGGGGTGGTGGAGCTTCGCAGGGCGCGAGTTCGGTGTGGCCTGCGAGCTTCCACTTTCTAATGACCCCTTGGTGGCAAAGGACCTGATCGAGGTTGAAGCGATCTTGGCCGTACCATCCGCGCGCACCGAACTATCGTTGATCACGGAACTGTTGGCCGACGGGAAGAATTTGCACTACGGTGGGAGTGAATTGAACAGCTATGTTGGCGGCAGGACCGTGACGTTGATCGCGGCGGTATCGCGCTCCTGGGTGTTCGACCGGACCGCGGATGTTCTCCTGAAAACCTACATCTACAACCACGGTAAGGGAAACGTGCGCGCCAGGCGTTTCGCGGTCCATCGGCGCAGTGCGAACCCCGTGCAGAACGCGATGTTGGCACCGATCATATCGCTCGGATACCAACCGGAATGAAGAAGGGCCGCATCGCTGCGGCCCCTCTTTCTGGTGCGTACAAGGTCAGAGTTTGAAGCTGAGCCCGATGCCGAGCGTTTCCTTGAACTGTGTAGCAGGGCCCATGTACGGGATCCCCTCCGCATCGGTCTTGGGTAACTTCGTGTCGTGATCATAGATCAGCATGGTGTTCAGCGTTGCGGCGAACCACTCGTTCACCTTGAAGGTCCAAAGTGTCTCCCAGGTCACATCGATGTTCTGGGGGTTGCGCAAGTAGTTGCTGAAAAGGTCGCCACGGGTAAGGAAGGTGATGTTCTTGGCCAACTCGCGTTTGTATTGTAGGCGCAAGTAACCGCCGAACTCGAATTCGGTGGTGCTGCCATTCTTCACCCCATAGACACGCAGCTCTGGATCGGTACTTCCACCGAAAAGGGCTTCATCGTTCACCACGATCAAACGAGCGGTGGCCGGCGAAAAGAACACCGTGAAATTGTCGTTGGGCCTGTAGTCCAAGCCAAGGCCTAAAAGCGTGTAGGCTGGTGCGAGAAAATTGGAGATCCGTGTGCCTTCCGTGTTGAAACCTTCAGTGAACTGGGTCTTGAATTGGAAGATGCCGGCGAAGTAGAGGTTCTTCTTGAGTTCATACCCGTACTTGCTGTTCAATTCGATACGGTCTTCCGTCTTCTGGGGAGCTGCGTTGGCGATCTGCTGTCCACCAAAGGCAAGCACCAGGCTATTGTCCCATGCCTTGCGTCCTTTCTTCCAGTTGGCCGTTCCATTGAACATGGCGATCCCGCTGATGGTATTGAATCCACCTGCAGCCCAGTTGGTGAGGTTCACCTGGGTCATGTTGATGTTGATGATGCCGCTTTTCTTCCACCCATCAGGCACGGTATCCGGGGGAAGTCCGGCCTGCATGGTGGCGGCAGAAGCATCGCGTGCGGCTTTATCGACATCGTTCTGCCCAATGACAGGAACAGCAACGAGCAGGGAGAACAGTAGAGGTAGCGAACGATTCATCGAAGGAGAGTTCAGTTGGTTCTGTTGTTGATGGTCATACTTGGCTTTGGCCCGCTAATGCCCGCTGCTTGCACAGCGACGATGCCTTTCTCAAGAGTTCCGAAGTATACGGTCCAATAGTCTTTCGGGTCGCACCAAGGACGCACGGCAAGTTCGATTCCTTCCAAGTTCAACTTGCTCACCGTTACGCTCGGTGCGGGATCCTGGAGTACCAGCGGGTCGTTCTTCATGACCTCTTCCAGCACCTTGCGCACCTTGTCCAACGGTTCTCCATAGGCCACGCCGAATGTGAGATCCACACGCATCTTTCCATCCGCGCTGTAATTGATGATGTTTCCGTTCGCCATGGCCCCGTTGGGGATGATGGCCGTCTTGTTCTCTGGCGTTAACAGCACGGTGGTGAAGATCTGGATCTCCTTCACGTTGCCGAGCACACCTTGCGCCTCGATCAGATCACCCAGTTTATAGGGTTTGAAGAGCAGGATCAGCGTGCCCCCGGCGAAGTTGGCCAACGTGCCTTGCAGGGCAAGGCCGACCGCTAAGCCTGCCGCACCTACGATGGCGACGAAGCTCGTGGTCTGCACACCCATCATCTGGATGGCAGTGAGGAACAACAACACCCGCAGTGAGATGGTGACCAAGCTGTGCAGGAAGCGCTTGAGAGTAGGTTCTACGCCCCGGCGATCCAACACCCTGTTCAACATGTTCGCCAACATGCGGATCAGCATCGAGCCGATCCACAGGACGATGAGCGCCATCAGCACTTTGGGTGCGTACTCCATCACGAGCGCCCAGCCCTTCTCGCTCCATGCGCCGAGCTGGCCCACGGGTTGCATACCGTCTTTCGTATCCATCGATTCAGTGGTTTTGGTGGTTCGGTGGTAGTATGCTTCAGGCGAAAGGAGCCTTGTGCGTCTCTTCTGCCATGTGCGTAGCAGGTTCGCGCACCGGGCGCGCAGGCTGGTCGAGCACTTCGATGCGTTCGGTCACCAAGCGGCTGCTGGGGATCATCACCAGTCGGTCGTGCTTGCGCAAGGTCATGCTCACACTGTCTATGCGTTCGATCACGCCTTCATCCCCCCCCACGCGCACGCGCATACCCGGATGGAAACGCTCGTTGCCATAATAGCTCCCCAAGATGTTGGAGAGCACATCACGTGCAGCGAACCCATAGGCCACCCCGAAGGCCAACAGGAGGCCAGCGAGGATGATCTGGATATTGGCCGTGATCAAGGTGGTATCCACGCCAGCCACGTTCAACGCGGTGATCGAGGCGAAGATCACGGTGATCACGCCCAGTATGCGACCTACGATGCGGCCTGCCGAAAGCTCCACCACATTGCTCAGCTGGGAGATCACGCGCGTCACCTTATCGGCACCCCAGATGCCTAGCACGAAGATGGCCAGGGAGGTGAACAAGGTTGGCATGAAGCCGAACGCACGTTGCACGGCCAAGCTCACCAAGGCCATGCCCATGATATCAGCTGCGGCCAGAACGAACAATAGGATGGTGAACCACCACGTGACGGCGCCAAGGAGCCGCGAAATGGTGAAGCCCCCGAACCGCGCAATGGCACGGTCGATGCCGGAACGTTCGGCCAACGGATCGATGGTGCGCTCGCCGATGCGTTCCACGAACCACTTCAGTAGTTTGGCGATGAACCAGCCTACCAACAGCAACACCAATCCGGTGATAACCGCAGGTAAGCGATCGATGAAGGCGCCAGCGTACCTGTTGAAAGCTGCCGAAACACGTAGGAAGAACTGATCGAGGTCCATGGTCAAGAGCGGGTTGGTGGGAGATCGGAAGGGTCGGAAGAGGTAGAAGATGGGTCGTCTCTGCGGGAAGGGCCAGTACCGCCTACAAGCCGCACCTTTTCGAACAGCGCAGCGCTCGGGTCGGCAACGAATAATTGCAGCACACGCATGAGCATCATCACGAATTTCACGCTACCGATCACCTCGCTGCGCAAGTGTTCGGGGGGGAGGTCCGTGGACCTGATGATCTTGAACGGATTGTCGCTCATGGCTCTTCCCGGTAGAGTTGGTGATACTTCGCCAGCGCGCGCTCACGGGCCCTCATGGACCTCATCTTCACTGCACTTTCCGTCAGGCCGAGCACGTCCATCATGTCCTTCACCGAAAGCTCGTCCTGGTACTTCATCAACAAAATGGCCCGGTCACTCGGTTCCATCGCATCCAGAACCGCCCCCAACCGGTCCGAACGCACCGAAAGGAGTTCGGTCTCGAAACGTTCTTCCGCACCATCTTCCAACATATCGTCCTCCAGATCGCTCGTGCGCTGCCGTTGGTTCTTCCGCAGGTGGTCCAGACAATAGTTGTAGGTGATACTGTACAACCATGTCCCGAACTTACTACGATGATCGAACTTGGCCAGGTTGACAAAGGCTTTCAAGAAGATATCGTGTACCAGATCATGCGAAACGTCCTTGTTGCGGGTCATTCCCATGCACTTCTGGTACACCTTAGCGGAGTACCGATCATAAAGCACGCCGAACCGGTCAGCGTCCATGACACGCTGAAGCTCTGCAACGAGTTCTTCGTCGCTAAGCTGGATGACCGGCTTGGCCTTCTTCTTGAAAAACACGAGGGGAGAGCGAATTCGGCGTTGAGACGCGTTAGGCCGAAAGGGTCACACCCCAACCCGCAGAAATTCCCTCGTGTGCGAGCCAGAGACCGCTATTGGACTTGTTCGTGTAACTCATCAGCGTTGAATTCGGCCGCCTGGGAGAGGAAGCCGGCGCTGGTGTACTTGAAAAGACCGGGAATGCCGGCCGTTCTATTCGGACTGTGTGGGCGATGCCGGATTCGAACCAGCGACCCCTACCTTGTCGAGGTAGTGCTCT
>DLGQ01000053.1:80343-80611 GCA_002482775.1 Flavobacteriales bacterium UBA7690 | reverse complement strand
GAACAAAGTGGACATGGTGGACGACGTGGAACTCCTCGACTTGGTCGAAATGGAGATCCGCGAACTCCTCAGCTTCTACGAGTACGATGGCGACAACACGCCCGTTATCCGTGGTAGCGCCCTCGGTGGTCTGAACAACGAAGAGAAGTGGGTGGACACCATCATGCAACTGATGGATGCCGTCGACACCTGGATCCCTGTTCCTCCCCGCGAAGTGGAGAAGCCTTTCCTGATGAGCGTGGAGGACGTGTTCTCCATCACCGGCCGC
>DLGQ01000053.1:80074-80255 GCA_002482775.1 Flavobacteriales bacterium UBA7690 | reverse complement strand
GTTCCGCAAGCTGCTCGATCGCGGCGAAGCTGGTGACAACGTGGGCTTGCTGCTCCGCGGTATCGAGAAAGACCAGATCCGTCGTGGTATGGTCATCGCGAAGCCCGGTAGCATCACCCCGCACACCGAGTTCAAAGGTGAGATCTACGTACTGAAGAAGGAAGAAGGTGGTCGTCACACC
>DLGQ01000053.1:77896-80030 GCA_002482775.1 Flavobacteriales bacterium UBA7690 | reverse complement strand
GTTCTACTTCCGCACCACGGACGTAACGGGCGAGATCACGATGGAAGCTGGCCGTGAGATGATCATGCCAGGTGACAACGTGACCATCAGTGTGAAATTGATCGTTCCGATCGCCATGGACAAAGGTCTCCGTTTCGCTATCCGTGAGGGTGGCCGTACGGTAGGTGCCGGCCAGGTGACCGAGATCATCAAGTAAGGAATAACACCAACGGAGGCAGGGCCGACCCGACTAGCTCGGGTCGGCCTTCGCCGCCGAAAACAGGACCAAGAACAGGATCTCTACGGGTGTAGCTCAATTGGTAGAGCGAAGGTCTCCAAAACCTTAGGCTGCGGGTTCGATTCCTGCCACCCGTGCCAACAGCGACCCCGAACGATAGAACGATGGCAAGCTTCAAAACATACCTGAGCGAGAGCTACAACGAGCTCGTGAACAAGGTGAGCTGGCCCACCTGGAAAGAACTCCAGGGGAGCGCCATCATCGTGCTCGTTTCGGCTCTTATCCTCTCCTTCATCGTGTTCCTCATGGACTTCATCTTCGGGGTGCAGAACATGAATAATAACGGGTTCTGGAAAGGCATGCTCGGTTTCATTTACAAACTCATCGGCGCCTAGTATCATGGCTGAGACTGGCAAGAAATGGTACGTGGTCCGCGCCATCTCCGGTAAGGAGAAGAAGGTGAAGGAAACGATCGACCTGGAAGTGACCCGCTCCAAGAGCATGGGTGCATACATCTCCCAGGTATTGATCCCCACGGAGAAGTTCTACCAGATCCGCGACGGTAAGAAAGTGAGCAAGGAGCGCAACTTCTTCCCCGGCTACGTGCTGATGGAGGCGGACCTCACCGGCGAGATCGCGCACAGCATCAAGAACCTGCCCAACGTGATCGGGTTCTTGGGTTCGGAAAAGGGGGGAGACCCCGTGCCTTTGCGCCAGAGCGAAGTGAACAGGATCCTCGGTACGGTGGATGAACTGGCCGAGAACGTGGAAACGAATTTCAACCCTTACCACGTGGGTGAAGGCGTGAAGGTGATCGATGGTCCCTTCAATGGCTTCAACGGCGTGATCGAGGAGATCAACGAAGAAAAGAAGAAGCTGAAAGTGATGGTGAAGATCTTCGGAAGGAAGACCCCGCTGGAACTGAGCTTCATGCAAGTAGAAAAAGAAGTGTAAGGGCACGGAATTTCGCGCCCCACCAATAGAACAACCGTCCGAGCCGACCCGAAAGGAAGGCGCTAACAAGGACACAAACCAAGAACAATGGCCAAGGAAGTAGCAGCCCTCATTAAGCTGCAGATCAAAGGCGGAGCCGCCAACCCATCGCCCCCCGTGGGTCCTGCACTCGGTGCAAAGGGTGTCAACATCATGGAGTTCTGCAAGCAGTTCAACGCTCGCACGCAGGACAAACCCGGTAAAGTACTTCCGGCCGTGATCACGGTCTATGCCGACAAGTCCTTCGACTTCGTCATCAAGACCCCACCAGCAGCCGTGCAGATCGTGGAAGCTGCCAAGATCAAAGGCGGGAGCGGGGTTCCACACAGTCAGAAGGTAGGTAGCATCACCTGGGAGCAGATCAAAGCGATCGCCGAGGACAAGATGCCCGACCTGAACTGCTTCACCCTCGAAAGCGCCATGAGCATGGTGGCAGGTACAGCCCGTAGCATGGGTGTTACAGTTAGCGGTGACAAACCTTTCTAACCCGACGACCATGGCAACCTTGACCAAAAAGCGCAAAGCCGCGGCGTCGAAATTCGACGCTACCAAGATCTACACCCTGCAGGAAGCGACCCAGATCGTGAAGCAGGTGAGCACCACGAAGTTCGACGCTACGGTGGACATCGCCGTTCGTCTTGGCGTGGACCCCAAGAAGAGCACCGAAATGGTGCGTGGCGTGGTGAGCCTGCCACATGGCACCGGCCGCACCGTGAACGTGCTGGTACTGGCCGATCCAGCCAAGTGTGAGGAAGCCCTCGCTGCTGGTGCCGACATGGCCGGTCTGGACGAATACATCGAGAAGATCAAAGGCGGCTGGACCAGCGTGGATGTGATCATCTGCACACCAGCTGTAATGGCCAAAGTGGGTGCCCTGGGCCGTGTGCTCGGACCCCGCGGCCTGATGCCGAACCCCAAGACCGG
>DLGQ01000053.1:69106-77878 GCA_002482775.1 Flavobacteriales bacterium UBA7690 | reverse complement strand
ACCATGGACGTGGCGAAAGCCGTGAAAGAGGTGAAGGCCGGTAAGATCGACTTCAAGGTGGACAAAGCCGGTATCATCCATGCGGTGATCGGCAAAGCCTCCTTCGACGCAGCGAAATTGAGCGAGAACGCGCACGAGATCCTGCAGACCCTGGTGAAGCTGAAACCCAGCACCGCCAAAGGAGCTTACATCAAGAGCATCAGCATCAGTAGTACCATGAGCCCCGGCGTGCAGGTGGATACCCGCACCGTTTCCGTTGGTTGATCCCAAATAGCGTACAACAATGGCAACCCGTACCGAAAAAGACCAAGCCATCTCCGTGCTGGTCGACGAGATCAAGGCGACCAACGTGATCTACCTCGCCGATACCTCTGGCATGAGCGCCGAGGCTACCAGCAACATGCGTCGTGCCTGCCACAAGAGCGGCATCCGCATGAAGGTGGTGAAGAACACCTTGCTTCAGAAAGCAATGGAACAGATCGAAGGTCGTGACTACTCCGGCGTGATCCCCACGCTGAAGGGTCAGACCTCCGTGCTATTCGCCGAGAAAGGCAACGCTCCGGCAAAGCTTATCCAAGGCTTCCGCAAGGGCGATATCGTGAAACCCGCCCTGAAGAGCGCGTGGATCGACGAGGCCGTCTTCGTAGGCGATGACCAACTCGTGATGTTGAGCAACCTCAAAGGCAAAGAGGAGCTCATCGGCGATATCATCGCGCTGCTCCAAAGCCCGATCAAGAACGTCATCGGTGGCCTCCAAGGCAGCGGTGGACAGAAGATCGCAGGCTTGCTCAAGACCCTCGAAGAACGAGCCCAAGCATAAGATACTTCGCAAGGGCGGCATAGTTCGCTGCCCCCACCGATCAAACGCGTTACGCACAGTCCGCTTCCCCGAACACAAGTAACAATACCCGAAAAATGGCAGATATCAAAGCACTTGGTGACCAGCTCGTGAGCCTCACCGTAAAGGAGGTTAGCGAACTCGCCAACTACCTGAAAGACGAATACAAGATCGAGCCTGCAGCAGCCGCTGTGGCCGTTGCTGCTGGTGGCGCTGCCGCTGGTGGTGAAGCCGCCGCTGCGAAGACCAGCTTCGATGTGATCCTGAAAGCCGGTGGACAGAACAAACTGGCCGTGGTGAAATTGGTGAAAGAACTCACCGGTCTGGGACTGAAAGAAGCGAAAGACCTCGTTGACGGTGCTCCGAAGCCGCTGAAGGAAGGTGTGTCCAAAGAAGACGCAGAGAGCCTGAAGCAGCAATTGACGGAAGCCGGCGCTGAAGTTGAAGTTAAGTAAGATCAACGCGCAAGCGACACAGCAGTCCGGAGAGGCCCCACGGCGGGCCTTTCCGGCTGTGCTGTGATCAACGTCCCTTCAGTGGGGCAACGCATACCCGAGCAGTGATCCGGCTCGGGTATCCGGAAAGTGTCAGTGGATCCGTCGTTTGATAACGGTCGTACTCGTTCTTCCTTATCCCGCACACATGGCCCAGGCGAAGACCAGTTCCAAGAAAAGCAAGCGTATCGATTTCGGCTCCAGTCCGCTTTCGATCGACTATCCCGATTTCCTCGATATCCAACTGAAGAGTTTCGAAGACTTCTTCCAGATCGAGACTCTCCCCGAACACCGCGAAAGCGAAGGCCTCTTCAAGGTGTTCAGCGAGAACTTCCCCATCACGGACACCCGCAACCAGTTCGTGCTGGAATTCCTGGACTACTTCATCGATCCGCCACGCTACAGTATAGACGAGTGCATCGAGCGCGGATTGACCTACAGTGTGCCCCTGAAGGCCAAACTCAAACTGTACTGCACCGATCCCGAGCACGAGGATTTCGAGACCATCGTACAGGACGTGTACCTGGGCCAGATCCCTTACATGACACCGAAAGGTTCGTTCGTGGTGAACGGGGCTGAGCGTGTGGTAGTGAGCCAGTTGCACCGTTCGCCTGGTGTGTTCTTCGGCCAGAGCCGTCACGCCAACGGCACCAAGCTGTACAGCGCCCGTGTCATCCCGTTCAAAGGTTCGTGGATCGAATTCGCCACGGACATCAACGGGGTGATGTACGCGTACATCGACCGTAAGAAGAAGTTGCCGGTGACCACGCTGCTGCGTGCGATCGGGTTCGAGAGCGACAAACAGATCCTGGAGATCTTCGGCCTCGCCGACGAGGTGAAGGTGACCAAGGCCAACTTGAAAGAGTCCGTGGGTCGCAAGCTCGCCGCCCGCGTGCTGAAGAGCTGGGTGGAGGACTTCGTGGACGAGGATACCGGGGAAGTGGTGTCCATCGAACGGAACGAAGTGCTGATCGATCGCGAAACGGTGATCGAAGACATCCATGTGGACCAGATCGTGGAGAGCGGCGCCAAGACCGTTATCCTGCACAAAGCAGGAATCAACGCTGCGGACTACGCGCTGATCTACAACACCCTGCAGAAGGATACCTCGAACTCCGAGAAGGAGGCCGTGGAGGTGATCTACCGCCAGCTGCGCAACGCAGAACCACCCGATCTGGAAACAGCTCGCGGTGTGATCGACAAACTGTTCTTCAGTGAGCAGCGCTACGATCTCGGCGAAGTGGGCCGCTACCGTATCAACAAGAAGCTAGGCCTCCAAAGCGAGCTCAGTGTTCGTGTACTGACCAAGGAAGACATCATCTTCATCATCAAGTACCTGATCGAACTGGTGAACGTGAAGGCCGATGTGGACGATATCGACCACTTGAGCAACCGTCGCGTCCGCACCGTGGGCGAGCAGTTGCACGCCCAATTCGGCGTAGGTCTGGCCCGTATGGCCCGCACCATCCGCGAGCGTATGAACGTGCGCGACAACGAGGTGTTCACGCCTACCGACCTGATCAATGCCAAGACCTTGAGCTCGGTGATCAACTCGTTCTTCGGAACGAACCAGTTGAGCCAGTTCATGGACCAAACGAACCCGCTCAGCGAGATCACCCACAAGCGCCGTATGTCGGCGCTTGGACCCGGTGGTCTGAGCCGCGAGCGTGCTGGTTTCGAGGTACGTGACGTTCACTACACCCACTACGGCCGCCTCTGCACCATCGAGACACCTGAAGGACCGAACATCGGTCTGATCAGCTCGCTCTGCGTGTACTCCAAGATCAACAACCTGGGCTTCATCGAAACACCTTACCGTGCCGTGAAGGATGGTAAAGTGGACATGAAGGCCGAGGTGACCTACCTCAGCGCTGAGGAAGAGGACAACCTGATGATCGCGCAGGCCAACGCCGCTGTGAACGACAAAGGAGAATTCACAGGTAACCGCGTGAAAGCGCGTCTGATGGGTGATTTCCCAGTAGTGGAGCCTACCGAGCTGCACTTGATGGACGTGGCACCGAACCAGATCGCTTCGATCGCGGCTTCGTTGATCCCGTTCTTGGAGCACAATGACGCCAACCGTGCGCTCATGGGTTCCAACATGATGCGTCAGGCCGTGCCACTGCTGCGCCCCGAGGCGCCGTTCGTTGGTACCGGTCTGGAAGAACTCGTGGCCCGCGACAGCCGTGTACTGCTCGTTGCCGAAGGCGACGGTGTGGTGAAATCGGTGGATAGCGACAAGATCGTGATCGAGTACAAGCGTACCGAGGACGAGCGAACCGTGAGCTTCGATGGTGATGAGAAAGAATACAAGCTCACCAAGTTCCTGAAGACCAACCAGAGCACCTGCATGAACCTGCGCCCCATCGTGCGCAAGGGCGAGAAGGTGACCGAGGGGCAGACACTTTGCGAAGGCTACGGCACCCAGGATGGCGAACTCGCTATCGGCCGCAACCTGCAAGTAGCGTTCATGCCTTGGAAGGGTTACAACTTCGAGGATGCCATCGTGATCAGCGAGCGCGTTGCTTCGGAGGACATCTTCACCTCCATCCACATCGATGAGTACATCATGGAGGTGCGTGACACCAAGCGCGGTCTGGAGGAACTCACCGCTGACATCCCGAACGTTTCGGAGGAAGCGACCAAAGACCTCGACGAGAACGGCCTGATCCGTATCGGTGCCGAGATCAAGGAAGGCGATATCCTCATCGGCAAGATCACGCCGAAAGGGGAGACCGATCCTTCTCCTGAAGAAAAACTGCTGCGCGCCATCTTCGGTGACAAGGCCGGAGATGTGAAGGACGCTTCGCTGAAAGCGCCACCCAGCACGAAGGGTGTGGTGATCGACAAGAAGCTCTTCAGCCGCGCCGTGAAGGACAAGAAGACCAAAGGCAACGAAAAGGGCGTTCTCGACCAGATCGACAAGGAGCAGGACAAGGACCTCGGTACCTTGAAGAACCTCTTGATCGAGAAGCTGATGAAGCTCGTGGATGGTCAATCCAGCAACGGTGTCTTCAACAAATACAAGGAAGAGCAGATCAAGAAGGGCGTTAAGTTCAGCGCCAAAGTGCTCCAAGCGATCGACTTCATCACCGTGGACCCCACCGAGTGGACCGCGGACAAGAAGACGAACGAGCTCGTGCGCGAACTCATCCACAACTACAACATCCGCCACAGCGACATCAGTGGTGTTTACAAACGGAAGAAATTCCAAGTGAGCATCGGCGATGAACTACCTACGGGTATCGTGAAACTGGCCAAGGTCTATGTTGCCGCCAAGCGTAAGCTGACGGTGGGCGATAAGATGGCCGGCCGCCACGGTAACAAGGGTATCGTGGCCAAGATCGTTCGCGACGCCGACATGCCGTTCTTGGAAGATGGCACGCCTGTGGACATCGTCCTGAACCCACTGGGTGTACCAAGCCGGATGAACCTGGGCCAGATCTATGAGACCGTTCTGGGCTGGGCTGGTAAGAAACTGGGCCGCAAGTACGCAACGCCGATCTTCGACGGAGCTACTCACGACCAGATCAATGCGGAGACCGACGAAGCCGGTATCCCACGCAACGGAAAAACCTACCTCATCGATGGCGGTACGGGTGTACGTTTCGACCAGCCTGCTACGGTGGGCGTGATCTATATGATCAAGCTCGCACACATGGTGGACGATAAGATGCACGCACGTTCCATCGGGCCATACAGCCTCATCACTCAGCAGCCGCTGGGTGGTAAGGCACAGTTCGGGGGTCAGCGCTTCGGTGAAATGGAGGTGTGGGCATTGGAGGCATTCGGTGCCGCCCACATCCTGCAAGAGATCCTCACCGTGAAGAGCGATGACGTGATCGGTCGTGCCAAGGCCTACGAGGCCATCGTGAAGGGCGAGCCCCTTCCGCAACCGGGCATTCCGGAGTCGTTCAACGTGTTGCTCCACGAACTCCGTGGTCTGGCACTGAACGTTTCCTTGGAGTGATCCAACCGGTGAGCAACTGAAACGTCGAACGGAAGCAAGCAACGCGAGAACATGAAGAAAGAAGTCAAGCTGAACAGCAACTTCAATAAGATCGTCATCAGCCTGGCCAGCCCCGAGCAGATCCTCGAGCGCAGCCATGGTGAGGTGATCAAGCCGGAGACGATCAACTATCGCACGTACAAACCCGAGCGTGATGGCCTCTTCTGCGAGCGCATCTTCGGGCCGGTGAAGGATTTCGAATGCCACTGCGGCAAGTACAAGCGCATCCGCTACAAAGGGATCGTGTGCGACCGTTGCGGTGTGGAAGTGACCGAGAAGAAGGTGCGTCGTGAGCGAATGGGCCACATCCAACTGGTGGTGCCCGTCGCCCACATCTGGTATTTCCGCAGCCTGCCGAACAAGATCGGCTACCTGTTGGGCCTGCCCACCAAGAAGCTGGACCAGATCATCTACTACGAGCGTTACGTGGTGATCCAAGCCGGTACCGCGGTGAACAAGGAAGGCAACGCCGTACAGCACTTGGACTTCCTCACGGAAGAAGAGTACCTGGACATCCTCGAAGCCTTGGGCAAGGAGAACCAGCACTTGGATGAGAACGATCCGAACAAGTTCATCGCCAAAATGGGTGCCGACGCCCTGCATGATCTGCTGAAGCGTCTGGACCTGGACACGTTGAGCTACGACCTGCGCCACAAAGCGAACACGGAAACGAGCCAGCAGCGTAAGAACGAAGCGCTGAAGCGCCTGAACGTGGTGGAAGCATTCCGTGATGCCATCAGCCGCCGGAGCAACAACCCGGAGTGGATGATCATCAAGGTGGTCCCTGTGATCCCGCCCGAACTGCGCCCGTTGGTGCCATTGGATGGTGGTCGTTTCGCGACGAGCGACTTGAACGACCTCTACCGCCGCGTGATCATCCGCAACAACCGCCTCAAGCGACTGATGGAGATCAAGGCGCCGGAGGTGATCCTGCGTAACGAGAAACGGATGCTCCAAGAGGCGGTCGACAGCTTGTTCGACAACAGCCGCAAGAGCAGCGCCGTGAAGAGCGAGAGCAACCGTCCGCTGAAATCGCTGAGCGATTCGCTCAAGGGCAAGCAAGGCCGGTTCCGCCAGAACTTGCTCGGTAAGCGCGTGGACTACAGCGCACGTTCCGTGATCGTAGTAGGCCCAGAAATGAAATTGCATGAGTGCGGTCTGCCAAAGGACATGGCGGCCGAGCTCTTCAAGCCGTTCATCATCCGCAAGCTCATCGAGCGCGGTATCGTGAAAACGGTGAAGTCCGCGAAGAAGATCGTGGACAAGAAGGAGCCCGTGGTGTGGGACATCCTGGAGAACGTGTTGAAGGGCCACCCTGTGCTGCTCAACCGTGCACCAACGCTGCACCGCCTCGGTATCCAAGCCTTCCAGCCCAAGCTGATCGAGGGCAAGGCGATCCAGTTGCACCCGCTCGTGTGTACGGCGTTCAACGCTGACTTCGATGGTGACCAAATGGCCGTTCACGTGCCGCTTGGCAACGCTGCCATCCTGGAAGCCCAATTGTTGATGCTGGCCAGCCACAACATCTTGAACCCTGCCAACGGCGCACCGATCGCGGTACCGAGCCAGGACATGGTGCTTGGCCTCTACTACATCACCAAAGGCCGTAAGACCGATGCTGAGCGCACCATGAAGGGTGAAGGCCGTGTCTTCTACAGCCCCGAAGAGGTGATCATCGCGTTCAACGAAGGCCAGGTAGACCTGCACACGCACATCAAACTGCGGTGGGCGGACATCAACGGCAAGACCAGCATCATCGAAACCACTTGCGGACGTACCCTCTTCAACGAAGTGGTGCCGAAGGAAGTGGGCTACATCAACGATGTACTCACCAAGAAGGCGTTGCGCGATATCATCGGCTTCGTGGTGAAAGAGACCGGTACCGCACGTGCCGCCCAGTTCTTGGACGATATCAAGGACCTCGGCTTCATGAGCGCCTTCCGCGGTGGCCTTAGCTTCAACTTGGACGACGTGGTCATCCCACCAGCGAAAGACAAGCTGGTGAAAGTGGCCCAAGCCGAGGTGGACGAGGTGACCGGCAACTACAACATGGGTCTGATCACCAACAACGAGCGTTACAACCAAACGATCGATATCTGGACCCATACGAACAGCAAGGTGACCTTCACCTTGATGGAACAGATCAAGAACGACCGCCAAGGCTTCAACTCCATCTACATGATGATGGACTCCGGCGCCCGTGGTTCCAAAGAGCAGATCCGTCAGCTCAGCGGTATGCGTGGCCTGATGGCCAAACCGCAGAAGAGCGGTGGCGGCGGCGGACAGGATATCATCGAGAACCCGATCCTCTCGAACTTCAAAGAGGGCTTGTCCATCTTGGAGTACTTCATCTCCACCCACGGTGCCCGTAAGGGTCTGGCGGATACCGCTCTGAAGACCGCTGATGCCGGTTACCTCACCCGTCGTCTTGTTGACGTGGCGCAGGACGTGATCATCAGCAACGAGGATTGCGGAACCTTGCGTGGTCTCGTAGCCACCGCGCTGAAGAAGAACGAAGAGATCGTGGAAAGCCTCTACGATCGTGTGCTCGGCCGCACAGCCGTGCATGATGTGTATCACCCACAAACGGGCGCCCTGCTGGTGTCCAGCGGTGAGAACATCAACGAGGACATCGCCAAGCAGATCGCGACAAGCCCCATCGAGGAGGTGGAGATCCGCAGCGTGCTCACCTGCGAACAGAAGCAAGGTGTTTGCGTGAAGTGCTACGGACGTAACCTCGCCACGGGCCGCATGGTCCAGATGGGCGAAGCCGTGGGTGTGATCGCCGCACAGTCCATCGGTGAACCAGGAACACAGCTTACCCTCCGGACCTTCCACGTGGGTGGTGTGGCTGGTAAGATCACCGAAGAGAGCGAGATCCGTGCGAAATACGACGGTATCCTCGAGATCGATGAACTGCGTACGGTGGCGAAGAAGGACCGCAAAGGCGAAGATGCCGAGGTGGTCATCAGCCGCAGCACCGAGATGCGCATCGTGGATGCCAACACGGGGATCGTGCTCACCACGAGCAACATCCCTTACGGCGCCATGATCTACAACAAGGGCGGCAAGTCGGTGAAGAAGGGCGACCTCATCTGCATCTGGGATCCGTACAACGCGGTGATCATCTCCGAACTCGCCGGTAAGGTGGAGTTCGAGAGCATCGAAGAGAACGCGACCTACCGCGAAGAGATCGACGAACAGACCGGTTTCGCCGAGAAGGTGATCGTGGAGAGCCGCGACAAGCGCAAGAACCCGACCATCAAGATCATGGACCCTAAAGGCAAGGAAGAGCTGAAGAGCTACAGCCTGCCCGTTGGTGCCCACATCGTGGTGAGCGAAGGTGCCAAGATCGATGCTGGTGACATCATGGTGAAGATCCCCCGTAGCTCCGGCAAGGGTGGTGACATCACCGGTGGTCTGCCCCGTGT
>DLGQ01000053.1:13342-69089 GCA_002482775.1 Flavobacteriales bacterium UBA7690 | reverse complement strand
ACCGAACTGTTCGAAGCACGTAACCCGAGCAACCCTGCCGTGGTGAGCGAGATCGACGGTATCATCTCCTACGGCAAGATCAAGCGTGGTAACCGCGAGATCATCGTGGAAAGCCGCACTGGCGAGAAGAAGTTCTACCTCGTGCCGCTGAGCAAGCACATCCTGGTGCAGGAGAACGATTTCATCAAGGCCGGTCAACCGTTGAGCGATGGCAGCATCGCCCCGGGCGACATCCTCGATATCCAAGGCCCCACACGCGTGCAGGAATACCTCGTGGACGAAGTACAGGAGGTGTACCGTATGCAGGGCGTGAAGATCAACGACAAGCACTTCGAGGTGATCGTGCGCCAGATGATGCGCAAGGTGGAGATCGAAGATCCCGGAGATACCCGCTTCCTGGAGAAGCAGAGCGTGAACAAGACCGAATTCATGGAGGAGAACGACATGGTGTACGACAAGATGGTCGTTACCGATGCCGGCGATAGCACCTCCTTGAAAGTGGGCCAGATCGTGACCATGCGCAAGCTGCGTGACGAGAACAGCGCACTGAAGCGGAAGGACCAGAAGCTGGCTGAGGCCCGTACGGCCAACCCCGCCACGGCCCGCACCATGCTTCAAGGTATCACCCGTGCTTCGCTGCAGACCGAAAGCTTCATCAGCGCCGCTTCCTTCCAGGAAACGACGAAGGTGTTGAACGAAGCTGCTGTGAGCGCCAAGGAGGACAACCTGAAAGGATTGAAGGAGAACGTGATCGTAGGTCACTTGATCCCTGCCGGTACCGGTGTGCGTTCTTACCAGAACACCATCGTTGCCAACAAGGACGAGTACCAACGCATGCTCGCCGAGAACGTGACCACCGAAGAGGTGAACGATTAATAGCCCAAGTCGGCTAGCGACAAGTGAGCAAGCGGCAAGTACCCCCGGGAACTTGCCGCTTGCAGCTTGAGAACTAGCCTCTAATTCCAAGAAACATGGCCGATCAGAAAGAACAACCACGCCCCGCGAACCAGCTGAACATCGAGATCAGCGAAGAGGTGGCCGATGGTATCTACAGCAACCTCGCCATCATCACGCACAGCAATTCGGAGTTCGTCGTGGACTTTGTGCGCGTGATGCCCGGCGTACCGAAAGCAAAGGTGAAGGCCCGCGTGCTGCTCACCCCACAACATGCCAAGCGCCTGATGCGCGCGCTTGCCGATAATGTCCAGAAGTTCGAACAGGTCCACGGCCAGATCCGAGAAACGGAAATGCCCGAGATCCCGATGAATTTCGGCGGGCCTACGGCGCAGGCTTAAGCTTCTATAACCTCATGCGAAAGCCCTCTTCACAGAGGGCTTTTGTCATTCAAACATGGAACGGGGATCGAAACTACAAGTGACTCAGGCAACGGCCGGTCTGCATCAATCCAACAAGGCGAGACGACCAAAGAGACCAACTACACCGATCACCATAAGGACCGTGAATGCGTTCGATAGGATCTTAAGGATCTTTTCGGGGGCTTTCGATTTCCACCATGGCGTGAACATTACTTGGAAAGTGTGGTCCCAGACAGACTGATCGAAGCCCCACATTGCGAAGATCCAGAACCTTGTCTTATTCATATCATTCACGATGACGTCGTTTATCAGCATCCTTAGCAGAAGTGAACCGAATATCAGGAATATGAAAATGCCGTCTGTGTCGGTGAATGTCCGAGTTTCCATGATCTAGAGCGATGAGTTCCGCAGCCGCTCCACCACGTTCTCATCCGCACAGATCCGCTTCAGTTCTTTTTCAATGTGCTTGGCATAACCATCGGTGGCATAGCCGTGCTTGATCATGTGCAGGTCTAGTAAGAAGCCATCTATCGCCTCCCACAGCGCCGCATCAGGTTTGTTGGTGGTAGGTAGCTTTTCGTACTCGCCCTTCACGGACTCGTAGGTGTCGAGGAGGTCGTGTGTGATCATTCCTGCGCCTTCTGGTTGAAGAGGATGTAGCCGAAGTTCAGGCTCCAGGCCCAAGGCTCCTTTACGCCATCGAAGTAACTGAGGTTGAACCACACCGGTCCCACGGGACTTTGGTAGATCAGTGAGCCGGACCCGAGGTAATACCGGTCGGTGAACGAAGCGCCGCGGACCGCAGCATTGTCCTCTCCTCGAACGATCGGTTCGTAGGGTTGGAAAACGTGCGCTTCCAAGCGAAGGTCGAATTTGTTGCGTGCAACGGCGATAATGGTGCGTACGCCGCCTGCGATGTATTTGGGCGAACGGAACTGTTCCATGAAATAGGTCTTACTTTCCGGCGTAGGCTGGAAGGCTGGCGATCGGATGATGCTGGCCGTGTAGTTCTGGAACATCGGCATGGTGCTGAACACGCCTTCGGCCAGGAAACCGAACTTGAAGATGCCCCGAGGCAGGAAATACTGATCCAAGGTCACCTTGGCGACCGCCCACTCATGTTGGGAGCGATAGTCCACGTTCTTGTTGATGCGCGTTGATCCCGGGTCGGTGAGCTCATCGCCGCTCACCAACCGCAACGATGCCATCAACGATTCACCTGCATTGGGATGTTGTTTCCGGTTGAGCGAATTCCGTTCGATCATCAAGCCGGTCGTGAGATGCCTGAACTTCGTGACATCGGAGGTGTCCTGGCCGGTGAATTCGATGCCTTGATAGTACCGGTCCAGCGTTTCGCCATACTTGATATCGTAGCGTAGCAGGCCCTTGTTATCCAAGCCCATGCCCACGTTCATGCCACCGTACGCCTCGCGGATCACGATGAAGGAGGGCTTCACCTCATCGAAGAACGTGCTGAAACTGCGGAAGTGATCCCACCGATGTAGTGTGAACAAGGGTTCGAAATAGATGGGCGCTTTGGTGCTGAGGTAAGCGCGCATCTTCACCTGACCAGCCGAATAGAATTTTCCGAAATAGGACAGTGCTTCGATGTGTGCGGAACTGCGACCGAAGAGGTTGTAGCGCAGACCCACCATGCCGGTATTGATCGGTCGTGAGGAGAACATGCCGCCGAAACGAACTTCCAGGTCCTTCTCGGTCTTCACATGCAGGTCCAGATCGAAGCGCTGCGCTTCGGGCCTGTAGGTGGCCTTGGGATAGAGCATCGCGATGTTCCGATCGGCCACCATCCGGAAGTACTTCGGTTTCAAACTTGCCGGGGTGAGCACTTCACCCTCCCGGTACAGGCTGCGCTCCACATAGCGCGTTTGCGACCGTGTCAGTCCATGGATCCTTACCTCCCCGAACTCCATCTTCGGAGCGCGTGAACGGAACGCCTTCCGCCTTGCATCCAGATCTTCGGGTGATACCCGGCGTTGTACGTGCGCCAGGATCTCGGGCATTCGCCTCATCGCTTCGGCATATCCATCGGCGATCGGTAGTGCAGCATCACTGAAGTCGAACAACGAGGTTGCCGTCCGGGGTTCCACGATAACGCCATTCTCGCATTGGATCTCGTAGCGCGTGCGTTCCTGCATCATGGCACGCAACTGCCCTAGCAGATCATCCTCGCTGGGTGGCGGACTGTTGTTCGCGACGTTGCTGCCCACGATGAAATCCGGTAGGAAGTCCTTGTACATCACATCGCTCGGGAAGTTGTTGTAAAGACCACCGTCCATCATCAAATTCCCGTTCACCCGGATGGGCTTGAAGTAGAACGGATAGCTCATGCTGGCGCGGATCGCTTGTGCGAGATCACCTCTGTTGAACACCACTGAACGCTGGTCGGTGATGTCCGAGGCCACACAGCGGTACGGCACGAAGAGGCTGTCCATGTCGTATCCGGAAAGTGCCGCTACAGGGCCGAACTCGGTCATCTGCTCGTAGTCGATCAATGCCGGTTCGCGCAGGTTCGTGGGGAGTGAATACTGCAGGGTCGTATCCAGGTCCAACCGAAGGCTGAGCAGTGTTGCATCAGGAGCGTCCTGTTTGAAGTAATACTGGTACCGTGGTTCGATTCCGCCATCGGCCATGATCTTGAAGATGTCCGAGCGGAAAAGTGAATCGATCTCCGTGGGCGACAAACCAGCAGCGTACAAGCCACCGACGAGCGCTCCCATGCTGCTGCCGGTGATGTAGTCGATGGGGATACCGTTCTCCTCCAGGGCCTTCATCACCCCGATATGGGTGAGGCCTGTTGCTCCGCCTCCGCTAAGTACTAAACCCACGCGCTGGCCTTGCACCACGGAGATGCAGAGCAGAAGGAGCAGCGTAGGGATGATGCGCACTGGGAAAGCGATGCTCTGCAAAAGTAGCCGCCACGCAAAACACGGGCCGCCGCTGGAACGATGGTTCGACCGTTGAAGTATGTGCCGGTCAAGAAGCCTGCCCTAGGTTCAAGCTCGAAAGCAGCTGCTGAAAGTAAGCCGGAGCCCCCATCAACCGACTGCCGTACCAACTGAAGAATTCGCCGTCCACGATCCTGACCGGCGTTCCCGGGCAGATCATGTTGATATCCGCGATGTGCTTTTCCTTGAAAGGGTACGGTTCCGAAGATAGCAGGATGATGTCCGGGTCCGATTCCGCCAGTTCCTGTGGTGTGATCTCCGGGTAGCGGGCGTCGCCTTCATCGAAGACATTGATCAAACCACAACGGCCAAGCATGTCGTTGACGAACGTGCCGTGGCCTGCCACCATGTACGGCTCTTGCCAGATCAGGTAGGCCACGGTCAACGGTTCCACCATTGGCTCCAACGATCCGAACGCTTCTGCGATGCCTACTAGGATCTCGTTCGCCTTCTCCTTTGTCCCGGTCAGCTCGCCGATGCCTGCGATCATATGGGCCGCATCGCGTAGATCGCGTACGTCGCTCATCCACACCGGGAATTCCTTGGCCAACGCCTCGATGTCCGTGCGGTCGTTCTCTTCCTTGTTACCGATGATCAGGTCCGGCTTCAGCGCACGGATCTTTTCCATGTCCACCTTCTTGGTGCCGCCCACGCGGTGCTTGGTCTTGAACCAGCTCTCCGGATGGATGCAGAACTTGGTGATGCCCACGACGCGTTCACCGAGGCCAAGGTCGTACAGTAATTCGGTCTGCGAGGGGACCAGAGAGATGATGCGTTGCGGCGACTCGGGAATTTCCACCGAGCGGCGCATTTGGTCAGTGGATGTCCGCATGGTTCTGATGTGTTGTCAAGGTAGTTCGTCCACCCGCAGGAACACATCCCAATACCTTTCCCGGTCCATGTCTGACCAGTGTATCTGGTAATACCGGGCTTGATAGGTCTGTATCTGGCAGAGAATTACAAGTGCGACAGCGGAAGTGAAGAAAGCTCGGGCAAATACCCCCACCAAATGCTGGGCTGCCAGTGCGAAAAGGAACGCGAAAAGCGCCAGGAATTCAACATGAACACGCGAGCCGAAGCTTCCGCCGTACCACCAATTCCACCAGGATGAGAGCACGTAGGTGAGCACGAGGAAGAAGAAGGACCAAGCCATCGCCGCTGATCGCGACCGTTGCCAGAGGTGCCAGAGCCCAACGCCAGCTAGCAAAGTCACCGGCGTGTAGACGAACAAGCCTTTGCGGTAGCTCCAGAGCAGGTCCATCATGTGAGGGTCGTTCCACTGGAAGCCTTCTTCGCCATAGCTGTAAACCACCCAGTGCCCTGTGGCGGCTCGGTAATACGCGAACTGAAGTGCGATGATGGTGATCCAAACAAGGGCACTCGCGCCAATGTGAAGCGGGGACCTGCGCACGACCTCCCACGCATGCTGGTATTGCTTGCGGCGGTCGAAGAGGATCGGCAAAGCGATCACTATGAGGCCATTCACCGGGCGAATGAGCATGATGGCGCCCAAGAGGGTGCCGAGCCAGAACAACCGCCTGGCTGTGGGATGCAATGCGAGTTGCCGTCCGACCAGCAGGAACGCACAACAAAGACCGAAGCTGTACGCATGGCTCATGCCTGGTGCCACCACAGCATAGTAGAACAGGTTGGTTCCGAAGGCGAACACGGCCAAGGTGAATGCGATCACCCCGTCCGCGATAGCATAGGTGGCGAGCAGACGCGCCAAGCACCACAAGCCCAACAACACGAAGAGGATGGCGGAGAGATTCACCGCCACCACGTACGGTTTTGACCAGCCGTCCGCTTCGTCTTCTGCAACAAGAGCAACCCCATGGGCCACTAGGAAAAGTGGAAGTTGCATCACCGCCGTGCCGATGAAGTATTTGTTGATGAACACACCGTTCACCTGCGCACGATAGTCGTAGAACAGATCCGGGTTGTAATAGCGTTCCCGCTCGATCGCATCGAAGGAGCCGAAGTTCGGGTCGCCTTCCAGCACCAGCGCCGGTAGATAGGCGTGGTAGCCTTTGGCATCAGCCTGCAACACGGTGCGCCAATGATCCGCGCCCCAGTTGATGTTGGAACTGCACACCAACAGAACGCCGAGGATCAGCAGAAGCGTCCAGCGGGTGTACTTCACGGTTGACAAGGTATTGGTTCAACTAACCGTCAACCTGTCGGTTGAACCGGGTGTGGCAAAGGTCCTTCGGGCGAACACCACACTTCACGGATGGTAGTACGATCGCCTAAGAAGAAATTGCGCACCAAGCTGCCGAACATACGGCGAAGTCCCGATGCATTGAAGCGTTTGGCCGAGGTTTATGATCAGCTAGAATGCCTACTTCAACTTCCCGATGATATCCTGCTTCGTTAGTATCCCATAACCGTTCGGTTGCTCAACAAGCACCGCAGGGCTGCCATTGCCAAGGCGCTTGGCCACTTCTTCCAGCGTGGCGTCCAAAGCGAGCACAGGCAGGGAGGGCCCCATCACCACCCGGCTTTTCTGGTGGCGCACTTCAGCATCTTCCAAGATCGCGTCGAACAACCGCGCATCGGTGATCGTGCCGACGGGCTTTCCGTTCTCGAACACCGGAAGTTGGTCGATGTTGTGCTTGCGCATCTTGTCGATGGCGTTCAGTACGGGTTCATCGGCCTCTACGCTCAGGAGATGTAGGTCCTTGCCTTTCAAAAGATCACCGGCGGTGGGCTTTTCTTCAATGAGGAATCCGCGCTCGCGCATCCAGTCATCGTTGAACATCTTGCCCACGTAGCGCGTGCCGTGGTCGTGGAAGATCACCACCACGGTCTCGCCTTTCTTGAAGTTGTCCTTCAGTTGTAACAGGCCCGCGATGGCGCTGCCCGCACTGTTGCCTACGAAGATGCCCTCGTCCTTGACGATCTTGCGTGTGTAGATGGCAGCGTCACGGTCGGTCACTTTCTCGAAGTGATCGATCAGGTCCATGTCCACGTTCCGGGGCACGAAGTCCTCGCCGATGCCTTCGGTGATGTACGGGTAGATCTCGTTCTTGTCGAAGATGCCCGTCTCCTTCAATTTCTTGAATACAGAGCCGTAGGTATCGATGCCCCAGACCTTGAGCTTCGGGTTCTTCTCCTTCAGGTACCTCGCCGTGCCGCTGATGGTGCCGCCCGTTCCTACGCCCACTACCAAGTGATCCACCTTGCCATCGGTCTGGTCCCAGATCTCGGGGCCGGTGCTTTCGTAATGCGCTTGGGCGTTGCTGGGGTTGTCGTACTGGTTGGCTTTCCAGCTGTTGGGCGTTTCGTTCACCAAACGTGAGGAAACGGAGTAGTAGGAGCGGGGGTCTTCCGGATCAACGTTCGTTGGACATACGATCACTTCCGCGCCGAACGCCCGGAGGATGTCCACCTTTTCGCGGCTTTGTTTGTCCGTGGTGGTGAAGATGCACTTGTAGCCTTTGATGATGGCCGCGATCGCTAATCCCATGCCCGTGTTGCCGCTGGTGCCTTCGATGATGGTGCTCCCCGGTTTCAGCAAGCCGGCCTTTTCGGCATCCTCCACCATCTTGATGGCCATCCGGTCCTTGATGCTGTTGCCAGGGTTGAAGGTTTCCACCTTGGCCAGCACGGTTGCGGCGACGTATTTGGTGATCTTGTTCAGGCGTACCATGGGCGTGTTGCCGATGGTGCTGAGGATATTGTCGTGGATTTTGGATGCCATGGTTCTGCGGTCGAATGCGAAGGTAGGTATGGGCGATCCATGCATCGCCCATACCTACCTACGCGAAACGTATGGCCTTCGCAGGCGCGATGCGCGAGACCAGCATGCTCGGCAGCAACAGCGCTAGGACACAAACGGCCATAGTGCCCACGTTGAGCAACAGGATAGGGAGCAATTCGATGTCCACCGGAACGGCTTCCACATAGTAGCTCTCCACCGGGAGGGTGACGATGCCGAAGTGCTGCTGGACCAGGCACAGCCCGATGCCGAGCAGGTCTCCCAACACGATGCCGATGCCGAGGATGTATGCCGCGTCGATCAAGAACACGCGGCGGATCATGCCGTTGGAACTGCCCAGCGCTTTCAACACGCCGATCATGGGTGTGCGCTCCAGTATGATGATCAACAACGCGGAGGTCATGTTGATGATCGCGACGATGATCATCAAGACGATGATGACGATCACATTCGTGTCCAGTAGTTCCAGCCAAGCGAAGATCTCCGGGAAACGTTGGCGCACGCTCAACGAGCGCAACCGGATGTCCAAGTAGTCTCGGTAGATAAGGTCGTCCATCGCGGATAGATCCTCGAAGCGGTCCAGGATCACCTCGAAGCCGCCGGCATAGACATCATTGCTTCCACCGGATCCACCCCGTTCCACATGCACGCTCTTTGCGGCCAAAGGCGGGCCGGACCATTGTGATCCGGAAACGCCCAACGAGTCCGGGAAAAGACGGACCCACGCGGTGTCGGGGGTGGTATTCTTCGAATCGTGGACAACGACGAAGATCCGCGAGGTATCGGTCCCGAGCCAAGTGCTTCCAACTGGTTGCTCCCCTGGGTGGTTGCCCCATAGGTCGATGCGATGAGGGCCAGGTCCTTGGAATTCACGGCCTATCCATTCGTAGGTGTAGATACGGTCGCCACCGAACGCACGCGCTTCGATATCGACATAGCGGCCTTGTTCAAGATCGCCCACATCGATCTCGGCCTTCAAACCCCACTGCGCGAAACGTTGCAGATGTCCGATGTCCACGTAAACGAGTTGGTGGTCCAGCTGCTCGATCCCCGTTTCGTAAAGGCCGCTCACGCGGAATCTCCGCGGACGGATGTCGTCGTGCCCTTTGATCAGGTACACGGTGATGGTGTCGTTCACGCCGATGCGCAATCGTTCTGAGAGATAGGTCGACAGCAGGAGATCGATCGGGTTCGCTGTATCGCCGATGGAAGGGATGTTCCCAGCTTTCAGGTGCTGCTGCAAGAACGACCAGTCGTGATCCTGTCCAACGCCTTTCAGCACTACGCCTTCGATCTCCTCACCTGTTTCGATGATCCCTGGCCGCACTGCGAATACTTGGATGTGCTTCACGCCAGCTACGGTATCCAGCGCCGGATAGAAGGGCTGCGCGATCTCCACACGCGGCGTTTCCTTCGGATCGGTCTGCCCGATGGAGGTGATCTGGAGGTGCCCGCCCGCCCCGGTTACCTTCGTCCGCACCTCACCCTGGAAACCGGTGGTGATACCCACCGTGACGATCATGACCGCCATACCGATGATGATACCCAACACCGCAATGCCCACGATGGGTCGCGAAAGCCGATCGGCCCGATCCTTGTCCACCAAGATGCGGCGAGCGATGAAGTGTGCGACGTTCACTGGTGGGAATGCCCATGGGGCCGCGGCGAAGATAGGTGCCACCCTTGCGGCCTTCCTGCTCTTCTCCGCATGTGGTCGGCCACAGGTCGTTCAGGTGACCGATGAGCCGATCGTTGTAGCGGCCACCATCATGGCCGGCGCGGAACGTGTGCCGGAATACGTGCCGCTCCTTGCCGGGAAGCGCGTTGCGGTGGTGACGAACCAGACGGGGATGATCGGCCAGCGTCACCTTGTGGATTCCCTACTTGCGTTGAAGGTGAACGTGGTGAAGGTCTTCGCGCCGGAGCATGGTTTCCGTGGCGATGCCGATGCTGGTGAACACGTGAAGAGCGGAAAGGATGCGCGCACGGGGCTGGACTTGGTCTCACTCTATGGCGATAACAAGAAGCCGAAGCCGGAGCAGATCGCGGATGTGGATGTCCTGCTTTTCGATATCCAAGATGTGGGCGTGCGTTTCTATACCTACCTCGGCACGTTGCATTATGTGATGGAGGCCGCAGCGGAGAATGGCAAGACCGTGATCGTACTGGACCGACCAAACCCCAACGGCTTCTATGTGGATGGGCCCATCCTTGAAATGAAGCACAGCTCGTTCGTAGGCATGCATCCTGTTCCCTTGGTGCATGGTATGACCGTGGGTGAGTACGCGCGGATGATCAACGGCGAAGGCTGGTTGAAGAGCGCCGTTAGGTGTTCGCTGACGGTGATCCCATGTTCCGGCTACGACCACGGAACCGCCTATGAATTGGNNAATTGCCCGTACGTCCTTCGCCGAACCTGCCGAACGCGACAGCCGTGTTGCTCTACCCATCGCTAGGGTTGTTCGAAGGCACCATCGTAAGCGTTGGCCGTGGTACCGATAAGCCCTTCCAGTGCATCGGATTCCCCGGCTGTTCCGTTGGCGACTATACGTTCACGCCGAAGTCGATGCCAGGTGCCAAAGAACCACCGCACAAGAACAAGGTGTGTACCGGGCTGGATCTCCACGCCTACCGAGCCACTCGGTCCCGGACCGATGAACGGATAAACCTACAATGGTTGTTGGACATGTATGCCGCAGCACCTGAAAAGGGGAAGTTCTTCATCCCGTTCTTCGAGAAGCTTGCCGGCACCTCGGATCTTCGCGAGCAAGTGATCGCAGGCACGGATGAGCATAGCATCCGAGCTTCTTGGGCGGAAGGCTTGGACCGTTTTTCCACTACCCGATCCAAGTATCTCCTCTACCCGTGATCGTATGAAATGAAGAAGCCCCGGCCATGTGGCCGGGGCTTCTTCATGCTAGTCGTCGTTCCTCAGCGTTGGATCACCAAACGCTGGGTGTAGGTCTTCGTACCGGCTGTCACGTTCACGATGTAAACACCGCTCTGTACATCACCGTTCAGATCGAAGCTCGCCTTCACGAAGCCATCCTGCACCGCGATCGTGCGAGCGATCACGCGCTTGCCGGTCATGTCGAAGATGTCCACGTTCACCGTGTTGGTCCCTTTCTCAACAGCGGAGAAGTTCACGAAGAGCTGTTCGCCGGTGTTCGGGTTCGGGTACAGGGTGAAGTCGCCTTCGCTCTGTGCGGACAAGTTGCTGCTGCCGCCTTGTACTTCACCTGGGCAGAAATTGCTGGTCGTGATGTTCACGTTGCACACCTTGCCCCAGACAGTCGGTGTGGCGCTGCATGTAGGTTCACCATCGGCAATACACCAGGTGGCTCCACCATCCTTGCTCACACGCACATCAACTTGGTATTGTGTGTTGCACTTCAGCTTGTCTCCGTTGGTCCAATTCAGGTACAATGTCGGGCTGGACTGGATCGGACGAACGATGCAGCTACCTGGGTTCGGGAATTCACCTGGCAGGCGGAAACGGAACTGGTAGCGTACGTTTCCGCTGGCCACTGTAGGCGTGAACTGCGGGGCGGCTGCAACCAGTTTGTTGGCAGCACTGTTGCTTCCACCGAATTGGCGGCTCACTCCGCAGCTGTGGTCCTCGTTCAGTGGGTTGTCCTGAAGTTTCACCATAGGGCATGCGGCACGTACCACATCGATCTTGAAGAGGCATGCAGGACCGTAGGGGCGGTTCTCACCGGCTACACGGGCGCGGACACGTACGTTCAGCAACACATCAGCAGGGATATGTGGTGAGCTGATGGTGTTCGCCCAACCATTGATCCGGAAGTGGCAGGCGCGGGTGGCGCCGTTACCGGTCCCATCCGAAGTGGCATGGCTGCGGAAGCGACGGAAGCTGTAAGTACCGTTCGGGTCGAAGAACCAGAAGTCGTACCCGCTCGTGCTGTTGGTGGAACCGAATTCCGCAGTCACATCATCGTTCGGGGTGGCCACGATGAATTTGTTCGGCACCCAGTCCAACTTGTCGCAGCTGGTGAAGATGGGGCGGTCGTTACTGATAGGCACACAGAAGGCGCCGTTCTGATAGGTGCTCGCGATCGCGCTTGTTCCACCCGTTGTGAAGTTGCCCAAGTTGTCGATGATGCGACGGCCATTGGCGCCGCTTTCACGCAACTGGTATCCACCGGTGATACCACCGCTCACGAAACCGTCACCTCCGGCATCAAGCACACGCAGGCGGTAGCAACCTACAGGCAGGCAGCAGCTCGGGGTGATCGGCGTGGTGATCCCGTTCGGGAATGGCTCGTTGGGTGCACCACCGCTGCAGATGACCAGTTCGGTGTTCTGATCGAGGATCTCGTATCCGATCTGCGCGCTATTCGCATCGGAGCGCAGCTCCAGCACCACGGTCTGGGTGCAGGCGATCGCCACACAATTGCAGGATCCGTTCAACTGGCCCAGCACGAAACCGGTACCTGGTTGTGCATCGCAGTTGGAACCGATGAGACCGACCACACTTGGGCAGTCGTCGGTGTTGTTGGCCACGCCGCAAGCAACAGGGCTGCCTGCGCCGAAACCGTCACCATCCGTATCGGCATACTGGAGTTCATCGTCGTTACAGTCATCATCATTTGCTACACCGCAGGCCACAGGGCTACCGGCACCGAAGCCGTCGCCATCACCATCGGCGTATTGTACTTCAGCATCGTTGCAGTCCGTGTTATCAGCGATACCACCGCACGCGATCGGGTTGCCAGCACCGAAGCCGTCGCCATCGTTGTCGGCGTACATGACCATATCGTCATTGCAATCGGTGTTGTCGGAAACCCGGCCAATGATGTCTTCGCAGGATAGGACCATATCGCTCGCGTCCCCGAACCCATCGCCGTCAACATCGGCATAGCGCGGTGTTGCAGCGTTCTCCGTCACAGAGATGGTGGCCGTTGCATTCGCGCAGGGAGGAGCGCTAACGGTGTACACATACTCTCCTGGAGACATGGTCGCTGGGTCATAGAGGTCCCCGACCACAGGACTAGGACCGCTCCAGTTACCTGCATCGTGCGCACCGAGCAAAGCGCTCATGTCCACCGCAGCATCGATGCTGCAGATGGTAAGGGTGTTGTTCGATCCGGCGACAGGTGCCTGCACATGATCAACAGCAACGCTGGCATCGGCTGTACAACCAGCCGGCGTTGTCACGGTCACCAGATAGGTCCTGTCCTCGGTTACAGCTACACCGGTCGGGTTCTGTGATGCACTAGCGAAGCCGGTGGGAGTGGATGTCCATGCATAGCTTACAGGCGTGCTGAACGTTGCGGTGATGTTCACGTTGTCAATTGCCCACCACCAGTCCCAGGTAGCGGCGTATCGGAAGCGCACGTACACCGTGGGTTGGCCTGCAACACTGTTCAAGTTCGCGGTGGCTTGTACGAAGCCGTTCACGGCACCCTGAGTGGAACTGTAGGTGGTGACCGTTGTCCAACTCGTGTTGTCGGTGGAAACCTCAACGAAAGCCCTATCGCTCGCACCACTGTTGAAACGGTAGTGGTGGTAAAAGGTCATGGAGACCGCGCTGTAACCCGCAGTGCTGAAGGCTGGTGAGGTCAGCGTGGTGGCCGTTGTTCCGGAGCCTTGATCGTCACTATTGCTCAGGAAGAAGGCCGTGTTGTCGTTGCTATTGAAGGTAGGGTCAGCACCGGAGGAGGCGTTGTAGAAATACGCATTCGGGCGAATGGTCCAAGCCGCGTCAGCAACATTGCCGCCAGTTGAAGTATTGGCGGTGGTCCAACCACCAGTACCGCTATTCCATCCCTCGGAAAGCAAGGTGGCCGTGGTGGCCGTGCTGGAGGTGAGGTTGACCGTGTTGGAAGTGGAGCACACGCTCGATACAGTGGAGTTGGCCGTTACACTGGCGGGCACCGGGTTGATCGCTACGGACACGGTACCTGTCGTAGGGCAGCTGTTTGCCGTTGCTGTGAAAGAATAAGTTCCGCCCATGGCGAGTGCAGCATTTCCCAAAGTAGGGTTCTGATCTGTGCTAGCAAATCCGTTCGGACCGCTCCAAGAATAGGACGTTCCTATGTCCGTGTTCCCGTTCAGGCTGAAGGGGGAACCAACACAAATAGGAGTGCTGCTTGTCGGGGTAGCTGTTGGATTAGGGTTCACCACGATCGTCATCTCATCGAAATTGCTTGCGCATGGGGAGTTACTTGCCGTCCAGCGGAAAGTGTAGGGACTGCCAGCAACCGTCAAACCGGTGATCCCTGTGGTGGGTGAACCGGGCGTGGTGATGTTACCACCGGCTCCAGGCGAGGTTTTGGTCCAGGTCCCGCTACCCGAAGTGATCGTGTTACCAGCCAAAGTCGCTGTGCCAGGGTTGGCGCAGACCTCTTGGTCGCCCCCGGCGTTCGCTGTTGTCGGTATCGCCCGCACGGTGAGGATCATGTCGTCCGCAGAGGCCGCGCAAACTCCATTGGTTATGCTCCAGCGGAGCGTATAGACACCAGCCGTGAGGGGCGTGAAGGTTGCGTTGTTCGTCGAGAGACTGCTGAACTGGGACGTGTTGTTCGTGGCGCCACCAGAGACCGCACTAATAGACCATACGCCCGTACCTACAGAAGGTACATTGGCCGTCAAGACTTGGGCATCAGTGAGGCAGATGGTCTGGTCACCACCGGCGTTCGAGGTGGTGGGTGCAGGGATGACCGTGATGGTCATCTCATCGAAGTTGCTCGCGCAAGGGGCATTCGTCGCCGTCCAACGGAAGGTGTAAGGACTGCCAGCCACCGTTAGACCGGTAATGCCCGAGTTGGGAGAGTTGGGCGTAGTGATGCTTCCACCGGCGCCCGGGGATGTCTTGGACCATGTTCCGGTGCCCAAAGTGATGGTGTTACCAGCGAGGGTAGCAGTTCCAGGACTGGCACAAACGATTTGGTCACCACCGGCGTTGGCTGTCGTGGGTTGGGCACGTACCGTCAGCACAATGTCGTCCGTTGACGCAGTACACACCCCATTGGAGATGGTCCAGCGCAGAGTATACACCCCTGCCGTGAGCGGTGTGAATGTGGCGTTGTTTGCTGAGAGGCTGCTGAATTGGGAGTTGTTGTTTGTGGCTCCCCCTGACACAGAGTTGATGGACCATGCTCCAGTCCCGATAGAAGGAACGTTAGCCGACAGGACATGGGCACCTCCAAAGCAAATCGTTTGGTCCGAACCTGCTGTCGATGTCGTGGGCGGGAGACATGGTGGTGTCCAAGTGAACGTTAACCCGTTCGCTGGGCTTCGACCTGCTGTGTTGTTATAGCGACATTCATCGAAGTTGTCATTCCCAGCTGCGGAGTTCGCCCAACTTGAACCTGTTCCGGAAGTGGCCTCGACCGAACGGTTATTGTAGGTGCTATTGTTCGGGCCGCGCAATCCAACCTGTGGGTAGTTATTTGTTGAACCGCTCGGGGTCGATGCATTGTACACGGTCTTGATAACGCCATTGGTCGTATTGATCCTGATCTGGAACGAGATCGATTCGGATTGCCCTGCTCGGCGCGCGCCTAGCCATTGGACCACTACCTCCGAGCCGACCTCCTGCCAACGGATCTCGCGTGTGCCTGATGAAGCGTTCTCAATATCGCAACCAAAAGCGGAAATAGCACCGGTGTATCCCGTTGAACTCGATTCTATCGGGGTGAAGTTTGAACCCGACGGTGCATTGTTAAAGGTCACGAAACCATTGGCGCTTACGAATAGGGTGTTGTACGATGTCCCCGCGAAAAGAACATTGGCAACAGGGTCTATCGTATACGTTTGGTCATCGAAACTGCTTGTCGTGGTGTTCAGACGAACTCCGCCACTTATGGCAGACCAAGTTTCAATCCCAGAAGTGAAGGTGTATTGTGTTACACTTTGCGACCAAGCACCTGTGGTTAGTAGGACCAAGGTGAGAACGAGCAACTTGTCAAAGTAGTCGGCAATTCTTCGAAGCTTGTGTGGAGAGTTCGTGCTCATGTTCGGGTGTTTTACGGGTTCCGAGTGCGCAAGTTGATCAGACTACGAGACCCTTGTCAATACCTATTTATAGTTAAAGGCCAGTTTTATGTAGATGAGAGCATCCTTTTCGTCGACCAGTCACATGCATCACGTGTGAAGGTCATGGCGCAGGTCATCCTGTTGGCAGGGTTCCTTTTCCAGCTATATTCCATTGATGATCAGGCGATAATGGTCTGTGTCGTGTGGTCCTATCAAATTCGACTCGTCCAAGGGCTTTGCCTTGCCGGGGGATCCCTTGCTGCTGGTGAAAGGCTGCCACCCGATCCAGTAACTAAGACTCCACCTGACGCGTTCAAGGCCCATGGGTTCGTTCTTCCGCGTTACTTCGTTCGCTCTGTTGATAGTTCCTTTTTCCCTTCAGGCCCAGCCCGATAGGGACCTTCTTGCCCAGGACGAGCACTTCGTTATGGGTGACGTGGGCGAGGACCCTTCCCCGGATCTGAACGCGTACGAAGCCCTTAACAAGGCGCTTGGTGGTGATTCGGTACGTCTATGTGGAGGGTACCCCTGTATCGGTTGGGTAGAAGACCATTACCCGGCTGGCGGGTTGAAACATCGTGGCTACTACGACGGGGGCAAGCTCACGATCTACAAGAACTACCATCCCGATGGTGGCGTGGAACGTGAATTCCGTGCCCTGGATGCGGTGAAATGCGTGTTAAGGACCTACCATCGGAACGGCCAACTTCGGTCCGAAGCACGCTATGTGGATGGTATATCCGTAGCCTACGAGGATCATTATGTGGACGGTAAACTCCGGTATGCGGAGGAGCGCCACCGCTCCGAACCCTATTTCATCCGGATGGACCTGTTCGCGGCCGATGGGCATGCCATCAGCACCTTGCATCTGGTGGACAAGAAGCGTGTGCAATTCGAGCAGAAGGATTACCACCCCGGGGGGGCTTTGCGGGCCGAAGGTCATGCCCGGTACGACCCCACACGCATGGATACCCAACGGGTGGGAACCTGGACCTATTATGATACTACCGGTGCGATAACAAGACGAGAGGAATACCAGGACGGTAAGGTGGCTTCAATACGCTGACAGAACGGCCAAGAGCAAGAAAAGCCCCGCGAGATGCGGGGCTTTTCATAGAGCGCTTGTTGCGCAGGTCTTATTTCTTCTCGTCTTTCACTTCTTCGAAGTCCACATCCTTCACCTCGGCATCACCGGAGGTGTTGGCTTGTGAGCCGCCGGACGCGCCGCTGGCTTGGGCTTCTTGAGCAGCTTTGTACATGTCTTCGCTGGCTGCGGAGAACACGCTGTTCAGCTCGGCCATGGCACTGTCCACACCGGAGAGGTCCTCGGCGGCGTGGGCGGTCTTCAACTTGCCCAGCGCATCTTCGATCGGCTGCTTCTTGTCGGCCGGGATCTTGTCGCCGAATTCCTTCAGCTGCTTCTCGGTCTGGAAGATCAGGCTGTCGGCCTGGTTCAGCTTATCAACGCGCTCGCGAGCGATGCGGTCGCTGTCGGCGTTGGCCTCGGCTTCCTTCTTCATCTTCTCGATGTCCTCTTTGCTGAGGCCGCTGCTGGCTTCGATGCGGATGCTCTGCTCTTTGCCAGTGGCTTTGTCCTTGGCACCTACGTGCAGGATACCATTGGCATCGATATCGAAGGTCACTTCGATCTGTGGAACGCCGCGAGGTGCTGGTGGGATGCCATCCAGGTGGAAACGACCGATGGTGCGGTTACCTGAGGCAATGGGGCGCTCGCCTTGCAGAACGTGGATCTCCACGCTGGGCTGGCTGTCGCTGGCCGTGCTGAAGGTCTCGCTCTTCTTGGTGGGGATCGTGGTGTTGGCCTCGATCAACTTGGTCATCACGCCGCCCATGGTCTCGATACCGAGGCTCAGCGGGGTAACGTCCAAGAGGAGCACGTCCTTCACGTCGCCGGAGAGCACACCACCTTGGATGGCGGCGCCAACGGCCACCACTTCGTCGGGGTTAACACCTTTGCTCGGCTCTTTGCCACCGAAGAATTTCTTCACCGCCTCCTGGATCGCAGGGATCCGGGTGCTGCCACCCACGAGGATGACCTCGTCGATATCGGTGATCTTCAGGCCGGCGTTCTTCAACGCGCTTTCGCATGGTGCGATGGTGCGCTTGATCAGGCTATCTGCTAGTTGTTCGAACTTGGCGCGGCTCAAGCTGCGGACCAAGTGCTTCGGGATGCCGTTCACCGGCATGATGTACGGCAGGTTGATCTCGCTGGTCGTGGTGGAGCTGAGCTCGATCTTGGCTTTCTCGGCAGCATCCTTCAAGCGCTGCAGGGCCATGGGGTCTTTGCGGAGGTCCAACCCTTCGTCGTTCTTGAATTCCTCGGCCAACCAGTCGATGATGACCTGGTCGAAGTCGTCGCCGCCCAAGTGGGTGTCGCCATCGGTGCTCTTCACTTCGAACACACCGTCGCCGAGTTCCAGTACGCTAACGTCGTGGGTACCACCGCCGCAGTCGAACACCACGATCTTCTGGTCGATGTTCTTCTTGTCCAAGCCGTAAGCCAGTGCGGCTGCGGTTGGCTCGTTGATGATGCGGCGCACCTTCAGACCGGCGATCTCACCCGCCTCTTTGGTGGCCTGGCGCTGTGCATCGTTGAAGTAGGCCGGTACGGTGATCACCGCTTCGGTCACTGTGGTGCCGAGGTAATCTTCCGCCGTCTTCTTCATCTTTTGCAGGATCATGGCGCTGATCTCCTGTGGGGTATACTGGCGGTCGCCCGTTTGCACACGGGGCGTGTTGCCCGGTCCACGTTCCACCTTGTAAGGCACACGGCCGGCTTCCTTGGAGCTCTCGTCGAACGAGTTGCCCATGAAGCGCTTGATGGAATAGATCGTGTTGGTGGGGTTGGTGATGGCTTGACGCTTTGCGGGATCACCCACTTTGCGCTCTCCACCTTCCACGAACGCTACCACACTGGGGGTGGTGCGCTTGCCTTCGCTGTTGGCGATGACCACCGGTTCGTTGCCCTCCATTACGGCTACGCAACTGTTCGTGGTCCCCAGATCGATCCCGATGATCTTGCTCATAGTCTTTGTTGGTTCATCGGCCCATACCGTTATGGCCGACGCCCGCCTTTGTCAAGGCCCATGCCATTCGGCAGCTTGCCTTGTCGAACTGACAAGAAGGACAAAGCCCGCCAACGAGCGGGCTTTGGAACTGCCAAATGGACAGATCGTCAGGGGCAATAGTGCGGGCTTACCACGTCTCCGGGCATCCCCGAGCAAAAGCGCAAAGTGCCGGTTACCGGGCCATCGCAAAGTTGGTTCAGGCTGTTACTTCCTAGCCGCTTTCCAAGGATGTACTTCACGTAACGACCACCGAAGATGCCGTACCCGTTGGCCACGTTGCTGTACGAGGGTCGGTCCTGTACGATCCCCGTGACCGGTTCGGTAAGGGTGAGGTAGGTGTGGAATTCCTCATTGGCGACCGAAACGGTGAAGTCGATGCCCATGAAGATGCGTTGGTCAACAACGGCATTTCCTACCGCAGTGGCCACCGAACTGAAGAACTCTTCACCGTCCAAGGCAACGCTCATCGGCTCACTACCATTTGGATTTCCGCTCACACGCGTACCCAGGCGCTGTGTGAATCGTTTGGTAACGGTATCCGTGCCGGTCACTTCTTTGTAATGGAACGTATAGTCCGCAACATACCGCTTACCATCCAAGCTGGACGACCAGTTCAGCTCGAATGCCCCGTACTGCGAACCATTGTGCAGTTCGATGGGTACCGTGGTGGCCTGATCGGCACTAACGAAGCTGAAGTCGTTCACGATGTTCGTGGTCGCCGTGATGTCCTGGCCCTTGATGCGCAACTGTAGTTCGTAATCGCTGTCATGGTCCAGGTGCATCGTAGTAGGTGTACCACCCTGCGGGATATTCCGCGTGAAGGGATCAACGAAATAGTGGATCGTCTGTTCAGGTGCATAGAACGTACCGGGCTCGCGATCGGTGATCACTGTATCGTACAGGTTGAAGGTGCCAACCACCGACCCGTTCAATTTGCGCACCACCCGCGCGTATTCGATCGCACCGGGTGCCCACTCGTTGGAATCCTGGATCTGCGCATAGAGCAGAGCATCGCCTTCACCCAAAAAGGCCTTGCTGATCTTCACATAGTGGATGGAGTCCCGCATGTTGAGCAAGCCATGCACCACGGTGATGTCCTTGTAAGGTGCGTTGATCTCCAGATCCGTGCTACAACCGGTGAGGATGGCGACGGTTCCGAGAAGGAGGGCGGCTCTTTGCATGTGCAGGCATTGGACCGGGTTTTCCCGGCAAGGGTGTCAAAGATAGAAGGCCGGTCGGGGCGGAACGGTTCCCGGATGGGTGCTTCGGCCAACGGTAGGCTGGCGCCGGTGAACGGCAACCTATCCGGCCCGAGGATCGGGTGTAGTTTTACCCCACCATGAGCACCACGTTGAAGACGGTAAAGCGCGTGACCACCCACACGCTGCTGGAAATGAAGGCGAGCGGCCAGAAGATCGCGATGCTCACCGCCTACGACTATTCGCTGGCACGCCTCGTGGATACCGCCGGGATAGATGTGATCCTGGTGGGCGATAGTGCCAGTAACGTGATGGCCGGGCACGAGACCACGCTGCCCATAACCCTGGACCAAATGATCTACCACGCCAGCGGGGTGGTACGTGGTAGCAGCCGTGCGCTTATCGTGGTGGACCTGCCTTTCGGTACCTACCAAGGCAATTCCAAGGGTGCGCTCAACTCGGCCATCCGCATCATGAAGGAGAGCGGCGCCCATGCCGTGAAACTCGAAGGAGGGAAAGAGGTGATCACCTCGATCCAACGGATATTAACGGCCGGTATCCCGGTGATGGGCCACCTCGGCCTTACGCCCCAGAGCATCTACAAGTTCGGCACCTACGTGGTGCGGGCCAAAGAGCAGGAAGAAGCCGATCGCCTGCGGGCGGACGCCAAACTCTTGGAAGAAGCCGGTTGCTTCGCACTGGTGCTGGAGAAGATCCCCGCGAAGCTGGCCGAGGAAGTGGCCAAGAGCGTGAGCATACCAGTGATCGGCATCGGCGCTGGGAACGGGGTGGACGGGCAAGTGCTGGTGCTGCACGATATGCTCGGGATCAACAACGAGTTCAACCCGCGATTCCTGCGCCGTTATGCGGATCTCCACAGCGTGATCACCGGTGCGGTCTCCGGCTACATCGCCGATGTGCGCTCGAAAGCCTTCCCCAGCAGCGACGAGCAGTACTGATCGGATGCTCGATGTCCTGTGGGTAGATGAGCAGGTGGTTGCGGTATGGAAGCCGGGTGGTGTTCCATCGCAATCCGATCCTACCGGAGATCCGGACCTGCTTTCGCTCCTTCGCGCCCAATTGAAAGATGATGCTATCCAGTTGGTACACCGGCTGGATCGACCCGTGAGCGGGGTCATGGTCTTTGGCCGCACGGTTGAAGCCACACGGCAGTTGAACGAACAGTTCCAGCAGCGCCGGATCTCCAAGGTGTATTGGGCGGTGGTAGAAGGGCGCTACGATAGCGGGCCTCTGCTGCACCATACCATTGCGCACGACGGTAAACACCATAAAGCGCGGTCTGCTTCTGATCAGCGCGCTGTTTTACTCGCGGTGAAGGTGATCGGCCTTGGTGATCGTTATTCCCTGCTGGAAGTGTTGCCCAACAGCGGTGCGTTCCACCAGATCCGTGTGCAACTGAGCCTATCCGGGCATCCGATCAAAGGCGATGTGAAGTATGGGGCGCGCCGTGGGGAAAAGGACAGGACCATCGCGTTGCATGCGCGTTCCATTTCCTTCCAACATCCCACGACAGGTATCCCGGTCACCCTGCATGCCGATCCTCCTGTGGGTGGGATCTGGGAGGCTCTTCAAAAGGCAGGGGGCCAGTAGAGGGGTGTTGGATCACATCGGATCCACATCCGTTACGAGCTGTATCGCGCTATGTGCCGTATCACCGAAGACACGATCGATAGTGTCCCGTAAATAGTCCTTCTCCACTTGGTGGCGCGAGCGGCTCAGCTTGATCAGCAACCGCCGCAGGTGCTTGTCGCGGATCCGGGAAACGGGCGGGATCTCCGGGCCCAACACGTTATCGCCCAACCCCTCGCGCAGTGCGGCGGCCAAAGCGCTGGCGGTAGCCGCAACGCGTTCCTCGGACCGGTGTTTCAACGTGAGTTGGATCAACCGCATGAACGGGGGATAGCCGTGCGCTTTGCGGTGTTCCAGTTCGCGTTGGTACATCCCGTCCACATCATGCTGTACCACAAGATCAAGCACGGGATGGTTCACGTCCTGCGCTTGGATGATCACCGTGCCTGCGTTCTTTCGGCGACCGGATCGACCTGCCACCTGTGCCATCAATTGGAACGCACGCTCGTGAGCTCGGAAATCCGGAAAGCGCATGAGCAGGTCCGCGTTGAGGATGCCCACGGTGCTGACGTGGTCGAAGTCGAGGCCCTTCGTCACCATCTGCGTGCCCACAAGGATGTCCACAGCACCTTGGCCGAACGCGGTGAGGATGCGCTCGAGGGCATGTTTGCCACGCGTGGTGTCCTGGTCCATACGTACGATGCGCGCGGTGGGGAAGAACTCGGCCAGCTCTTCTTCGATCTTCTCCGTACCGAACCCCAACATGCGCAATCGTGGACTTCCGCAAGAGTCGCACTTGGTGGGTGGTGAGTAGTGCCGGCCGCAATAGTGGCAGCGTAACTGATGCTGATGCTTGTGATAGGTCAGGCTAACATCGCACTGGTCGCATTCGGGTATCCATCCGCAGGTCTCGCACTGCCAAACGGGCACATACCCGCGGCGGTTCTGGAACACGATCACTTGCTCGCGACGGTCCAACGCACCTTGTATGCCATCGATCAAGGTGCTGGTGAAATGGCCACGCATCAGTTTGCGTTTGGTGGCGTCTCGCAGATCCACACGCGTGATGGTGGGCATGCGCACATCGCCGAAACGAACGAGCAATTCCACGTGACCGTATTTCCCGGTATGCGCGTTGTGCTGGCTTTCCATGCTCGGCGTTGCCGATCCAAGCAACACCTTCGCACTGTGCAGTGATGCGAGAACGACAGCCATGTCGCGAGCATTATAACGTGGCGCTGGATCGTGCTGCTTGTAGCTGGCGTCGTGTTCCTCATCGACGATCACGAGCCCCAACCGTTGCAGAGGAAGGAACATCGCCGAGCGTGCCCCCACGATGATGTCCGGTGCATCATCACCCAAACAGCGCATCCACAGTGCCGTGCGTTCATGTTGTGCCATGCGCGAGTGGAACACGGCGATCCGATCAGCGAACCGCTGCCGCAAGCGAGCGATGATGTGCGTGGTAAGGGCGATCTCCGGAAGCAGGTATAGTACTTGCAGTTCACGCTCCAACGCGCGCCCGATCAACGTGGTGTAGATCTCGGTCTTACCGCTTGAGGTGACTCCGCGTAGCAGCACCACTTCATGCTTCTGGAACTCCAGATCTATCGCCGCGAGTGCTTCTTGCTGGGCAGCCGAAAGGGTAGGTGGTCCCATCAACGGCTTGGCCGGATCGGGTCTTCCCGCCTCACGTTCGTACCGCTCGAAGAGGCCTTTCTCGATCAGTTGGTTGATCACCGTGGTGGTACTTCCGCTCGCATGAACCAGTTTGGCGCGTTCCACTTCCTTGGGCTGGTCGGTGAGGCACTGGCTCAGTTCCACATACCGCATCAGCACGTGCAATTGTTTGGGCGCCTTCTCCAACTTGTCGAACCACGCGTGCAACGCTTCTTCCGTGCGGGCGGTCGGTGCCAGTGCGATGTAGGTGGCCATGCGCGGCTTCCAGTCCTCCTTCAGTTGTTCTTCCAGCAACAGCGCACCTTTTTCCATCAACCTTTTCACCGCTGGCAGGGGGTCTTTGAGGCCCAGCAGTTCCCCGGCTTGTTCGAGGGTGATGACCTGCCCGTTCTCCAGCGCGTTCAGCAGGAACACGGCACGGCCTTCATCGGGGATGCCCTGTTCCACCTGCGGACCGGCGACCAAACGCGTTTCGCTGCTCAGCGTGAGCTGCCCGGGCATCGCGGCGATCATCACTTCGCCCAGCGTGCACAGGTAGTGCGCGGCCATACGGTCCCACAGCTCCAGCTGCTCCGCCTGCACGATGGGGCGTAGGTCCAGCACGGATAGGATGGGACGTGGTTTTCGGTGCAACGGGTCTTCGCCATGGACACGCCGAACGATGCCCCCGTAGAGCTTGCGCCCTCTTCCGAAAGGCACTGCCACGCGCATTCCTGGCAACACTGCCATCTCCTCCGGCAGCGTGTAGGTGAACACGCCCGGAACGGCCAGCGGAAGGATCACATCGGCGTACATGGGCTGCAAAGGTGATCGCAGAACGGATCATCGGTGGCGAAATGCGAAGCAGCGGCACCACGTGGAACGAGGAACGGCGGGCAACATTCCGGGCGGAGCACTTGTCCTATAGACATGAAGCGCAAGACTGCCCATTTCAAGAACGCCGCCGCCCAAGCCATACGGCTGCGCGAGGAGCCAGAGGGCGAGGTGATGAAAGAGCCCTACGACCTGTCCACTCCGCTGTGGAGCAAGTACTACCAACAGGTGCGCAAAAGCATCCGTTTCCCACGCTACTACAAGCGGGCACTGAACTGGTAGACGTCCACACCACCCTGTTCACGAGGTACGTCCACAAGCGGGAAGGGTTGTGGTGCGCACCTCTACTTTCACCGCATGTCCCGTTCCTCCCACACCACGGCTGCGGTCGTCATCCTTGGCGCGCTGTTCTTCATCTTCGGCTTTGTCACATGGCTCAATGGCACGCTGATCCTCTACTTGAAGATCGCGTGTGAGCTCACTACCAGCCAAGCGCTCTGGATCCCGGTCGCGTTCTACATCTCGTACTTCTTCCTGGCGCTGCCTTCTTCGTACATCCTACAGCGTACAGGAATGAAGAAGGGCATGATGTTCGGCCTGCTGATCATGGCCGTGGGAGCACTGCTGTTCCTGCCCGCAGCCATGGCGAGATCCTACGGCCTTTTCCTTACAGGGCTCTTCATCATCGGCACCGGCCTGGCCCTGCTTCAAACGGCGAGCAATCCGTACATCACCGTGGTGGGGCCTATCGAAAGCGCTGCCGCGCGCATCAGCATCATGGGCATCTGCAATAAGCTGGCCGGTGTTCTGGCACCGATCATCCTTTCTGCGGTCGTGCTCGCCGATGCGGATAAGCTCACCGCTGACCTGGCCCTGATGGATGCTGCTGCACGCGAGGTCCGGCTTGATGAGCTGGCCCAACGTGTGATGCTCCCCTATGCCTTGATGGCGGGTGTGCTTGTCGCGCTCGGCCTGTGGGTACGTTTCTCGCCACTGCCGGACTTGGAGGTTGAACGCGATGCAGCGAAAGCAGAAGACGCGAGTACAACGGTGTTCTCTTATCCGTACTTGATCCTCGGTGTGGTGGCGCTTTTCCTATACGTGGGCGTGGAAGTGATGGCGGGGGAGACCATCGGCCTGTATGGGGAATCCCTTGGCGTTCCGCTCTCCAACACCAAGTACTTCACCGCATTGACGTTGATCGCGATGGTGGTCGCTTACATCATCGGCAACCTCACCATACCGCGGTTCATCTCGCAATCCAAAGCACTCATGGTCTCGGCGTTGCTGGGCGTGGTCCTTACGGCTGTTGCAGCTATGCTACCCACCGGCATTGCTGTGAACATCCCCTTCCTGGACCTGGTCAACTTCAGCATCATCCGCCTCACCGTGCCATTGACCGTGGTCTTCATCGCTTTGCTCGGCCTAGCGAACGCGCTGGTCTGGCCTGCCATCTGGCCGCTCGCTATCCAAGGGCTTGGAAGGCATACTGCCACCGGCAGTGCCATGTTGATCATGGCTATCGTTGGTGGTGCCGTGCTCCCCAAGGTCTATGGGTCCCTTGCTGAAGGTCCGATCGGATACCAACACGCCTACTGGATGATGGTGCCGTGTTATTTGTTCATGCTTTGGTATGGGCTGAAAGGAGCCAGGATCCTGCGCTGGTAGGAACTGTCCCGCCCCAATCCCGTAGAAGTGTTGAAAACTGCCCGAAGGTGCTGGAACCCAGCGCTACACCCGCACGTACCTTCGACACCCGGATAACGAACACATCGGCAGCATCCATGCGCGTGAACACCTCTTCGCAATTCGCCTTCGCCCTCGGCTTGGGCCTGCTCATGGTCTCCTGCGGAGGCTCGGGCACTTCCACTACGGACAATGCGGCGGATACGCTCGCTGTGGATACCACTCCGAAAGAGACGGAACTGCTCAATGTGGGCGGTAAGCTCTTCAGTATTCCCTCGCCCGTGCAAACAGCATTGGCGATACGCAAGGCGGGCCTGAAGTACCAGAAGGACCTTACCGCTCCGCTGGAAAAGGGCGACGCCACCGTGGGAAAAGTAGCCCAGAGCACCGCCCTCGGCATCTACAGCGCGGATCTCGCCTACGTTACCGTCCACAAGGATGGGCAACGTGCCATGGCAACCATGCAAGCCATCGAAAAACTCGGTGGCAAATTGGAGTTGACCAACTCCTTCGACAAGGCACTGTTGGACCGCTTCAAGACCAACTTGGGTAGCGAGGATAGCCTCTTGCAGTTCAGTGGTGTGGCTTTCCGCGCAGCGGACCAGTACCTGAAAGACAACCAGCGCGACGATGTGAGCGCCTTGGTCCTCGCCGGTGGATGGGTGGAATCGTTGTACCTCACGGTCTCCGATCCTTCCGCAGCGAAGGACCAGACCTTGGTGAACCGCATCGGCGAGCAGAAGAACTCGTTGAACGCCTTGGTGGAACTGCTGGAAAGCAGCGACAAGGAGAAGGCCGCTACTTCACTTGTTGCCGCAATGAAGGAGTTGCAAAGCCTCTTCAGCGGTGTAAGTAGCACCTACACTTTCCAAGAGCCCGTGACCGACGCGGCCAAGAAGACCACCTTCATCAACAGCACCAGTACCGTTACCATCCCAGCCGATAAGCTGGCGGCCATCGTGGCCAAGGTGACGGCCATCCGCAACATGATGCTCGCCTGAACCATGCGTAGGACACTCCTTTTCCTCAGCCTTTCCGTCTCCATCGCCAGCCAGGCACAGGAGCTTTGCGGAACCATCGCCGACCGGTGCGAGCAGCACATCACCAAGCAGTACATCCCCGATGGGCAATTCTACCGGGCCTTGTTGCAGGGTGATGAACAAGCGGAATTCAACCTCACGCTCTTCGGGGGCACCACCTACCGTGTAGCAGCATGCAGCGGAGATAGCGATGGCATCCTCGTATTCAACGTGGTGGACAAGGACAACAATGTCCTCTTCAGCAACAAGGACCAAGGCAATGCGCCGTACTGGGATCTTTCGGTGACCAACACCATCGATGTACGCGTGGAAGCGGGCCTTGATCCTACGAAAGCGGGCAGCGGTTGCGCCGTCATGCTCATCGGTTTCAAGAAGTAGGGAACTACTTTTCCTTCTCGCGGAACTTTCCAGCGCCCCTCCCGTAAAGAGGGGCGCTCTTTTTTGGTAATGTGCCAACAAAGAGCAGTGCTGGACGCATGAGCGAGAAGATACTCAAGGCCTTATTGCAACTGTTCGCCATCATCGCCAAGGGCGATGCCGTGGCCGAAGGTGCGCGTCCGGACAACGCTGCCATCCTGGAGCGTTTCCTGCGCAAACAATTCAGCTCCGAAGTGGCGGCGGCTCACATGGCCCGCTACCAAGCTTTCGTGCAGGCGTTCCACGCCAGTGGTGGCCAGAGCCGCACCGGCCGCAAGCGTACCTCGCTCAACTCCGTGAAGGTGCTCAAGATCTGCACCCAGGTGAACGAAGAGCTCAATCAACGCCAGAAGTTCGTGGTGCTGGTACACCTGCTGGAATTCATCCGTAGCAATGAAGAGGTAAGCGACCAGGAAGCGGAATTCGTTTCCACCGTGGCCGAGACCTTCAACATCGGTCAAGAGGATTTCGCCAAGTGCCGGATCTTCGTGGATGGACAGCGTGAGCAACGGGAAGACGCCAACCACCTGCTCTACATCGATGCGGCCATGAGCAATGGCATGCAGAACGCACGCCACATCCATGCCCATGGATTGAAAGGGGAGATCCGCGTGCTGCACGTGCCCAGCGTGAACCTGTACGTGATGCGCTACACGGGTGACGATGATGTGCTGTTGAACGGGCAGCGCATGGGCAACGATAGCCACTATGTGCTTAGCAATGGCACCAGTGTGCGGCCTCCGCATGGTGCACCCATCTACTACAGCGACATCCTTTCCGCTTTCATGCAGAAGGGTGGCCGGTCGCGGATCGTGTTCAAGGCCGATGCCATTGAATATGAGTTCCCCAACGGCCGTGTGGGCCTGCACGAACTGCGGCTCGCAGAGACTGGCGGCAAGCTCATCGGGATCATGGGCGGTAGCGGTAGTGGAAAAAGCACGCTGCTGAACATCCTCAACGGCAACCTGAAGCCCAGCCGAGGTCATGTCACGATCAACGGTGTGGATGTGCATACGGAGCGCGATCGCATCCGTGGTGTGATCGGGCACGTGAGCCAGGATGATCTGCTGATCGAGGAACTCTCGGTATACCAGAACCTGTTCTACAACGCCAAGCTCTGCTTCGGCGACCAGAACGACCAACAGGTGAGCGAGCGTGTTTTGCGCATGTTGCAAACGCTGGGCCTTTACGAGACCAAGGACCTCAAGGTGGGCAGCCCGTTGGAGAAGACCATCAGTGGTGGCCAGCGGAAACGGTTGAACATCGCTTTGGAACTGATCCGCGAGCCGAGCGTGCTCTTCGTGGATGAGCCCACCAGCGGCCTCAGCTCGCGCGATAGCGAGAACATCATGGACCTGCTGAAAGAGCTGACCCTGAAAGGTCGGCTCATCTTCGTGGTGATCCACCAACCCTCATCGGACATCTTCAAGCTGTTCGACCGCCTCTTGCTGATGGACCAAGAAGGCCATCCGGTGTACTACGGCGATCCGGTTGATGCCGTCGTGTACTTCAAACGCGTTACCGGCCAGGTGAACAGCGAAGTGGGCCAATGCGGTGCGTGCGGCAATGTGAACCCGGAGCAGATCTTCAACATACTTGAAGCCAAGCTCGTGGATGAATACGGCAACGAAACGGATCAGCGCCGTATCGGGCCCGAGGCGTGGAACGAGGTGTTCCGCGCGCAGATGGAAGGTCGTGTGGCCCAAGTAGCCGATGAACGCTCCGTGCCCAAGAGCACCTTCGCCGTCCCCGACAAGATCCGGCAGCTGAAGGTCTACTTCCAGCGTGATCTGCTGAGCAAGTTGGCGAACCGGCAATACGTGCTCATCAACCTTCTGGAAGCACCGGCCCTGGCTTTCCTCATGGCCTTCTTCCTGAAGTTCTACCGCACCGGCCACGGCACACCGGGTGAATACATCTTCAGGCAGAACGACAACATCCCACAGTACCTCTTCATCTCGGTGATCGTAGCGCTTTTCTTAGGCTTGACCGTGAGCGCAGAGGAGATCATCCGCGACCGGAAGATCCTCGCCCGCGAGAAATTCCTGGACCTGAGCTGGCTGAGCTACCTGATGAGCAAGGTGGGCATCCTGTTCCTGATCTCCGCTATCCAGACCGGGCTCTTCGTGCTGGTCGGCCATGCGGTGCTGGATGTGCAAGGGCAACATTTCCAACATTGGTTGCTGCTCTTCAGCACGTCGTGTTTCGCCAATGTGCTCGGCCTCAACGTAAGCGCCAGCTTCAACAGTGCGAAGGTGATCTACATCATGATCCCCGTACTGATCATACCACAACTGCTCTTCAGCGGCATCATCGTGAAGTTCGATAAGCTGCACCCGTGGTTCGCTTCGGAACGCAGCGTGCCCTTGCTCGGCAACGTGATGGCTTCGCGTTGGGCGTACGAAGGCATGGCCGTTACCCAGTTCATGGACAACCGCTACGAGCGTGAGTTCTATGCGCTGGATCAGCGGATGAAGACCGCCAACTGGAAGAAGGACCTGTGGATACGCGAGTTGGAGAACAGCGTGGGCAACGTGAGGAGGGCCGTTCAAGGCTACACCGAGGGTGTGGAGATGGACTATGAACTGGATCTGCTACGAACCGAGTTGCTCAAGGAGTCCATCCAAGTGAAGGGCTATGCCTTCGCACGCATCGATGATCTGGAAAAGGGGCGGGTGAACGAGGTGGTGTTGGACGAACTGGAAGCCAGCCTAAGCGTGCTTACCCAGCACTACCGCAATGTTTACAAGACCGCCGAAGCCGAGAAAGAGGCCCGGATCACTGCGATGACCGCAACGCCGGAACTCCGCCTGGCCTACTTCCACTTGTTGGATGAGTTCCGCAACGAAAGCCTGGCCGATGTGGTGACCAACAAGAACGATGTGAACGTGATCGTGGCCGACCGTGGCGAACTAGTGCAGAAGAGCGATCCGATCTATCTGGAGCCTGTCCGCAACGGCTTCTTTGGTGCCCACTTCTACGCGCCTTCCAAATGGCTATCCGGCCTTCGGTTCCCCACCTTGTGGGCCAATGCCCTGGTACTTTGGGCCATGTCGCTCGCGCTGGGTCTAACACTGTATTTCGAGTTCTTCCCCCGCTTGCTCAAGCTGATCCCGGCCAAGAGCGCACATTGAACGAAGAAGCCCCGGCAAAGACCAGGGCTTCGGCATTCGCTTGCACTTCATTACGATTTGTTGCCATCCACCTCTTCGATCTGGATCATCTTGAAGGGAATGTTGATGATACCCGCGTAATCTTCACCCGCCTCAAGCATATCCTCATCATCGGCTTCATAGTGCCAAAGCACCGTCACCTCGTTGCCGGTGGCGCGCACGCCTTCCAGTTTCTTGAACAGGTCCAGTATGCACTTGGAAGAACTGGTGTTGAAGTACTCCAACTGCACATGCAACGCGGTCTTGGGCCGGGGTGAACGGCCGTATTTGTCCAGCCAATCGATCAACGGTTTGTAGAAATCGATGGAGTTCTCGGGGATGGAGCGTCCCTTTAACTCCAACAATCCGGTCTCGGGGTCGAAGTTGACGTGCGGGGTCTTGGGGGATCCTTCCAGGAATAGCGCTGACATGGTCGTTCGGTCTAGGTGGTCACATTCACATTGAGGCTGAAGAAGGCGTTGTCCTTGTCGTAAGGTACGAAGCCATACTCCAGTTTGCCGCCGCTCTTGCGGGCGATATCGATCATGCCAAGGCCTCCTCCTCCATTCTTGGTGAAGGTACCATCGGCGAGGGTTTCGCGGTAGAATTCGCGCAGCTGTTCCGGAGGCAGTGCATTGATCCGGTCCAAGTGGATCTTGAGTGTTTCCACATCGGACCCAGCCATGAAGTTACCCGTAAGTACCTGGTAGCCATCATCCAAATGCGCGATCATCACCACGCCATGCGGGTCCATGGTGGTCTCTGCATTGCCGTTCGTTACGCGCAGGTTGGCGTTGTGGTGGTAAAGGTTCTGCAGGCACTCCATCACCACATTGAACACCCGTTTGCGGGTGCGTGGGTCGGGCTCCAAGACATCCATCTTCCGCTCCACAGCACCCAGCAAGGCGGTGACCAGATCGGGCGAAAGTGATCCTTTGAAGGAGAGCATCACGCGTTGTCGCTCTAATTCATCGTACAGGTCGTGGATCCGTTCAAGCATCGGTGGAAGGGGAAGCGTGCCCTACAAAGAACACGCCCGGAACCATAGAACTTAGATCGGGCTTACACGAGTTATCCACGGAATTGTCAACCCGGTCCCGCGCGGGTACTTTCGCGGTCCTTTTTCGCCCATGGGCTGGTTCAAGCATTGGTTCGGCACACGCTACTACTCGCTGCTCTACGGGCACCGCGACGTGGAGGACGCACACCTCTGGGTTGATGCCATCCATGGGCGTTGGCAAGCTCCGCGTGGAGCGGAACTGCTGGATCTTGCCTGTGGTCGCGGTCGGCATGCGTTCTTCTTCGAGGAGGCGGGGTGGAAGGTGACCGGGCTCGATATTTCCCCGGAGAGCATCGCCGAAGCACGCCACACCGTACCGAATGCCGAGTTCGCCGTACACGATATGCGGGTACCCTTCCGGCCCGGAACCTTCGATGCGGTATGTTGCTTGTTCACCAGCTTAGGCTATTTCGAGGACCTGGAAGATGACCGCGCCGTGTTCCGCGCTGTGTGGGCCGCGTTGAAGCCGGGAGGGCGTTTCGTGCTCGACTTCATGAACACCGGTGTCGTGCTCCGCGATCTTGTCGGACAAGAGGACCTCTCAAAGGATGGCGTGGACTTCGAACTGAACCGCTCGTGCGAGAACGGGGTGCTGGTGAAGTGCATCACCGTGCGGGATGCAGGGGGTGAGCAGCATTTCGAGGAGCGCGTGCAAGCCCTTACACCGGAGCAGCTGGAAGCCATGGCACGCGATGCCGGGTTCGCCATAGAGGACCGTACGGACGGGCCTGTGTTGTCGCCGTTCGACCCCTTGACCTCGCAACGCTTCGTGCTCTGGATGCGCAAACCACACCAATGACACTGACCACCGTTCTTGCCTTTTTCCTGCTCCCCCTTCTAGCTGGTGCGCTCGTACGTGTGATCCGCCCGGAGGCGAAATGGCTCAGCCTGCTGCTTTCCTTCAGCGGCGCCTTCCTGCTCGGCGTGGTCTTCCTGCACATGCTTCCCGAACTGTATGCCGAAGAGGGCATGCACATCGGTTTCTGGGTGCTCGGCGGCTTCCTGCTGCAAGTGGTCCTGGAGTTCTTCAGCCACGGCATAGAACACGGCCACATGCATTTCCACGGTGGCAAGGCGCTTCCGGTGGTCACGTTGTTGAGCCTTTGCCTGCATTCGTACGCGGAAGGGATCCCCTTCGCCGATCCGGATGTGGCGGGGGATATCCCTTTCCTCGTTGGCGTTCTACTGCACAAAATGCCTATGGCCATCGCTCTGGCTACGGTGCTGTTGCGCTCGGGAACGGGTGGTATTTCCAGCTGGATCATGCTGGTCACGTTCGCTCTGGCTGCCCCCTTGGGCATCGGTACCGGGCTGTTGGTCGGTGGGGAAGAGGGCCACGGGTTCCTGCACGATATGCTGGGCCTGGCGATAGGCATGCTACTGCACATCAGCACCACCATCATCTTCGAGAGCGCACCGGACCACCGCTTCAATGCCACGCGTTTCATCGCCGTACTGGTGGGCGCCGCGTTGGCCATGTTGTCCGTTCACTAGAGCATCTTTTTTCGGATCGATCGCAATAGGTCGCCTTCGATCTCGTTGCTTTGTACAGCAAAGTACTTTGAATATGCAGCACAACGACCCGTCGCAAGAGCTCGCCCACATCCGTGGGTTGATGGAGCGAAGCACCCGTTTCCTTAGCCTGAGCGGCCTTAGCGGGGTCATAGCCGGGGTGGTAGCCCTGGGTGGAGCCACGCTCGCACGCTTCCACATCAACGAGGCGCTAGCTCCCGATACCGATGCCCTTACCTACGGCACGGCGCGCGGCGAAGCGCTCTTCACCGATCTGCGGATGACGCTGATCACCGATGCCGGACTGGTGCTCTTCGTGGCGTTGTTGGGAGCCTTCTGGTTCACGTGGCGTAGGAGCCGCAAGACCGGCCAGTACCTGTGGGATGCCAGTGCCCGCCGCTTGATGCTGAACATGCTGGTGCCGCTAAGCGTAGGGGGCATCTTCTGCCTGGCCTTGTTCTTCTACGGCCTACCCGGTCTTGTGGCGCCGGCCACGCTGGTGTTCTATGGGCTCGCTCTCTTCAACGCGAGCAAATACACGTTGGACGAGATACGTTGGTTGGGCGTGAGCGAACTGCTCCTTGGCATAGTGGCCTTGTTCTGGTTGGAAGCAGGGTTGCTCTTCTGGGCCATCGGCTTCGGGGTGTTGCACATCTTTTACGGAGGCTTGATGTACCTGCGCCACGAACGTGGTGCGGAAGACAACGCATGATCGAGCAACTGAACAAAGCCTTCGAAAGCCGTGTGCGTTTGGGCATCATGGCGGTGCTCGCCGTGAACGACTGGGTGGACCATTCCCAGTTGAAGGAGTTGCTGGGTGTGACCGATGGGAACCTCGCGAGCCACTTGGCAGCACTGGAGGAATTGAAGTATGTGCAGGTGCGGAAACGTTTTGTGGGCAAACGACCCAATACGAGCTACAAGTCCACCGTTACCGGCGCGAAAGCCTTCAAAGCACACCTGGAGGCCATTGAACGATTGATCCCCAAGCCCAACTCCTGATCCATGTCCGCCACCGCCGCCATCCCCACCACACGCAAAGCCTGGCTTCCACTACTCACGGTCGCGCTGGGTACCGCCCTGTTCGATCTGCTCTTCTGGGAACATGGCGCAGGGCTCAACATCACCCTGTTCACGTGGGCCATCGTAGCAACGTTGGTGCAACGTTATACGTGGGCAGGACTTTCCACTGCAGCGCGTTGGGCGCTCCTGGGCACCTTGATCGCCAGTGCCATGGTGTTCATCCAGAACAGTGTGATCTCCATCGTCGTCACAGTGATCACCCTTGGTGTGGCTGCAGCGTTCGCACATGAACCGCGATTACGATCGGTCTTCTACGCGATCCTACAAGGGGTGTCCAATGCCGTGGTCGTCCCAATCGTAGCCATTGCTCGGATGGATAAGCTCACACCTTCTTCCGGCGCACCGCGCAAAGGGTTCCGTTGGTTGAAGCTCGCTGTACTTCCTGTGCTCTTGTTGTTGCTCTTCACACAACTCTACCGCGCAGGCAATCCCAAGTTCGATGCGCTCACCGCCGGGTTCATGGAGGGCTTCTTCGAGATGATCGGCAACTTCTTCGAGCAGGTGTTCACCGCGCACACCTTGTTCCTCGGGTTTGGTGCGGTGCTGTGTGCCGCGCTGTTACTGCGCTTGGTGCCGGATACCATCATCGATCTGGAACGGCGCTGGTCCGATGTGCTCGTCCGCATCCGCAGTAAGCGACCACATTGGATGATGCCGCTCTCGTTGGATCCGTTGGAACGCGAGCGGCGCATGGGCATGATCCTGCTCGTGGCGGTGAACGTCCTGCTGGCCGTGGTGAACGTGATCGACATCAATTGGGTGTGGTTCGGATTCGAAGTGCCGCGGGACTTCAGCTTGAAACAGTTCGTTCACGAAGGCACCTGGATGCTCATCATCAGCATCCTGCTCAGCATGCTCATCCTCATGCACATCTTCCGCAAGAACCAGAATTTCTACTGGCGCAGCAAGGGGTTGAAGACGCTCGCGATCGTGTGGGTGGTGCAGAATTTCATGCTCGGCATCTCCGTCTTCCTGCGCAACTACCATTACATCTCGTTCCACGGGCTGGCCTACAAACGCATCGGCGTGATCGTGTTCTTGGCCCTCGTGCTGGTAGGCTTGGTCACGCTCTACATCAAGATCCGCGACCGCAAGAGCATGTTCTACCTGGCGCGGGTGAACGGCTGGGCGGTGTTGATCGCTCTCGTGGGACTTTCCACCGTGGATTGGGATAGCATGATCGTACGGTACAACCTGGCTCATTGGAACCAAGGCGAGATCGACGTGGACAACTACCTCGCGATGAGCGACAAGGTGTTGCCACTACTGTACGCGGATATCGAGAAGGTGGAAGCGCAGATGGAAAAGCATCGGCAGAACCAGGTGCGTTGGGTGGATCACCTCGATATCGGACGGTTCAGGGTCGCGCTGGATGCCAAACGTGATCACTTCCTCTCGCGCTACGAACAGGGTTCATGGCAGGACGCTGATCTCGCGGATCGCCGTACGGCACGCGCGCTCGCTGCCGCCCCATCCCAAGATCGATGAGCGCGCTACAGGATCGGAATTTCATCCGGCGCTGGATCATCTTCTTCATGGTCGCGCTCATCGTCAGCGGCCTTACGGCTGTGCCGCTGGAGTGGGGTACGGCGTGGCTTGCGGATGTCACTGTTGCGTGGGGAGAGCCATGGGCGGGCTGGGCAGCGTATGCTGCGGAGGCGGTGGCGCATGTAGGTGGAACATATCCCATGTTGTTCTACGGCACCGATTGGTTGGCCTTCGCACACGTGGTGATCGCGCTCGCCTTCATCGGGCCGTACCGCGATCCCGTGCGCAACCGGTGGGTGATCGAGTGGGGGCTCTGGTGTTGCTTGCTCGTGCTTCCGCTCGCCTTCTTGTGGGCTCCCGTGCGTGGCATACCCTTCTTCTGGCGTTGTGTTGATGCCTCCTTCGGCGTGATCTGGGCCATACCACTTTGGCTGGTGCTTCGGCGTATCGATCGTCTCGAACAACATTCCAACTAGACCATTTCCCGATGGATAAGAAATTCCGGGAGCTCTGCTCCGCTATGATCCTGCTCACCGCAGCGTTGGTCATGGCTTTTTCGCCTGATGCGTATGTCCCGATGCTTGCTCGGGCCTTCCTGGTCCCTGCGGCGGTGGTGTTCGCTGGAATTGCCGTCGTCTCTGCATGGCGCAGGAAATGGTGGGTGGTGCAAAGTGCCGTGGTGGGCTGCGCGATCATGGCGTTGCAGGTCCACATGCCGTTCACCAAAGCCAATGGAGAGGTAGGGCCGGACCTGCGTGTGTTCCACATGAACGTGCTTCAACCCAACACGGCGTTCGATGCGGCCATCAACGAAGCGCTCAGGAGCGATGCCGATGTGATCTCTGTGCAGGAAGTGGGGCCGGAGTGGGCCTGCGCTTTGCGCGAAGGTCTGCAGGCTGAATACCCGTACACACATGTTGAAGAACGCACCAACTGCTACGGCATCGCCTTGTTCAGCAAGTTGCCGTTCAACTCGGTGCGGACGATCGTCCTGCGCGGAGCACCGTTCATTGAAGCCTTTGTCACTGTGCAGGGCAGATCGGTGCGCTTGCTTGCTGTTCACGCCACATCACCCATCAGCTACCGCCATTTCCGCCGGCGCAATGAGCAATTGGGCCGCTTAGGCGAATACTTGGCGCACGACGACATGGCCACCGTCCTGGTCGGTGATCTCAACACCGTGCCGTGGGATGGATCGTTCCGCCGTTTCTGTGCCCGCTCCGGATTGACCTCAACAACACCGTTGCTCCAACGTACCTGGCCATCGGTAGGCCCCTTTGCCGCGATCCCCTTGGATCATGTGCTCATCTCACCAATCATCAGGCCCTCCGCGCTGCACACTGTGAACGTTCCTGGTAGCGATCACCGCGGGCTGATCGCCGATCTACACTTCGCCGCACATGCGCAGTGACATCAAGCGGATCTTCAGTTGGATGACGGTGTTCTTCATCGCCATGGCCTTCTTGGAAAGCGCGGTGGTGGTGTACCTGCGTGCCTTGTATTATCCCGAAGGTTTCGATTTCCCACTGGTGCCGATGGATCCCGTGCTGGTGAATACCGAAGTGTTCCGCGAACTGGCCACCATGGTGATGCTCCTCGTACCCGGGGCATTGGTCACGCGGTCGGCCCTGGAACGGTTCGCCTGGTTCTGCTTTGGATTCGGGATCTGGGACATCTTCTACTACGTGTGGCTGAAGGTGCTGCTTGGCTGGCCTTTNNTCGGGACTTGCGAGCCGCGACCTGTTGTTCTTGATCCCCGTGCCATGGGTCGGCCCTGTTTGGGCACCCTGCGTGATCTCGCTGGGGTTGATCGCCCTCGCCCTGCTTATCCTGCGCGGCCGATCCAATGGTGTGTCCCGTCTCGTAGATCGTTGGTCATGGATGCTTTTGATCTCCGGCGCATTGTTGATGATCGTCTCCTTCACCATCGATCCGCTCTTGCAGTCCTTCGGTGTGCAAGCACAGGTGGATCCCGGTGTGATGGCGGAAAGCCGCTCGCATGCATTACAGCAAGGGCGGGACTACGTGCCGGCGGACTATCCGTGGCCCTGGTTCGTGGCGGGTTGTGTGCTTGCCGTGGCGGGGCTGACGCGCGTTCACCGGCATGGTTGCCCGTCGAATGTAGGATCCCGATCCGAACCTGTTCTTGTGGATAACGTATGACCCCACTGGACGCAACCCCCACATGGGCGCGCGTCTTTTGTGATGGAAAGCAAAGATAAAATGGTCACAGAAGCTCGATTGTTCGTCCGCTTGGGACTGCTGTCCTTCGCAGGGTTCGCCTTCTACTACGCCCACCTGTTCTTCGGTCTCCTGAACAATGTGGTCCTGTTCAAGGCGCTGGCCATCACCTTCCTGCTGGCCACCATTCCCCTGCCGATCATCGCCGTGAACAACAAAAAACTCTTTCCAGAGCTCAATTCCAGCGGGAAAACCGTCCTCACCGTGGCTACCGCGCTACTGCTTTTCCACCACTTCCTGATGACCTTCATCTTCGTCCTGTTCCTGAAGGGAGACCCCATGTTCTAAGCCGTATAGCACGCTTGAAGCAGCAAGATGGAACGCTAGAATGAACTTGACACCGGGAACATTCTTTCGCTAAATGAAACTTTCCACGGAATACCAGCGTTACACCAACACGAGGTCGTTCAATTGACCAAAGGCACACCTGATCACAGGGGACATCAGCCTCGCGGCGTTAAAAGTCCCTGTTCGAGCCCGTAAGCCCGGAGATCAGGAACATGAGAAGCCCGCCCCGTAAGGCGGGCTTCGCCTTTTTAGGGCTTGGGTGCAGGTTCCTTCTTGCGCAGGTCCAGGTTGTAGACCGCGGCCACCTGGATGGTGGAATTCAATTCCATCAGATCCGCGCCGTTCGCAGCTCCCGGACGTTGAATGGTCTGGTACAGGTAGCCGGCCAAGATGTTCAACGGCCCACAGACCTGGTATCCGAGCAACGCGGAAATGCGGTTCTGGTTGATGTGGTCCAAACGCGACGCATCGCCGAAATTGAGGAACACCTCATCGTAGAAGTTCAACGTGAATACACCGGGTACCACCTTCTCGTGCTTGCCAAGGGGCACGGTCATCCAAACACGGTAACGGAACCTGTTCTGGTAGGTGTATCGGTCCAATTCCCCTTTTGCAGGATCCGCTTCGGTTGGTTTCATGCGCGCCAGGAAGCGTTCTTCCATGCGGAACCGATGCTGCACACGAACCCGACCTATTGTATGGGTGAGTTGTACCTGTTGCCACAATTGATGCTCCCAATTCCTGAATTCGATAGGATATGTGGAATACGGATAGTTGGCGTGATAGCTGTAACCAGCAGTGAACATCACCTGCTCGTTCATATGGAAATTGACCGCAGGGCGTAGCAACAATTGTTGCCAGCGGGCACCCAGATCAGTTCGTCGCCAATGGCCTTCCGTGTGGAAGCTCCATCGTTCGTGGATGCGGTGATCGCCCCAATGGGAGATCCACACATTGCCATTCGCGTCGTTCGACCGTTGGACCTGCGCAACGCCGTTCACGGCCAACACCAAACACAGGAGCAGTGGGTAGGAGCGCAACTTCATCGGGTGCGAAGTTCCGCGATCCGCAGCAGATCACGTCCCATCCCGATGCAGTCTTCAGATCGGTCGGGGCATGATCATTCTCCCACAATGACCTTCACCCGCGCGGCATCCGTGGAAACGATGAACACACCGGACGTGTTCAACGGGATGCGAATGTTGTCGCTCGTGGTTCGTGTCTCATAGATGATCCTTCCTACCGCATCGACCAAATTGATAGCGCCCAGTGGTGTGCCGTTCACGCTGCGCAGATCCAGGCCTCCAGCAGCGGTGCGGATGTCAAGGGAGCCCGCACCAGGGAACCGTTCGCGAACACCGTTGGTACCATCGGAACAGCCGGGCAATACATCGAATACCAGCGGTGTGGATGGGGCCGCAGGGGAGAGGATCTGCTGCACATCATCACTCCATGCCTCTCCTCCAACGCCCATGTAGAGCTGGCCTCCACCGGGCTCCTGCAAGGGTGTTACCAGGAATGAGTAGCTGCCGGGAGAAAGGCACACATCGGCCATGTCAGATTGGTTCTCACCAGCGAGCGTGAAGGTGCCGTTAATCACCGAGCCGGCATCGTTGTTCACCGACCACGAGAACGATCCGTTCACAAGAGCATCGCCGAAGTTGCCCAGATAAGGGTATACCGTCACACATTCCGATGCCGGGCAAAGATCGAACGACTGTTCCCAGGTACAGGCCAGGTCATTGTAAAAGCCGGTCCATAGCTCAAGCCTTCCCGTGAACGTGCCACTCGGTACGTCGGCGTCCGGATGGATCCGCAGGGTATGCCAACTTTCCTCGCCGATCGCGAAAAGCTCAACCGTCTCCTTCGCCAGCGTATCGCCGTTCGCATCGAACAGGATGAAGCCCGGATAGTCGAAGCCGATCGATGCGTTGCTGACATTCACGTTGATCGCTGTATCGCTGAACGTAGCCCATTGAACACTGATCAGATCCAGATCGGTGCAGTTGGGGCCACCACCGGAAACGTTGAACCCATGCTGGAATTCAGGTGCCGAATCCAAGACCCCCGTTCCGTCAACAAGGATCGCGTACGAACCTTCAGGCAGCGTGCCGATGGAAACCTCTTCCGTGTGCGGAACAAGAACACTTAGCCCACCGTTGTTCGCCGCGGTCACCGTGATGTGAACGATGTTGCTCATCAACATGTACTCCGCAGAAACCACGTACGCACCAGAACTGCTCAGATCCCCGGTCAACGAAATGGTGATCGCATCGCTCTCCGTGGGTTCGGCCGGCGAAACGCTGATGGAGCTGATGTAGAAGTACGTCTGTGCGTTCACTGCAAGTGCGGCGAACAGCAGGATCGCCAATGTGATGGACCGGGAGAGGAGACGTGTTCGCATGATCAGGAGGTTTCGGTGCTAGGACGAGCGCAGCTTGAATTCCGCTGCCTGCTCAGCTCTTCATGTTATCGAACGTTAGCGGGATCTCGAAATCCTGCTCCTTGCACAACGCCATCACCGCCTGCAGATCATCGATCTTCTTGCCGTTCACGCGGATCAGGTCGTCCATGATCTGCGGCTGCACTTTCAATCCACTGTCCTTGATCGCCTTGCTGATCTTCTTCGCCGTTTCGCGATCGATCCCTTGCTTCACCTTGATGATGCGGTAGAGCGTTTTACCACTGGGCACTGGTTCTTCCTTCAGGTCGAAGCTGCGCACATCCACTTTCTGTTTGCCGCTGCGTTCCAACAGAATGTCCAGGATGGAATCCAACTTCATGTGGTCCTCGGTGCTTAACCGGATGGTCAGCGCCTTCTTATCCACTTCGATGGTGCTGTTGGTGCCGCGCAGATCATAACGGCTTTCGATCTCGCGTTTCACCACGTTGATCGCGTTGTCGAGCATCTGCAGGTCGACTTTGGAGAGGATGTCTACGGAAGGCATGGTCTTGTCAGGTTCGTACCGCGAAGGTAGAAGTCGAAAACTCTCTCGGTCCAGATGTCGTGGTGTGCCCGCACGCTTCATTATCTTCGACGGATACTAGCGCGATCACCATGGCCACCCAGACCTTGAAGTACAACGAGACCAAGAACTACATCGCCGGCAAACCCGATGCGAACGGGCAGCAACGCATGGACGTGCATTCCCCGTTGGATGGCACGGTGATCAGCACGGTGTTGCTCAGCACCGCCAGCGATCTGGACAAGGCCGTGAAAGCCGCTGAGGCCGCATTCCCCGCGTGGAGTGGCACACCCATCAAAGAGCGCGCGCAGATCTTCTTCCGATACCGCGAACTGCTGTGGAAGAACCGCGAGGAACTGGCCGTACTGGTGCACACTGAGAACGGCAAAACAATGGACGAGTCGTACGCCGAGGTGGACAAGAGCATGGAGCTGTGCGAATTCGCGTGCAGTTTGCCGCAGCTTATTCAGGGTGAAGTGCTTGAAGTGAGCAAGGGCGTGGAATGCCGCATCGAGCGCAAACCGTTGGGCGTGGTAGCGAGCATCGCACCGTTCAACTTCCCGAACATGGTGCCGCACTGGACCATCCCCAATGCGCTGATGCTGGGCAATACCATGATCCTGAAGCCGAGCGAAGTGGTGCCCATCAGTGCCATCCGCATCGCTGAACTGTTGAAGGAAGCGGGCCTACCCGATGGCGTCTTCAACGTGGTGAACGGCGACCGTGCGATCGTGGAGGCCATCTGCGATCATCCTGGCATCAAGGCCGTGAGCTTCGTGGGCAGCACCAAGGTGGCCAAGATCGTTTACATCCGTGCGACGAGCACGTTGAAGCGTGCGCTCTGCCTCGGCGGCGCGAAGAACCACCTGCTCGTGCTGCCCGATGCGCACTTGGAGATGACCGCGAGCAACGTGGTCGCCAGCATGAGCGGTTGCGCGGGACAACGTTGCATGGCCGCTGCACAGATGGTCGGCATCGGTGGCGTGGACCATATCATCGACCAGATGATCATCGAAGCGAAGAAGCTCATCCCCGGCAAGAACCTCGGTCCGGTGATCAGCAAGGTTTCGTACGAACGGATCCTCGGTTTCATCGAGGAAGCGGAGAAAGCAGGAGCGAAGGTGCTGCTCGATGGCCGCAACCCGAACGTTGAAGGTGACAAGGGCAACGGTTACTACCTAGGCCCCACGATCATCGACCACGTGACTTCCGACATGCGCATTTCGCAGGAAGAGGTCTTCGGTCCGGTGATCAGCATCATCCGCGCGAAGGACCTGGATGCGGCCATCGCGATCGAGAACGCGAACCCCTACGGCAACGCGGCCGCGGTCTTCACCCAAAGCGGCGGACAAGCCCGTCAAGTGATGGAACGCGCCAGCGCCGGCATGATCGGCGTGAACATCGGCGTGCCCGTGCCGCGTGAACCATTCAGCTTCGGCGGCTGGAACGACAGCAAGTTCGGCACCTGTGACATCACCGGGAAGAGCAGCATCGAGTTCTGGACGCAGCTGAAGAAGACCACGACGAAGTGGAACCCGGAGGGGAAGACGAACTGGATGAGCTGAGGGCCGCCGTAACTTGCATCAACTTTCAACTGCCATGACCACAACCGCCCTCCGGAACAAGTTGGTAAAGCGCATTCAGCGTGAAGAGGACAAGACCGTGCTGACCACGATCGAGATCCTGTTGCGGGACGACACCAAGGAGGATGCGCTTCGTCGACGTATGACAGAGATGGCAATACGGTCCGAGGAAGCGATCAAGAACGGTGATGTGATAACCATTGCCGAAGCGCGCAAACGTTCCAAGCGTGTGCTTCAGGGGATCGCCGCCTCGCGCTCCAAAGCCAAGCGTGCTTGAAGGTTATTATCACCCAGCCCGCATGGGAGAGCTACGAGCAGGCGTTGCACTTTCTGGCCGGGCACATGACCGATCGTGAACTGGAGCGCTGGGATAAGAAGCTCTGGGACAGCATCGACGACTTGAAGGCGACCCTACGACTCGGTCAATACGAGCCTTGGCTCGAATACAAAGGTGAAGGCCACCGGAGATTGGTGGTCGGCAAGTTCAAGGTGGTCTATCGCATTGAAGGCCGAACGATCTACGTCACCGACATCTTCGATGCGCGGCAGGATCCGGGGAAGATGAAGGGGTAGGTTTGTGATCTCGATGTCCAAGAAGGAGATCATCCTCGGCTGTTATGCACTCACAGCAGTGTCCGTGGTGGGGTTCCTTGTCTATTCGGCATTCCAGTTGGACGAGAGTTCATCTATCGGCTTGCTCTTCTTTCCGCTCTATGCGCTCGGTCTCTTTGCTCTTTTTGCATGGGCCGAATCGCTTCTGTTCATGTTACTCTTCGCTGGTGGTTTCAGAGAAGTGCGAAGCTTGCTTCTCCCAGTTTTCCTTGTTTCGTCTGTCGCGCCATTGTGGTTGCTGAATGCTTGGTACGAGCAACGCCCAGCGCCGATCCCGCCTCCTGGCACACTGCCGGTGACACAAGAGAAATACGCCGATGACAAGGAGGCGATATCCGAAGATTTCATGAGCGCTGGCTTTGCGGTGTGGTCGAAGCAACACAGGGTCGATACTGTTTACGATGTTCGCGTTGATACGATCTTCTACTCGAAGGACCTCAAACAGCTATTCGCATTCCTTTTTGTGTCGGCGATATCTGAAAAGGAGCATTTGTATTTCAACGACTACCGCGTCGGGTCGAGAAGCGGAGAGGAATGGATGCTCACTCGCCCGAAGGGCAACATTTGGTTGACGCATTTCGATTCACCGGACTCGATGAGAATTACGCTGCTTCAGTACTTCTACAGCAGCTATTCGATCAATGGCTCGGATCCGGACAAGCCTGAGATATGGTCCGATGCTTACATCTTTCCACCGGGGTCGCGTTAGGGACAGTAGTGGAAAGCCCGGAGCGTGGTAATCCACGCGAGGACTTGCAACGAATGGCCCGACGGCGAGTCTTCGAGCCGGAACGCCCAAACAATTCAACCAGCCTCTTACCTTGTCCGTTCAACACCACGACCAGTGAGCACGCTTACATCGACCAACCCTGCCGAGATCCTCAAGGACAACCTCGAGCACACCATCTTCAGCTGGAGCAAGCAAAGCGGTCTGGCGCCACTGAACATCGAGCGCGCCAAGGGCATTTACCTGCACGATCGAAGTGGCAAGCGCTACATCGACTTCAGCTCACAGCTGATGAACGTGAACATCGGGCACGGGCATCCGAAAGTGGCGGAGGCGGTGGCGAAGCAGATGGCCGAGGTGAGCTACGTGCATCCGGGCATGATCACCGAGGCGCGCGGCAAACTGGGCAAGACGCTGGCGGAGATCACGCCGGGTTCGCTCAACCGCACTTTCTTCACCAACGGCGGCACCGAGGCGGTGGAGCACGCGATGAAGCTCGCGCGTTTGTACACCGGTCGCCACAAGATCATCACGCTGTACCAAAGCTACCACGGCGCCACGTATGGTGCGCTCAGTGCCGGTGGCGATCCGCGCGGGTTGCCGCACGACAGCCAGGGCGTGCCGAACATCATCCACGTGGAGAACCCGTACTTCTACCGCTGTCCATGGAACAGCACCACGCCGGAGGAATGCACCGAGAACGCGCTGGCGCACCTGGAGCGCGTGGTGAAGTACGAAGGCCCGCAGTACATCGCGGCGATCATGCTGGAAGGGGAGAGCGGCAGCAGCGGCTGCATCAAGTACCCACCGGGCTATTGGAAAGGCGTGAAGGCCATCGCCGACCGCTACGGCATCCTCACCATCTGCGATGAGGTGATGAGCGGCTTCGGGCGCACCGGCAAATGGTTCGGCATCGACCACCATGGCGTGGTGCCGGACATCCTGTGCATGGCGAAGGGCATCACCAGCGGCTACATCCCGCTGGGCGGCCTCATCGTGCGCGAGGAGATCATCAAACACTTCGACGACAAGCCGCTGCCCATCGGCCTCACCTACAGCGCGCACGCCGTGGCCTGCGCCGCCGCGAACGCGGTCATCGACATCTACAAGGAAGAGGATCTCGTGGCCAACGCCGCCAACATGGGCCGCTACGTTGACGAGAGCGTGGCGAAGCTCGCAGCCAAGCACCCGAGCATCGGCGACTTCCGCAACACCGGCCTGCTGGGTTGCATCGAACTGGTGAAGAACCGCGCCACCAAGGAGCCGATGGCGCCGTGGAACGCGAAGCCCGAGGAGATGGCCGTGATGAACAAGGTGGCCGCCAAGATCAACGAACTGGGCATGTTCACCTTCGTGCGTTGGAACTGGATCTTCGTGGCGCCGCCGTTGTGCATCGACAAGGCGGGGATCGATGAGGGGATGGAGATCATCAGCAAGGCGGTGAGTATTGCGGATGAGGCGTGTGTTTGATCAGCTAATGAGCTGATCATCCAATTAGCTGATCGCTGATGGAAGACATCACCCGTTCCCCGCTCTACAGCCCGGACCTCGCGCCCATCCCGCCCGAGCAACGCACGTGGACCAAGTGGAACCTCGCCGCGCTGTGGGTGGGCATGGCGGTATGCATCCCTACCTATCTGCTGGCTTCTTACATGATGCGTGCAGGCCTCAGTTGGCAGGCGGCATTGGCGATCATCGGCTTGGCCAACCTCGTGATCACCATCCCCATGGTGCTCAATGGCCATGCGGGCGTGAAGTATGGCATCCCGTTCCCGGTGCAAGGGCGAGCGGCTTTCGGGACGCAAGGCATCCACATCGCGAGTTTGCTGCGTGCCATCGTGGCCTGTGGCTGGTTCGGGGTGCAAACGTGGATCGGTGGCTTGGCGATCTATTCCATCTGGAACGCTGCGACCGGTCAGGAAGGGGAAGTAGCACTGAGCATCGGCAAGTTCATCTGCTTCGCGGTGTTCTGGCTCATCAACATCTGGTTCATCTGGAAGGGTACCGAGAGCATCCGCTGGCTGGAGGATTGGAGCGCGCCGATATTGATCCTGATTGGGATAGTATTGATCGTTTGGGGCGCGAATAGCGCGGGTGGTTTCGCGAACGCGCTGGAACAAGGGAAGCAATTGCAGCAAGGCACGATCACGCAGTTGCCTTATGCCGATGCGCCCGGCCGCACGCTGCAACTTTCACCGCTCTTGACCACGGATGGAACGCCGAAGGCCACGCATTACCGGTTGAGCTATCCGCGGCAACGCGAAAGCAGGCCCGGAGAGTGGACGGCGATCTCTGCGGCGATGACCACGGTGAACATCGGCATGGATGCGCACGTGCAAGTCCAGTTCAAGGATGCGGAAGGGCATGAGTCGGCCAAGCTTGAGTTCAAGGCCGACATTGCTGGTGCAAGCGATGTCGGCTTCTGGCAATACCTGATGTGGTTCACCGCCATGGTCGGTTTCTGGGCCACCATGTCCATCAGCATTTCCGACATCACCCGTCACGCGAAGAGCCAGAAGGACCAGTTAGCAGGCCAGTTCATCGGTCTGCCGGGCACGATGCTCTTCTATTCGTTCGTGGGCATCTTCGTCACCAGCGCGGCCGTGGTCGCCTTCAAGGATGTGTTGATCGCCGAGGATGCGCCCTGGGATCCGGTATCGCTCGTGGACAAGTTCAAGAGCCCGGGCGTGGTGATCTTCGCGCAGATCGCGATGCTCATCGCCACGTTGAGCACGAACATCGCTGCCAACGTGATCGCACCGGCGAATGCCTTCAGCAACCTCTTTCCGAAGAAGATCAGCTTCCGTGTGGGCGGGGTGATCGCGGGGCTTGTCGGCATCGTCATCTGCCCGTGGTGGCTTATGAATGAGATCAGCGGCATCCTCATCTTCATCAGCGGCTTGCTCGGTCCGGTGCTCGGCATCCTGTTGTGCGACTATTTCATCATCCGCAAGCGCACGCTGGTTATCGCCGATCTGTATAAGGTGGATGGCCCGCACGCGGGGGTGAACAGCGCAGCCATCGTGGCTTTGGTGGCAGGTGTCTTCGTGGCCATCATCGGGTATTGGGTAAAGCCGTTGGAGTTCCTCTACACGCTCTCGTGGTTCAGTGGAACGGGTGTGGCGTTCGCTGTGTATTGGGTGTTAAAGCGTGAACGTATGCTGCGTGAGGGATAGGAGCGGCACCCCGCAGCAGGGGCGATGCATGCTTCGCCCGAAGGAAAAGCATGCATCGCCCCTGCGAGGAGTATAGCGGATAGCCCGACCCGAGCCCCGGCCTGGGAGCCGGGGGAGGGGCACGCCCTCATTATCTTGGAACCGCAGTTCGATTAGCTAATTAGCTGATGTGGCGATTAGCTGATGGAAATGCCTGGGATGACGAAGTCAGAAATCAGCTAATCAGCTAATCATTCACATCAGCTAATCATGAGCTTACTCATCAAGAACGGAACCGTCGTCACCGCCGCCGACTTCCACCGCGCCGACGTCCTCATCGAAGGCGAACACGTCAAGGCCATCGGGCATGATCTGCATGCGCCCGACGCCGAAGTGATCGACGCCAAAGGCCAGTTCGTGCTGCCCGGCGGCATCGATCCGCACGTGCATTTGGACATGCCCTTCATGGGCACCTTCAGCAGCGACAACTACGAGACCGGAACGCTCGCCGCGCTGCATGGCGGCACCACCACCGTCATCGACTTCGTGCTGCAAACGCAGGGAAAGAGCTTGCGCCACGCGCTGGAAAGCTGGCAGGGCCGCATGAACGGTAACCTCTACGGCGACCTCAGCTTCCATATGGCCGTCACCGATTTCAACGACGACACGAAGAAGGAAGTGCGCACGATGATCGAGCAGGAAGGCATCACCAGCTTCAAGACCTTCATGGCTTACAAGGGTGCGCTCATGATCGACGACCGCCAGATGGTGGGCCTCATGCAGGAGGTGAAGGAGCACGGCGGCATGGTGATCGTACACGCCACCAACGGCGACATGATCGACTACCTCGTGCAGAAACATCGCAGCGAAGGCAAGCTCTCACCACTGTATCACTACCTCAGTCAGCCCGAGATCACCGAGGCCGAAGCCAGTCACCGTTTCTGCGACATGGCCAGCTACACCGGCGTGCCCGCGTATATCGTCCACCTCACCTGCGAAGGCGCGCTCAACGCCGTGCGCGATGCGGCGCGCCGGGGGCAACGCGTGCTTGCCGAGACCTGCATCCAATACCTGTTGCTCGATGCCTCGCTCTACGAACGGGCCGACGGCGCCAAGTGGGTGATGAGCCCGCCGCTACGCGAAAAGAAGGATCAAACGCAGCTCTGGGCCGGCATCGAACAAGGCAGCTTGCAGGTGGTGGCCACCGACCATTGCCCCTTCATGATGGCGCAGAAAGCCATGGGCTCGGCCGATTTCTCGAAGATCCCGAACGGTCACCCCGCCATCGAACACCGCATGGAACTGCTCTTTAGCGAAGGCGTGAACAAGAAGCGCATCAGCGTGAACAAGTTCGTGGAAGTCACCGCCACCAATCCGGCGAAGATCTTCGGCATGTTCCCGCGCAAAGGCACCATCGGCATCGGCAGTGACGCGGACATCATCCTGCTGGACCCCAACGAGCGCCACACACTCAGCGCCAAGAGCCACCACATGAACGTGGATTACAGCGGCTACGAAGGCATGCAGCTCACCGGCAAGGTGAAGACCACCATTCTCCGCGGCCAGGTGGCGGTACACAACGGCGAAGTGCGCATCAAGAAGGGGTACGGGAAGTTCGTGAAGCGGAACAAGGTGAGCGGGATGCTGTGAGGGGATGGAACGCTGATGACGCGGATCTTTATGATGAACGCAGATATGAAATGCAGATGAGGAAGGTTTTGGGCGTGCCGGCTCGAAGACTCGCCGTCGCGCTTGGAGTTCAGCCCGGGCTCCGACCCGGGCCTACAAGTCCTCGCGCGGATTACCGCGCTGTGGGCTTTCCGCTGCAATCGCTCACGCAAGATTCACCACATAAGTAATAGACCTGCGCCAATGCTTCCTCAACAACTTGCTGCCTTCCTCGCCAAAGAATCAACCTCAGGGTTCATTAAGTGCGCACGGGATTTCATTTCGCTCTTGGAAAACAACAGTATTGACCGTGTCTCATTCTCCCAAGAAGTGCACCTAGCTCTTGCCGACCTTTATGCCAAGGGCCAGAGGTTGGAAGAGGTCCCGGTCAACTTTACGGACCCCAAAATCAACATCGGCCAGAAGGTCATATTCGAGGATCTTAACATTGGGAAGGTTGCTGAATTCGAGGAATGGGCGTGCTACTGGGAGGTCGATCCAACGTTAGCCATCAGTCTTATCCAACCAACACAAGGACTGCTCACCGATGATTTTGCCTATATCTATCGCGACTTGAAAATAGAGCTTACAAAACTCAAATTAGGGACTCCACCTGCAGTGGAAGACTCACTTCGGCAGTTGAAATGGGGTCATTCTCATCGTTGGGGACATCGCTGCATCGATTCGCTACGATTCCTGCACTATTCTCGCCTGGTACATGCATTTGAGTAAAGTGCAATTACCGTGTCTTTGACGTTTTCCGCAATGGCGAATTGGACAACCCAAACCTCTTGGCTATGTCATAGAATAAGGGTTTGAAGCGGCGCTCCGAACCCCGGGCTTGACCCGAGGGAGGAGTACAACGGATAGCCCGACCCGAGGCTCACGAGCGCAGCCCTGTAGAGCGAAGGGATCAGAGGGGCACACCCACAGATAACCCTCGTCCAACCCAACAGTCTTTCAGATTCGCGTCGATCTGCCCAATCCGCGTCACTGCGCCTGCGCGTAGCCGCTTCGGCGGAGCCAGGTCAGCGTTCCACCCACCCGCACCATCCCGGACCAGTCTAGGAAATGCGCGTACTTCCTCTTAACATTGGTTCCAGCAACCCAAGACCCATCAGCGCGGATTAGCTAAATCAGCGTTCCAATCAGACAACCCATGCCGAGGAAGATCAAGAGCGGCCTTATCCAAATGAGCCTTCCGAAGACGGAGGGCGAAGGCACCATACCGGAGATCATCGACGCGATGGTGCAGAAGCACATCCCGTACATCGAGAAAGCGGGCCAGCAAGGCGTGCAGATCCTGTGTTTGCAGGAGATCTTCAACACGCCGTACTTCTGCCCGGGCCAGGACAGGAAGTGGTACGAGAGCGCGGAGAGCGTGCCTGGCCCCACCACGGAGCTGATGGCGCAGTACGCCAAGAAGTACAACATGGTGATCATCGTGCCGATCTACGAGAAGGAGCAGGCGGGCGTGCTGTACAACACCGCCGCCGTGATCGACGCGGACGGCACCTACCTCGGCAAGTACCGCAAGAACCACATTCCACACACGAGCGGTTTCTGGGAAAAGTTCTTCTTCAAGCCAGGCAATCTGGGCTATCCGGTGTTCCGAACGAAGTACGCCAAGGTGGGCGTGTACATCTGCTACGATCGGCACTTCCCGGACGGTGCGCGCTGCCTGGGCTTGAACGGCGCGGAGATCGTCTACAACCCCAGCGCCACGGTGGCGGGATTGAGCGAGTACCTCTGGAAGCTGGAGCAACCGGCGCACGCTGCGGCCAACGGCTACTTCATGGGCTGCATCAATCGTGTGGGCGAGGAGAAACCGTGGAACCTCGGCAAGTTCTATGGCCAGAGCTATTTCGTTGATCCACGCGGACAGATCTTCAAGCAAGCCTCGCGCGATGACGATGAACTGCTCGTCGCGGAATTCGACCTGGACATGATCGAGGAAGTGCGCAGTACGTGGCAGTTCTTCAGGGATCGGAGGCCGGAGACGTATGGTAGGTTGACTGAGTTATGAGGGAGGTACTGGGTAGTGGGTATTGGGTAGCGGGTACTGGGTCGCCGATGTGGCCCTTTGGGCCGTTCGACGTCCAATGTGTGGTTGGCAACTCCGCCTGCCGAACAACAACCACTGCTATGCACGACTTCATGAAACTCCGCGTTTGGAACGATGCCGTTGAACTGGTGACCGATGTGTACAAAGCCACTGAGAGCTTCCACAAGGATGAACGCTTCGGACTGACCAGTCAGGTGCGCCGTTGTGCCGTTTCCATTCCCTCGAACATCGCTGAAGGAGCAGGCAGGAGAACGCCGGGAGAGTTCAAGCAGTTCCTCGGGATCGCGATCGGTTCAAGTTGCGAATTGCACACACAGTTGATCATCGCCAACAAACTCGGCTACCTCGAAACACAGACCGTCACGGATCTTGTAGCGAGGATCGTCCTCATCCAGAAAGGCGTCCACAAGCTCGACGAGTCCATTCAAGGCAAGAAATAGAACAACGTCATCGGGTATAGGGTACCCGCTACCCAGTACCCTATACCCGATACCTCCCCAAATGGCAGAATACAAACGACCAACCACCGAAGCCGAGTTCGCAGCCAACTTCCACCCGAAGAAGCCGCTGATGAGCGACACGGAAGCGTACTACGAGAGTTCGCGCTGTCTGTATTGCTACGACGCACCGTGCATTACCGCGTGCCCAACGGGGATCGACATACCGACCTTCATCCGGCAGATCAACAACGACAACAAGGACGGAGCCGCGAAGACGATCTACGACAGCAACTGGATGGGGCATGCCTGCGGGAATGTGTGCCCCACAGAGGAGTTGTGCGAAGGCGCCTGCGTCTACAACCACCAGGATGTGAAGCCCATCGAGATCGGGCGATTACAGGCACATGCCACCGATAAGGTGATCCGAAGCAAGAAGAAGCTCTTCATCACCGGGAAGCCGACGGGTAAGAAAGTGGCGGTGATCGGGGCTGGGCCTGCTGGTGTTTCGTGTGCGTGTGAGCTGCGGATGCTCGGTCATGCTGTGGATATTTACGAGGCGCGTGAGAAGCCCAGCGGTCTGTGCGTTTACGGTGTTGCACCTTACAAACTCACGAACGAAGAAGCGGTTGATGAGATCGCCTACCTCCAAGAACAGTTCGGCTTCAACGTCCACTACAAAAAGCCCGTGACAGGTCGGGCTGAGTTGGACAAACTTGAGAAGGACTACGACGCCATCTTCATCGGCATCGGGCTGGGCGGTACGTCAGCGCTGGGTATTCCCGGCGAAGACAAGAAAGGCGTGATGGGTGCGCTGGAGTTCGTGGAAGAATTGCGCAACAAACATCATGCGACACCGGTCGGCAACAAGGTGATCGTGCTTGGTGGAGGGAACACGGCGATGGACGCCGCCAGTGAAAGCTGCCGAATGGGTGCGGAGAGCGTGACGATCTCGTACCGTCGTGGACCTGAAGAGATGGGCGCGTATTCCTTCGAGTTCGACCTGGCCAAGAAAAGCGGATCGAAAGCACTGTTCAACGTGACGCCAGTGGAAGTGCTTGGAAACGGTTCAGTCACCGGCGTAAAGTTCATCCGCAACAAAGCGGCCTACGGTAAGATCGAAGAGATCCCCGGCAGCGAGTTCGTGGAACCGTGCGACATGGTGTTGCTGGGGACTGGTCAAGGAAAACAAGTGGAACTGTTGAAGCTGGTCTCAGGCCTCACGTTGGATCAGAAGGGGCGCATCGTGGTGAACGAGAACTACCAGGTCGACAACCCGAAGTACTTCGCCGCGGGCGATGCGATGAACGGTGGGGTGGAAGTGGTGAATGCCGCAGCTGAGGCTAAAAGAGCAGCACACGGGATCGATCAATACTTGAAGAAATAGGCCATGGCAGATCTGAGAACGAACCTCGCAGGGATCAAGTCCCCGAACCCATTCTGGCTGGCCTCCGCGCCCCCCACGAACTCCGGCTATCAGATCATGAAAGCCTTCGACGCGGGCTGGGGCGGTGCCGTGTGGAAGACCCTTGGCGTGCCCGTGGTGAACGTGAGCAGCCGGTACGGCGCAGTGAACTACCGCGACAAGCGCATGGTGGGCTTCAACAACATCGAGCTCATCACCGACCGGCCGCTGAAGGACAACCTGCGAGAGATCAGCGAGGTGAAGAAGCGCTTCCCGGATCATGCGGTGATCGCTTCATTGATGGTGGAGACGAAGGAGGAATGGCACCAGATCGTGCGCGATGTGGAGAACGCCGGTGCCGATGGCATCGAACTGAACTTCGGTTGCCCGCACGGCATGTGTGAGCGTGGCATGGGCAGTGCGGTGGGGCAGGAGCCGAAGGTGTTGCAGATGATCGTGGAGTGGGTGAAGGAGGTGGCGAAAGTCCCGGTGATCACGAAGCTCACGCCGAACATCTCGGATATCACCCGTCCGGCGCGAGCGGCACGGGCCGGTGGAAGCGACGCGATCTCGTTGATCAACACCATCCAGAGCATCGTGGGTGTGGACATCGACCAGTTCGTTCCGTACCCGATCGTGGATGGCAAGAGCACCAACGGTGGCTATTGCGGCCCGGCGGTGAAGCCCATCGCGCTGAACATGGTGAAGAACTGCGCGCAGCATCCCGATGTGAACCTGCCGATCAGCGGTATTGGTGGCGTGGAGAACTGGCGCGATGCGGTGGAGTTCATCCTGCTCGGCGCCACGACCGTTCAAGTGTGTACCGCCGTCATGCACTTCGGCTTCGGCATCATCCGCGAGATCCTACCGGGCCTGGAGCGCTACATGGACGAGAAGGGCTTCAAGACCATCGATGACTTCCGCGGCAAGGCGCTGCCGAACATCAAGCACTGGGAAGACCTCAACCTGAAGTACAAGGTCACCGCCAGCATCAACGAGAGCAAGTGCATCGGCTGCCAGCTCTGCTACACCGCTTGCGAGGATGGAGCGCACCAGGCCATTGCCCTAAGCAGCGACCCCGCGAACCGGATCCCCAGCATCATCGACGAGAACTGCGTGGGCTGCAACCTCTGCTCGCTCGTTTGCCCCGTTGAGGATTGCATCACCATGGAGCGGCGTGATGATGGCAAGGAGCACCTGACGTGGGGCGAGCGCACGGCTGCGGGGAATATTCCGAAGACCTTCGATGATCCGCTGGCGGGTGGGCTGCATCATTGGGTGCCGGAGCCTGCGGAGGCGCTGGTGAAGAAGAAGCCAAAGCACTACAAGGGCTAGGCTCAACTGGTCACGATCCGCCCGTCATCCATCACGATCGTCCGATCCGTGCGTGCGGCGAAGTCGTTGTCGTGTGTGACCACGAGCAGGCTGCGCTTGTGCTCTGAGGCGATCTTCTGGAAGATGTCGAAGACGATCTCGCTGTTCTTCTTGTCCAGGTTGCCGGTGGGTTCGTCGCCCATGATGATCATCGGGTCGTTGATCATGGAGCGGGCGATGGCCACGCGTTGTTTCTGACCACCGCTCAGCTGGTTGGCCATCTTCAAGGCTTGATCTTTCACCTGCAGGTCCTTCAACAGGTCCATGGCGCGGGCTTCGATCTCTGCAGCGCTGCGTTTGGCCAGTTTGAGGCCGGGCAGCATCACGTTCTTCAGCACGCTGAACTCGCTGAGCAGGTAATGGAACTGGAACACGAAACCGATCTTCTCGTTGCGGATCTGCGAAAGGCGTTCCCCTGTAAGGCCAAAGGTGGGCTCATTGTCGATGATCACCTGGCCCTCGTAGTCGGTGTCCATGGTGCTGAGGATGTAGAGCAAGGTGCTCTTACCGCAGCCGCTCTTTCCGGTCACGCTCACGAATTCGCCGCGTTTCACGGCCATGGAAACATCCTTCAGCACTGGTACGGTCACCGGGTCGTGGAAGGACTTGTTCACCTTTACCACTTCGAGGATGTTGCTCGTCGCGCTCATTTCCCACGGATGATCTCCACCGGATCCACTTGACTGGCTTTGCGTGCCGGGAACCAACCCGCTACCCAGGTGGTGAGCAGTGCGAAGGTGACGGCGATGATGTAGTACTTCGGTGAGTAGTCGATCGGGAAGGTCTTCACCGTGGGCAAGGCCGCCGTGACGAACGGGATATTGTCGATGATGTTCTGTAAGGTGAAGCCGCCGATCAAGCCGGAAACGCCGCCCGCAACCCCGATGATCATGCTCAACAACAGGAAGATCCGGCGCACATCACTACCGCTGAAGCCGGTGGCTTTCAGGATGGCGATGGCATCGAGCTTTTCGTAGATCATCATGTTCAGGATGTTGTAGATCCCGAAGCCGGCCACGATCAGCAACACCACGCCCACCGCGTAGCTGATGATGTTCCGCACGTCGCTGCCTGTTTCGAACTGTGCGTTGGCGGTCTGTACATCCAGCGCATCCACACCGAAGCGGCGTGCGAGTTCCTGGCCCATGGCGGGTGCTTCCAGCAGATCGTGCAGTTTCACGTTGATGTCCGTGTAGTAGCTGCTGGGGCGCGCCAAGAGCTTCTGCACCGTTTTGATGTTCGCGTAGCACTGCACCTTGTCCGCGTCGGCGATGCCGCTCTGGAAGATGCCGGATACGCGGAGCATGGCACGTTCGCCCGTGGCCGTGGTCACTTGAACGCTCTCGCCGATGCTGGCTTCCATCATGTCCGCCAAACCCTTGCCCAGCACGATGGTGTTGGCGCTGGTGGCCA
>DLGQ01000053.1:191-13284 GCA_002482775.1 Flavobacteriales bacterium UBA7690 | reverse complement strand
TCACATCGATGCCGTTCACTTGCGCGTTCAGGTCCACGGTGCCCACGTTGAAGAACACCTGCGCGACCAGGCGTGGCGAAACAGCCAGTACGCGCGGATCCTTCTTCAGCGCCTCCATGATGGCCTGTGCGTTGCGCAACTTGGGCAGTTCGTTCTTCGGCTTCACATTGCGCACGAAGTTGTGCGTGATGCTGTCGGTCGTCAGGTCGATCGGTTGTGTGGGCGATGCTTTCAGTTCGTTGTACAGCCGGATGTGCGGCGTGCGGTTCAGGATCAGACCGTCGAGCAGGTCGTTCAACCCGTTCATGAAACCGAGCAGGGTAACGAACATGGTGATGCTGAACATCACGCCCACGGCGGCCACGATGCTCTGGCGCAGCTTGGCGCGGAGCAGGGTGAGGGAGATGCTGAAGAGCAGTCGCATGGACGCCCTCAGGGTTTGTAGAGCGTGGTGGTGAGGTCGATGCCGTCCAGCACTTCCACTTTTTCCAGATCACGCGCACCGAGGGTCACGCGTTGTTTCTTGTCGGTGTCGATCAGCACGAAGTTGCCGTCCACGATGTATGAAGCGGGAATGGTCAAAGCGTCTTTCTTGGTGCGCAGAACGATGTTCGCTTCTACCGTCAGGTTCGGGAATAGCGGCGGTGGTCGTTCGGTGAATCGCGCTTCGACCCGGAATGTTCGCGAACGCTCGTCCATGAGCGGGATGATCCGGGTGACTTCCGCAGGAAATGCACTATCCGCATAGCTGTCGAAGGTGGCGAAGATCCGTTGGCCGGGCTTCACTTTCTGGATATCGTACTCGTCCACCTCCAGTTCCATATAGAGGTCCGTTGCGCTGCCGATCACGGCCACACCGCGCTGGGTGGTCGCCAACTCACCGGGTTCGATCATCAGGTCGTACACGATACCATCGATCAAGCTGCGTGGCGTGCGGTCGTCGTTGCCAGCGCTGCTGATCGCCGCGTTGTTGCGGGCCACGTCCAGCTCGGTGCGCAAGCGGTTCCGCGTTTCGTCATAGGCTTTTCGCGCGCGGATGTAGGTGGCACGGCTGGTGGTGAAGGCCAGTTCCCGCTGATCGCGGTCGTTCTGGCTGCCGATGCCTTGCGCCCACAGTGCTGCCTGCCGTGCGGAATTCAAACTGTCCACCTCGTACTTGTCACGGGCCTGCGCGATCGCTTCCCGCAGTTGGCCCAGCACCGGACCATCTTCGCGGGCGTTCTGCTCCAGCAACCGCACTTGTGCCGCGCTGCTGAAGGTGGTGTACTTACTGGTGCGGTCGTCGATGCTCAGGATCGCCTGCCCCGCTTTCACGGTATCACCTTCTTCCACCAACAGGGCGTTCACCGTGCCGTTCACCGTGGGGAACACCGTGTACTGACCGCGTGCCTTCACCACACCGCTGGCGTAAACACTTTCGGTGATCGGGCCTTTGGTGGGCGTGGTGGTCTCGTGATCTGCGCCACAGGCGGCAAGCAGCACGATGGACGACAGGAAGAGGATGCGCATCGTAAAGGTCGAAGGTACTTGGTCGAAACCCGATCGGAACTGATGATCGTTCTTTGTGGGATGAATTCTGATACACTGGACGAAGGCATGCAGGCGGCCATCGCTGAAGCCCGGCTGGGACGTCAACAAGGCGGTATCCCCATTGGTTCAGCGCTGGTGCGCAACGGCAAGGTCATCGCGCGCGGCCACAATAAGCGTGTGCAGGAGAAGAACCCCATCCTGCATGGCGAAATGGACTGCCTGAACAACGCGGGCCGCATCGGCAGCTACAAGGGCACAGTGATCTATTCCACGCTGATGCCGTGCTACATGTGCGCGGGCACCATCGTGCAGTTCAAGATCAAGAAGGTGATCGTAGGCGAATCACGCACGTTCGCTGGTGCTAAGGAGTTCATGCAAAGCCACGGCGTGGAGGTGATCGATCTTGACCTGCCGGAATGCGTGGCGATGATGGAAGAGTTCATCGCAGCGGAACCGGAGCTCTGGAACGAGGACATCGGGGAATAGCCCGATCGAACGCTGATGACGCGGATAAGGCAGATCAACGCTGATCTGAAGACTCCATGAACGTATGACCTGCGTGCATCATAAAGATCCGCGTCATCTGCGTTCCTACCGCCGTCAGATGCGCGCCTGGTACGTGTACAGGTCGTAGTAGCGACCCTGCTTTGCGATCAGGTCGGCGTGTGTTCCGCGCTCCGCGATATAGCCGTTCTCCACCACCAGGATCTCCGTGGCCTGGCGGATGGTGCTCAACCTGTGGGCGATCACGAAGGTGGTGCGGTCCTTCACCAGTTCGTTCAAGCTCTTCTGGATCAACGCTTCGCTCTCGGTGTCCAGGTTACTGGTGGCTTCGTCCAGGATCAGGATCTTGGGGTCGGCAAGCATCGCACGGGCAATGGCCACACGTTGCCGTTGGCCCCCGCTCAGTTTCACACCGCGCTCGCCGATAACGGTCTCCAGACCCAATTCCATACGGTCCGTGAATTCGTTCACGTAAGCGCCCTTCACTGCTTTCTGGAGTTGTTCCTCCGTAGCGTTGGGACGCGGGAAGAGGATGTTCTCGCGGATCGTGCCTTCGAACAAGAAATCATCCTGGAGCACCACGCCCAAGTGCTTACGGTAACTGGCCAGGCTCACACGGCTGAGGTCTTGACCATCGATCAGGATCTTGCCCGCACTGGGGTTCAAGAAGGTGGCCACCAATCCGGCGATGGTGCTCTTGCCGCTGCCCGAGGTGCCCACCAGCGCGATAACCGAACCCTTCGATGCTTCGAAGTCGATGCCATGCAGGACTTCTTTTCCCTCCTCGTATGAGAAGCGAACATCCTTGAATTCGATATGACCTTGAACATCGTTCAGCTTGATCGGGCGCCGATCCTCGACGTCCTCGGGCTGCATGTTCATGATCTCTTCTGTTCGGTCGAGCCCGGCGAAGGCCTCGGTGAGCTGGCTGCCGATGTTGCTCATCTGCACGATAGGAGCGATCATGAAACCGAGCAGTACAGTGAACTGCACGAACTCGCCGCTGGTGAGGTTTCCGCCTACCATCTGGTAGGCCCCGATACCCATGATGCCAGCGCTGGCAAGGCCGAGCAGCAAGGTGCTCATACTGCTGATGAAGGATGTCGCCGTGAGGCTCGCCTTCACGTTATCGAACAAACGCTGCACGCCGATCTCGAACGTCTTGTTCTCCTGTTCTTCCGCTCCGAAACCCTTGATCACGCGCACGCCGTTCAGCGTTTCCGTAAGGCGACCGGTGACTTCCGCGTTGATCACGCCGCGTGTTCGGAAGATGGGCCTGATCTTGGCGAAGGCGCGCATGGCGATGAAGGCGAAGAAACCAACGGGCGCCAGGGTGAATAGCGTCATCGTGGGGCTGATGCTGATCAACCAGACCAGCGATATCAACGCTGTGAGCGTACCACCGATCAGCTGCACCAACCCGGTACCGACCAGGTTGCGGACACCTTCCACGTCGGACATGATCCGGCTGACCAACGCTCCGCTCTTCGTATTGTCGAAGAAGCTCGTGGGTAGCGAAAGGATCTTCCGTTGCACCTGCGTGCGCAACTGGCTGATGAGCAACTGGGCTTCAACACTGAGCAGTTGTGTGAGGATGTAACTCGTCACACTTTGGATGATCAACGCGCCGACCACTGCGGCAAGCAGGATCCAGAGCATGTCCAGGTCGCCTTGCCCTACGACATCATCCAGTAGGTATTTGGTGGAACCAGGCAAGACCATGCCTGCAACGCGACTGATCACGATCAGCACAAGTCCGATGAAGACGTTCTTGCGCCGTGGCCAGATGAACTGACGGAATGCCGTGCGCCAGGTGACAGTTCGTTTCGCGTTGGGCAGGTGACCCGCCGCTGCACGGATCTTGGCCCGGGGGCCGTTCGGGGTGCGTTCTGCTCGGGAGGATGGGAGTTTCGCGGTGAATGATGCCATGTGGTTCCGCGCCTTTGTCAATTCCCGGGCCAAGCGACCAAGCGCGACGGATCGTCAGTCGATCGACCGGACAGGCCTAGAATCTTACAAGTCGGATGGCCTGCGTTGTATCATCCTGCGCCAGCCGCACATGGTACACACCGGCGGAGAGGGCGGATAGATCCACCGGGATACGGTTGACGCCCTTGGTAACGCTCGTGTTCCAACGTTCGATGGATCGGCCCTGTGCATCCCAGAGCGAGACCTCCACAGGCCCGGCCTCGGGTGCTGTATAGCTTAGGTCACAATGGGTGGAAGCCGGGTTCGGTAGCGCATAGAATGATGCATCGCTCTTGGCGAAATGTGCCACGAGGTCGCCATCGGTCGCGAACGAACGGCGGAGGTGGGTGTCTTTGAATGAACTGTCCGGAGCAGCGCTGTAGGTCCAATGGCTGAACGTGAAACCAGCATCAGCTTCCACGGATACATCAATGGCATTGCCGTTGAAGTAAACCCCTTGGAACGGGAGGGGAGGAGTGATGGTGTTCACACGCATGGTGCCCGCTTCCGGTGGGAACATTTCGAACCGCAGTTCCGCTGTGTTCGGCAACGCGTGCCACTCCAGCACATCATCACGCATATGGCCGCACCGCTCCATGATCCATTGGGGGATGACCTCGCCGCTCTGTTCATGCCAGATGGACACATCGTTCCACCAACGCTGGAAATGGCGCGGTATCTCGGCTCCGATCGTATTGCGTATCCGGTCGTTCTCCCGCAACAATTCCGGGGCTGAAAGGCAGGTGTTCATCAAGTCTGCGAGGCGGTTGAGGAATCCACGCCGGAATTCGGGCCGTTCCATCAGGCTTTGGTAGATCTCCGCATGGATGGATCCCTCCCGGTGTACGTTCAACCAATAGAACATGTCGAAATCGTTCGGGAGCCACGGAGCCGGAGCCATTGCAGCATCCATATCGTACATAAGGTAGCGCCACTTGCCGGTATGTACCGAAGGCTTCCAGAATTTGAGGTTGTTGGTCGGCCAATCCGAATTGCCAGCGAACATCTCCAACGCGAAATAGTCCACGAAGCTGGGTAGGTCCATCAGGCTGTCAACATGCGCGAAGTGCTCGTCATCGGCCATGTCATGGGTGCGGATGAACCGCTGCAACGAATCGAAATGCAGGCTATCGCCTTGGATCACATGGTTCTCCTCATCCATCAACAGGATGTCACTTTCCTCCACGTTATTGTTCGATCCTAAGTAGTCCACGTCCACACGTTCGCGGATGTTGTGGATGCCCCAGTACCGGCCATTGATGTAGACCACGCACGGCTTGAAGGCGAGTACATCGATGTTCAACCCGGCATGTAGTGCCACCTGGTGGTAGAATCCGTCGCGGTAGTGGGCTTGGCACCAGTCCCCACCGGAATTGCGCAGGATCAACCGCTTGAATTCTTGCAGTTCCGGCTTTTCGGGAAAGAACCCATAACGGATCCGGTCGTCACCGAAATGACCCCGCGCAGTAAGTCGCAGAGGGCGTTGGGGCCTGTTCCGGGAAGCACGCCCCCCATGGATCCGTAGTTCCACATCTTGTTCCGAACGTTTGGTGCCGCCTTCATCGAAGTATTCGAACCGGACGGCAATGCCGCGTTCATCCCAAAAATTCGCTCCCCAGTGCGGGTAGACCGTATCCGCCTCGGGCCCCAGCATGTAAAGGCCATGTACTTCATGGAACATGCTATCGGGATGCATGGATAGAGCGATCACCGGGAGGGCGGTGGGTTCGTTGATCAGGTAGGTGCCGGCCCGTATGCTCGATGGGAGGTAGCCCTCGCGGTACGCAATGGCTTTCATGGTGAAGGTCTGGCCCATGACCACGGCTCCGTTGTAGGCCATCGAGTTCTGGTCGGGGTCGTGGCCACCCAGTGTATAGAACAGGCTGCATGTGGAACACCCATTGATGGGCACATCGATGGGGGCGTTGTAGTGGCCAGGTGGTGCCCCGAACGTGGGTGTTGGCGCATAGCCCGGGTAGGCCGTGGTATGGTTCGGACCTCCGGGTGTGGGAACGGGGAAGAAGGAGGTCCCATCATCGTCGCTGCGACCCGCCGAATGATCCACCTGCAAGGCCGGAAGATCCATCACATCCACAGCCTGGAGGTCGCCATCGCTCAAGATCAACGATTCACCATCGCCGCTAAGCTTGAAGGGAAAACGCAAGCCGTCCGGGTTCTCGTCACCATGGAAGAAGACCACGTAGCCACCAGGCTCCAGATCCATGGCTGGCAACGTCCACGCGTTGGGTAGATCGAAGTCGTCGCTGAGGAAGTATGTGCCGAGCGCGATGGTGCTGGTACCCGCGTTGTGCAACTCCACCCAGTCGTGGTATTCGCCGGAAGGGTCGATGATGGTACGTGCGTTCTGGCTGCTGGCTTCGTTGATCACCAGCTGTGCCGAACCTTCCACGAGGATGGCGAAGGCAAGTAGGAAGCACGCTATCCGTTCCACCTGTGCAAGATAGCGCCGTAGTGCAGGGGGCTGCTTGCTTCCCAACGCCATCAGTGTTTGAAGCGGACGAAAAGCCGCCCGAAGTTGTCGCTGTCCTTGTCGATCCGGTGGTACATCTTCTTGATGTGCGGCTGCTGAAGGAAACGGATCACTTTCTTTTTCAACTGACCGCTGCCTTTGCCCGGAATGATCTCCACGATGGGGATCCGCTTGTCAACGGCCTCCTCGATGATGTCGTTGAGGGCACGGTCGATGTCGCGCCCTTTGTTGAAGATCTCGTGCAGGTCGAGTTTTAGTTTGGCCATGGCTCAGGCGAGAACGTCGGCGAATTCAGCCTTGTTGCGGTCGAACATCAACTTCGCGAAGGGGCACAGCGGAACGATCTTCAACCCGTGTGCACGAGCATGTTCCACACCGGCCAGCACCAGCTGCTTTCCCACACCCTTGCCTTCCGATCCCGGAAAAGCTTCCGTGTGGTCTATGATGATCTTGTCCGCACCCGCGACAGAGTAGGACATCTCACCGAGTTTGGAGTCGCCTTCCATAGCGAGGAACAGGCCCTTGTTGCCGATCAGGCGGTGCGTTATGGTCATGGTCATGCAGGTCTGGAGTACAAAGATCGCTGCACCAGCTAGAGTGGAAGGCCGATCTATCCTCATCTTTCCACCCCCGTTGCACACCAGTGCCAGCGGACCTCCCATGAAGATGCGCATCAACAAGCTGCTGGATCGAGCACTGATCCCGGACAACGGAGGTGAATTGTTGTTCTACCAGCGCAATGAGGACTACACCATCGAAGTGGTCGGCATACCGGGTGAGTTGATGACCACCGCGCACCACGGCTCCGAAGATGCGTTGGCGGAAATGGCGTTGAAGAAGGTGAAGAATTCCGCCGAAGCGAGTGTGGTGATCGGTGGCCTTGGCATGGGTTTCACGCTGGCAACCGTACTTCGTTTGGTAGGGGAAAAGGGCAAGGTGGTCGTGGCCGAACTGGTGCCGCAAGTGGTGGAGTGGAACAAAGGCCCCATGGGTGCTTTCGCGGGATATCCGGTGAACGATCCGCGCACCATCGTGCATGTGGGTGATGTTCTAGAACTCATCCGTTCCGGCCATGGGAAGTACGATGCCATCTTGTTGGATACCGACAACGGACCAGAAGGCCTCACGCGTTCCAGTAACGATCGTCTGTACTCACACCGTGGATTGCGCTCTGCTTACGACGTATTGAAACCTGGCGGAGTGCTCGCTGTTTGGTCCACGCACCCGCACGACCCGTTCACACGTAAGCTAGGCATGGCCGGTTTCCGTGTGGAGGAGAAGAAGGTCTTCGCACACCGCGACAAAGGCACCAAACACCACCTGTGGTTCGCCACACGTCCCTGAACTTTTCGTTCCTTCCACCCATGCAGCCGCACGATAGCGGACCCATCTACCGCGAAACCCTCATGGGCCGCCTGCCCGTTGAACCGTGGAACACTTGGAGCAACCTCGTGTTCCTCTTCGTCGCGCTGTTCTGGGCCTGGCACGTGTACCGGGCACCACAGCGGCATCGCTTCCTAGCGTTCGCACTGCCGGTGCTCTTCATCGGTTTCGTGGGCGGTACGGTGTACCACGGCACACGTTCGCACGAGGCTTGGCTGCTGATGGATTGGGTGCCGATCGTGGTGCTCACCACCGCGTGCATGGCCCTCTTCGCGCGCAGAGCAGGCCTTGCATGGCCGTGGGTCGTTCTCCTTTTCGCGGCACCTTTCGTAGTGCGCTACTTCATGCTGCGATCGGCCTTTTCGCCCACCGTGGTGATGAACACCGGTTATGCAGCCATGGGTGTGATGGTGCTTCTGCCCATTCTGCTGCACCTCCGCCGGAACAACTTTGTACACTGGCGGTGGCTGGCTACTTCGGTGGGCCTTTTTGCCTTGGCGGTCACCTTCCGCAGCCTGGATCATCACGAGAGCATGCGCTGGATGCCCATGGGTACGCACTGGCTCTGGCACGCCGGTGGCGCCAGTGCCGTGTTCTTCATCCTCGGCTACATTTGGCTTGATGATCGGCGCTTGGCGAAAGCCTCCTAGGCTCTGCTGGCTCTTCCCCACGAACAGCGCCCACAGGTTCGCTTCTCCACACCTGTCCCGGCCTCTGAGCCGGGATCCACCATCACGAAGCCGGTGATCACGCCGTCGAGTTCATGCACCCAACTCATCGTATCGCGCGCCATGAAGTCGTGGTAATCCTGCTTCGTCACCACCGATGGGTCGCTCAGTCGGTTCTCGCGCACACGCAAGCGGATCGCATGCGCCGCAGGAACATCAGTAGGCAGCATTGCGCGGATCACTTGCATGGTCAATGTCGATCAGCGACGGTCATTTCAATTGTTGCGCCTCCTTCCAAGCAGCATAGCGCTCATCCAGCACCGGGGCGATCACATCATACGTCTCCCACGAATCCGAACCGCTGTAGAAATTGCTACGAGGTTTCAATACATGGGCACGGTAATCCGCCTTGTAGCCCTTGTCCGTGTAATAGTTGCGTGTGAAGGCGAGCCCTTCGTCCGTAAGTTCTTCCGGCCCGAACCAGCCGCCTAGGACCGCTCCGAAGTAGGCACCCGGAGTGATCTCGCGTTTGCGGGCGCGGTCCAGTTTGGCCATGTCGTCCGCATCTTCCGGTGGGGCCAGGAATCCGCGCGAATCCATCCACATCAGGTACATCCCGCTATGCGTCCACGTATCTGCTTCCTTCACTTTCACATCATCCCATTCGTGGTGGTCCGGATCTTCGAAGAAGTCCGGCCCTTCTGCTGCGGGTGGGTATTCACCTTTCTTCCACCAGTCCGGTCCTTCCCCCTCCACGAAGCCCTCTTTCAACTTCCATGCAAGGCGCTCTTGGATCTCCGCCAAAGCTCCGGCAACGTTCACGCTTCCGCCGGTCATCGGTCGCCCGTAGCGCCCCGGAGCACCGCTGAAGGATTCGATCTGTCGGCCGTTCCACAAGCGGAAGAAATGGTGTTCCACTTTGCCGTTGGTCCGTCGTTCCATGAAATGCGCATGCGAAACGCCGTGCAACTTCCACCGCTCGCGCGCCTCCCGGAACCAAGTGATCAAGCCCATGGAACGAAGATCGTAAGTGGATCGCGTTTGTGCATCAGATCTTCACCATCAGCAGCGCCTTTATCGCCTCCACCTGCTTCACATCCATCTCGGCCTTCTTCGCGAACGTCTTCCACTTCTTCACGCCCGCCACCACCTCGTCAATGATCGTATCAGCCTTCTTGATGTTCATCTCCTTCGCCACCACCAGCAGATCAGCGCGCGTGATGTCCGATCGTTTGCCATTGATGCTCATCTGGTGCTGCTTCAACCAAATGTTCTTCGGGTCGTACGCGAAGGTGATGTCGTAGGCAGGGGAGAGGTGCCATGTGCCCTGCGGGTCCATCAGGAACGACGTGTTCTTCGTGTGGTCGTCGCAGTTGCACGCGATCACGTTGAAGCACATGCGCCGGAAGAACTCCACGGCATCGGGGTAGGGTAGGCCCAGCATGCGCATCATCGCGAAGGCATCCTCGTAGCTGTAACGCAGCGGGTCGTTGAAATCGAGGTGACCCAGCCCGCAGAGCGTGGCCATGTGTAAGCGCACCTGCTCACCGGTTTTCGCGTGTTGCACCCGGTCGAAACGCTGCGTCAGGAAGTGCGCGCGACCGTGTTCCTCCAGCAGTGTACTGGGCATCATGCTGATCCCGCTCGCCACCGCCATCAGGTGGTACGCGTACTCGATGCGGCCGTAGCCCTTCGGATCGCCCAAGGCCGTGTTCGTCACGCCATCGAACTTGATCAGGCAGTAGGTGAAACCCTCTAGGCCATCGATCTGCCCGCTGCGCACCTCGCCGGTCTTATCGTTGTACGCCACGATCGCCTTCGCCCGCGCACCACCGGCGCTCGTGCCCACTTGAATGATGTCCAGCAGCGCTTCCTGCTCGCCCTTCTTGCGACTGGTCTTGAATGCTTCCTTCTGCGTCATCACGTCGCGCGCCACACGCACCAGCTCATCGATCTGCAAGGCCTCGCTGCTCGCCTCCAGTTCACCGTGACTGGGTTCGAACTCCAGCGCGCCCATGCCACGATGCCCCAGGTAGCACAGCTTCTCCACGGGGTTTGCTGATCCAACATCGCGCTTCTGCCCGCGCAGCCACGCGTTCAGCAGCGTATCGCCGAAACGGTCCGGTAGGCAATCGGCCAGCAGACCCGGCAGCCCCTTGAAGGTCTCATCGCGCAAATTGCCGAAGCTGAACACCTCCTCGCCGCCGCGCGCCTTCGCCAGCGGCATCATCACTGGCGCCACATCCAGCCCGCTGCGCGTGAACGACCGGTCGAACTGGAACGTGGCCCGGTGCAGTTGGTCGTCCCACACCACAAGGCCCACCGTCTTGCCCCACAGCAGCACTTTCGCGTGCGTTACCATGTGCTCTTCGGTTTAGGCGGAGCCACATCCGGCTGCTTGCGCCCCGCGCGTTTGCGCTGCTTCTTCAGGTACTTCTCTTGCGCCTCCACCAACATGTACGGCGTGGGTTGCGGCTCCTGGTGGAAGGCATCCAGCAGCTCAAGGCGGTCCATGGCGCGAAGCACCTGCACCACCGTTTGCAACGTAGCGGCGCGACCGGCCTCCAGCTTTACCACGGTGGTGCGGTCCAGGCCCGCGCGCTCGGCCACCTCGGCCTGGCTCTGGTTGCGCTCCAGCCGCATGCGCCGCAACTCCTTGCCCAGTTGCGCCACCACCGCGGCGTCCTTCATGACCTTCCAGTTGATGTTGCTTGCAGCCATCGTAAACGGTGTTTCAGTTCAATAACGCGGCTTTCACCCCACAATTATACGCATTTTCTCCAGCTCTGTTGCATTCAAATGATGCCCATGAGCATCATATAGGCAACAAGTTGCTAACAGAGATGGCTTCGAGCAACACTAATGATGTCGTCCTGAGCATGCCCTGAGCGGAGCCGAACGGTGAGAGAGTGCGAGGGTAGGGCGTGCCCCCGGCTCAAAAGCAGCCGGGGTCCGGCTTTCCCCTCCAAGTCCGCGCCCTGATTACAGGGCTTGCGGGCTTTCCGGTCCAATCCGTCACGCGAAATGTGCGAGCAGCGAAGGCCCGAAGCGGGCTATCTGACCATGACATTGTTTGGCAGTGCCATGGAGGATGCCAGATCGCGAGCAGCTATTTTATAGAGGTGCTGTGAAACCAGTTGTTCGATCCAATCGATGATTGAGATTATCTCCTGTTCCTCTTGTTGTGTTTTGAAATAGTGATCTACCCTTTGGTCGTCCATATGGGCAACCGCACCGTTCGCGGCCTTGAGCATCAGAATAAGTGTGGAGCATCGATGATCGCTGGTGATAGCGCTAAGTTGGACACGCTCAGTGCCGTGTGTGCTAGTCCAATCGCCGTAGTCTTTTAGCTGCTGGGTCTTCCGATCAAGGGTAACTCCAAGTTCATGGCAGAAGAACCGGGTCATGACGAAGCAGATGTCTTTTGCGCAACGAAACAAATCACGATAAAGCTCAGGGTCCAACGACCGCGTTGATCCATGACGGTCGGAGTACCGTGTGCGAAAGGCGATGAGCAGATTCAGTCGATGTGGAATGTGATTGTCGAAGTATTCGTTGGTGGTCATTGTCCTGAATGTATGCATGGGGCGAATCCCACAGAGCTTGGCGTCATCGCCAGTTCGCCGGATTCTCCGCAATGTATTGCGCGATGCGCCCGTACTCGCCACCCTGTTGGCGGATGGCGCGTTCGTAATAGCCCGGTTGCCACAGGCGTTGTCCGGTGATGCCGTTCAGCCGGTTGATGCGTTTGGTCGTTTCCGATTTGAATGCCGCGATGATCGAACCCAACGAACCGGGAACGGGTCCGCGCGGCCTACCGCCGACCTCGTTCGATGCACCCGTAGCGTCGACCCACTGGGTCGACCCGACAGGTTGTTGCAACGGTTGTACGGGCGCCAAAACCAATATGCCATGCAAATGATCAGGCATGATCTGCGTTTGATCCAACCGCGCATGCGCGAAATGGTCCGGGATCGCCCGCCAGCATTCATCCACGATGCGGCCCACGTCGTTCAATTCCATCAGGGCATCTGTTCCAGCGCCCATAATGCGACCGAACAATTCCTGCCGCAGCATGGTACACAACGTCACGAAATACACGCCCTGCCGGTAATCATTCCCGCGCAGGCGAATGTGTTTGTGGTATTTCGGCGGTTGGTCCATCGCATCACGGGTCGACCCAGTGGGTCGACGCTACGACGATCGATCCATCAACGCGTTGATGATCGATCGCGCCGCCACCGGTATCCGCGTCCCCGGCCCATACACATCAAAACACCCGGCCTGTTTCAGGAAATCGTAGTCGTTCGGTGGGATCACGCCACCGGCCACCACGAGGATATCGGGCCTGTTGTAGGTCTCGCGCAGTTCCTTGATCACCTCCGGCACCAGGGTCTTGTGGCCACCGGCGAGGCTGCTGATGCCCAGCACGTGCACATCGTTCTCGATGGCCTGCTTGGCCACTTCCTGCGGCGTTTGGAACAGCGGACCGATGTCCACGTCGAAGCCGATGTCGGCGAAGCTTGTGGCGATCACCTTGGCGCCGCGA
>DLGQ01000053.1:0-172 GCA_002482775.1 Flavobacteriales bacterium UBA7690 | reverse complement strand
GTGACCGTCCTGGCCCATCTTGGCCACAAGGATGCGCGGGCGGCGTCCTTCCGCCTTTGCGAATTCATCGGCGAGGCGCATGGCCTCCTTCATCTCGGGGTCCTGCATGCTTTCCGCTGAGTAAACACCGCTGATGCTGCGGATTGTGGCGCTGTAACGGCCGTAGGCTTTT
>DLGQ01000117.1:16621-16910 GCA_002482775.1 Flavobacteriales bacterium UBA7690 | reverse complement strand
TGCTCCTTTGATCTCTGAACCCGTGCTCAGGATACGGGAGAAGTCCACCGCAGCGGTTTCGGTCTTCTCATCAGCACCCTGCATGTTAAGGGCGCCCAAACGATCATTTGCCTGGCTCAGGATGGGGAAAATCGTGCTGTTGTCCGCCGTTTCCCAAAACTCCAGGTTCGCGGTGCTTTGTAGCACTTTGCGCACGCGGTCCTTGTCCTTCACGCCGGGCAGTTCGATCTGGATACGCCCGCTGAACTGCTGCTTCTGGATGCTCGGCTGTGCCACACCGAACTTGTCG
>DLGQ01000117.1:0-16591 GCA_002482775.1 Flavobacteriales bacterium UBA7690 | reverse complement strand
GCTTCGCGGCGGAGAGCAGCGAGGTAATCCGCATCGGAGCCCTCGCGGTTGAACATGTCCTTGCGCTCCGGGCTGTAGAAGATGGCGCTTAGCGGGCCATGGCCGGGGACCTTGTCGTACTCCTCACCGAAGAGGGTGATGAAGTCCTTGTCGCTGGTCTTCTGTCGATCACGTGCGTTGGCGATCGCGGTGCGGAAAGCGGGATCCTCGTTGTTCTCGCTGAGGTTGATGACCAGCTCGGGGATGCTCACTTCGAGGGTCACGGCCATACCGCCTTTCAAGTCGAGACCCAGGTTGATCTCTTTCTCCTTGCACTCGCGGTAGGTGTAGCCCAGCAGGGGATAGACCTTCTCTTCGCTGTGGGCGCGGAGGTAGCTGTTCTCGTATTGGTAGAAGAGCGCTTCGCGGTCCTTGGCCTCGTTGCCGGGCACGGCCAGCGCGGAATCGGCTTGGAAGTTGGCTTGCTCTCGCGCCTTCTTCTCCACGCCGGAGGTGAAGATGGAGAAGGACATTTGATACGCACACGCCAGCGCCAGGAGGATGGTGAATATCCAAAGCGCGCCCCTATTCTGCATGACCGATGGTTTTTCTAAAGAGGCGGCAAATATAGCGTTGTTCCCCTTCGCGGAAAGCCTTGGTCCCGAAGCCTCTTGCAGGCCGCGTTGGGGCTGGGGAAATGGCCTTTCCAACGATCAGGTTTGCACGAACAGCGTTAAGTGGGATCAACTGGAAAGCCCTCCCTGCATCACCTTTGCGTACCATGTGCATGAACCGCTCAGGCCTCGTCCTGGCCACCCTCCTGTTATCGCCATTGGCCATGCTGGCCCAGCCAGACCTTCATTTCGATAAGAACATCGCCGTTACGCGGCAGGGCAATGACCTGGACCTGGCGTGGGCTGGAGGGTTGAACTACCCGCAGATCAGCCGGATAGACCTGGACCTGGACGGCTTGAAGGACATGGTCTTCTTCGACCGCACGGATAACCGGTTGATCACCTTGCTGAACACGCCCGGTGGAGGCACCGGCACCTACACGATCACGCGGGACTTCGACGAAGTATGGCCGTTCCGTGAGTTGCACGACTGGGCCCTTTTCCGGGACTACGACTGCGATGGTAAAGAGGACATCTTCACTTACTCCCAAGCCGGTTTCTCCGTGTACCGCAACACTTCCGAAGGCAATACGCTCTCTTTCGAGTTGCTGAAATTCCGCGTGAACTGTGAATACGTGTTCACGGATGGATCATCGCAGATCGTCAACCTGTTCATCTCGTCGGAAGACCTTCCCGGCTTGGCTGATGTGGACGGGGACGGTGATCTGGACGTGCTCACTTTCGCTCAGCTTGGTTCTTACGTGCAGTACTACAAGAACCAGAGCATGGAGGAATACGGTACGTGCGACAGTTTGGACTTCGTGATGCGGAACGCCTGTTGGGGGCGCTTCGCGGAAAGTGCGGCTACGAATGCCATCACCTTGAACGCTGCCTGCCCGTTCCAGATCCCGAACCCGGAAATGGGCACCGAGCCAACGCATGAAGGCACCTTGGAAGGCACACAGGATGCCCGTGCACATACAGGAAGTACCGTCACGCCTATAGATCTGAACGGCGACGGGGTTATGGACCTGCTCCTGGGCGACATCTCCTACGCCAACCTGGTCGCCTTGTACAACGGTGGAACGGTGGACGATTCGCACATGACCTCCTTCGAAGCCGATTTCCCCACGGATGATGTGCCGATCGACCTACCGGTCTTCCCTGTGGGATTCCATTTGGATGTGGATGACGACGGGGACCACGATCTGCTGGTCTGCCCGAATTCCCGTTCATTGGCCCAGAACTATAAAGGGGTCTGGTACTTCCAGAACACCGGAAGCGATAGTGCTCCGAACTTCGAATTCCAACAGGAGGATCTTTTCCAAAGCCGGATGATCGAGGTGGGCCAGGGCGCGTACCCGGTCGCTTTCGACCACAACCGCGATGGACTGATGGACCTGGTGGTGGCCAACGACGGCTACTTCGACCCATCGGGAGACTATATCGGCAAATTGATGTTGCTTGCGAATGTGGGCACGCCAACGGAGCCAGCTTTCGAAGTGGTGACGGACGACTACATGAACCTGAGTACGAGCGGGATCGGCACCTCCATGTACCCGGCGTTCGCCGACCTGGACGGCGATGGTGACCAGGACATGTACATCGGCGATCTTGAGGGGAGGATGCATTCCTACACGAACATCGCAACGGGCTCCGTGGCTGAATTCCAGCTGACACAGCCGAACGTGGCCTATGGTTCTGGGACTGTGATCGACCTGGGCCGCCAGATAACCCCCCATTTCGTGGACTTTGATGAGGATGGCCTTATGGACCTGGTCGTCGGAGAGCAGAACGGGAACCTGAACTACTTGCACAACGATGGTACGGCAGCGTCTCCTAGCTGGACCATAGTCACGGATTCACTCGGGTTCGCTCGCACCACCACGGAGTTCGGCTCAGGCTTCTCAGTGCCTGTCTTCTTCAGCAGTGAAGACGGTACACGGCAATTCCTAGTGGCTTCTGAGACAGGCACGCTGTGGCACTATTCAAGTCCGGACTGGAACCCGACCAGCGCGTGGACGCTGGAAGACGAGAGCTACCTGGACCTGAGGGAAGGTACCCGCACCGGGTTGGCGGCGCACGACTTCACAGGTGACGGCATCGCGGACTTCGTGATCGGCAATTTCCGTGGCGGCCTTTCCTTCTGGCGCAGCGATGCACCCTCCGGGGTGCGTGAAGAAGCGTACGACGCCACACTTTTCACATACCCTAACCCAAGCACCGGCCGGGTGGAGATCGACCTAGGTACTGAAGTGCCTCCGGGCAGCCGGATAACGGTACGGAACACCTTGGGCCAATTGATACTTGAGCGCGCAGTGACCAGCACGCATATCATCTTAGAACTAGGCGGCCACGCCGATGGTATCTACTCCATACGCTGCGAAGGTCCGGGCATCAGGAGCCGACCGGTGCGGGTGATGTTGAGCGGCGGCTCCCGCTGATCACGATGGCCGCAATGCAGAACGGCGTCCCCAAGAGGACGCCGTTCTGCATTGCGATATAGACCTCGGATCAGGCTGTCACGTTCATCTTATCCATCACCTCCATCACCTCTTTCACGGCTTTGGCGCTGGCTTGGCAGAGGGCCATTTCATCCTTGTCCAGTTTCAGTTCGATGATGCGCTCCACGCCGTTGCGGCCAAGCACAACCGGAGCACCCATGTAGATATCCTTCAGGCCATATTCACCCTGCAACCAAACGCAGCACGGGAAAATACGCTTCTGGTCGCGCACGATGGCTTCCACCATTTGTGCAGCCGCAGTGCCCGGTGCGTACCAAGCGCTAGTGCCCAGCAGGTTAACGATCTCTCCGCCACCCTTCTTGGTGCGCTCCACGATGGCGTCCAGCTTGTCCTTCGCGATAAGCTCCGTAACAGGGATGCCACCAACGGTGGTGTAGCGTGGCAGTGGTACCATGGTGTCGCCGTGGCCACCCATGAGCACGGCCTGGATATCCTTCGGGCTGACGCCGAGTTCGGTCGCCAAGAAGGCCCGGTAGCGTGCGGTGTCCAAAATACCGGCCATGCCGAATACGCGGTTCGCAGGGAACTTGCTGTTCACGAAGGCGCAGTAGGTCATCACGTCCAGCGGGTTGCTCACCACGATGATGATACAGTTCGGGCTGTGCTTGACCACGTTCTCGGTAACGCTCTTCACGATCGCCGCATTGGTGGCGATCAGGTCATCGCGGCTCATACCGGGTTTACGCGGGAGGCCGCTGGTGATCACCACCACATCGCTGTTGGCGGTCTTGCTGTAATCGTTCGTGCTACCCACTACGCGCGAGTCGAACAAATTGATCGGGGCGGTCTGCCAGATGTCCAGGGCTTTGCCCTCGGCGAAACCTTCTTTGATGTCCAAGAGGACCACTTCGTTGGCGAGTTCCCAACGGGCCACGGCGTCGGCGCAGGTAGCGCCCACATTACCGGCCCCAACAACAGTGACTTTCATATCGGATACGGGGTTGGATCGGGTTTTTCGTCATGCCAGATGAGAATTCTGCTGGATGACGGTGCGAAAGTAGCCATGATCCACCAACGGTGGTCGGGCCGTGGCGCGGTAGGTCCCCAAGGAAAGCTCCGAACGAAGAAGGGGAACGAGAGGCATCCTTTTGGGCCGATCGCGTCTTCTTTCCAAAGCATGGCTATCTTACCCGCTCAAATGCTGCGGTCCGCCCCGAACAAACCGGCAACCGAACGGACACCCCTCCGTCTCGTACCCACATGGGTAGGAATGGAAGGGCCCGATGGTACGTACGCGGAGTTGATCGATGGCTGCCTGAAAGAGGAGCGTCGTGCGCAACAGCGTGTCTACGAGCTTTTCTATGGTAAGATGATGGCCGTTTGCCTGCGTTACACCAAGAACGCGGACCAAGCCAAGGATATCCTGCAAGACGGCTTCATCAAGGTCTTCCGCAGCGTGGACAAGTTCAATCGAGCGGGCTCTTTCGAAGGTTGGATCCGCCGGATCATGGTGAACACCGCGATCGATCATTTCCGCAGGACCAAGAATTCCTACCTGCTGTTGGGTGAAGAACGTAGCATAGAGGACTTCGGCGATCAAGATGAAGAGGACATCCTGGCTGAGGAAGAAAGTGAGGACATTCTGGACCTGAAGCCTGCGGATATCATCAATGCGATGCAGAAGTTGACGCCAGCTTACAGGACGGTGTTCAACCTATATGTTTTCGAAGAGTTGACGCACAAGGAGATCGCGGACATGTTGGGTATCAACATCGGCACCTCCAAGAGCAATTTGGCCAAGGCGAAGCACAATCTGAAGAAACTATTGACCAAGGAGCATAAGCTCCGTTAATGGTAATGAACATGAATGGTTTGAGTGGATTCGAACGGTCGGTAAAGGACTCCTTGGAGCCTTATGAGGTCCCGTACAACTCAGCCGACTGGGCTCAGTTGGAGCGTTCGCTCGATCAAGGCAGCGGCCACGGCCGTGTGTCGCGATCGGGTCTGTACGCCCTGTTGCTAGGCGGTTCGTTGGCGGCGGCAAGCAGCTTTACCGTGCTGATGCGGCCCGAGTTGCCCAATGGGGATAAGAACCGCGGCATCGCTGTAGCCCAGGTTTCAACGGAACATTCTGAAAAGCCCACAACTGTGGTGACTATCGTTCCTAGCGGAGCAGAACCCGGGTCTGCTGTTGTACCACCTTCTTCGGACATTTTGAACGAAGCCGTTGTTGTTCGAGATCCTTCCACGCGTAGCGAGGTCCGCAGTGAACGCCTCCCTTCTGCCCCACCGAAAGCTGCAGAACCGACCAGCAGCGGAGCGCCAGCTGTACGGGCCAATATCACCGAAGGCTGCCCAGGTACATTGATCGAATTCGCCGTGGACAACCTTCCCGAGGAGGGGATCTACTTGTGGAACTTCGGCGATGGCAGTTTTTCCAATAAATCGGCACCTAACCACGCGTTCGCTAAAGCGGGCAGTTTCGAGGTGATGCTCTCGCATTCGTCTTTGGGAGGTGGTAACATCAGCAACAAACCAGCTGCGGACCGGATCATCATCCACGAGGCACCCGAGGCTTCTTTCAATGTGTTGAAGCAGGAATACGAGAACACGGTTCCCTCGGTCCACTTCGAGAACCGCAGCTTGGGCGGGCGTACCTATACGTGGGATTTCGGGGATGGTGCCACCTCCACGGTCGCCCATCCGGATCACGTTTACAAGAAGGCCGGCGTGTACCATGTAGCGCTCACGGTCACCAATGCGAAAGGCTGTGTGGACAACATCGAGAAGACCGTGCGGATCGATTCGGACTACGACTTGTTGGCACCCAAGAGTTTCTCCCCGAACAGCGATGGCACGGATGATGTGTTCATGCCAGATGCTTTGAAAACGCTCGGCGTGAAATTCCACCTGTCCATTTTCGATTCCAAAAGCGGCGAATTGGTTTACGAGACGGGTGACCCACAGCGTCCATGGAACGGACGGGTGACCAACCGTGGTGACCTATGTGTTCCAGGAACGTACGTGTGGATGGTTGAAATGAAGGACGGCGAAAAGCTGGGCGGCACCTACAACGGTTCGCTGGAGCTGGTCCGGTAGGCCCCCTATCCAACGGCAGAATAATGGGCCCGGTCAACCACCGGGCCCATTATTTTTGTGCGTAGGCAACCAAGGATGACATGGGGTAGTCAAATTCTAAGCGATCGATATCGTATCCACCGGGCTTTCAGCAACTTGAGCAAGAGCAATACGCTTTAACCAATGACGGTATTCAAAGGATCATCATTGCGGTTCATCCTCGGCCTCGCCACCCTCCTCACCCTTCAACGGGTGGATGGCCAGATCGAGCATTTGATCAGCGCGGGTGATGTATCCACGTGTCTCGGAGCATTGCAAGATTCCGGCGGACCTGCAGGCGACTACGGCGACAACGAGAATCATACAGCTACCATCTGCCCGGATGTCCCTGGAGATGCCATTTCACTGAATTGGCTCATCTGCAATTTGAGCCCCACCGGGCCTAACCCGGATCGGATCAGGATCTTCGATGGAGATAACACCAGTGCCACGTCATTAGGAGATTATACCGGCACGGACCTCCAGACCTTGATCGTTTCGGCCACCACGTTCAACACGAGTGGTTGTTTGACAGTGCAGTTCATTTCCAACGGAAGCGGTGTGGGGAATTTCGCTGCCTCCATAACCTGTTATACCCCGTGCGAACGACCCACCGCAGTGGCCGTAATGAGCGAGGCGGTCCCTGCAATGGTGTGTGTTGGTGAAGAGGTAACGTTCGATGGTTCCGGATCCTTCGCAGCAGCGGGTTTCAATGTGATCTCCTACACATGGGAGTTCGATGATGGGACCAGCAGCAGCGGCCCGCTCACGAGCCACGCATTCTCCGAACCTGGGGAATACATCGTGCAACTGAATCTTGTGGATGACAACGACTGTGTGAATTCCAATGTGGTGGACCTGCAGGTGTTGGTGAGCACTACCCCACACTTCGCGGGCACCACCGAGAGTTTGGTCTCGTGCATCGGAGCCACCACGGAATTTTCTGCCGTGGTAACCCCCGTAACGTGGACAGGACTTCCTGACCCGAACTTGGGTAGCGGTGTCTACTTGCCGGATGACGTTGGGTTGCCGTTCGTTTCGCAACTTGAATTCACCCAATTCGATCCGGGACAAGAGTTGGTTGATGCGAACGATATCCTATCGATCTGCGTGGATATGGAACACTCGTACATGGGTGATCTGGTACTCCAGGTGATCTGCCCGAACGGCCAGTCCATGTTCTTGCACCAACAAGGTGGTGGTGGCACGTTCCTAGGTAGCCCGAACGATCTGGACGACGATGATGCACCGGTGCAAGGTGTTTGTTGGAACTATTGCTGGACACCAAGCGCCACCAATGGTACTTGGGAGGAGAATTCTGAATTCGGGGCAACCCCGAACGTGATGCCCAGTGGCGAGGATGTAAGTGGTGATGCTCTTGTCCCCGGCACCTATGAGCCGATCACACCGTTCTCGGCGCTTGAAGGCTGCCCATTGAACGGTACATGGACCTACCAAAGCACGGACTTCTTCGGCGCGGACAACGGGTTCATCTGTGGCTGGTCCATCGATTTCGACCCGTCGATCATCCCGGATGTCACCCAATTCACGCCGGACCCGGGGACAAGTACACTGGATAGTGCGGGTTGGACCGGACCATCGCTTGTTGTGGATCCGTTGAACCCCTTGGTTGCGAGTTCCACCTTGGATACGCCGGGAACGTATGACTACATGTTCTCGGTGATCGACAACTTCGGCTGCTCATATGACACTACGATCACGGTAACGGTGCCGGATATCGCCGTACTGGATGCTGGTGATCCCATCACCCTTTGCTCCGATCCGTTGCCCTTGGCTGGCGAGATCACAGCGAACGGCCCACCGGCGAATTGCACCTTCACCTTGACGCTCACCGATGGCGCCTCGGACGGCTGGAACGGGGGGGCTTCATTGGATGTGGCCCTCGACGGTGTCACCACCAACTATACCGTTGTCAATGGTGATGAGCTCGTGGTGATGCTGGACGTAGGTACGGGAGATGTGATCCAATTCGATTACACAGCCGGTACCATTTGGAACAATGAGAATTCGTTCGTCCTCACGGACGATACCGGAGCGGATGTCTATGCCAGTCCGAACGGCCCAGCGACGGGCACGCTGTGGACCGGGGTTATCGCATGTGGTGGAGGTATCCCGTTCAGTTTCGAATGGACCCCCGCTGCGGGATTGGACGACCCCACCGATCCGGGTACCAACGTGTTCGTTACAGAGCCCACGATGTTCTATTTGAGCACCTACCCTACCGGCCACCCCGAGTGTGCGGTAACGGACAGCGTGCTGGTATCACCAGACCCTTCTATCGATGCTGGCGAGTCCAACATCATCACCATCTGCGCGAACAACATCCCCATCACCATGCTGGATTCGTTGGGTGGCACGCCTGATGCCGGCGGCACCTGGACCAATAGCGCTGGTGCGGTGATCATCAACGGCGAATTCGACCCTACGGTGGATACGGACGACACGTTCACCTACACGCTCATCAGTGATGCGGGTTGTGCTGCCACGGCTACATTGCAGGTCACGGTGATCCCTTCCGAGGACCCGTCGTGCTGCGGGATCGTTGATGCTGGCGAGGATGCGTTCTCCTGCAACCTTTCAATAGCGCTATCTGCCACACGCGGCAATACCGGCGTTGGCAATTGGACCGGGCCTGCAGGTGCGATCTTCGACAATGCCTTCGACGCCACCACCATCGTTTCCATGCCCGTGGGCAGTGGTGGCACACACATGTTCTATTGGGTGGAGAACGATGGCGCGCTCTGCGACCTGATCGATAGCGTGGCCATGACCTTCACGGATGATTACACCTTCACCCCGACCCTGGCGGATGCCGTCTGCTTCAGCTATTGCGATGGAACGGCCAGCCTGGATGTGAGCGGTGGCAACCCGGAACTGGACTGGAATTATACCTGGAGCAACGGTGATGCGGGCACGGGTCTGAACGCGGTGGACGGTTTGTGCGCCGGTGAATACACGCTCACCGTACGTGATGAGAATGGATGCGAGGATAGTTTCGACTTCATCATCGGTGAACCCCAGTTGTTGCGGATAGACTCCATGGCCAGCAAGCCTGTGACCTGCTCGGGTGATTGCGATGGACAGGTGGAGATCTACGACGCTGAAGCTTTGGAATACAGTTTCGACAATGGCACAACATGGGTAGTTGATAGTGTGAAGACGGAAGTTTGCGAAGGCATCGCACAAGTGCGGATCAAGAACCTTGCGGGGTGCATCGGAACGGATGCCATCGCCGTTAACGGTCCTCCGCCCGTTGTGGCTGAATTCGATTGGTGGCCTCGCCCTGCCGATGTGGAGCATCCGCATGTGACTTTCGCGAACCTTTCTTCCGGGTCCGATCATTTCGATTGGAACATCGCCGACCTGGCCACGAGCAATGCGGTAACACCTTCCTACACCTTCAACAACAAGGTGCCCGGCGTGTATCCAGTGTGTTTGATCGCCTACAACTACAACGAGTGCAGCGACACGGTTTGCTACGACGTGGAAGTGAACGATGCGCTCTACACCTACATCCCCAACACCTTCACCCCGGATGGCGACAACGTGAACGACACCTGGTGGCCCACCGCGAATATCGATGTGCGCACGGACTACGAGCTACTGGTCTTCGACCGTTGGGGGAAGATCGTGTTCAGCACAGAAGACCCTTACAAGAGCTGGCTGGGTAGTTACCAGAACGGCGGCGAGATCCTGAAGAGCGATGTTTACGCGTATAAACTGCTCTTCGGCATCAAGGACAGTGAGGTACGTAAAGAGATCATGGGGCACGTGACCCTCCTCAAGTAAGCGAAAACGCTCGGTGCAAAAAGCTGGTGAACCTTCCCTGACGTTGAAGACCAGGACGTCCGCGGATTCCTGCACAGGCGCCGTACCGTACGCTTCCGATCGGCTGATGGCGATCACGAGAAGGGTGAGCCGCGTTCTGCTCCTTCTTTCCTTGGTCGTTTGCGGACCGGCTTTACAAGCGCAGAACATCTACCCGATCAACGGAGGCTCGATCACCGCGTGCTCCGGTGGGCTGGTCACCAGCAACGGTCTGACCGGTGGGGGGTACGAGAACAACGAGAACTTCGTAACGACGATCTGCCCCGACCAACCCGGGCAGGCCATTTTTCTCACCTTCGTTTCCTTCGACCTTAGTTCGGATGGGCCGGCCCCGGTGGATCAATTCGTGATCTACGATGGGTCCGATGAGACCGCCCCGCTGATCGGCACGTTCACCGGAGACGACCTACAAGGGCAGATCATCGCGGCCACGCCTGACAATGCCACGGGTTGCCTTACACTTCGGTTCACCTCCAACGCGATCGGTGAAGGCATCTTCAGCGCTGTGATCGAATGCGGAACGCCGTGCTGGCCGCCTGTTCCGGATGCCATCATCACGGGAGAATCCCTGCCTGCCAAGGTCTGTTCCAACGAACCCATCGGTTTCGATGCCACCGCATCGCAACCGCATCCGGGTCGTTCCATCGTGAGTTATGAATGGAACATGGACGACGGCACCACGTTGACCGGTCCGGTGGTGAGCCATTCCTTTGTCGAAGCCGGGCAATACCTGGTATCCCTGAAGATCACCGATGATGTAGGCTGTAGGAACACCCAGCAAACATCCGTTGCGGTGTGGGTGGGAACAGAGCCCACGTTCGTTGGCACCACCCCAGGCACCACCGCATGTGTTGGAGCACCGTTGCAATTGAACGGCGAAGCACAAGCTGTAACGTGGAGCGAACTACCCGTGGTGGATCTTGGTGGACAGATCGACCTGCCGGATCAAGTTGGGCAACTCTTCACCAGTGATCTGGAGTTCTCCATCTTCCCCAGCAATTCGGTATTGGTGAACCCCGCGGACCTGACCTCGGTCTGTGTTTCGATGGAGCACACCTTCATCGGCGACTTCGTATTGAGCATCACCTGCCCCAATGGGCAGAACGTGATCCTGCACCAGCAAGGCGGCGGTGGCACCTTCCTTGGCGATGCGAACGATACGGACATTGGCTCGGAGATCGTACCGGGCACCTGTTGGGATTATTGTTTCAGTTCCACCGCAGCATGGGGCACGTGGGCGGAATCAGCGCAATTCGGTGCAACACCGCATGTGACGCCGGTATCGCAAGGGACAGCCTTGATGGAAGGCACCTACTCTCCCATCGACCCCTTCAGCGATCTGGTGGGCTGTCCGTTGAATGGCGTTTGGACACTTTCGTACGTTGACCAATGGGCGGCTGACAATGGCACCATGTGCAACTGGTCCATCAATTTCGATCCATCGTTGTACCCCGACCTCACCGAATTCACGCCGCATCTTGGCACCAGCACCGATTCAGTTTCCTGGAGCGGATACAACGTGGTGCCGGATCCCGCTGACCCATCCATCGCCACCACGGTGTTGGACATACCCGGCCAGCAACAGTTCATCTATTCGGTCACGGACGATTTCGGTTGCACCTACGACACCACCATCACCTTCACCGTACGGAACCCACCCACCGTGGACGCCGGCATCAGCTCAGCGGGCCAGTGCGAGCAGCCCGCACGTCTTCGCGCGCTGATCGTGGCGAACGCGTTGCCCCCTGGCAGCCCTCCTTTGCAGTATTCGTGGACACCAGCAGCGAGCACCACCAACCCCAACACACCGGAGCCCTACACCCAGATCACACAACCAACCCTGTTCCACGTAACGGCCCAAGTGAATGGTCAACCCTGGTGTACATCCACGGATAGCATCTTGGTGCAGCCACCGTCGTTCTTGGAGAATGATAGCACCATCACCCATGTCGCCTGCACCGGAGAAGAAGGTATCGTGGAGGTGACGAGCATGGGTCCCGGCGGGCCATGGTCCTACGAATGGCGCAATGCTCAGAATAGTGTGATACAGACCACCGCTTCTGTGTATGGTGATGAACTGAACGCACCTGCCGGAAGTTATTCGGTGATCGTACGTGAAGGTCCCGGTGGCAACGGTTGTGTAGATACCGTGTACGCCGAGATCACCGAACCGGATGCGTTCGTTTGGCAGACCACACCACACGATTCCACCATCTGCTTGACAGGGACCCACAGCCTTTCCGCAAGTACGGCAGGTGGCACGGGCAGTGTAACGCTCACGTGGAACGAAGGCCTTGTTGGGAACGGCCCACACACCGTTTCGCCGGATTCGTTGACGACATACCGTGTGACAGCGGAGGATGCGAACGGATGTACTACGGATACCGTGGAGGCCATCGTGGATGTACGGCAGCCGCTCTCCATGCAACCTTTGGTGGACTTCGAACAATGCCACGATGTACCGTTCTTGCTCGAGGTACTTGGTGTGGTCGGTGGCGATGGGGACTACCACTATGCCTGGAGCAATTCTGCGTTGGATGTCTCCGCCATCCGCGATTCCTTGCAAGTGGATTCCACGATCTGCGTGACACTTAGCGATGGTTGCGAAACACCATCCATCTCCACGTGTGCAGCGATCACGGTACTGCGCACACCGCCTTTGGAAGTGCTGACCGACACCACCTATGGCTGTGCGCCGTTCGCTACAACGTTCCATCTGGTGGATACCGCTGGTGGTGCCTTCGTGCGATGGGATCTCGGTGATGGATCGTTGATCGATGGTCCGGATTCCGTAGTGCATGTGTACCCCGAAGCCGGCTGGTTCGATGTAGCGACATGGGTGACGTGGCCGAACGGGTGCTTGGCGGACACCTTGCTTGTAGATGCAATTCGAGCCATACCACTGCCTGTTGCGGACTTCACCGTGTCCACACCATTGAGCGTGATGGAACCTGTGGGGCGTTTCGTTGAAGCTGCTGGGCCATGGGCCGTGGACTATGCCTGGGACTTCGGACCGTTCGGCGAATTCACTGGTCCAACAGCAGAGGTCACGTTCCCGAACGACTACGGTCGCGACTACCCTGTGCAGTTCATCGTGAGCAATGTGCTGGGCTGCACGGACACATTGATCCGCTATGTGCGCGTGGACGACCTTTTCCTGATCTACATCCCGAACGCGTTCACGCCCAACGGGGATGTGGACAATGAAACGTTCGGTGTGGAGGGGAACGATATCTCGAACGGTGAATTCGAGCTGCGCATTTTCGACCGTTGGGGTAAGGAAGTGTTCGCCGCTACGGATCCTGCTGTACGGTGGGATGGGACAAGCGGTGGCAGCGTGCTTCCTGCTGGTGTGTTCACGTGGCGTTTGAACGTTCGTTCCGCCCAGACGCTCCAGAAACGTATCCTGTACGGGCACGTTACGCTCTTGCGTTGATCCATATTGTTTTCAGGCTCGCCACTGATCGGCTGATCGGGATGGTTCGTCCTGCACAAACGTCGGTTGGTCCAAATTGATGGTCGGGGGTTGATTGGCAAGCGAGAAGGCTCTATTTTTCAAACGCTTTGCCTGCCCGGCGAAGCACAGTTCACCGCCCGCATGACGAGACTCTCCACGAGGGTTCATGTCCTTTCCAATTACCACCAACAGGTCTGCCATGGCTTGTGGTGGATGCTGCGTGCTTCCTTTTTCTTAGCCGCGTTCCTGCTCTGGCGCGGAACTACACTTGGACAGGCCTACCCCATCTTCAACGGCACGGTGAACACGTGCGTTGGCGCGTTCCTGGACAGCGGTGGCGAGGGCGCGGTCGGCTATTCCAACAACGAGAACTTCACCTACACCATCTGTCCCGATACGCCGAACGATGCTGTATCGCTGACCTTCCTCACCTTCAACTTGAGCGGGGCCGGTGGGGCACCGATGGATCAGATGACGATCTATGATGGGTCCAGCACGGCGGCCACCACCTTGGGCAGTTACGCGGGTACATCGCTTCAAGGTGTTACGGTGAACGCCTCGCCGTTGAACAGCACGGGCTGCCTCACCATCGTCTTCCGCTCCAACGACACGGGCGTCGGGGTATTCGCGGCGAGCATCAACTGCTACACCCCTTGTCAACGGCCGGTTGCTGCTGCTACCATGAGCCAGGCCGATCCCGTGAAGATCTGCGTTGGCGAGTCCATCACCTTCAACAGCTCGACATCATCCGCTGCACCCGGCTTCAACATCGCATCGCGGCAATGGGACTTCGGTGACGGCACCGTGGTGAACAATGCACCCGTGAGCGTTTCGCACACCTACACCCAAGCGGGTGGATTCAAGGCGCAGCTGTACTTGGTGGACAACAACGGCTGTGCAAGTGCGAACCGCACCGACCTGCTGGTGATGGTGGGCACCGAACCGGACTTCATCGGCACGACTGGAGACCTGCTCGGCTGCACTGGAGAAACACTGTGTTTGGAAGGTGTTGTGAACGCGACCACTTGGACGGAGATACCGGGTCCGGACCTAGGTGGTGGAGTGTTCCTTCCCGACGATGTCGGATCATGTTTCGAATCGGAGATCATCTTCTCACAATTCGCACCCGGTCAGACATTGACGAACGTGAACGACATGCTCTCCGTGTGCATGAACATGGAACACTCGTTCATGGGCGATCTGGTGCTGAACCTCATTAGTCCGACCGGTCAATCCGTCACCCTTCACCAGCAAGGCGGTGGCGCAACGTTCCTCGGTGTTCCGGTGGATAATGACGCCACTCCGAACGTGCAGGGTGAATGTTGGAATTACTGCTTCGCCCCGAATGCGACCAACGGCACCTGGGTGGACAATGCAGCGGCCACATTGCCGAGCGGCACTTACGAGAGCGTAGAGAACATGAACGGTCTCGTTGGTTCGCAGTTGAACGGGATCTGGCGCTTGCAGATCTGTGACCTGTGGGGATCGGACAATGGCTTCCAATGCAGTTGGGACATCGATTTCGATCCAGACCTGTATCCTGACCTGCTGGAATTCACACCCATTTATGGTCAAGGTTGTGACAGTAGCTATTGGTCGGGGCCGAGCATCACCAGCACGAGCGGCGATTGCGACGAGATCTGTGTAACGCCTGCTGCACCGGGCACCTATGCCTACGTGTACACGGTGAAAGATGATTTCGGCTGCACCTACGACACCACGTTGAACGTGACCATCGTAGCACCACCGGTGGTGAACGCGGGAGCGGATGTAACGACGTGTGGCACACCCGTTCAACTGGGCGCGACCATGACCACACCCGGGCTACCAGGAGCCTGCAACTATTCGCTCAGGTTGATCGACACGTTCGGTGATGGCTGGGATGGTGGAGCGCAGGTCACCGTTACGGTGGACGGCATCTCGAACACTTATGCACTCGGCGATCCACCCGGCAACCAGATGGACATCAACGTGCCGGTGCTACAAGGCGATGTGATCACGCTGACCTTCCAAGCTGGAAGTCTATGGAACGGAGAGAACCGTTACGTGTTGCGTGATGCTGCTGGAACGGTGGTCTTCAACTCCGGGCTAGGGCCTGCAACCGGTGTTGGGTGGAGCGGAACAGCGAGCTGCCCACCGGAGCCATTCACCTTCACCTGGACACCGACCGCAGGGCTATCCAATGCGAACATCGCGAACCCGATAGCCAACGTGGCCGGAACAACGGTCTATTGTGTCACAGCCCTACAGCCTTCGCACCCCAACTGCACTGCCACGGATTGTGTAACGATAACGGTCGATACAGGCGTTGATCCGGGCACCAATGGCTCCATCACCGTATGTGAGAATGGCGCGGCCTTCGATCTTTTCCCCTTGCTCGGTGGCACACCAACAGCTGGTGGATCATGGTCCGCGCCGGGCGGTGTTGCGCATTCTGGGAATTTCACACCCGGTGCTGATACACCCGGCGTATATACCTACACGGTGTTGGGTTCCGCCGCTTGTGGTGGAACGCCAGAAACAGCGACCATTACTGTGGCCGTATCGCCGCTCGCCGATGCAGGAACGAATGGGACCTTGACCATTTGCAGCACGTCCGGTGCGCAAGACCTTTCTACTGCCCTTGGCGGAACAGCTGATGCGGGTGGAACATGGAGCGGGCCAAGTCCTGTGAATGGGAGCGTATTCGATCCGGGCACGATGAACGCCGGCACGTACACCTACACCGTGAATGGCATCGCGCCCTGCCCCAGTGCGACAGCCACTGTGAGCGTGGTGGTGAACACTCCGCCTAACAATATCGTTGACGGTTTCCTCACACTTTGCAGCAGCGATGCGGCAGTTTCACTCTTCGCGCAACTTGGCGGCACACCCGATGCTGGTGGAACGTGGAGCGGACCGAGCGCTGTTGCCGGTGGCATGATCGATCCGGCCACGATGAGCGCTGGTGTCTACACCTACACCGTAGCTGGCACCGCACCATGCCCCGATGAAACTGCAACGGTAACGGTGACGATCAACACACCGCCGGATGTTGGAACAGATGGCGCGATCACGCTGTGTTCTTCGGATGCAGCCATTTCACTCTTCGCGCAACTTGGCGGCACACC